>NZ_CP018154.1:1912860-2533041 GCF_001889025.1 Sphingorhabdus lutea | reverse complement strand
GGCGGGGCGATTGATATAAAACCCGCATCATGGCGGTAAATCAGTGCAGGGCGGATTGATTGATTTGGGGGGAATGTCGCTGGTCGGGACGGTAAATGTGAAGGGCACACCGGGCCGTAATGTGCGGATTGAATTGCCACAAAGCGTGGAGATGACCGCTTCATCGGGCGGTGTGGTGCGCGTGGTGGATATTAAACATGATATGCCCGCATTGGCCCAATTGGACCAAAATGGCCGTTTGACATTTTCCTTTGGCGGCAGGTTGGTCATAACACAAAGCGTGTCGGGCATGTTTCGTGGCCGGATTCCGGTGACGGTTAATTATCAATAATGACCATATTGCGCCCTTTTCTGTGCGGGCTTTGCTATCTTATTTTCCCGGTTGACGGCGGCGAGAGGCGGTTTTTGCAATGCGCAATATTTCCGCCTCCATATATGTAATGGCGCTTTGCCCGCCAATGGTCATTACGGTTTCTTCCATATCGATTAAATGCCCGTTCAACCCGAACAGCCGCTGGGCCGGCCATAATTTAACTTGTTGTTCCAAAAATGGGTTTTAACCCGTAAAATATCCCGCGCGTGGCATTGTCAAATTTTTTGCCGGATGCCATGTCTTGGCTGATTTGAATAAGTTGTTGCACACGATACATCATTAACCGCAATAAACGCACTGGTTCCATTTTAACCGCACGGGCATTGTTTAATTCTTTGACAGTAATTTTGACCTGCCCGCTAATGCTGCATTGATTAAGGGGGCGATATCGTCATCCGCCTTATCCGCTGCAAGGTCGATGATTGCCTGTTCCTCAATTTCTTTGGATTATCTATGCTGGCATCATGATAAAGCGATAATTTTTCCATCTCCATCATCGCCAAATGAATATTCATATTCACCCGCGCCAATATCGCCCTGATTAAATCGGGTTTTACAATTAAACCCAGCGATTTTGCATGGCCATTTAATCGGCCAAATAGGACATCGGATTTGGCCTCATATACTATCAATGATAAAACCGATTTATCTGCTTCCACCAATTTGCGTAATTTATTGGCCTTGGTCAAATTGCCGCTTTGCACCAAAACGACATGCTCACCTGCTGGACCTTGTAAATAATATTCAATGGCGGTCATTGCCTCATCACGTTTTATTTCAGCGTGGATGATTTTTTTTTCGCCAAATAAGGATATGGCATTGGCCTCATCGGATAATAGGGCAGGGTCGCTGCGCAATTGATCGCCATTTAACAAAATATGTTCGACATTATTTCCAATATGGGCAAGGAATTTTTTGACGATATAGGATATTTCGGATTCATCCGGCCCATAAAGGAACAGCATTTTATAACGGCCCGGATTGTCATATGCCGCCTTTAATTGGCCCAAATTATCTATTTTTTGGCCGCCGCCATATGCCATTATTCGCCTGCGCTGCTTTGTTCTGAGGCGTTATTTTGTGTGGCATCGCCTTTGTTTAAGCTGTAATTAGCCAATTGCGCGATAATTTGATCGGCGATTTTCTGGCTTAAATTTTCAAGTGCGCTATTTTCCGCCGCAACGGTGGCATATTCTGATCCCACAATATCAATTCCCGCGTCGCTAAAGGCGGTTTTGTCCAATAATATGACCCCGCTTTGATTATCAATCAATTGATAACGCGCCCGTAAAGTCCGCCGTTCGCGGGTCACACTATCATTAGCGCGCACGCCAAGCCCCTCAATCTGGTCATCCAATTTGACCACCAAATGAAATGCCTTGCCGTCATTATCATCATTTGATGCGGGGTTTAATTGCCGTTCCAATGCCTGACGAACCAGCCATCCCGCTTTGCCATCAATTTGATCCACGCTGATGGAGGATAGGGCGCTGGACACGGCCCCACTGCGACCATCGGCATATAATGGCTTTAATCCGCAAGCAGATAAGATGCCGGATAAAATAGCGGTCAGCGCGAACAAGCAGAGCAGTTTTTTCATATCACAATATTTACCAATCGATCGGGCACGACGATAATTTTCTTTATCGCATTACCATCAATGGCACGCTGCACTTTCTCACTCGCCAGTGCAAGTTTTTCGGCTTCTTCTTTGGCAATTCCCTTTGCCATCGTCAATGTATCGCGCAATTTGCCCTGAACCTGAACCGCGATGGTAACTTCATCTTCCACCAACAATGCTTCGTCAATTTTGGGCCAATGGGCATTGGCAATCATGCCATGACATCCATGTTTCTCGCCCAATTGCTCCCACGCCTCCTCGGCCAAATGCGGGGTCATGGGCGCAGCCATGGTTAATAAGGCAATAATCGCCTCATCCCTTGATGGCCCAGCAGCAGTCTTCTCAATCGCGGCGGTCAGCTCATATAATTTGGCAATGGCTTTATTAAATGATAAATTTTCAATATCTTCGCCCACGCCCTTAATGCTTTGATGCATTTTACGCGACAATGCCAAATTTGCTTTTTCAATCGCCGCGTCACCATTGGCGGCTGCTTCACCCACCTTTGATACCAAACGCCACATCCGATTGACAAAGCGCCAGCATCCTTCAATTCCGGCCTCTGACCATTCTAAGTCCCGCTCTGGTGGGCTGTCGGATAGCATGAACCAGCGCACCGCATCCGCGCCATATTGTTCAATAATATCATCAGGATCGACAACATTTTTCTTGGATTTTGACATTTTTTCAATGCGGCCAGCGGTGGCGGGGCTGCCATCTTCGATCACAATCCAATCATTGCCATTTTTGCGCACCTGATCGGGCGATAACCAGCTGCCATCGCCATGGGTGAATGTTTGATGCGTCACCATTCCTTGGGTGAACAGGCTGCCAAAGGGTTCTTTGATATCTATCATGCCAATATGGTTCAGCGCCCTTGTCCAAAAACGCGCATAGAGCAGGTGCAAAATCGCATGTTCAACCCCGCCAATATATTGGGTAACGGGCAACCATTTTTCCGCCGCCGCCTTATCAAATGCTTGGGCATCTGGTTGGCTGGCAAAGCGGATGAAATACCAGCTGGAATCGACAAATGTGTCCAATGTGTCGGTTTCGCGCCGTGCGGCCTTACCACATTTGGGGCAATCGGCCTTGCCAAATGTCGGATGACGGTCAAGCGGGTTGCCGGGAATGTCGAAACTGACATCTTCGGGCAGGGTGACGGGAAGCTGCTGGGCAGGAACGGGCACAGCGCCGCAATCATCACAATGGATAATCGGGATGGGCGTTCCCCAATAGCGTTGGCGTGATACGCCCCAATCGCGCAGGCGATATTGCACCTTACCCGCGCCCCAATTTTCATTTTCCGCGCGGGTAATAATGGCGTTTTTCGCATCATCGACGCTTAACCCATTAAACTCGCCGCTATTGACCAAAATTCCGTCACCCGATTCGGCTTCCCCTGCAAAGGGGGCATCTGCATCGGCAGCATTGGCGGCAACCACCCTTTTAATGGGCAGGCCATATTTGGAGGCAAATTCAAAATCGCGTTGATCATGGCCGGGCACACCCATGACCGCGCCTGTGCCATAATCCATCAACACAAAATTGGCGACATAAATGGGCAGGCTTAATTCAGGGTCAATCGGGTGCGCGGCGCGCAGACCCAAATCAAACCCCTTTTTCTCCAATGTTTCAATTTCCGCCGCCGTTGTGCCGCCCTTGCGGCATTCCTCAATAAAGGCGGACAGCGCGTCTTTATCTGCATAATCGGCATTTGCGGCCATTTGCTGTGCAAGGGGATGGTCGGCGGCAATGGCGATAAAGGATGCACCCATAATGGTATCGGGACGGGTGGAGAAAACTTCCACTTCATCAATGCCCGCCATATCAGAAACCGCCGCGTTGGAAATGGCAAAGCGTAGCAATGCGCCCTGTGATTTACCAATCCAATTTTCCTGCATCAAACGGACCTTGTCGGGCCATTTTTCAAGGCTGTCCAATCCCTCTAATAAGTCATCGGCAAAATCGGTTATTTTCAAAAACCATTGGTTTAATTTGCGCTTTTCAACCTCTGCGCCGCTGCGCCAACCCTTGCCATCAATAACCTGTTCATTGGCCAATACGGTCATATCGACCGGATCCCAATTTACCGTGCTTTCCTTGCGGTAAACAAGGCCGGCTTCATATAGTTTAAGGAATAATGCCTGCTCATGGCCATAATATTGCGGCGTACAAGTGGCCAATTCACGCGACCAATCCAACGCAAAACCAATACGTTTTAACTGGGTGCGCATATTGTCAATATTGTCAAATGTCCAACTGCCCGGATGCACTTTACGTTCCATGGCGGCATTTTCCGCGGGCATGCCAAATGCGTCCCAGCCCATGGGGTGCAATACCTCATGCCCGGTCATGCGTTTATACCGCGCCAACACATCGCCCATGGTGTAATTACGCACATGGCCAATATGGATGCGGCCCGATGGATAGGGGAACATTTCCAAAATATAAGCGCGCGGTTTATCGCTATCATCATTGGCGCGGAAAGTTTGTTCTTCTTCCCAACGTTTTTGCCACCGCACATCGGCGACGTGCGGGTTGAATCTGTCTGCTTCGCTCATAATTGCCCTATTTTTATTTATCGCCCATCATCATATTGCCCAATATGATGTCAACAGGGCGATGTAGATGTTATTGCCTTAACCGTTAATCGCGCTGCGGCGCAAATCGCGGGCCTTGGTCAAAATGATATTTTCCATTTTTTGAACGGTCGCAGCGCGCATTGGCGCATCAACCCAATTATTATTTTGCAAAATTTGGCGTGATCCGGCCACGCGTACTGCATCGGAACGCAAATCTTGATCCAAAATTGAAATGGTCAATTTAATCCGTTCTCCCGGACTTGATGGGTTAATATACCAATCGGTCACAATCACGCCGCCCGCGCTGTCGGTTTGTAATAATGGCATGAAAGAAACAGAATCCAATGACGCGCGCCATAAATATGCATTAACGCCAATTGCGGTAACTTTACTGGCGGCCATGTCGGTTTTGACGCTCTTTGATTTACCACAAGCCGATAAACCAGAAATGAGCGCGACACTGCTGACAGTGATGATCAAAAATTTATTAAGTCGCATTATTATCCTTATCTTTCCCATCATCCTATAACCATCCGCGCATAGCATCAAATGTCATGGAATAAAATTATATAAATACTCTATATCGGCTTTGTTGGCTTAGGCAAGATTGCAGCAGCCTGAACAACGATAATTTTTGCAAAAAATATGATTTTTTTGGCGATTTGACGAAACGACTCCAAATATGAATCGCTTTGACATGAAAATGGCGGGGCTAATTCATCATAGATTAAGCGGATAATTGTAAAATAATTTAACAAATCGGGCGAAGTAGTGCGATATTTACAACAATAAGCAGATATTCATATTTTATTTATGCAAAATCGCTAACTTTACTTGCGCAAATAACATAATTTATGCAATTAAAGTTCATAACAAAAATGACGGGAAGACAAAGCGTGCGTAACGGAAAAAACAAATTTGGATCGAAGGGCGCTTTAATGGCGTTGACGGCCATTTGTGCTTCCGTGTCCATCATTCCTGCATTTGCCGCAAAAATTGATGGCGGCAATAATTGGAAACAATCTTCAATCCTGTCCGATGGATATACACCCGCCGGCGTTGATGTGCGGTTGGCCGCGCGGTTGCAAGAATTAAATAAGGGTAAGGCGGTAAAAAATAATCTTTTCCCCTATACCCCTGCTGGTCTGTCGATAAAGGATAATGGTTCATTGACCGTGGCAGCACGTTCTTTGGGCAGGGATTATAATCAAAAAGGCGCGGTTTCGGTGCGCAGCGCGATTACCGAAGTGGGCAGCGGCAATGAATTGGCGCGCCAATTTGCCCGCACCAATTTCCGTTTAACCGCGATGAAGGGGGCGACGTCATTTTCTGCAATCACCCCGCCCTTATCTCTTCAAAAACGTCCCGCAGCTTTGTTGGAAAGCACGACATTTAAATTGGATGGCGATAAAAACCAAAAGCCAAGTCGTTTTGGATCTGATGTCTCCTTAATCCAACCGCGCACAAATGCGACCAGCCCATCGGGCCATGATGATAAAACCGACTATGGAGTCAGCCTTGGCGGTAAATATCGCCTTGCCAAAGGTGTCGATTTAACCGCAGGTGTGCGTTATAAAAGCGAACGTGACAGCACGGTTTGGACCGATCCAAAGGCGGATAGTGAAGCCGTTTATGTTGGCACACGGATTAAATTTTAATCCCATTCACATATAATATTTTATTTTTGAAAGGCATTTATGCCCGCCCATCCGCATGCAATATGATTTTTCATATTGGCGGCGCGGCGCACATTCATGCCGCCCATTGCGATAATATGATGATGGGATAATTGCGACAATTTCATAAACCGCATCCGCCCCAATGGGCGCTGTCCCACATGGCTTTTTGTGGTGAAAATTGGAGATAAAATCAAGAAATCAGGATGATATAAACTTGCAGAGTTAATGTCGGCGGCATGATGCGCCGATATGGAGAGGGATAAGGGGTGAATTTGGCAGCGGTTGGAAAATTTACGCCGCGCCCATAGCGGGATATGCGCCCCATCTGCGCCATATTTAATGGCATGAAATATATGCCCCGCCCAAAAAATGGCATGCCCCTTTTTTTTTGCGCGTTTTTTTATCAAGGTGAATAATTTAATGCGGTTTTTCATGGGCAATGAATAATGACGAAAAATAATGATGGAGCGCGGCGGCAATGCCGCAATGGCGCGAAATAATCCGCGATGGGCAATGGCGGGGTCATCGCCACTGGCGGCATTTTGTATGTCCAAACGCTCATCGGTCATGAATATTTGGGACGACCAATAATTTTTAAAGGTAAATTTTTTATCCCGATGGCATATCAACATTTGGCAAGCCCTTTAAATTTGTTCTATATGCCCGATTATGAATAATAGCATATCATCGCAGTCCAGCAATATCATTGCAAGCGCAAGCGCATTAAAAAAAATTCAAGACAAAATCGCCGCCGCCGCCAAATTGGCACGGCGTAGCGCCGATGAAATAAACTTAATCGCAGTCAGCAAAACATATGATGCGGCGCATATCCGCCCGATATTGGATGCAGGGCATCGCCATTTTGGTGAAAATAGATATGAGGAGGCGATTGAAAAATGGCCCGTTTTGCGTGAAAAATATCCAGAAACCATTCTGCATTTTATTGGCCAATTACAATCGAAAAAGGCCGATGATGTTGTGGCATTATTTGATGTCATCCATTCGGTGGACAGGCCGTCCTTAATATTGGCATTGGGCAAGGCAATGGCAAAGCAGGGGCGGTTTTTACCCTGTTTCATTCAGGTAAATATTGGGGATGAACCGCAAAAAGGCGGCTGTGCGATACAGGATTTGGACGATTTATTGAAAATTGCCAAAGAACAAAATATTCCCATTGCAGGCTTTATGTGTATGCCGCCCGCGGATATTGAGCCATCGCCATTTTTTGCGCTGCTTGCCGAAATATCCGCCCGTTATATGGAGGATGAACAAGCCAAGTCGGATCAGGTGATAGAAATGGGCCAAAATTTATCTATGGGCCAGTCTCTTTCTATGGGCCAGTCTCTTTCTATGGGCCAGTGTCTTTCTATGGGCCAGTGTCTTTCTATGGGAATGTCGGCGGATTATGAAGTCGCCATCACATTGGGGGCAACCCATGTCCGTGTGGGTAGCGCGATTTTTGGCGCGCGCGCGGCCAGATAAATCATATATTTAATTTATGTGCGGATATTTGGGGGGCATTTTACCGCCCCTAAGTTGAAAGGTGATTATTTGTCATTGCGCTGTTTTTCCGCCTCACGCTGCGCCTTGCGTTCTTCGGGCGTGTCGGGCTGAACAAAGCTGATAATGACATCATCGGGTTCAACCGTTGGGCTGCTGCCCACAGCAAAGAATAATAAGCGATTATCCGGTTTCAGTACCGCGACCGGTTCTTCATCCTCGATTAAATTTGCCCTAAAATCGCTATAGGTGAATTTTTCGGTGATGCGGGTTTTGCTAAATTCCCAACCCGAATAAATCCGATCGTCCAGCAATTCAAAACTTGCCCCACTGGCAAATAAAACGCGGGCGCGATTATGATGGTTTATTGCATCTTCGCCCGACATGATGGTCAGTGATTCAAACCCAACCTCTGGCCCCAAATCATTTGCGACCAATAAATTATAGCTATCGCCCTCTGTCCCGACCAATAAATGTTGGAAACGGCCAATGTCCAATTCATGGCCATGTGCGCTTTCCGATACTTCGCCGCAATGGGTTTCCAACCCTGCCTTGCGGGCGTTGCGCAATGCATATTTGCTTTGATCCGCAATCACGACATTTAAATCCATGCTGGATAAAAATTTACCAAAGGCAATATTCCACCGATTTGACCCGACCAACAAAATATCCTCGCTTTTACCCTGATCAATGCCAAGGAAGCGGGCAACATATCCTGCGGAAAAACCATGGGCGAAAATGGTGACAATCACCACGCCAAAGACCAAGGGGATTAAGGCATCCGCCCCTTCATAACCCAATTCCACCAAACGAATGGCGAATAAGCTGGTCACCGCAATGGCCACTACGCCGCGCGGTGCAATCCATGCGATAAATAATCTTTCACGCCATGGAACATCGCTAAATGCCAGACTGGTCAGCACGGTAACCGGACGCACGATGAATAATAGCATCCCCAAAAATACCAAAAATATAGGTTGGAATTTTTGCATGGTTTCCCAATCCAATGTGGCGGAAAGCAGGATAAACACGCCGGAAATGAGCAATACAGACAAATCTTCCTTAAACCGTCTTAATGCGCGGCTGGAAAATGTGGGGCGGTTGGCCATCACCACACCCATAATGGTCACGGTGATAAGGCCGGTTTCATGCATGATTAAATCCGCGCCAACAAAACCGCCAATAACAGCCACCAATAAAACGGGTGCTTTTAAATATTCCGGCACCCATCCACGCGGGAAAATATATACTAATGCAAAGCCCAATGCCGCGCCAATTGCACCTGCAATAATGCTAGAGCCAAGGACAATGGCAGAAATTTCGACCAAATTGACCGGACCAGCATTTAAGGAAACATAGTGAATATAGGTATAAATGGCAACGGCAAGCAAAGCGCCAATCGGGTCGTTAACAATGCCTTCCCATTTTAAAATATCACGAACACGGTTGCCGACGCGCAGCGAACGCAGCATCGGGCCGATAACCGTTGGGCCGGTAACCACCAAAATTCCGCCAAATAATGCCGCAACGCCAAGCGATAGGTTCGCGCCATAATAACCCGCCATTGTGCCAAGCACCCAGCCAACAGGCACGCCCACAATGACAAGCCGCAATACCCCACTGCCCGCATGGCGCAAATCCTTAAAATTAAGGCTAAGCCCCCCTTCGAACAGGATAACCGCCACCGCCAATTTGACAATGGGTTCTAATAAAGTGCCAAAATCCGCGCGCGGGTTGATTATCCCCAAAACGGGCCCTGCCATCACACCTGCGAATAACATTAACGCAATGGCCGGTTTGTTGATCCGCCATGCAATCCATTGTGCGCCAACGCCCAATAAACCGATAAGCGCGATTTTCACCATTAGGGAATCTAGCACTATCATAAATTTTCCATCTCCACTTCATTTAAGGAGTAGCTGGATTTTCAAAAATCAGCAAGGGCATCTTAGGTAAAATATAATTGCATGGTGATTAGCCGCGGGTTCGCATCCATATAGGCGGCGGCCATATCACCGCTTTTCATGCCGCATGCCGATGCAATTGCGGCGTCATTTGCGCCCATGCCGCCGGTTAATGCCCCAAAAGCAGGAAGGATTAAATGATTTCCCGCAGCCAGCGCGCAGACACGATTTATCTGCCGACCACGGATTTTTGCGCGATATTTGGGGTGAAAATGCCCAGAAATTTCAGGGCGTGTTTCATGCCGCTGTGCCATATGGCGCAGGATAATACCATCCACATTCATTTCTTCATAAATATTGCCGCCAAATGATCTGCTCAACGCCTCATCATGATTGCCGATTATCCAATTTAGAGTATATTTTTCGGCCAATGCTGTAATTTTATCCTGCACATTTTTGGATAATCGATATTGTCCGTCATCATCATGAAAATTATCGCCCAAAGAATAAATGCAGGCGGCGTTAAATTGGGCGGCCAAATCGCCCAAATTTTCAATAATCTCATGGCTGTCATAGGGGGGGAGCATCTGCCCCCCCATGGCAAAATTGCTGGCTTTTTCCAAATGCAGGTCCGCGACCAACAGGGCCGATTTACGCGGCCAAAATAAGGCCCGTGGACCGGCAAAGCAAAATTGCTCTGCACCAAAAGTAAAAGTTTGAATTGCCATGTCCATTATAGGTGACGTTAAAATAGATTATTCCTCATCACCATAAATGGAAACCGTGGCGGGGGCATTATTCGATGCTTTGCCGCGATACATTCCCGGCGTGTTGAAACTATATCCAATTTGTCCCCATGGCGTGGCGTAAATAATGCCGCCAGTGCCGCCCAAAACGCCCAATTCGGCAATCACATTATCGGCAATCGCCTGAACAACATCATCATCCAGTGCCCATTCGTTGGAATGAATATAATATTGCGGCATGCCATGCTTATCCTTTGGCACATTTGCCTGTGCGGTGTCGCGGGTGGAGGAAAAGGCAAAACGGATACGGCTGCAAATTTCATGTGCCACGCCCAAACGGATGAAATATTCGCCGCTGCCCGTGGCAGAGATGCCGCAGCTATCATTTCGGGCATATGTCCCCGCGCCGATGATGGGGGAATCGCCAATACGTCCCCATTTTTTGCCCGTCATGCCACCCGTGCTTGTTCCCGCAGCGATATTGCCATTTTTATCAACTGCCACAGCGCCAACCGTGCCAAATTTCAAATCAACATCATAGGATGAAATTTTTTGCGATTTCATTTTTTCCAATTGTTGGCGGCGAAAATCGGTGGCGAAATATTCGGGCGGCGCTTGCTCCAGCCCCATTTCAAGGCTGAATTTATTTGCCCCATCGCCGGAAAGGAAAACATGGCTGCTATCGGTCATGACTTTACGGGCCAATAAAATCGGGTTTTTGGTGGCTGTCACGCCCGCAACTGCACCTGCGGCCAATGTTTCGCCGTCCATGATGCTGGCATCCATTTCATTTTTGCCATCCCATGTGAACACCGCACCTTTTCCAGCATTAAAATTTTCATTATTTTCTAATGTCATAATTGTCGCGGCAATGGCATCCATGGATGTGCCACCAGCGCGCAAAATATCCGATCCAGTTTTTAACGCAAAATTTAATGCCGCGCGTATTTCGGCGTCTTTTTCTGGGCTTATTTTATCCCGTTCCAACACGCCCGCCCCGCCATGAATGACAATTGACCAATTATCTTGCATTTCTGCGCCACTATTATTTTCAGGCGATTGATTGCCCTGTGCCATGGCAATGGGCGATGCAAATATGATGGGCAATGTTAAAAATGCGGCATATTTTTTGATCGATTTTTTCAAATTAAATTTTGTCATAATTTCTCCGCTATTTATTTAAATTAAAATCGGACAAGCGCCGCCACACCGCCGCCCTTTGTATCGCCAAAGGGGATAATGACGACATTTTCATTGCGTTTATTGGTAATTAAAAATCCGCTTGCCTGCCCAATGGCCATGCCCGTTAAGACATCGGCCCAGTCATGTTTTTTGGCCTTTATCCGCGACACACCAACAAAGGCGGCCACGGCCTGTGCAGGCAAACCCACTTTCCAGCCATAGCGATTATGCATGGTGGCGGCAGCGGAAAATGCCATTGATGTATGGCCAGAGGGGAAGCTGCGATAATCGCTGCCATCAGGGCGCAATTTTGGAAAACTATCCTTGCCCGTTTGGGTGATGATATAGGCAACCCCCATGCTGCCCAATGATTGCAGGCCGCCATTTAAATCTTTTTTTGCCGCAGGCAGGATTAACGCCGCCGCGACAAGGCCATTTTTGGCAATTGTTCCCGCATCATCCCATGTTTTTTCCGAAGCATAAGCGGGCACAGCCATGGCGCAGGCAAATAAAATCACCACGCCGCCGCGCATTACCGCGCCCGTCATTTTGCGAGATAAAAAATCAAACATTATAAACTCCCCATATTTGTTTGATGCTATATGGTTACATTGTGATAATAAAGCGCTATATCATGTTTAAAATCGCATATTGATTAAAAGGTATAATGATGACAGCTGATAATCCATCTCTTCGCCCATGGCGCGATATATCGCGGCGCCAATGCCGTCAAATCATGGTTGGCAATGTGCCGGTTGGCGGCGATGCGCCCATTAGCGTGCAAACAATGACCAACACATTGACCAGCGACGTGCGCGCCACGGTGGACCAAATCCGCCGATGCGAGGATGCAGGCGTGGATATTATCCGCGTGTCATGCCCCGATGTGGAATCAACCGCCGGATTGAAACAAATTGTCCGCGCGGCCAATGTGCCCATTGTCGCCGACATTCATTTTCATTATAAACGCGCGTTGGAGGCGGCAGATGCTGGCGCGGCGTGCCTGCGGATAAATCCAGGAAATATTGGCAGCGAGGCCCGCGTGCGGGAGGTGGTGGACGCCGCAAAATCCAATGGCTGTGCAATTCGAATTGGCGTTAATGCGGGCAGTTTGGAAAAAGATTTGCTGGAAAAATATGGCGAACCATGCCCCGATGCATTGGTGGAAAGCGCATTGGACCATATTAAATTATTACAAGATTTGGATTTCCATGAATATAAGGTTGCGGTGAAGGCGTCCGACGCATTTTTGGCGGTGGCGGCATATATGCAATTGGCCGATGCGGTGGATTGTCCGCTACATTTGGGCATTACAGAGGCCGGCGGCTTAATTGGCGGCACGGTGAAAAGCGCGATTGGCATTGGCAATTTATTATGGGCGGGCATTGGCGATACGGTGCGTGTGTCATTATCCGCCGAACCCGAAGAGGAAGTGCGCGTTGCGTATGAAATATTAAAAACCCTTGGCCTTAGAACAAGGGGAGTTCGGGTGATAAGCTGCCCCAGCTGTGCGCGGCAGGGTTTTGACGTTATCCGCACGGTTCAAAAATTAGAAGAAGCATTAAGCCATATTAAAACGCCCCTATCCCTTTCGGTTTTGGGATGCGTGGTCAATGGCCCGGGTGAAGCACGCGAAACCGACATTGGTGTGACCGGCGGCGGCAATGGCAAACATATGGTATATTTATCCGGCGTGACCGATCATCATATTGAAAGCGCGGATATGGTCGATCATATTGTGAAATTGGTGGAGGCAAAGGCAGCCTCCATCGAAGCAGGTGAAAGCGTCGCTGCATAGCCATTGGCGCGACATAATGGCCGTGAATAAAGGCCGTGAATAAAGGCGGTGAGTGATAATTTATAAGGGGCAAAAATAATGAAGATAATATCATTTTTAATGCTGGCATTTGTCGCAACCGCCCCCGCGCAAACACCGCCCGCGCAAACACTGCCCACGCAAACACTGCCCACGCAAACACCGCCCGCGCAATCATCATCGGTAAAAAATAACCAATCATATCCGCTTCAACCCATGATGCAGGCCGATAGCCGCGCCGAAAATCCAGAAGTAAAGGCTTATGATAAAAATGCCAATGCACAGACGCAGGTGCAACGCGCATTGGACAGAGCAAAATTAAACGGAAAATATGTCATCATCGCCATGGGGGCAAATTGGTGTCATGACAGTTTGGCCTTTGCAGGATGGTTTGAAACGCCCCGTTTCAAGCGGTTAAGGGACGAAAAATTTGAAATTGTCTATGTCGATGTTGGCACGCCGCAATCGGACGAAGGACGCAATTTGGATATTGTAAAGCGGTTTAAGGGTAAATCGGTCAAAAATACCCCCTATGTGATGATTATTTCCCCGCAAGGCACATTATTAAATAAAAAAAGCGCGCGCGATTGGCGCAATGCGGCAAGCCGGAGCGAGGCCGATATTTATAATTATTTTTTGGCATTTGGGAATGAAACACGTCACCGCCAGCAAAAATAAACCCGCATCATCTTTAACGCCATAGGGCGGTATGAAGCCATGATTATATGCTCGCCAAATAATATTCACCGCGCTATTGCCGGGCAATGATGAATAATAATCAACAGCATCAAACCCCCGCCGCCATTGCCTTTTCTGTGGCATGTGCGGGCATTGCCTTTTTCTCTTTAATGGATGCGGCGATGAAGGTGCTGTCCATTGAAATGGGCGCGTATAATGCGGTATTATGGCGCAATATTTTCGGTGCTGGGATGGGCGGGGCGTTATTTTTGGGCGCGCGCAATAAATGGCCCAGCATGGCAAATTTGAAAATTCATTTATGGCGCAGTTTGGTCGTCGCCTTAATGGCGGTGGCGTTTTTTTGGGCCATTGCGCGTCTTCCCTTGGCCGAGGCAATTGGTTTGTCATTTTTTGCGCCCGTGGTCGCATTATATTTGGCGGTGATTATTTTAAAAGAAAGCGTGGGAAAGGCGGCAATTTGGGCGTCTATATTCGGTTTGGCGGGGGTGTCGGTTATCCTGATTGGGAAATTTAGCGGCAAATATGATGATGATGCCATTTGGGGTGTTGCGGCTGTTTTACTATCGGCATGTTTATTCGCCTATAATCTTATCCTTGCGCGGCAACAGGCGCAAAAAGCAGGGCCAATAGAAATAGCATTTTTCCAATCGCTGCTGACCTGTTTTTGGTTATTATTGGCCGCGCCGTGGTTTTTGGTGATGGTAACGAATGTCCATATCCCCTTATTGGCGGGGGCAGGGTTTTTGGCAATGATTTCGCTGTTAATGTTAAGCTGGGCATATGCACGGGCGGAGGCGCAAATTTTAATCCCCGTTGAATATACCGCCTTTATATGGGCGGCGGCATTTGGATGGTATTTTTTTGACGAGGCGGTCACCCCCACCACCATTGCTGGCACGGTTTTAATCGTTATGGGCAGCGTGGTTGCCGCGCACGCCAAACCCAAATTGATTGAACAGCCAGATCAAATTAGCATATAGGAAATTAAGTAAAGGCGCGTTTATTCACCAGCCACTCGGCCTTTGTTTGTCCCCAAATTTCTATATGCTTTTCATGAAATGGCGGCGGCATGATAACTGGTCCGCGGGGTTTTGACCCCAAACGCTCTGCCAATGCGATGGATGCATGATTTTCAGGGTCAATGGTGTGGATGACATCATCCCAACCCAAAATATCAATTGCCCAATCGATACAGGCAATGGCGGCTTCACGGGCATATCCCTTGCCGGCCGCATCTCGCATAATGCCCCAACCAATTTCTGTGCCGGGCCATTGGGGCGGCTGCCACGGACCGGTGCGGCCAATCCATTGACCGGTCGATTTTTCAATCATCGAAAAATAACCAAAACCGTTTAAATGCCACCCACCAATCATTGCGGCCCATGCGCGCCACGCCATGGAGGGATGCGATACCCCGCCAATGAAGCGGGTGGTTTCGGCATCTGCGCAAAATTTTGTAAATGCGGGCAAATCTTCCTTGCTTGGCATACGCAGGATAAGCCGATTTGTTTCCAATGTAGGGCCGATATTGGTCATAAATTTCCTTTGTCGTAAAAAATCGCGGCTTTATCTTTGGCGACATTGCCAATTTTATCATGATGGGGCAAGCATGTCCTATGGCAAATATAATCGCATATATTTTTGGCGCAATTGCGCTTTTATTCGCTCTTCCTGCTTTATTGCCGCTGCTTGGCTGGGCCAATTGGTTCATCATCGTCATTGCCGGCATTGGCGCAATTTTTGGCGCGGCTTCGCAAAAAAATGGCGGACGCAATTTTTGCATCGCGGTCATTATTTTTTGCGCCCTACGGCTATTTTTGGGCGGCGGGATTATATAGGGCATGTATATTTTATATGCTTGACCTGATGCCATAATCGGCGCAGCAGGGCGGCATGATTAACATTTCCCATGATGAGAATAAGGCGCGTACTGGTGTCATACAGGCGATTGGCGCATATATTATCTGGGGCTTCATGCCCGTTTTTTTCAAGATTTTTAAGGGCTATCCCGAATATGAAATTGTCGCCCACCGCGTTATTTGGTGCGTGCCTGTTTTATTATTGATTTTGACACTTCGCGGTCGAATTGGGGAGTTATGGGCGGCCCTACGCAACCCGCAGGCATTAAAATATCTTTTCTTCACATCTTTTTTAATCGCGGCAAATTGGTTAATTTATATTTGGGCGGTGTCGCATGATTATGTTGTTGCGGCGTCGCTAGGTTATTTTTTAAGCCCGCTGTTAAACATTGCCTTGGGATATATATTTTTAAAAGAACGTTTGGGAAGATTGCAAATTGCGGCATTATGCTGCGCTATATTGGGCGTGGCATTATTGGCGGGCGGTGCGTTAAACACTTTGTGGATTAGCATTTCTTTGGCGCTGAGCTTTGGTTTTTATGGCCTTATCCGCAAAATTGCACCGGTGGAATCATTGCCCGGTTTGGCGGTGGAAACATTATGGCTGTTCATCCCGTCATTATTATTGGCCATTTGGGTATATATGACTAGCAGCCATGCCGCATGGAATGATAGTTGGGGCGTTACATTGGCATTGATGGCAAGCGGCCTTGTCACCGCTGTGCCATTATTATTATTTGCCTCTGCCGCGCGAAAAATAAATTTTTCCACCATTGGCTTTATTCAATATATTGGCCCAACCATCCAATTTTTATTCGGCGTTTTGGTGTATAAAGAGCCGCTGTCATGGGCGCAAATTTCATGCTTCATCCTGATTTGGCTGGGCATTGCAATTTTCACCTATGACGGGCTGCGTAAATATAAATTGGCGAATAAACCGGTTTAATATTTATCCTATCCCTTATAGGTTTCTTGGAAACGGACAGGCTCGCCAATTACCTTGTCTGCAAGCACATCATTCCACATCACCTGATGCCCGCGAATGAATGTGCCCACGGGTTTGCCGGTAATTTCCATCCCCTCAAATGGTGACCAGCCGCATTTGGATTGCAGCCACTCATTAGTGATTGTCCATTTTTTGGCCAAATCAACCACGGTAAAATCGGCGTCATATCCCACCGCAATGCGCCCCTTGCCGACAAGGCCGAATATACGCTGTGGCCCTGCGCTGAATAATTCAATCACGCGCTGTAATGTGGTGCGGCCATGCGCGACATGGTTTAACATTAACGGCAAAATGGTTTGCACACCAGGCATGCCGCTGGGCGATGCGGGATAGGGTTTTGCCTTTTCCTCTTTTGTATGCGGGGCATGGTCCGATCCCATAACATCCGGCACGCCTTGGTTTAACCAATGCCACAGGCCATCTTGATGTGCCTTTGACCGGATAGGCGGGTTCATTTGGGCATAGCTGCCAAGTTTGGCATAGGCGGTTTCAGCATCCAGCGTTAAATGTTGCGGCAATAATTCGCATGTCACCAAATCTTTATTCTGGCTAATCAGTTCCAGCTCTGCTGGTGTGGTGATATGCAAAATATGGATGCGGCGGCCGGTTTTTCGGGCCAGCGCAATGATACGCTTGGTGGACATCATCGCGCTTTCATCATCGCGCCAAATGGGATGGGAAGATGGGTCGCCCTCCACCCGCAAATGTTCGCGTTCGTTCATGCGATATTCGTCCTCGCTATGTATTGCAACGCGGCGCGTGCCGGATCGCAGCACACGTTCCAACGCCTCATCATCCTTGACCAATAAATTGCCGGTGGACGCACCCATAAAAATTTTAACGCCCGATGTGCCGGGCATTTTTTCCAATTCCAATAACTCTTCGGCATTTTGCCCTGTTGCGCCGACATAAAAAGCATGGTCACACCACATGCGGTGATATGCTCTGGATAATTTATCCTCTATACGTTCCTTGGTATCGGTATTGGGGTTGGTATTGGGCATTTCAAAAACGGCGGTAATGCCGCCCATAACGGCGCATCTGCTGCCGCTTTCAAGGTCTTCCTTATGCTCCAAACCTGGCTCACGAAAATGCACTTGGCTGTCAATCATGCCAGGCAAAATGTCCAATCCGGTGCAATCAACAATTTTGCCTGCATCATCAAAATGGCCCAATGCGGCGATTTTTCCATCCTTTACCGCGACATCAACATGTTGCGGCCCGCCGGGGCTGTGCACCGTGCCATTTTTTAAGATTAAATCATATTTGCCGGACATAATGCTTCGCCTTGATAAAGTGATGGGGAATATCTATTTTGCATATATGACAGAAAATAGCGACATTAAGCAATTAAACAATCGTTCGGTTGTTAAAATTTCTCCCCAAATCATCGATGGAGCAATATCAGATAATGTGCGTGATTTTCTGCAAGGATTATTAACGCAAGATATGCGTAAAGTGGCGGCGGGCACGCCCCAATATGGCGCCTTATTATCCGCGCAGGGCAAGGTCCTGTTCGATATGATTATATGGGACGCAGAAGATGTTAAGGACGCGGATATAAAACAGAGCGCAAATTGCATTTTTTTGGATGTAGAGGCGCAATATGTTGATGAGCTTATCAAGAAGCTAAGCCTATATCGTTTGCGCCGCAAAATCACGATAGAGCGAACCGAAATGGCGGTTCTGTGGTCTTTACACCATCATGACCAATTGACTGCCGATCCGCGCATGGAGGCGCTTGGCTATCGCGGACTTTCTGCATCATGCGATTGTTCCGATGCAACGGATATATGGCGCAAACATCGCCTGTCACAGGGCGTGGTGGAGGGCAGGGATGAGCTTGGCCATGAAAAGCATTTATGGCTTGAATGTAATGCGATTGAGCTGAACGGCGTGGCCTTTGACAAAGGATGCTATGTCGGACAGGAAAATACCGCTCGGATGAATTGGCGAAGCAAAATTAACCGCCGAATAGTGGTTTTACCATTGGCCGAGGCTGATGCGAAGCGGCAAATTATCGCTTATGATGATTTGGGTCTGTCGGTGGAACATCGGCGGGTGGAGGATTTTGACGCCCTGACATTGCCAAATTGGTTGAAGGCAGCGGTCAAACAGGATGAAGGCGCAGAAGGTTAAACAGGATATTAAAGCCAGCCTTCATTCCTATACCATTTTACCGTTTCTTCTAAACCCGTTTTGGTTTTAATTTTCGCGCTCCAAAGCTGGCTTGGCGGGCGATTGGCAGGGTCGATACGCCAATCCCTATTGCACATATAAGCCGCGCGGTCGGGCGTTAACTTGGCCTTGTCACGGCGAATAAACCGATCAATATGGCCGCCTGCTTTTAATAAAAATCCCGGAATGGAAATGGGGGTGACCGATTTACCCATGGCCCAGCCAATGGATCTTGCAAATCCATGATGCGTCCATCCACCTTCTTTGCCATCATCCACGTCAAAAATTTTGCCCGATAGGCCGTCATCATGTGGGATTAAACGGATTAAGAAATCGGCCAAATCATCAACATGTATGGCGGATAAATGGCCCGATGGCGGCATAATCATAAAACCCCATCTGGCCATTTTGAACATGTCCAGCATTTCGGTGTCGCCCGGACCGTAAATGGCGGGGGGGCGGACCATTGTCCAATCCATCCTGCTATTTTGAACGCATGTTTCGGCGCGATATTTGCTTTGTCCATAATCGGATAATTGCGGCGCGCGCGCGGACAGGCTGGACACATGGATGAAACGCGTGATACCAGCGGCTTTGGCGGCGTTCAGCATATTTTGCGTGCCCGCGACATTGCCCAGTTCAAAACCCGCCATGTCGGGCGCATTGACCACACCGGCAATATGTAATGCGGCACTTGCTCCTTCGCATAAATTGCTAAGGCTGCTTTTATTGTTCAGCGAACCAAGCACCCATGTCACATTTTCCATTTCCGGCTGCATTCGGCGGGTAAGGGCGCGGACATGATATCCCGCCGCCACCAATTTCATCAATGTGCGTTTGCCCACAAATCCGGTCGCGCCGGTCATGGCGATAATGGGCAGGGATGGCGTCATAATAATACCAATTGATCGCGGTGGACCATTGCCTTTCGCGGGGTATATCCCAATAATTTGCCCAGTTCATGGGTTTGATGACCAGAAATAATATCCGCATCCTTGGCATCATATTCGGCCAAACCACGCGCCAAAATGCCGCCTTCAGGTGAGATAATATCGATAACATCGCCGCGCACAAAATTACCATCAATTTTGGTAACACCGGCGGGTAACAGGCTGGCCCCGCCCTTTAACGCAGTAACCGCTCCGGCATCAATATGCACATTGCCTGCAGTTTTTAACCTGCCGCCAAGCCATCCTTTACGTGCGCTTATCGATGTTTGCGGTTCAAAAATTGTGCCTTGTTCGGATTCCAAAAATGTGGAAATGGGATAATTATCTTTGCCTGAACAAATGATAAGCGGGATGCCCGCCATATTGGCAATTCGGGCTGCTTCTAATTTTGATGACATGCCGCCCGATCCCATGCCGGATGATGAATTGCCATCGGCCATTTGCATAATATCTTCGCCAATGTTGGTGATGTTTTTTAACAATTTCGCGTCTTTATGACTGTCTGGATTTTTATCATATAATCCTGCAACATCGGATAATAAAATCACCAAATCGGCCTCTGCTGCCTGTCCAATGCGGGCGGCAAGCCGATCATTATCGCCAAAACGTATTTCATATGTTGCCACGCTGTCATTTTCATTGACCACGGGAATGACGCCCAATGACAGTAATCGGTCCAAAGTGGCAGTGGCGTTTAAATATCGTCTGCGATCCTCCAAATCACCCAATGTCACCAAAATCTGCGCAGCCAAAATATCCTTATCAGCGATCATTTCCGACCATAAACGGGCAAGGGCAATTTGCCCCACAGATGCCGCCGCCTGTGCATCGGCCAAATTTGACCGTCCGCCATCGGGCAATCCCAATGTCCGTGCGCCAAGGGCGATTGTGCCAGAGCTTACCATGATGATTTTATGCCCCTCTTTTTGCAGGGCGGCAATTTCTTCAACCAATGTTGCCAGCCATTTGGTGCGGATTGATCCATCTGGGTTGATTAATAGGGCTGAACCTACCTTGACGACAATCGTCTGGCTTTTCGAAACAATATTATTCGGGGTTAATTGTTCGCTAATCTCGGTAAGTGGTGGCATCTTAACCTAATCCCTTAAAAATAAATATTATGATATCTGGGTTATAGCGGCGACCATGTTGCTTCGCCATCATCATCCAAATTTGCCACGCTATTACCCTTTGCTTTTTCAATCGTGCTGCGTTCGGGCATATATGGCATTAACGCATCCAATAATTCATCCAAACCGGCCCCGCCTGCGCCGGAAATATGCATAATATCCTTTGCTCCTGCGGCGCGAAGCTGATCGGCAATATCGCTCATCAATTCTTCGTCCAACAAATCCGATTTATTCAACGCCAAAATTTGCGGTTTATCAATTAACCCGCCGCCATATTCGTTCAATTCATTTTGAACAATTTGCCATGCCTTTACCGGATTGTCGCCATTGGCATCGATTAAATGGATTAAGATTTTGCACCGTTCAATATGGCCCAAAAACCTGTCGCCAATGCCTGCGCCATCGGCCGCGCCCTCGATTAAACCGGGAATATCGGCAATCACAAATTCACGATTTTTATGATAGGCCACGCCCAATTGCGGGGTAATGGTGGTAAAGGGGAATGGGGCAACACGTGATTTTGTATTGGTGACACTGTTGATAAATGTCGATTTACCCGCATTGGGCAGGCCGACCAAACCAATATCGGCCAGCAATTTTAACCGCAGCCAAACCCATAATTCTTCGCCCGGCCATCCCTCACCATGTTGGCGTGGTGCGCGGTTGGTGCTGCTTTTATAACTGGCATTGCCGCGCCCGCCATCGCCGCCTTTTAATAAAATAACTTCTTGGCCCACTTCGGTCATATCGGCCAAAACATGTTCTTTATCATCGCTTAAAATCTGTGTGCCAACGGGCACATCAATATACATTGGCGGTGCGCCTGCACCGGTGCGGTCACGGCCCATGCCATGGCCGCCGCGTTTTGCCTTTATATGTTGTGAATATCGAAAATCGATTAAGGTATTTAATCCGGCAATTGCGCGGAAAATAATATCGCCGCCCTTGCCACCATTGCCGCCATCTGGACCGCCATATTCGACATATTTTTCGCGACGAAAACTAACCCCGCCAGGACCACCTGCGCCGGATTTAATATATATTTTTGCTTGATCTAAAAAATGCATGGCCGCTTCATAGTGCAAAAGCGGAACTTACGCCATAGCTAGCTTTGCCTGATAAAGGCTTTACACTGTTTTTTTTGGCTTATGCTTGAATTTTTTTATTCCAAAAATCATCTGAAGCGGTCAATCTTTGTTCCGCAATCCGCCGCGCAGTATCCCGCGGCAGGCCCAATGATTGGGCCAAGGATTCGCCCAACAACGCATCGCCCAATGCTAATAGGACAAGGTCGAGCGTTTCTTCATGCAATTTTCGGTCCTCATGCCCGTTGTCGCTAATCTCATCAACCAATTTATGGATGGTATCCACCACAGGGTTTAGGGCCAGAACATTGCCATTTAATATCATCCAACTGGCCAATGCGCCCGCGCCCTCTTTATCAAATGCATCAAATACCAAATCGGTTAAATATCGCGGCGTGGCATCGCCAACGCGCAAATCATTTATAGCGGTGATGATGGTGGCACAAATGGTTTCGGCCAAATATGCGGCCAAGGCGACCTGCAATTCATTTGCCGATCCGAAATGATGCAGTAAATTTGCATGGGTGCGGTTAATGCGCGCGGCCACCGCTTTTAAGGTGACCGCCTGCGGCCCAGCCTCAATCAATAAAGATCGCGCCGCCTCCAATGCTTGCAACCTGCTTTCGGCTGGGGCCAATCTTTTGCGCTTTGGGCTCGTCGCCATATGTAAATTTTCCCTTTATTATCATTTTATTATTATCAAAAATTGTGACGAGCTGCCCTAATTTCATTAACTAGCTATAGAATATATGTCGTAAATCGGCAATTTTATTATCATGTAATTTCAAAGGTCTGTTTGGGATTTTATTACACATATCCGCCAAAATCTGCGAAAAATTGACATAATTGGCAGTGTAAAATTTTGTAAGATATTCATTTAATTAAATTAAAATGCAATTAACCATATTGATTGGCCATTGATTTAACATGTTTTGAATAAAAATCATCCCATGGTTGGATATGAAAATATAAATATAACTGAAACTGATAATGGAAGCATCGCCAATAATTTAGGAGATGCGATTTCCACACAGCGGCATATTGTGGCCTCCGCTCGGCCCTTTCATATCAATAAATCGCATCAAATAAATGGGCAATATATGAAAAGCGGTATTTATGCCGATGCGTTTTTTTATGATTTATCTGCTATCTTTCCCAAGGGGGAGGCATTTATGATTAAAACCATGGCATGGTGGCGGGATAAAATGCCGGCAGATCAATTGCCCGATATTGCCAATTTCATCGAACAAGAGGCTGGCCATAGCCGTGAGCATATTGCGATGAATAAATTGATTCAAAATGCAGGCTTTAATTTATCAAATTCTGATAAAAATGTGGAAAGCGTGGTGAAACGTGCGGCGGCTCTATCACCCAGAGGTCGTTTATTGGCCGTTGTTTGCTTGGAACATATGACGGCGATTATGGCCGCAGAAATGATCAAAAATCCCCAGCATGTTGAAAATTTCAGTGCGGAATTCCGCGATTTTTGGCTGTGGCACGCGGTGGAAGAGGTTGATCATAAATCGGTGGTTTTTGACGCATGGCGCTATAGCGTGCGCGATAAATCGGAAACGTGGCAATATTTGACGCGTTGTTCAATGATGCTTTTAATCTCAATCAGCTTTGTGATTAACCGCACACGTGGTCAATTAAGCTTGTTGAAACAGCATGATATTGGCAAGATTAAGGGATTTTTTGGAATGATGCGCTATGGCCTGCGCAAGGGCGGGTTGGCGCGTAATATATTGCCGCATTGGAAATTATTTTTCCATCGCGGTTTCCATCCCAGCCAAATAAATGATCGCCATTTGCTGGAAAAGGGCGAAAAATTAATCGCCGCTTCCTTACAGACAAAATCGTTCAATAAAGCAAAGCCGAAAAATAGAGCAAAAAAACCTGTTAAAATATTTGCCGCCAAAGCAGCATAAAACCTTTATTTTCTACTAAGGATTATGCTGCAAAGCTAATCATTGGCGGGGTTGAGACGCTGCCTCGCATGACGGCGTCAATATCGCTGTCAACGCCATTATCATGGGATGATTTTTGGGCGCCCTTATCTGCGCTGTCATTACCTGCCAATATTTTATGATAAATATGGCTTAATTCCTGACCATTGCGACCTTTGCTATAACGCAATTGGTTTTTGCCCAATGGCGCAAATCCCAATTTACGCAGCACCCGACCAGAGGCAGGATTGTCAAAAAAATGGCTGGCAACTATATTATCATATCCCAAAATTTGTGCGATTTGAATAACGGCATTTGCCGCTTCGGTCGCGAAACCCTGATTCCAATGGGGGCGGGCAATCCAATATCCTAATTCAACCTGATTGTCCTTATCAGTCGGCAATATTGCGGCTGAACCGATAATTTCAGGGGTAGATTTCGTGCGGTTAAGGATGATGAATTTGGGATAGCGTGCATCATGGTCCAATGATGTGAACTGCTGTGCATCATTTAATGTATAAGGCCAAGGGGCGCTCGCCAAATTACGGACCAATGCCTCATCCTGCATCAATTGATGGATGACCGGTGCGTCTTCGGCGAAACTGGGTCTTAACAATGTTCTTTCGGTGCGCGCAAACATTTGCTCTCTCCTTGTGGCCAATTCCATAATATTTTTGGATGACCATTTAATGACAAAGGGGCGAAAAATACTGTTATAGCCAATGCTATATCAGTGAAATTTCATCTTTATTCGGGGAGCAAATAAAAAGGGAGGCGGATGACCCGTCTCCCTGAAAATTTTGGGGCTTTCGCCCTCCGGGTCGTCCGTTAAGACAACCCATTATTGATTGTCTTGATTTATTCTGCGGCCATCGCAATTGCGTCAACCGACACATATTTGCGACCAAGTTTGCCAGAATGGAATCGCACTGCGCCTTCGGTAAGGGCGAATAATGTGTGATCTTTACCCATGCCAACATTGGCGCCAGGATATACGCGTGTGCCGCGTTGACGAATAATAATATTGCCGCCAATCACTGATTGACCGCCGAATTTTTTAACGCCTAAACGACGACCTTCTGAATCGCGACCGTTGCGTGACGAACCGCCTGCCTTTTTATGTGCCATGGTCTAAACTCCTTAAACTTCTTAAATGAGCGATCATTCTTTATTTATCTATAAAGAATCAATCAGCCTTCTTTGCTGCTGCTTTTTTGGGGGCGGCTTTTTTCGCCTCTGCTTTATCGCTTCCAACTGAAAGGATATGCAGCAAGGTCAAGCTTTGGCGATGACCTTGTTTACGGCGATAATTATGGCGACGACGTTTTTTGAAAACAATCACCTTTTCACCGCGTTCTTGCGCAATGATTTCCGCAGAAACATTAAGACCTTTTACATCCTTAATCTCTGCGCCGTCACCGGCCAATAAAACATCATCCAATGACACTTTGTCACCGGCTGCACCCGGCAGTTTCTCAACTGCAATTTTGTCTCCCGCGGCAACGCGATATTGTTTGCCGCCGGTCCGCACAATAGCAAACATGGCTTAACTCATCCGTTCAAATCAGATATTTCTCGAAGGTCCATTTGGGCCGCGATACTAAAATCCGACAATAAAATAAAAAAACACCAACGCGCGTTTAAATTAGGCGAAACCGTTTCACCCGCGTTAGAAGTTTGGTCGCGCTAATGCATCGCTGCTTTCTTGTCAACGACTTTTGCCCAAAATTTGGTGAAAATTGCTGATAAGCGCGATATTTCATGCATCATTGCTACTGGCTTGTATAATAGAGTGCGCAAGTTTAGACAATGCGCAATATTATATTGTCCATTATTTTATAGGAATGATCATTGATTCGCACCGCCACATCTAAAATAAACATCATCAAGGGGGCGTTTATAATGGCGTCTTTGACTTTATTGGGCGGCTGTTCGGCGCAAATGGGCGATTTTCCATCGTTGAAACAGCGCCCTTATGAAAAAGAATCAGCGCAAAATATGGCGCCGTCCACCCATAGCCCGGCAATATTAAGCGCGCAGGCGCTGGCCGAGGTTAATAATGATCTGGCCGCAATTAAAAATGACATAAATGAAGCGCAAAAAATGCATCAGGATGCAGCATCATTATATGATTCGAAATTGAATAAGGGGCGTGCGGCGGTAAATGCGGCGCAAAATGCCCGTATCGGCAGTGAGCAATGGGCCGTGGCGCAGGTTGAATTAAGCCGTTTGGATGCGGCACGTGCCGGATCGGTTGGGGCATTGGCGCTTTGCACGTCCATGATAGTGCGGTTGGACGCGGTGGAGGTAAGGGCGATGGCATATGCTGATATAATGGCAAATATTTTGGAGCAGCGCGGCAAATGCGAGCAAATCGCCCAAAATGTGGCCATTCAGGATAAAGAGGTTGAGGGATTATTTAATAAATTGAGCAAATGACGGGCCATATTTGCAAGTGATTATAGGATGTGTGCAATATTAAATTACAACTGAAACTAATTTTTTGAAATATTTTATTGTCTGCCCTTGACCTTACGGCTTTTTTTATCACAAGGGGAGATATGACAAAAAATAGCAATCCTCCCCATGATACGGCTTCTTTGAACGAAGATGGCCGTCCCCAAATCTCTCAAAATCCAGATATTCGTTATCTGGGTAAAATGCTGGGCGATGTTATTCGCGCCTATGGCGGCGAAAAATTATATCGCCAGACTGAATATATCCGTTCATCCAGTGTGGACCGCCGCCGAAAGGGGTCAAGCGTGGAGGATGTTGACCACGGCCTTGGCGCATTATCATTGGACGATACATTGGATTTTACCCGTGGTTTCATGTTATTTTCCATCTTGGCCAATTTGGCCGAGGATCGCCAAGGCGTTGCCAAGGAAAAAGGCGCGAGCGTGGCAGAGGCGCTGGAAATATTGCGGGCCAATGGGGTTAGTGAAGATGAAGTAAATAAGACATTGGGCAATAGTTTAATCGCGCCAGTGTTAACCGCCCACCCAACCGAGGTGCGCCGTAAAAGCATTATTGATCATAAAAGCCGCATTGCCGAGTTAATGGCAATGCGCGATGCCGGCCTTGCCGAAACACCCAGCGGCGATACGATTGAAAATGCGATTTTCCGGCAAATTGCTTTATTATGGCAAACAAGGCCGCTGCGCCGTGAAAAATTGCGGGTCACCGATGAAATTGACAATGCACGTTCATCAATGGAACAGGTGTTTTTAACCGCGCTGCCCAAATTATATGCGCGTTGGGAAAATGATCTGGGTTTTCGCCCGACATCATTTTTGCGCCTTGGCAGCTGGATTGGCGGCGACCGTGATGGCAACCCCTTTGTTGGCGCGGATTCGCTGCAATATGCCATTTCGCGCAATGGGGCATCGGCGCTGCGTTATTATATGGATTTCATCCATCATTTGGGCAGCGAGCTTTCCATTTCCAGTGAACAGACCGATATTCCGCAAGAGGTATTGGATCTTGCTGAAAATAGCGGCGATAATGCGACCAGCCGTGCGGATGAACCATATAGACGAGCATTGTCGGGAATTTATGCCCGTATCAGCGCGACCTATATTGATTTAGTAGGCGAATCCCCGCCGCGCCCATCGACCATAAAGGCACCAAAATATGACGCGCCGGAGGATTTACGCGCCGATTTGGTGATTATTGCATCGGGCCTGCGTCAGGGGGGTGAGGGCGCTCTTGCCTCTGGCGGGGCATTGGGCCGTATGATCCGTGCGGTGGAAACATTTGGTTTCCATTTGGCCACGCTTGACCTTCGTCAAAATAGCGACGTGCACGAAGAATTGGTGGCCGAGCTGTTAAATATTGCTGGCGTTGAAAAAGATTATAAATCACTGGATGAGGATGCGCGGGTTAAGCTGTTATTAAATGAGCTTAGCAATAATCGCCCCCTATCCGATGGGTGGCATGAATATAGCGAGAAGACCAGCCATGAGCTGGCCATTATTCGCGCCGCCGCCCATGCCCATGCGCAATTTGGACCACAATGTATTACCACCTATGTGATTAGCCAGACGCAAAGCGTTTCCGACCTTTTGGAAGTATATTTAATGCTGAAAGAGGCGGGGCTTTACCGTGTTGATAGCAATGGCAACGCATCGGCGGGCATCATGGTTGTGCCTTTATTCGAAACGGTGGGCGATTTGAAAAATGCGCCCGACACAATGACCAATTTCTTTGCCATTGAGAAAATGAAGCATTTGGCCGAAGTGCGTGGATATCAAGAAGTAATGATTGGATATTCAGATTCCAATAAGGATGGCGGCTATTTAACCTCCACTTGGGAATTATATGAGGCCAGCCTTGCCCTTGCCCCCGTATTTAAGGATGCGGGCATTGCCATGCAGTTATTCCACGGGCGCGGCGGCGCAGTTGGGCGCGGCGGCGGCAGTGCATTTGGCGCGATACAGGCACAGCCGCATGGCACGGTGCAGGGGCGCATCCGCATTACCGAACAGGGCGAGGTGATTGCAGCAAAATATGGCAGCGTTGATAATGCAGTGGCCAGTTTGGAAACCATGACATCGGCCACCATGTTGGCGTCATTACAGGAAATTAAAATATCGCCTGCCGACCTTGAAAAATATAGCGCGGCGATGACCACATTATCGGCCAGCGCCTTTCACGCCTATCGCGATTTAGTATATAATCATGATGGGTTTAAGGATTTTTTCCGCCAAATGACCCCAATTGCCGAAATTTCGGGTTTGAAAATTGGCTCGCGTCCCGCCAGCCGCAAAACCGGTGGCCGGATTCAGGATTTGCGCGCCATCCCATGGGTATTTAGCTGGGCCCAGGCACGGGTCATGTTGCCTGGTTGGTATGGCGTGGGACAGGCGCTTGATGAATTTGAGGATAAGGCATTGTTAAAAGATATGGCGCAAAATTGGCCTTTCTTTGAAACGATTTTATCCAATATGGAAATGGTGTTGGCCAAATCTGATATGAGAATCGCCAGCCATTATAGCCAATTGGTAGAGGATAAGGCGCTATCGAGCGAATTATTTGGCCGTATTAATGATGGATGGCATAAATCGCGCGATGGTTTGTTGGAGGCAACAGGGCAAAATTGGTTGCTTGAGAAAAATCAATCTTTGTTCAACTCAATTGAACTGCGTCTGCCCTATATTGAACCGTTAAACCTGTTACAGGTGGAATTGATGAAACGCCACCGCAGCGGGGAAAATGATCCCAAGGTGCGCGACGGCATTTCCCTAACCATTAACGCCATTGCCACCGCATTAAGGAATAGCGGGTAATCAATATATTATAATGATATAGACTTAGGGCCGTGTCAAAGCGGCCTTAACGTCACATGCAATCCATCCTTTGGTTTGGGGATAGGCCATGCCTGCCATTTGGGTTCATATCCATTATTCACCTCTATACTGCGCGATGTCAGCAAATGATGCATGAATATTTTCATCTGTTCATAGGCAAAATGCAGGCCAAGGCACATATGTGCCCCCCCGCCAAAGGGAACCCATGCAAATTTATGCCGTTCCTTTATCGCCTCTGGCGTAAAGCGCATCGGATCAAATTTTTCAGGTTCGGGCCAATATTCGGCCATATGATGAACAAAGGATGGGGCAACGCCCACCGCTGTGCCGGCGGGAATATGATATCCGCCAAATTCAAAATCCTTTACCGCGCGGCGCGGGATGCTGGGCACGGGGGGGATCAGGCGCAATGATTCCTTAAACGCCATTTCGGTTAGGGTGAATTTGGATAAATCCTCATAAGCTATTGCTCCACCCGCTGGGGCGATCGACAAACATTCCTCGCGCAATTTTTCCTGCCAGTCTGGATTTTTGGCAAGCAACCAGACCATAGATGTAATGGAGGAGGTGATGGTGTCATGCGCAGCCATCATCAAAAAATTCATATGATCAACAATTTCATCATCGGCCATATATTCGCCATCTTCGCGTGTTGCGCGGCAAAATTGGCTGAACATATCCTGCATATTTTCATTACGGCGGCGCTCGGCAATTTGCGGGGTAAAATAATCAATTAAATATTTCCGTCCCGCCACCCCGCGCGCCATTTTGGTAAAGGGAATGGGCGTGCGCGCTACACCGACAGAGGCGGCCACCATATCAACAAAGGCGGTATTTATTTTATCCGCCTCTGGCCCCCAATCAATGCCCAAAAATGATGTGGCGGCAAGGTCCAATGTTAATTGTTTGATCGCGGGGTAAAATTGCAAATCATTTGGCCAATCGGCAATTCGGCGATAAATACCCTGGCTTAACGCCGTGCAATATGCCCGCATTGGTTCGGGTTTAAACGCAATGGATAATGCCTTGCGGTCCATGCGGTGATGGTCAAAATCCATCAACATTAACCCGCGTGGGAACAGCAAATTTAACACCGGCCCCCATCCTTGTTCATTGGAAAATAATTTATTCCTGTCGAACAAAACCAATTCATTGGCATCTGGGCCAAGCAGCATGACGGTATTTTGACCAAAGGCGCGGTTGCGATATATTTTGCCATAATTTGCCTGCATTTTATTGCCAAAGCCAATGGGATCGGCCAGCACGGCAAATGTATTGCCGATTAAGGGCAGGCCAGTTTCACCGGGTATATGTTCAATATCTTTTAATGATGGAGGGCGCACCCAATGGGGATTTGCTTCTTCACTATGCGCATATGACATATTATCTCTCCACTTTATGTTAAACGCTCAATTAAATCTATCATCTATCCGTATAAGGTCAAGTAATTGCGAATATATATATGCATTATTGTTCATATTAAATTCAACTTATATGAACTAAAACAATAAACGACTCGTAAATAATAAAAAATTGAGTGTATAGATTGTGGGTATGACGAGATTGCTGTTTCAGTAATATCTGCCCAAATATGCAAAGGGGTGAAAAATGGCGATAGATAAGATAATGAAATTAGGCAAATTTGCCTCTTTGGTCGGCGGTTCATTATTGATGAGCGGCTGCATGTATGGATTATATGATGATGGTTATCATAATTATGATTCTTCTTATAGCTGCGATCCCTACGCCCCTTATGACAGTTATTATAGCTGTGATTATGGATATGGTTTTTATAATATAGGTTATAGCGGCGGTTGGTATGATAATTATTATTATCCCGGCTATGGCATTTATATATTCGACCGTGGCGGATTGCGATATCAAATGTATGATCATCATCGCAGCTATTGGGGCCGCCAGCGTTATAATTGGTATCGCAATAATTATAATCGCGGCGGAAATTACGGCTATCGCGGCCGGGGCAATCGTCAAGGTGATTATAATGATGGTCGGCGCGGCAGGGACCGTGATGAACGCCGAAATAATCGTAGAAATGACCGCGATGATAATGGCCGTGATGATAATGGCCGTGATGATGCCAATGGACGGGGCAGCGGCAATGGCTTTGGCGAAAAAATCATCCGCGATGCCCGCGAAAGCCGCAGGGGTGAAAGCACCAATGGCGGTAATTATCAGGGTCGGCGCGGAAATCGTGGCGGCAATACAGGTGCAGGGGTAAATGTTGGCGGCGCTGTTAGCGCGCCCGCCACAAATGCCGCCCCTGTTGTCAATGTCCGCCCACCACGTAGTGCACCGCCCGCCGCTGCACCAGCAGCACAATCAGGGCAAACGCCAAGAGTGCAGCAACGCGTCGAACGCCCCACGCGTCAGCAAGCACCGGCAAGAAGCACCAGAATGGAAGAGCGCACGCGCGAAGATTGATTGTGCGATAAAGTTCACATTTGGATTAACCCCCAAATGAAAGGGCGGCCTTCTGACCGCCCTTTTTATTGTGCGGTTTATATGTGAATATTATTATTGGAATAGATTATTCTTCTTGGGGCAGGCCGTCAGCAATGTCATAATAATCGCCCTTTTCACGCACAAAAATATGGTGGGCCAATTTTATATTGGTCGGCATGTCAAATGCGCCCATTGCGATGGCGATGCTGCTGCGCCCATTTGGGTGCCAAAATAAAAATGACCCGCATATTTTACAAAAACCCCTGCGCACTTTGGGGGATGCAGCATACCAGTTAAGATGCCTTTCCCCCTTTATCGTGACATTGGCGATTTCAATATCGGTTGATACCCAATAATGGCCCGATTGTTTTCGGCATTGGCTACAGTGACAGGCGTCGGGCGTGCCAAGAGCCCCCCGAACCTCAAAGGATATTTTACCGCAATTACATGAACCCTTTTTTGTCATATCTGCGCTCAATATCCTTGCTCCTCACTTTGCCCTGAATTATGCCTATTACTATGAAAATACGTCAATATTTAGTTGTAAAATATGTTATTGTAACAATCCCTCTTTGGCGATTTTGTCCCGCCAAACAAGCGGCGCTAGCTGGTGGACATTATTCCCCTCGCTATCCACCGCGACGGTGACGGGGAAATTTTCCACCTCAAATTCATAAATGGCTTCCATCCCTAAATCTTCAAAACCAACCACTTTGCTGCCCTTAATCGCGCGGGAAACAAGGTAAGCCGCACCGCCCACCGCCATTAAATAGGCGCTTTTGCCATTTTTAATGGCGTTGGTGGCATCGGGTCCGCGCTCTGCCTTACCCACCATGGCAAGCAGGCCCTGCTGCAACATCATATCGGTAAATTTATCCATGCGGGTGGCGGTGGTGGGGCCGGCGGGGCCGACAATTTCCTCGCCCACAGGATCAACCGGCCCAACATAATAAATCATGCGACCTTTGAATGACACGGGCAATTCCTCACCCGCTGCCAACATGTCGGCTATGCGTTTATGCGCGGCATCGCGTCCCGTCAGCATTTTGCCGGATAATAATAATCTATCCCCCTGTTTCCAACTTTGCACTTCCTCAGCGGTTAAATTGTCCAATTGCACATGTTTGGCGCTGCTATCGGGTTGCCAGTGCACATCGGGCCATTGCGATAAATCGGGGGTTTCCAAAAAGCTTGGCCCGCTGCCGTCCAATGTGAAATGGGCATGGCGGGTGGCCGCGCAATTGGGGATCATGGCCACGGGTTTATTGGCGGCATGGCAGGGATAGTCCAAAATTTTCACGTCTAATATGGTGGACAGCCCGCCCAAACCCTGTGCGCCCACGCCCATGGCATTGACCGCATCAAATATTTCAATCCGCAATGCCTCAATATCATTTTGCGGGCCGCGCTGTTTCAATTGCGCCATGTCAATTTGCCCCATCAGCGATTCCTTGGCCAGCAACATGCATTTTTCCGCTGTGCCGCCAATACCAATGCCCAACATACCGGGCGGACACCAACCCGCGCCCATTTGCGGGATCATTTCCTTTACCCATTCGACAATATTATCCGATGGGTTCATCATCTTAAACTTGCTTTTGGCCTCGCTGCCGCCGCCCTTTGCCGCGACATCGACTTGAACCTTATCGCCCATGACCATTTCAACGTTCAAAATGCTGGGTGTATTATCTTTGGTATTGCGGCGGGTAAAGGCAGGGTCGGCCAGCACCGATGCGCGTAATTTATTTTCGGCATGTAAATAGGCGCGGCGCACCCCTTCATCCACCACCTCTTGCAGGCTTTTGTCTGATTCCAACCGGCAATTTTGCCCCCATTTGATGAACACATTAACAATACCGGTATCTTGGCAAATCGGGCGGTGCCCCTCTGCGCACATACGGCTATTGGTTAAAATTTGCGCCATTGCATCCTTTGCGGCGGGCGCTTGTTCGGCCTTATACGCTTCGCCAAGGGCGCGGATATAATCCATGGGATGATAATAGCTGATAAATTGCAGGGCATCGGCGACGCTTTCAATCAGGTCTGATTCTTTAATAACGATCATGATGGGGCTTTCTATTCATTGATTCTGCGCAAAAATGGTAATTCTATGTTCAAGAGCCGCCCTATCATAATGATGGAGTGAGTGAAAGCCTGTGGCATATTTGTAATGCATCATTTGGACATATTTTATGCATATTTTGGAGGCGCAATAATGTTGCGATAAAGCTGATGGTTTTGCAATGATTTTAGCATGGATTTTTTGCCATATTTATTGTGATGCAAAATGGTGTAAATTTCACTCATGCTAAGAATATTTTTTTACAGCCTGTCATTTCATGGTTAAAAATCTGGCAAAGCATTGGTGGAGGCTGGCTCGCGGCACTGCACCATATTTTATGTTGCGATGAACCGAATCGAACATAGGATGAGTCGAGTCTTATTTTTACGTTAAATGTTAATTTACCCTCTTGCGCTTCAAAATAATATAGGCACTATAGGTAGCGGTTGGCCATAGGGGGCATACCCAACAGATTGTGTTTTTTGAAATTACCAGTTTCTGGTGATGGAGGTCTTTTGTCCCAAAAATTGGGGCAAATGGCCAATTTTCGGCCCAATTTTGCGGGCATATAAACATTTATCGGTTGCGTCTTAACCAATATATATTGGTTGAAGCGTTTTTGTTCCCGACGGTCAAAAAATAGGGTATAAGGGACATCTTATCCCACTGCGAAAATATAAATAGAAGATAATAATAGGTCGCAAAACTTGCCGAATATAATCGGCGCAAATGTTAAAAAAATAAGGGCGAGCCGATCGTCCTTATTGGCCCATTATCATGGGCAATTTGAATGTAAAATATGGGGTATAATCCCCATGAAAAAATTTGTGATAATGGGGTAAAAATGGACTTAAGAGATTTAGAGCGCGAAGCGACAATTGAGGATGTAGCGATGACGGAAACGCACAGCAAAACCGAATCAAAAATCGAAAGCAAAGAGGCGGCGATTGCAGCGGTGATGGCCAATGCGGCCCAAGAAATGGCAAGCTCTGAACTTCCCAACAGCAAATCCATTGATAAACGCCGTTTCGACATTAAAACCGACCCCAGCCGCGATGCGTTGTTAACCGAATTTGGCAAAGAAACATTACAAGACCGTTATTTATTACCCAATGAAAGTTACCAAGATTTATTCGCGCGTGTTGCCTCCGCCTATGCCGATGATGCGGAGCATGCCCAGCGCCTATATGATTATATCAGCCAGCTTTGGTTCATGCCTGCCACCCCCGTTTTATCCAATGGTGGCACAGGGCGCGGCCTGCCCATTTCATGCTATTTAAACTCTGTTGAGGATAGTTTGGACGGCATTGTAAAAACATGGAATGAAAATGTATGGCTCGCTTCTCGCGGGGGCGGTATTGGTACCTATTGGGGGCATGTTCGCGCCATTGGTGAGCCGGTCGGCCTTAATGGTAAAACCAGCGGCATCATCCCCTTTGTTCGCGTGATGGATTCATTAACCCTTGCCATTTCGCAAGGTTCATTGCGCCGTGGCTCGGCGGCATGTTATTTGGATGTATCGCACCCCGAAATCGAAGAATTTTTGGAAGTGCGCAAACCATCGGGCGATTTTAACCGCAAGGCATTAAACCTGCACCATGGTGTGTTGTTGACCGACGCCTTTATGGAGGCGGTGCGCAATGGGGAAGAATTTGAATTAAAATCACCCAAAACGGGCGAAGTGCGCGGCAGTGTTGATGCACGCAGCCTGTTCCAAAAATTGGTCGAAACCCGCCTTGCCACGGGTGAGCCCTATATTATCTTTGCTGATACGGTGAACAAACAAATGCCCAAACATCACCGCGATGTTGGCTTAAAAGTATCCACATCCAATTTGTGCAGTGAAATCACCTTGCCCACGGGAATTGACCATTTGGGCAATGACCGCACGGCGGTGTGCTGCCTTTCCTCGCTCAATATGGAAAAATGGGATGAATGGAATGGCGAAAAAGGATTTATCGAAGATGTGATGCGCATGCTTGACAATGTGCTGCAAGATTTCATCGACCGGGCGCCCGATGTCATGGCCCGCGCAAAATATAGCGCAGCGCGTGAACGTTCCGTTGGCTTGGGCGTTATGGGTTTTCACAGCTTTTTACAAGCACGCGGCCTTGGTTTTGAAAGCGCGATGGCCAAAAGCTGGAATTTGAAAATGTTCAAACATATTCGTGCGCAGGTGGATACCGCGTCGATGATGTTGGCCAAAGAACGCGGGCCATGCCCCGATGCGGCTGACCAAGGCGTGATGGAGCGTTTTTCCTGTAAAATGGCCATTGCCCCCACCGCGTCCATTTCCATCATTTGCGGCGGCACTTCGGCATGTATTGAACCAATACCGGCCAATATTTACACGCATAAAACCCTGTCGGGCAGCTTTATCGTGAAAAATCCCTATTTGGAAAAATTGTTAATCGCCAAATCAAAGGACAGTAATAATGTGTGGAATTCCATTCTTGAACGTGGTGGTTCGGTCCAACATCTTGATTTTTTAAGCCAAGAGGAAAAGGATAGTTTCAAAACCAGTTTTGAAATTGACCAACGTTGGTTGATTGAATTGGCGGCGGACCGCACCCCCTATGTTGATCAGGCGCAATCATTAAACCTGTTCATTCCGGCGGATGTGGAAAAATGGGATTTGTTGATGCTGCATTTTCGCGCATGGGAACTTGGCGTCAAATCGCTATATTATCTGCGCAGTAAATCCATGCAACGCGCCGGTTTCGCCGGAAGCGAGGGCGCGGAAAATCAACTTGGCGGCGGGGTAGAGGCGGACAACACGCTTGATCCCAAAAAGGTGGAATTGATGACCGCCGAAACCACCGATTATGATGAATGTCTGGCCTGTCAATAAAGGCCGCAATGAACATAGAGTTTTTTTGAATTTTAGGAATAAGTCATGTCACTTTTAGAAGCCCGTAAAACATATAAGCCCTTTGAATATCCATGGGCATATGACATGTGGAAACGCCAGCAACAAATTCACTGGTTGCCAGAGGAAGTCCCCTTGGGGGAGGATTGCCGCGACTGGGCGCAGAAAATTTCCGATCATGAACGCAATTTGCTGACCCAAATTTTCCGTTTCTTTACCCAAGCGGATATTGAGGTTCAGGATTGTTACCATGAAAAATATGGCCGCGTGTTCAAACCGACCGAGGTAAAGATGATGTTGACCGCATTTTCCAATATGGAAACCGTGCACATCGCCGCCTATTCCCATTTGCTGGACACTATCGGCATGCCCGAAAGCGAATATAGCGCCTTTTTGGAATATGAAGAAATGGCCGAAAAGGTCAATTATCTGGACGAATTTGGCGTCGATAATGACGAAGATATTGCCCGCACCTTGGCCATGTTTGGCGGCTTTACCGAAGGGGTGCAGCTGTTCGCCAGCTTTGCCATGCTCATGAACTTTCCCCGTTTTAACAAAATGAAGGGCATGGGCCAAATTGTATCATGGTCAATCCGTGATGAAAGCCTGCATTGCGAGGGGATTACCAAATTATTCCACGCCTTTACCCAGGAACGGGGCTGCCTGACCAAGGCGGTGAAGGAAGATATTATCGATTGCTGTCAAAAGGTTGTCCGTTTGGAGGACCGCTTTATCGACCTTGCCTTTGAAATGGGGCCGGTGCCCGGCATGACGGCAAAGGAAATTAAACGCTATATCCGCTATATTGCCGATTGGCGGTTAAGCCAGCTTGGCCTGCAACCCGTTTATATGGTGGAGGATCACCCGCTGCCATGGCTTGCCCCGTTAATCAACGGCGTGGAACATGCCAATTTCTTTGAAACCCGCGCGACAGAATATAGTAAGGCATCAACACGCGGCAATTGGGGCGAGGTTTGGGATAGCTTTGACAAGCGCAAGAAAAAAACCGCCAATGATAGCGGCCTGACCGCCGCATTGGGCATGGATGATGACGGCGCCGATATGTTCGAACAAGCAGGCGTCGCTGCGGAATGATTGGAATATATGCAAGCACCTAAAGCTGAAGAAGCAAAAGTCTCTACGGTTAAAGCTGATAAAAAATTGCACGATGCGAATGTTGTCAATTTAACCGAAGAGTTTAGCAAGGCCAAAAGAAATCTATTATGGTTTTCTTCGGCTGGAGTTATTTTTGCATTCTCTTCTGGAACTAATGACCAAGGCATCATTGCGGGTTTATACTCAATACAAGTTAATCACATTATTATCAGCGTGTTTCTGATATCGGCCCTGCTATATAATATTGCCATTTTTTGGTCTCAACATAGAACTGTAATAATATTAAATTCTCAAATCGCAAAAGATAATGGTGGCAGTAATGATGTTATCAAAGCAATATTGGAGAACATTGCAGAAAATCTAAAAAAAGTCATGGCTTCTGCGTTGCAGGCGGAGAAGATTAATATCAATGCACCTAGTCTAGAAAATTTTGAAAAAGAGTTTTTAAAATTACAGCAACATCAAAAGTCCTTATCTTTTATTATATCGGAGATAGAAAGGACATCAAATAATGAGAGCTTCTCTCCTATAATAAATAAAATAAAAGCTGAACTTAAAGACAAATTTTATTTATTTTTAAATAATTTACAGATGCTTGATCAAAAAAGCATCGATGCAGTAAAACAAGAAATTGTAAAAAATAGTTTAGCCGATGGCAGACGAAATATTGATGCTAATAATCTAGGAATTGATACCGCTACACGCGCTATGATGTTTAATATTACTAGCATAATAGACGAAATTGACAAACTTCCGGATTTAACAAGTCGTCATATAATTTCGGTCCAAGGTGAAATACATTCAAAAATTGATGATTTAAGTCTGAAAAGAGATCAGCAAATTGATTTGCTAAGTACAGCTCTTGAAGAAATGAAGGAATTTAATAGCAATAAAGAATCATTAATAATTGCATTAAAGCATGTCTTTAGTCAGTTAAATATCATTGAAGATTCTACGGATTCATTTGCTAAAACCATTTCGACAAATGAGAGTTGTCGGTATAAATTATTAGATTTTGGGGTACCATTTATCTTTGGAATGATTGCATTTATTGCTCTTATAATGAATTTTTTTGGCTGGCTCCACGAATGTTTTCCATCACTTTACTTAGCGAAGTAAAGTGCTTAGCGCATTTGGAAGTTGAGCGTAGATAGAGCTTCTATAAAAATTAAAGAAAAAGCCACTGCATCAGAAATAACACCCAAGGGTGGTGAGAAGAATTCCGAAAACTCTTAGGCTAGGAACTAATCATATCTCAACCGTCATTCCGGCGAAGGCCGGAATCCAGCCATCGTCAGTTACTTTGTTATATATGCCCACACCTATTCTATATTAAGCGATCGACCCCGTCTTGCGACGGGATGACGTAGATGACAGGAAAGTGCAGTTTGCACAGAAGACGAAGCTGGTAAATTTCACAGATAAATTGACCATATTGAAATTCTTAATCAAAATATCCTCATTATCAAAAGATGATCTGATCTTATTTATTTTTTAAATAAATATAGCCATGACTTGGCGATGATAAGTTTATTCAACATATTTGGCGCGATATTCCTTATCAACCTATGGACATTTATGGCATTTGGTTTTGACAAAATGCGCGCGGAAAATGGCGGCTGGCGCGTGTCGGAGGATGGATTGTTGACCCTTGCCCTATTTGGCGGGATAATGGGTGCATATGTGGGCCGCGCGATATTTCGTCATAAAATACGTAAAGAGCCTTTTTCCCGCCGTCTGCAGCAAATTGCCATCTTCCAATGCTTTATTTGCGCCATTGTGTCGGGCTGGATGTTTGCGGGATAATATATATGCAGGAACTGGCGGTTATATTGCGGGCAAGTGCTTGCGCTCTCAACATTCCAATAATTTGGACATGCATAGCATCTAAAAATACATGCCTTAAACCAATGTGAAAATGCACCGACAAATTGCTGCCGGTGCATCCTCCACCAAATATGACAATTTAGGATGGTTTAGGCGGGGTGTGCCATTTTCTGTCTAAATTTTGGTTCAGCCATATATGGTGTATCCTTGTGCAATATGCTTGCCCGCACGGGCAGGGCGAATCCTGCATCGGCGGCATATTTATGGATCATATCCACGCCAAAATCGGTTAATCGGACAATATGTTGTTGTTGATCCATTGGGTCATTATCATAAGTAATAAAGCCAAGGGTCAATAATTCGGACATAATGCGCGATGTGATGTTATCGGGCACGCCGGCATAATCATATGCAGCCGCCATGGTGAAAAATATATCATTCAGCTGTGCCTGATATGCATGGGTCAAAATTGACCAATAGGCTTGGCTAAAAAATCCAATGGGAAAATCTTTATTTTTAATGTTTCGCATTTGGATAAATTCATCGACCATATTGGAAATATCATCATCATGAATAGATGACATGGCCGGATTTTTCCTAAACCTGCTGAAAAATCTAGATTTAATATCCGCGATAATAAGGTCAATATTGCACATATTATTGTGCATATTTTGTGAATTATAATACATATTGCGCCCCCACGCCCATTTTATGGGCCAATTTAGGTGGAGATTTGCTTCTTTTTCATCATTGCTTTTCGATATCCATATGCCCCTAAAATCATGCTGATATACATGGGGTAAACCCAAAATCCCTGAAGCAAGCTATATGCTCTTATCAATGATTCATTTAACAGAAGATGGGAAATATGGGTCAGCACAGCAATTAAGTGAAAGCTGCTTACCCATATGGGCCAAAATTTTCTGCTTTTTAGGCAAAATAGGATTAAAATTATCAATAAAATCGTGTCGAAAAATAAAAGAGAAAGATTAAAATATTTTGGTTCATCCTGTAACGTCCAATATGACGCGGTCGTAGTTAATGTCCCCAAAATCAAGGCTGTTATGCCAAATTTCTCTTCATTTGATCCGATTAAAAAAATAATTATCAAAGTAATTAATGATGATGTCCAAAAAAATATTTGAAGCAAATCAACCATGAATAAATACCCCTTGGGTTTAATATTATCCCCCAAGGGGCTGAAAATTATGCTGCTTGATTATCAACAATGTTAAGCATGGCAGTCTGCGGAAATTTTGGAAAACCCCCACCGGCATTATAGGTTTTAAGGCCGATGTCGGTTTTAACACCATCCAATAAATGATGCGTATCGACCATATTACCGCGTGCTTTAATCAAATTTCTTAATGATGTGCAGGATGCGTTAAATACATCCTGACCGATAATTGACGACACTTTTGCCATTGAACGCGCCGTGGGTAATATTGCGTTTAATTGGGCAACAGCGGCAATGGCGTCTTCGATTTTTTGTTCTGCATCCCACAATGATTTTGCAACCTTATTGGTGGCCTCTATTCTTTCTTTTCGCATTAGAAATTCTCCTTGTGTTCCGTGTCAAATTTCCAAGATTGAAAGTAATAAGCAGATGGTCACATCAATCGGTCAATGGCATCAAATGCTGCGGCGATTGCCCCAATGCAAATGCAAATGGCAAAAGCAATAAAGAATATCCAAAATAATTTAGCACCTGGGGATAATGTATTTTCTTGGCCCCAATATTTCGGAAATGGCAGTAAATTTTGCTCTTGATGATTATTGAAAACCTCATTCTTGGAGATTTCATCAAAGGATAAATTCTCGCTCTCGACTAGTAGCGGAGAGGGACTACTCAATTCTCGCTTTTCATTATCATTGCTATTTGTAACTAGACGCGCCGCCTCAAACCGGCTGTTCACGCCCAAAATCTTTACTGCATTGCGAATATGTGAATCGACCGTATGGGGCGACATTTTGAGCTGCCGGCCAATATCTTTGGATGTATAATGATTATGAACTAAACTTAGGCAGTCTATCTGCCTTTGCGTTAGCTTATCAATTTGTGAATTATCCATTGTAAAAACTGTAAACTAGTCCGTCAAAAACTGCAAATTCTACTTATGTTAATAATCGATAGAAATAGCATATAATCGAAAAATAATTTGCGGCGATAGAGCTGCGTAAAATATCAATAATTAGCAATTTGTAAAATATTTTAGCACCAACTTCGCCGATATCCCTGCCACTTTTCGGCCAATCCTTCATCGACCAATTTTTCGCCTATACTATCGCCGCCGCGAATGATGATGCGAAGGTCGCGATCATATTGGTCCGTATCCCGATCAATATTTTTTAAAGAAAAATTGCCCATATTTAATAAGGCGAGCAGCCGCATTTTCGCCTTCACACCCAATTCGCGCTCTTGTTCGCATTGTGCCTCATGCGTTTCTGGCGTGTTAATATCTGCAATGCGAATTTTGCGTCCCTCAAACCAAATTGTATCCCCATCAACAACGCAATTATTTCGAACAGGGCCGTCGCATAAAGCAAAATTGGCATTTAATATATCATCGGCATTGGCAACCATGGCGCGTTCATGCGGCGATTTTGTGCTGGGCATATTTAGGTTTAATATGCCGAAATAGGATAAAGCAAAAATAAGGGCGCATAATAAAATGGCGCAACCACCAATAATGGCGGCCCAATCAGTCCATGTTTTTCGTGGCGGCTTTTTGGGAAATTTCAGGCGTATATTATTCGTCATATCCGCCTCTTATCATAAAGAATTTTTGACGCTATGATGAATTTAATGCTTAATTATAAGAATGACGTGGATATTGCGGCATCCACGCCATTAAACGTAAAAATAATTTGGTTATTTGGTGTCACAACTACCCAAAATGTCGAAAATATTATACATTTTATCATAATTGCCACGGGTCAAATATTCATAATCGCGGTCGGCATTTTTTTCTAAACCCGCATATGCTGCATCATATCCGGTCAGGCCGCCCTTATGTTCTTTTTTCCATTTTTTCTGCGCAGCCATTTGCCAAAATGCCGCATTTTTCTTTGCCTTTGCCGGGGCAAGTTTGGCACCCATTTCGGAGATGAACTTACCCTCCCAATCACGTTCCAATGTCGCGCCCCAACGTTTCCAATATGCGGCGCATCCTGCCATTTGTGTGGCGGTGCTGGGTGCTTTACCGCTTTTTGCGGCCTGTTCATATTTTTCGATAATTTTGGGGGCGGTTTGCGCATGTGCGGCATTAACCCATAATATGGATGCCGTGCCAACCGCAAAGCCAAGCAGCATGATTTTAAACATAGAAGATGTGGTTTGTGTCATTTATTTTCTCCATCATAAAATGTGAAAATATTTTATGCAGGCATCATGCAATGCTCCAGTGACAAATATTGTTAGTAATAAATTCGTTATGGCGGGCAAAAAAAAGGGCCCGTAAAAAGGCCCTTTTCACCATATGTGATGCAATATTATTGCGGCCGAATTATTGCGGTGCTGGGCCTGCTTGCGGTACGCCGGTTGGTGCTGCACCACCTTGTGCTTTTTGCATTTCTTCAAATTGTTTTTGCGCGGCCTCCAACTCGGCACGTGATTTATATTCCAATAAATCTACCTCGAAAATCAGCACGCTGCCGCCTGGAATTTTTACCTCACCCTGTGGGGGGACATCCTGATCACCATAGCCAAGGGCGGAGGGAATCCAAATGCGATATTGCCCGCCGCGCTGCATCAATTTTAATGCTTCGGAAAAACCAGGGACAACGCCCGCAACGGGCATGGGGGCTTGTTCATTTTCATCAAAGACCGTGCCATCACGCAACATGCCTTTATATTTGACCAGGGCAACATCCTCATCCGTGGGGGATGGGCCCTCGCCTTTGCGGATGGTTTCAATTTGCAATCCCGATGGGGTGGTGGTGACGCCGCTATTGCCTGCATTATCGGCAAGGAAAGCCTCATTACTGGAATATTGGGCGCGGACATCCTTTGTGCCGAAAAATGCCAATGCGATGGCCGCCAGCAATAAAATGGCAAGGCCAGCCCATAATTTGACCAAAGAAGATTTTTTGATGGGTTGAATGGGAACAGCGGTAACAGACATGAAATTTCCTCAATAAAAAATGCGCTCTGGGCGCTTCATCGCCCCATTCTATAAACATCATGCCGCGCGCTGGCCAGTGTTAATTATCGCCGCATGAAATCTTATAAATATGATGATATTGCCCGCCATATGCGGCGCAAAATAAACGGGCGCATTATTTTACCATGCATGAAAGATGATGATATATGAAAAAAGCGCCGATCATGCGACGGCGCTTCATTCAAAATAAGATATATCGCCAATATGACGATAAAAAAGCTTAGGCGATTTTAATGCCATCACGCTCCATACGCTTACGCTCCATCTTGCGGGCGCGGCGAACGGCAGCGGCTTTATCACGAGCGCGCTTTTCAGAAGGCTTTTCATAATGGCGACGAAGTTTCATCTCGCGATATACACCTTCGCGTTGCAACTTCTTTTTCAGGGCCCGTAGCGCCTGTTCAACATTATTGTCGCGAACCATTATCTGCATAAAAAACCAAGCTCCATTCGAATCATAAATTTGGGCCTATATATCGTAAAAGCCCCAAAAAACAAAAACACCGCGCACGGGCGGCGTTACATACCGCGCCGCTCTACATGGTTTTTCATCTATTTCAAGTGAAAACCGAAATTTTCTGCTTAAAAATGAAATTTATTTGCCATTTGGGTATTTACGCGCCCTTTACTGTTAAACGCTCAAATTCCGCGCGTAAATCATCATTGATGCGCACCGAACCATCCTTATTGGTCAATACAATTGTGGTGACGCAGGTCGCAACGCAGACATCATTTTGAAATGCCGCCGATGCAATATCCCAACTGGATGACCCGATTCGCGAAATGCCACTACAAATATCCACAGGGTCGGGGAAAAAACTTTCCGCGATATAATTTATCTCTACTTTGGCGATTAACCAACGTTGGTCGGCGGTGCGGCGCTCCACCTCTATGGCATGGTTAAATTTGCCGCGCCCATGTTCAAATAATCCTGCCATTGCCACATTATTGATATGGCCAAGCATGTCCAAATCGGCAAAGCGCGTTTCGGTGCGGTGGCTAAATGGATAATTATCGGCAATTAACTGCCAGCTTTCAGGACGGGACATTATTATTCTTTCTTCTTATATGGTGAAAAGCGGCATACTCAATAAAGAGGCCGCTTTTCAATAATATGTTCAATTTTTATGACAGTAATTTTACAATGTTCTGCCGATTAACTCTTTCATAATTTCATTTGTGCCACCAAAAATGCGGGTAACGCGCGCGCCGCGCCATGCCCGGGCAATGGGATATTCATTCATATAACCCGCGCCGCCATGTAATTGCAGGCATTTGTCCATCACCTCCCATTGCAGGTCAGTATGCCATAATTTGGCCGCCGCGCCTTCTTCATTGGTCAGTTCTTTTTTATAATGGCGGTTCAATGCCCAATCCAAATGCGCCCAGCCCACCTGCAATTTGGTTTTTAAGTCAGCCAAGACAAAGCGGGTATTTTGAAAATCAAAAACAGTTTTTCCAAATGCCTTGCGTTCTTTCACAAATTCCACCGTGTCATCATATGCTTTTTGTGCAGATGCCTGCGCTGATACCGCAATGGATAGGCGTTCTTGGGGTAATTCGCTCATCAAATATATAAAGCCTTTGCCCTCTTCGCCCAAACAATTGGTAATGGGCACGCGCACATCGTTAAAAAATAATTCCGACGTATCGGCGGCGTCCATGCCAATTTTGTCAAGATTGCGGCCACGTTCAAATCCTTCGCGCTCTGCCTCCACCAACACAATGGAAACGCCCTTCCATGCGGGCTGCACCTCGGTATCGGTTTTAACGCACACCAGAACCAAATCGGCATTTTGACCATTGGTGATATAGGTTTTTGACCCGTTAATCACATAATGATTGCCGTCTTTTTTGGCTGTGGTTCGAATGGATTGCAGGTCGCTGCCCGTGCCCGGTTCGGTCATGGCAATGGCGGTAACGACTTCGCCAGACACCATTTTGGGCAGCCATTTTAGCTTTTGCTCTTCACTGCCATATTGGACGATATAATTGACCACAATGTCGGATTGTAGGGAAAAGCCAAGCGGCGATCCGCCCGTATAGCTGGTTTCTTCATCAACAATGGCATTATATCCAAAATCAAGGCCAAGGCCGCCATATTCCTCTGGCACGGTGGGGCATAACATGCCCAGCGCCCCTGCCTTTGGCCATAAATCCTTTGGCACAATTTTATCCTCGTCCCATTGTTTTGCATTTGGGGCGACTTCTTTTTGCATAAAGGCGCGGACAGAGGCGCGAAACGCCTCATGATCTTCATTATAGGCGCTGCGTGGGATGTTATCTAATGACATATTCTCTCCTAGGGATATTATTTTTCCATTCGCAATAAATAGGAAGATGACGCGCAGGTCAAATGATATTTAATTGACCGATTAAAGCATATTTCATTTGATGGCGGATTATATATAAATGGCAGCATTGGATAAATATAATTTAAATATGGCTATTTCATTCATGACATGGACAGCATGGTTGATTATAGGATAGCAAGAAAATAGGATTAGTTGAGAGTAAAGATTATAATGTTGAATTTTTTATCTGCCCGCAAATTGACGGCAATGGCCATTTTATCGGCATGTGCATTCATGCCGCCCTTGGCCAATGCGCAGGATGCTGCGCCGGCTGCGCCTGCCGCTTCCATGCCCGTGCCGCCGTCACAGGCGCTTGATGAAAATATCTGGGTGTTGGACCTTAGCACCGGTGGGCGTGTCATGATTCAATTATATCCCGAAGTCGCCCCTGGACATGTGGAGCGGATTAAGACGCTGACTGCGCAGGGATTTTATGATGGTTTGGTGTTTCACCGCGTGATTGATGGATTTATGGCGCAGGGCGGTGACCCCACGGGAACGGGCTTAAACGGGTCGGATTTGCCCGATCTTCAGGCGGAATTTTCAACTCTTCCCCATGTGCGCGGCACGGTTTCAATGGCGCGGGCGCAGGATAAAAATTCGGCGAACAGCCAATTTTTTATCGTGTTCCAACCTAGATTCAGCCTTGATAATAATTATAGCATATTTGGGCGTGTGATGTCGGGCATGCAATATGTTGATGCGATTCAGCGCGGCGAGCCGCCCGTCAATCCCAGCCGAATTGTTCAGGCATCGATGAAGACGGATAATAAAGCCGCACCGGCCATGGCGGCGCCTGTTTCGCCATCACCTGTTCAGCCGGATGAAAAGCAGATAAGTTTAGATGATCTAAACGCCCAATAAGCGGTTTTTAATTGCACAAAGAGCGAAATTATTGAAAGGGGCAGCAATGCAACTTCATGATTTTGACTTTCATCTGCCAAGCGAAAATATCGCAATACGTCCCGCTGTCCCCCGTGACAGCGCAAAATTATTGCATGTCGATGGCGATGCACCCTTTGCGAATAAAATTGTTTCGGATTTGCCCAATTTATTAAGGGCAGGGGATATTTTGGTGTTTAATGACACTAAAGTCATTCCGGCACAATTGGAGGGCAGAAGGGGGGAGGCGCGAATTGGCGTGACCCTGCATAAACGGATTGACCTGCGCAGTTGGCAGGCATTTGTCCGAAATGGCAAAAGATTAAAACCGGGGCAGCAAATTATTTTTGGTGCTGATGTCACTGCCCATGCCACCGATAAATTACCCGATGGCAGTTTTTACATAAGATTTGATGGCGATGAACCGGTGGAAACATTGCTGCACCGCGCGGGCACAATGCCTTTGCCGCCCTATATCGCCGCGAAACGCAATATTGATGAACGTGATTATGATGATTATCAGACCATGTTCGCGGATAAGGAAGGGGCGGTTGCTGCCCCCACGGCTGCGCTGCATTTTACGCCAGAATTGATGGATAATTTGGCAAGGGCGGGGATATTAACCGCGACCCTGACCCTGCATGTGGGGGCGGGAACGTTCCTGCCGGTTAAGGTGGAAAATGTCGCTGATCATAAAATGCATGCCGAATGGGGCGTGATTGAACCAGAAACAGCCGATAAAATTAACAATGTGCGGGCTAATGGCGGGCGGGTGATTGCTGTGGGCACAACATCGCTGCGGTTAATGGAAAGCGCGGCAGGGGATGATGGATTGCTGCATCCTTTTTCGGGGGAGACCGATATTTTCATCACCCCTGGATATGAATTTAAAATCATAAATGGGTTGATGACCAATTTCCATTTGCCCAAATCCACATTATTCATGTTGGTCAGCGCGTTAATGGGGCGGGCAAAAATGCAACATATTTATGCCCATGCCATCAAAAATGACTATCGATTTTACAGCTATGGCGATAGCAGCCTGTTATTACCCGAATAAGCGCAGCAAATATGTTGCCATTTTGCAACAATATGGTCAAATTTAGTTACAATTTATAACATTATCTATCTTTGTCATATTTCTGAATGGCCTGTTCACTTGGCAGAAAGAATTAAAGCATTATTTCCAATTTATCAGATCAAAGAGTCTGATTTTTTATGGAGTTAAATAATGAAAAAAATTACTGTTCTTGCGGCTTTGGCTGCTGTTTCCACCCTCTCCGCACCTGCATTTGCTCAAGAAGAGCAAAAGGTTGAAACCTATGTCGGTGCAACCGCTGGCTATCATGATATTGGCGCAGGCGTTGCCCGTGATGATGGCGCAATTTTTGGCGGCTATGCCGGTGTTGACGTGCCATTGGGCGGTCAATTTGTCATTGGTTTAGAAGGCAATTTCAATCTTGGTACTGGCGCAATTGACAGCGAATATGGCATTGCGACCAAATTGGGCGTTAATGTTGGCGAGGGGCATCAATTATTCGTGCGCGGCGGATATCAAGAAGTTGATTTTGATCTGTCTCACATTGCTGGCGCACCAGTTCCTGCTGGTTTAGACGATACTGATGGTGATTATTTGGTCGGCATTGGCGGACAGTTTAAGCTGAACGAAAATGTGCGTTTGCGTGCAGTTGTTGATACCATTGCATTTGACAGCACACGTGCCACAGTTGGTGTGCAATTTAACTTCTAATCCCTTAATAGGATTGGATAAGGGAGAAAGGGGCGGTATACACTCACCGTCCCTTTCTTTTTTCAATAAAAATAAATCAATATTGCGTGATATTATATCAGATCAAAATCGGCCAATATCTTAAAATCCCTTTAGCTCATCGCCAGTTAAGCGCACGACGTGCAGCACATTGGTTGACCCTGGCGTGCCAAAGGGAACACCCGCCAACATGATTAAACGGCCACCTGCTTGCCCATAATGATGGCGCATCGCCATTCGCTTGCCCTTGGCAACCATTTCTTCAAAACTGCCAATATCGCGGGTGCGCACGGATAATGATCCCCATAATAAGCCCAAACGGCGGGCGGTGTCGATATGCGGGGTTAATACCAAAATCGGCACTTCAGGCCGCTCTCGCGAAATGCGCCGCGCGGTTGAACCGGATGATGTAAAGCAAACAATGGCGTTGGTATCCACGGTTTTTACAATTTGTGCGCTGGACAATGCAAGCGCATCGGCGGTGGTTTCATCGGCATTTATTTTGGTAAAATGGACGCGGCTATAATAATCTGGGTCGCTTTCCACCTGTTTGGCAATCCGGTCCATAATCGATACAGCCTCCTCCGGCCATGCGCCGGCGGCGGTTTCCGCGGACAGCATGATGGCGTCTGCGCCGTCATAAATGGCGGTGGCAACGTCGGAAACCTCCGCCCTTGTCGGGCTGGGCGATGTAATCATCGATTCCAGCATTTGTGTTGCCACCACGACGGGGCGGCCAAGGCGGCGGGCTGCGCTGACAATTTGCTTTTGCAATGGAGGCACTTGTTCAGGGGGTAATTCCACGCCCAAATCACCACGCGCCACCATCACCGCATCGGCCAATTCCAAAATTTCGTCCAATCGCTGAATGGCGGCGGGCTTTTCAATTTTTGCCAATAAAGCGGCTTTTCCGCCGATTAACTTACGACCCTCGGCCACATCTTCGGGCCGCTGGACAAAGCTCATCGCAATCCAATCCACGCCCTGTTCCACGGCAAATGCCAAATCGGACCTGTCCTTTGCGGTTAATGCCGCCACGGGAATCACCACATCGGGAACATTTAATCCCTTTCTGTCTGATAAAGGCCCGCCCACTTCGACAATGGTTTCAATTTTATCAGATGTCACGCTTTGCACGCGCAGCACCAATTTACCATCATCCAATAATAAACGGGTCTGTGGCTCTAAAGCATCGAAAATTTCCTGATGCGGCAGGCGCACCCGGCTGGCATTGCCGTCATCTTCCAATTGATCCAAGGTAAAGGCAGCCCCAGTTTCCAGCATCACCTTGCCACCGGCAAATTTGCCGATGCGTAATTTTGGCCCCTGAAGGTCCACCAAAATGGTGGTCGGCATGGCATATTTACGTTCCAATGCACGAATATGGGTCACCAAGGCGGCTTTATCTGCCTGTTCCCCATGGCTCATATTGATACGAAATGCATTTGCCCCCGCCAAAAACAGCTTTTCAATCATTTCGGGGCTGTCACTTGCGGGGCCCAATGTTGCCAATATTTTGACGCGGCGTTGCTGTTTATTTTTTAAATTTTCGGCCAAGGGCATAGATGTTTCCATATATTATAAAAATGATGATAATGTTGTCATTTTCGTTCTTAGCCATGCCCCTACGTCATGCAAGCTATAAACGCATGGAGGCGCAAATTTTTTTCATATATATAATGGCCAAATATCAATCCGACTATTAAGCATGGGAAATTATAGAATTGATTCGAATGTTCCTGTTCGAACGACATTATTATTTTAGGAGAATTTCATGTCAGAGGGCAATGTCGCCGCCGATCAACTTCGTTTATTCATTGAACGGGTGGAGCGTTTGGAAGAAGAGAAAAAAGGCATAGCGGATGATATTCGCGATGTATATTCAGAGGCAAAGTCACAAGGATATGACGCCAAAATCATGCGCCAAATCGTGCGTTTGCGTAAAATGGAAACCAATGACCGTCTTGAGATGGAAGCAATTTTAGATACTTATAAGGCTGCATTAGGTCTTGAATAAATTAAATAATTATTATTAAATATATTTTTTAGGAGCAATTTTATGACCATGTTAGTAGCCAGCACACATCATGTTGAGGGGCGTCCGGTAAAAGAGCATTTGGGGCTGGTTACGGGAGAGGTTATTGTTGGTGCTAATTTCTTTCGCGATATTTTTGCCTCCGTTACCGATTTTGTCGGTGGGCGCTCCGGCAAATATGAAAAAGTGTTAAAGCGCGGCCGCGAAGAGGCATTATATGAAATGCAGATGGAGGCGGTAAACCTTGGCGCAAATGCTGTCATTGCGGTTAATATTGATTATGGCGTTGTAGGCAGCAAGGGGTCGATGATGTTGGTCAGCGTGACCGGCACCGCCGTTCGCATTTAATCTATATAAGATTTTCAATTTTTCTTCTCTGCATCAGATAGGCTTGATGCAATGCGCCTAGTGCTTTATGGGCGGCAACATATTTTAATAAATTAAGGGCAGACCATGGCAGGCCATAGTAAATTTGCAAATATTAAACATCGTAAGGGCGCGCAGGACAAAAAACGTTCGGCGATGTTCTCCAAATTATCGCGCGAAATTACCGTTGCGGCAAAAATGGGCATGCCCGATCCGGATATGAACCCGCGCCTTCGTCTTGCCGTTAATGCGGCAAAGGCACAATCAATGCCAAAGGATAATATCCAACGCGCCATAGACAAGGCATCGGGCGGCGAGGGTGAAGATTATGAAGAATTGCGCTATGAAGGATTTGGTCCTGGCGGCGTTTCCATCATTGTGGAGGCATTGACCGATAATCGCAACCGTTCGGCAACCAATATCCGCACCGCCTTTGCCAAAAATGGCGGCAATATGGGCTCGGCTGGTTCGGTTAGCCACGGTTTTGACCGTTTAGGATTTATTTTTTACCCCATCACCGCCGGTGATGAGGAAAAGATTTTGGAAGCCGCGATGGAGGCAGGCGCGGATGATATTATCTCATCCGAAGATGGCCATGAAATTTGGACCAGCATGGAAGAATTGCACGCCGTTTCTGGCGCATTGGAACAATCATTGGGCGAGGCGGAAACCGTCAAATTGGCATGGCGTCCGCATATGATGGTCAATGTCGAGGAATCCGACGCGGTGACATTGTTCAAAATGATTGACGCATTGGAAGATGATGATGATGTCCAAACCGTATGGGGCAATTATGATGTTTCCGATGAAATATTGGAAAAATTAAGCTAAAAATATTTTGCATCATATCATGACATAAATTTAAAATGGGTCGGCATTTCCGGCCCATTTTTTGTCCATTTTCGTGGTTCATCTTAAATATATGATTAAAAGATGATTAACATATTTGCGTGAAAATAATTTTCGTCTTATATCAAGGGGGTGGTGAAATAAGATGGAGTTGGCATTGTGGCGACAAAAATTGCAGAGGTGAAAGAATCTTCTCCCGAAAAGATTGGCGAGGATAGCGCGATCAGTCTGGATAAAAATAGCAGTCAGAATGAAGAAAATTTAATTACCAAGCAGTTAATTGCCAAGCCTTTAATGGGCGTGCGTTATAATGTTCCTGAATCAAAGGCGAAAAATAAAGAGCATTTATTCTACCTATTTGCCAAAAATGTCCCCGCCCTCGCCGCGATTGCATGGATTGTCACGCAGCCCACAGGATGGGTGGAATGGAGCGCCTTTGCCGTTTTTTATGTGATGAACATCTTGTCCATGTCGATTGGATATCACCGTTTTTTCACACATAAGGCATTTGAAACCAGCACGCCAATGCGTTACGCCATTGGCATATTGGCGCAATTGGGCATTTTTGGTTCGCTTCGCCGCTGGGTCGCGGAACATCGCCGCCACCATGCACATAGCGACCGCCCGGGCGATATTCACAGCCCCTATTATGATGATTATGGCCGCGAAACCGGCGGGCGCAAGGGGTGGAAATATGCCCATCTTGGCTGGGTCTTTATCGACAATATCACCGATGAGGCGGTATATGGTAAGGGCGTGGCAGAGGATAAGGCGATATTATTTGTTGATAAATATCGTATCCCCATTTTCTTTTTCTCCGTCCTTGGCCTGCCCACCCTATGGGCATTGGCATTTGGCGGTGACATGCAGGTGATTATTGGCACAATTTTAATCGCTGGATTTTTGCGCTGTATCATTGCGCTTCATGCCATTGCTTGCGTCAACAGCTTTGGCCATATTTATGGCAGCCAAAGGTTTAACACGGCCGATGGGTCGCGCAATAACTGGCTTATCGCGCTTTTAACCTTGGGTGAGGGATGGCATAATAATCATCATGGCCACCCCCGCGCCGCCAATACCGGCCTTGCATGGTATGAAGTGGACATGACGGGATGGGTGATTTGGACGATGGAAAAATTGGGTCTTGTCTGGAATGTGCGCTGGGCGACATTGGATGATGGCGATGCCGCGCGGGTTAAAAAATAATTTTCACATATCGCTTCACATATAGCTAGGCCAAGGACCGCATTATGATAATCATCGGGCTTGATCCCGCATTGGGCACGACCGGATGGGGCGTGATAAAGCGTGATGGCAATCGCATTTCGCATATTGCCAATGGCGGGGTGACGACCAATCCCAAATTGCCGCTTGCCTCGCGTTTATTGGATTTGGATGGGCAATTGGCCGAAATATTATCAAAATTCCGGCCCGATTATGTCGCGGTGGAGGAAGTTTTTGTAAATAAAAATCCGCAGTCCACGTTGAAATTGGCACAGGCACGTGGCGTGGTTATTTTGGGCGCGGCGCGTACCGGTACGCCCGTGGTGGAATATGCGGCGCGGCTGGTCAAAAAATCCATTGTGGGCAAGGGTAATGCGAAAAAAGAGCAGATTTCCGCCATGTTAAATATTTTATTGCCCGGCGTGCATGTGGCGGGCGAGGATGCGGCGGATGCGCTTGCCGTGGCGATTACACACGCGCATCATATTTGATGCTTGCCGCAAATATTGCGCATTATATTAACCCACATCATAAATAAGTTACAAAATATTTCCCCATTTTAATAAATAATGATGGAAACAAAAGGGAAACATTGTTACGCCCTTTGGCCAAGGGGTCACTATATATGATTGCAAATTTAAAAGGCAGGGTAGAGGAAACCAGCACCGATAATTTGGTGATTGATGTGAACGGCGTGGGTTATTTGGTCCATTGTTCGGCGCGCACATTATCCGCCATTGGTGCGGTGGGCGAATTTGCGACCATCCACACCCATATGCAGGTGAGCGAGAATGACCAGCGCCTTATTGGCTTTGCGACCAAGGCAGAGCGGGATTGGTATAAATTATTAAACAGTGTGCAGGGGGTGGGGGGCAAGGTAGCACTTGCCATATTATCGGCATTGGATGCGGATGAATTGATGTTGGCCATTGGCAGCGGGGATAGCGCGATGGTCGCGCGGTCCAATGGGGTTGGGCCAAAATTGGCCAGCCGGATTGTCAATGAATTGTCGGATAAGGTGGGCGCAATGGCCGGAATTGGCGGATTTGGCGGCGCGGCAGGTGGCGGCGCAGTGGCGGCGTCCGGAAATATTGCAGCGGGCATCAATTCGCATAGCAAGGATGCGGTGCAGGCTTTAACCGGTCTTGGCTTTAAACCAGCCGAGGCGTCACAAGCGGTCAGCGCGGCAATTGATGAAGTGGGCAAGGATACAAGTTTGGATATATTGGTTCGCACCGCATTGAAAAAGGCGGGTAAATAATGGATGAAAATCGCTTAACTGCCGCCCAAAAAAGGCCCGAAGATATTGATGCGGCATTGCGGCCCAAAAGCCTGTCTGAATTTATTGGGCAAGAGGGCGCGCGCGATAATTTACGTATTTTTATTGAGGCGGCAAAATTGCGCGGCGATGCGTTGGACCATGTGTTATTTTTTGGCCCGCCCGGATTGGGAAAGACCACATTGGCGCAAATTATGGCCGCCGAAATGGGCGCGGGGTTTCGCGCCACATCCGGTCCGGTGATCACAAAATCGGGCGATTTGGCGGCGCTTCTTACCAATTTAGAGGATGGCGATGTCCTGTTCATTGATGAAATCCACCGTCTTAACCCCGTGGTGGAGGAGGTATTATACCCCGCCATGGAGGACCGCGTGCTTGACATTATGATAGGTGAAGGTCCGGCGGCGCGTAGCGTGCGGATTGACCTGCCCAAATTTACATTGGTGGGGGCGACCACGCGTCAGGGGCTGCTCACCACGCCATTGCGCGACCGATTTGGCATTCCGATACGATTAAATTTTTATACGCATGATGAACTTGAATTGGTTGTTCGCCGCGCAGCACATTTGTTAAATTTGAATATTTCACCCGATGGCGCGATGGAAATTGCCCGCCGTGCGCGGGGCACGCCGCGTGTGGCGGGGCGGCTGCTGCGCCGTGTGCGGGATTTTGCCAATGTGGCGGGCGCGGCCATTGTTGATAAGGCGGTGGCCGATGATGCGCTCACCCGTTTGGAAATTGATGCGCTTGGCCTTGATTTAATGGACAGGCGATATTTGATGATGATTGCCGATATTTATAAGGGCGGTCCGGTTGGCGTGGAAACATTGGCGGCGGGTCTTTCCGAACCGCGCGATACGGTGGAGGAAGTGATTGAACCCTATTTAATCCAATTGGGCCTTATCGCGCGCACCGCAAGGGGGCGTTGTTTAAATGACCGTGCATGGAAACATTTGGGCCTAACCCCGCCTGTGACCAAGGAAAATACCCCCGATTTATTTGATAAATAGGAAAATTGGGCGGTCAAATGAGTCATAATAGGGATAAAATGCCCATAAGGCGTTTATTGCCCCTTTTGTTCATAGGCTTGCTCGGCTATTCATGATTTATGATTACCTCCAACCAACCATATCAGGGACATTTTACCGAAATTGACGGTGTTCAAACGCATATTTTTGCACTCCGCGTTTATTTTGAGGATACGGATTTTTCCGGTGTGGTTTATCATGCCCGATATTTGCATTTTATGGAACGCGCACGGTCCGACATGTTGGCACGTGCGGATATTGATCAGGCGGCGGCATTCGCGCAGGGGCTTGGCGCATATGCGGTTAGCGCGATGGACATGAAATTTCACGCCCCTGCACATTTTGATGATGCCTTGGTCGTGCAATCATGTGTTGAAAAGGTTGGCGGGGCAAGCGTTCATATTAGTCAGCAAATATTCAGGAATGAAACGCTTTTACTGTCCGCGCAGGTTCGTGCAGCATTTGTTGCACCGGGTGGCCGTCCGGCAAGGCAGCCAGCACATTGGATTAAAAAATTTAACCAGATTGCAGCATAGGCAAAATGGTGATTAAGAAAAAATATAGTGAAAGTATGATTTGAAATGACAGTAAATTTCCTTGCGGCAGCGGCGACATTTTCCCCCGTTCATTTATTTTTACAGGCCGATTGGATTGTAAAGGGCGTGATGATTGGGTTGTTATTGGCCAGTTTATGGAGTTGGACGATCATCGCGTCCTTCATCATGAAAATGGGGTCGATTAGAAAAAAAAGCGATGCATTTGAAAAGGCATTTTGGGCGACCAAGGATATTGATGGATATTATGCCGAACATGGCAAATCCGACCTGCCCATTGCGCGGGTATTTTCCGCCGGTGTGGCCGAATGGCGGCGGTCAACCAATGGCGCGACCATCGACCGTGAGGGCACAAGGGAGCGTTTGGGCACGGCCATGAATGCGTCCATCGCGCATGAAATTGACAAATTGGCCAATCGGTTAAATTTTTTGGCGACCACGGGTTCGGTTGCGCCCTTTGTCGGATTATTCGGCACTGTATGGGGCATTATGCGTAGTTTTTCCGCGATCGCGGCGGAACAAAATAGCTCGCTTGCCGTGGTGGCGCCGGGCATTGCAGAGGCGTTATTTGCTACGGCCATTGGTTTGTTCGCGGCCATTCCTGCGGTTATCGCCTATAACCGTTTTTCGCACCGTTTGAACCAGCATGAGGCGCGGCTTGGCCGTTTTGCCGATGGTTTCCACGGCACTTTATCGCGTGAGTTGGAGCGTTAAGCCATGGCTATGAATATGTCATCTGGCGCAAAGGGCCGCCGTGGACGCGCGACACGGCGCGCCCCCATGGCAGAAATTAACGTTACCCCTTTGGTCGATGTGATGTTGGTATTGTTGATTATTTTCATGGTCACCGCGCCGCTGCTTAACACTGGCGTTCCGCTTGACCTGCCGCAAAGTAGGGCCAATGCGTTAAATCAGGATAAGGAATCGATTGAAATTTCGGTGGATAGCGCGGGTTTGGTTTATGTTGATGGTGAGGAAGTGGCGATGGACATATTGCCCGATAAACTTGCCCAATTGGCACAGGATCAGGACGCGCAAAACCCCGCATCCATCATGCTGCGCGGGGATACCAGCATACAATATGGGCAAATAATGTCGGTAATGGGCGAATTAAACCATGCAGGGTTAAATCAAGTGAATCTGGTCACCACCAGTTCAGCAAAGACGCCATAAAGATGTGTGATAATGGATAAGTCGGAAAAAACCGGATTTGGATTGGCGCTGGGCGGGCATGGAATATTGCTGGGCATTGGCATATATTCCATGTTGGGTCAGGCAGAACCCCCCAAACCGGTCCAAAGCATGGCTGTATCCTTGGTTGGGGATATTGGCCCGATTAGCACTGCGCCCGATGCTGTGGATGACCCCGCGCCAGCGGCCAAGGGTGAAGATAGCGGCGAGAATAGCGACGAAAGCAGCGCACAAGACAGCAGCGCCAGCGCAGCCGATTCGGCAAATGTGCCAGAGCCCAAAAAAACGCCCAAAGAAGCGACTGAAAAGCCAAAGCCCACCCCAAAACCGACACCAAAGCCCACCCCAAAACCAACGCCAAAACCAGTATCTAAACCAAAGCCAGCCCCCAAGGCCAGCAAGCCAGCGGCGAAGCCTGTTTCAAAACCAGCTTCAAAACCAGCGGCGAAGCCAACGCCAGCTTCATCAAAAAATGCCGGTAAAAATAATGGTTCGGCAACGGGTAAATCAAATTCAAAAACTGCATCCAATAGCGGGGCAAACAGCAATAAATCGCCCGGATTTTCCAAGGGGTTTGAAGATGCAATTAACAAATCGGGCAAATCAAGCGGCAGCGGCACCAAAAGCGGTAGCAGCGGGCAAAGCGCCGCACAGGTAAGGTCCGCCGTGACGGTCAGCTTGAAAAATGAGATTGAGCCATTTTTCCGTCAATGTGCGCCATCGGGAATTGATGTGGATGAAATTATCACATCGGCTACATTATCATTAAACCGTGACGGTAGTTTAAGTTCAATTGGCAATGTGTCCCAAAGAGGCATAAATGCCAGTAATAGGGGGCAGGCCCCCATTCACCGTGATTGCGCGTTAAAGGCGATAAGAAAAGCCGCGCCATTTGCCAATTTGCCCGCCGATGGATATGATGTTTGGAAAAATTGGCCAATGGAGTTTAAGATAAGATGAGCATAAATTTAAGGAAAAATAAGTTATGACATTCTCCCCCCCCATGGCCTTTATTAAAATTGGCAAAATAATGTCATTATGTTGCGTAGGAACTATGGCTTTGTCATCTGCTTTTGCATCATCTGCATTGGCGCAGGAAACACCGCAAGCTGCCGTCACCGCCGCACCGCAAAGCGGGCCAGAGCAAGTTATTTCTGAGGTAAATAATATCCGCTCCATCGCCATTCCTGCGTTGGTGACGCCGCAAAAATCATCGACGCCGGCGGGTGATACCGAAATGCTTGGCCGCCAAATATCCGAGGTGATAGCCGCCAATCTGCGTGCCAGCGGCCTGTTCAAACCCGTTGGTCCGGCAGGGGTAAAGGCGATAAGCTATGCCGAGGTAACAAGCCCGCAATTTGCCCATTGGCAGGGGAAAAATATCGATCAACTCATCCAAGGGTTCATCCGCGCCGAGGCGGATGGCAAATTGACCATTGGTTGTTATTTATATGATGTGACCTTTCAAAATGAGGTAACGCGCAAAGGGTTTCAGGTTGATCCCGCCGATTGGCGCCGCGCTGCGCATAAATGCGCCGACAGCATTTATTCAAAATTAACTGGTGAATCGCCATTTTTTGACAGCCGCATTGCATATATTGCCGAAACGGGTCCCAAAAATGCCCGTGTTAAAAGGCTGGCCATTATGGATAGTGACGGGGCAAATCACCGTTTCATCACCAATGGCCGATCCACCGCATTGACCCCGCGATTTTCGCCAAATTATAAATCAATTTTATATTTAAGCTATGTTGACGGTAATCCGCGTATTTATGTGTATGACATTGAATCGGGGACGCAAAATTTGGTGGTGCAAAGCAATAATCCAACATTCGCGCCGCGTTGGTCACCCGATGGCCAAACCATATTATATTCCATGGCCGTGGCGGGCAATACCGACATTTATAAAGTGCCCGTTACCGGCGGCACGCCCGTTCGCTTGACCAGCAGTCCGGGCATTGATGTGGGGGGCAGCTTCTCCCCCGATGGCAAACAAATTGTGTTTGAAAGCGACCGTTCGGGCAATCAACAAATTTATGTGATGAACAGCGACGGCAGCGGCCAAAAAAGGATTAGTTTCGGTTCGGGCCGCTATGCCACGCCGGAATGGTCGCCGCGCGGTGATTTAATCGCCTATACCCGCATTGCAGGGGATTTTCGTGTCGGCACGATGCGCACCGATGGCACGCGCGAACGTTTATTGACCAATAGCTGGCAAGATGAGGCCCCGACATGGGCGCCAAATGGGCGGGTTATCCAATTTTTCCGCACAGAGCGGAATAATGGTAAAACCAGCATTTGGCAGGTTGATATTACTGGACAAAATGAACGGCAATTACCCACACCGGAAAATGGTTCCGATCCCGCATGGGGCCCCGTTCGCCCATAAACATTGTAAAATGGTATAAAACAGGGAATAATATTAGGAGTAAGGAAATGATGATGATGAACAAAAAAATGTCTTTATTGATGATGGTGTCTGCGTCTTTGGCTGTATCAGCCTGCGGCAAGAAAGAGATTACAGACCTGCCCGATGCAAATAACAGCAATTATGGCCAAGATAGTGGTTATAATGACAATAATAATGTGCAGGATGTGATCATCCCAGGGTCACAACGTGATTTTGTGAACAGCATTATGTCCGACCGTATATTTTTTGATACGGACCGTTTCAATATTGATAGCCAGGATCAGGCCGCATTGGCAAGCCAGGCGCAATGGCTTAACCGTTATCCCAATGTCTCCATTGTGGTGGAGGGGCATGCCGATGAACGCGGTACACGTGATTATAACCTTGCCCTTGGTGAACGCCGCGCCAATTCAGCGAAAAATTATCTGATTTCCTTGGGCGTTAATGCTTCGCGTATTCGCACCATCAGCTATGGCAAAGAAAGGCCGCAGGCATTGGGATCGGATGAGCAGGCATGGGCGCAAAACCGCCGTGCGGTGACGGTTACCGTTCAATAAATTTACATAATATGCCCGCATAATATATGTTGGCTGATGATAATAAAGAAAAAGAGCGGTGGTAGCCGCTCTTTTTTTTGCATGAAAATTATCAAATGAAAATCACCAAATGGAAATCGAACCCATGCTATTTTTTGGGCGTGCGATAGGGGGTGAATTCACCAAAGCTGCAAAAGCCGCCCTCCAATCCGGTCACCCGATCCACCAATTTAATGGTGTCGCCTTGGCAGTGGCTGCTGCCAAAGCTTTTGGTGACAATGACGTCCCAATTACGGGCCAATCCATTACACCGCCCGCGCAAGTCATTTTTATAAACCAGATTTTTTGAAACGCGAATTAACAATAAATCATCGCTAATCGGGACAAAATTGCCCGTCCGTGAATGGGAAAGGCAGCGCATCGGTTCGCCCGCCACCTTACCATCCAATAATTTGGCCAATTGCTTGCTATCTTTTTCAGATATGGGCGCACGTTCCTGATTATCATAGCTGGCGCAGGAGGATAGCAGCAATGCCGCCCCACCCGCCAACAGGATTTTGGCAAAATTTAATGTGGCCGAATGTTGCGGCGCTGTTAAAGCTATTCTCTCTCTCATATCCGATACTCCTTTAATCAGCCCCCGCTAAAACCATTATATACCAAAAAATGATGGATTAGAAGTTATCCTTTGCGGTTCTAATCTCGGCCAGTTTTTCCGCGCTGATCGCGCGCATAAATGGGTTGGTTGCCTTTTCCAATCCGATATTGGTGGGAATGGTGGGAATATTATTTGCCCGTGCGCTTTCAACATCGGCCAATCTGGTAATTAAAGCAGCATTTTCCGGCTCAACCGTTATTGCAAATTTCGCATTGGACAGCGTATATTCATGGGCGCAATATACCGCCACATCATCGGGCAGATTTGATAATTTTTGCATATTATCATGCATTTGTGCCGCCGTTCCTTCGAATAAACGGCCGCAGCCCATGGCAAATAAAGTATCCCCCACAAAGGCGGCCTTATCATCCGCCATATAAAAGGCGATATGCCCCGCCGTATGTGCGGGCACGTCTATCACCTGGGCTTTATGCGTGCCAATTTGCACTTCATCCCCTTCGGATAACAGGACATCCAGCGTAGAAATTTTATCGGCCTCTGCCTTTGGGCCGGAAATTTTGCATCCCGTGGCGGCCTTTATCGCTGCATTGCCGCCAATATGGTCGCCATGCCAATGGGTGTTCCAAATTTGGTTGATGGTCCATCCGCGTTTCTCTGCCTCTGCCAAAACGGGGGCGGCGTCACCTGGATCAACCACAATGGTTTCGCGGCTTTCATCATCGTGCACCATCCAGATATAATTATCATCAAATGCAGGGATACGAATAATTTCTAACATAGTTCTTCCTTACCAACTGCCGATATTTTCCATGGATGCCCATGGTTCTTGCACGGGCAGGCGGTCACCAGCCTGTAACAGCTCAATCGAAATATTATCGGGTGTGCGGACAAATGCCATATGGCCATCGCGCGGCGGGCGGTTAATGGTGATGCCCGCATCCATTAATTTTTGGCATAGCGCGTAAATATCATCCACGCGGTAGGCCAAATGACCAAAATTGCGCCCGCCATCATAGGGCTCAACATCCCAATTATAGGTTAATTCAACCTCGGCAATATCCGCCTGTCCGGGCGCGGCAAGGAAGATTAGGGTAAAGCGACCCTTTTCATTGTCATATCGGCGAACCTCCTCCAGCCCCAATAGATTGAAAAATTTGATGGTGGCTTCGGGATCGGTCACCCGCAGCATCGTATGTAAATATTGTATCGTCATAACGGTTCATCTCCATTCAGGCACGGTTCATCGCGGGTTGCGATAATCCAATGCTATCGATATTTGTCTATAAATGGCGGCGATAGACCGTAAAGGCAAGGGGCGATGGGCGCAAAAAATAATCGGCGAAGATATTCGCGCTTTTTTGGGGATGGGATGATGGATAATTTACATGAAGATAATGAAATTAATGGCCAAAATATAAAAAATGAAAAAGGCCATTTACGGGAACATGATAGGTTAAGGGGTCGGTCGGGATTATATGCGGCGGCTATCATTTCCGCAGGATTGGCCATTGGTGGATATTTAATGGGCGATGGTTTGGTTCGCATGAAACAAAGCGACCGTGCGGTCACGGTGCGCGGCCTTGATGAACGAGAGGTGACGGCCGATTTGGCGACATGGAATATCGCCTATTCCGCGCAAGCAAATGATTTGCAATCGGCGCAGGCGGCAATGGACCGTGACACACAGGCGATAAGTGCATTTTTTAAGGAAGTTGGCTTTGATGGGGATGCCCTGCAACCCACGGGGGTGAATGTATCGCAATATAGCAATGATGGTGTGCAGACATTTACGATAAGACAGCGTTTGTCGCTGCGAACGACCGATATAAAAAAGGCACAGGCCGCGGTAAAACGTCAATTTGATCTGGTCAAAAGGGGCGTGGTGTTAGAGGATGGTTCGGGCATGTCATATAGCTTTACCAAGTTGAACGATATAAAACCCGAAATGATTGCCAAGGCTACCATGGATGCGCGTAAATCGGCCGAACAATTTGCCAAGGATAGCGGCACCGATGTCGGCGCAATTCAATCGGCAACGCAAGGATATTTTGAGGTGACAAGCCGCGATGGTGATGATGGCGGTTGGGGCGTGACGGACACACCATATAAAAAGGTGCGCGTGGTCACCACGGTGCAATATAATTTGGATTAAGGCGTGGCTGCTTCTGCGCTTGAGGCTTCTGAGCTCGGAGCTGCTTCTGCGCTTGCGCTTGCGTCAGTGCTTGCGGCTTCAGGTGCCTGAACATCGTTTAATTGATCCAAATATCCTTTGGCGGTTTCGGCATGGCGGCCATTGGGGCGCAGGGTGATAGCCTGTTGCCATTGTGTTTTTGCCTCGCCAAAATCATGCACGCTAAACGCGATATTGCCCGCTTCTAACGCGATGGCGGGATCATTGGGGGAAAGTTTGGATGCGGTAATAATATCCGCCTTGGCCAAGGGTAAATCGCCCATACGCCGCGCCAATGTGGCAGATAATAACCAAATAAGCGGGTCTTCGGCGGCCAATTTTTGTGCCATTTGTAATTCGGCCTTGGCGGCGTCTGGATTTTCTAACATGACCAGCGCCCGTGCCTTGTCCAAATGTCCCTCGCCCTGTTGTTGGGAGGTTAATGTGCCTAGCGCCAATCCCGCATCAATATGGGTAATTGCCTGTGTAAATTGATTATCGGCAAGCGCGGCATTGCCCGCCTGCATCCAAAAACGCGCGGCAATTTTATCCTTTGCCTTTTCTGCCTGCTGCGCTGCATCGACAAAGGCTATAAGCGCTTCATTAAAACGAAATGCCTGTGCATGGGCAAAACCCAAGCAATGGCGGGCATAAAATTTACCCCCATCCACATACCAAATGCTGGCTTCTGCAACCGCGCGTTCGGGATCTTCCAATGCCAAATCCATACATTCATCAAAACGCAATTCGGTCAGGTTTCTGGGCCCGATATTGCCCAAATCTTGGGCAAATAGGGGCGGTGAACCGATTATCATTATTGCCGATAGGCCAAGGGCTAAAATGGATTTATATTGGCGAATTTTTGTCATGTGCTGGGCAACCGTTTAATTTATGTAATGTTTCGATTAACAGCGATATGTCCTCATCGCGCGATAATCGGTGGTCGCCATCTTTGACAAGGTAAAGCTGCACATTTGCTGAACCAACAGCCTCGGCCAATTTAATTGAAATATCATAAGGGACATCGGCATCGGCCATGCCGTGCAGCAAATATATTGGCGCATGAATATTTATATGCCCTTCAAATTGCTTGTTATTCTCTCCATCTAGCCAGAATTTTTGCCACATGGGCGTGGGTTCAGGGCCATAGGGATTTTCTTCATACACCACGCCATTTTGCATAATTTCTTGCTTTTGCGCATCATTATATCCCCAGCTTGTAAAATCGGGCGCGGCGGCAATGCCGATTAAACCGGCAATTGCATATTTGCCAGATCGTTCCTGTATCGCCTGTGCCAATAATAACATCAACCAACCGCCCATGGATGATCCAATAAAATAATAACGACGATGGGGGCAAATATGGGCGATTAACTCCAATATTTCCTCACACCATATTGACAGGCTGGCATGTTGAAATTCTCCATCGCTTTGCCCGCAGCCGCTATAATCAAATAATAAACAGGCATGTTTATTTGTCGTGCAATATTGCCAAATCGCGCTCGCCTTGCTGCCCGACATATCCGACATATAACCAGGCAGGAATATGTGCACCGGCCCATCACCTTCATGAAATAAATAGGCGCTTTTAAGGCCGCTGCCTTGCAGATAATATTCGGTTTTTTGTAAATTTTCCATGTCCGCTGCATAGCATCTGGCCGATATAGCGCAAATATATATGCCAATATTTTGGATAAATTAATTGGGCAAACTTATTTGGCAAGAAAGGGCAAATATGCTGGATTATTATTTTACCCGCCCCTAAAGATTGGGGTAAATATTAAATAATGGGGAAATCACATGGCGTTAAGCCCGCAGCAAAAGGCCGCAATGGCACATAAGGCAATGCAGGAAGGACGCTTTGACGATGCGCGGCCATTATTGGATGATTTAAGACGCCTTGCCCCCAATGATGGCACGGTTCGGTTGATGAGTGCATATTTGGCGCGGGCGCAGGGGCGCGTTGATGATGCGATTGCAGAATTTGCCAATGCGTGCCGATTAAAACCTCAAGACGCGTTTATTCAAGCAACCTATGCCAGCTATTTACAGCAATTGGGCCGTCATGACGATGCCATAAAATATTTTGATATGGCGTTAAAAAACCAACCCAATATGATTGATGCGGTTATTGACCGTGCATTGATCATCGCCCGGCATAAGGACCGTGGCCTTGGAATATCCATTTTAAATGATGTGATAAAACAACATCCCCAAAATGTGCGCGCCATGTTTAATTTGGCGATATATTTAAAAGAAGATGGCGATTTAAATGCCGCAAAAACATGGGCATTGCATATTTTATCATTGCAGGCGGACCATTTTAAGGCGGCAATATTATTGGCCCAAATCGCCTTTGATAAGGGGGAGGATGCGGCAGATTTATTCCAAAATGCCGCGAAAATATGGCTTGGCCAACATGAAAAGCAAATGCCCGATACAGCGCCCATCATCTCTCAACAACCCGAATATGGGTCAATAATATTATCCCATGCAACCGCCAAAATACGCCAAGGCGATGTTGATGGCGGGATAAATATGGTCGATAATATTTTGGATAAAGACCCCGATTGGGCCGATGGTCATTTTTTACGTTCCCAAATTTTATGGCAAATGGACAAGGGCGAAGAGGCGTTAAGCAGCTATATCCATGCATTGGAGAAAAACCCGATGCATATTGGCCTGTGGGGGGATTATATCAATTCGGCGGGCCGTATATTGGGATATGAACAGGCGGCGGAAATTGGTGAACGGGCATTGCAAAAATTTGCCGCATCGGATGAGGAATCCCGCCGATTGCTGCATATTGAAATTGCAAAGGCGCAGTCGGAACTGGGTCAATATGACGCGGCAATTTCGATTTTTGAACAATATGCGCCCCATCAAAATGCCAATCATCAATTGGCGTTTTTACGTGCTTTAACTTTGGCGCAGCAATATGACCGCGCCGATAAAATTGCTGATAATTTAATTGCTTGGGGGCAGGGGGCACATGCATGGCCATATAAATCCATCATCTGGCGCATGACATCCAACCCCAAGGCGGCATGGTTGGAACGTGATGGCGAATTGGCGGTGGCGCAGGATTTACCATTTGATGATGGTGAATTACAAATATTGGGCGAATATTTGCGCGACATTCATTATTTTAAGGTGCAGCCATTTAACCAATCATTGCGCGGCGGCACACAAACCGATGCGAACAGCCTGTTATTAAACGCGCCCCCGATACAAAAATTAAAGGCGAAATTGGATGATGCGGTGCGCCATTATATTGACCAATTGCCCGCATTTGATGCGGCGCACCCCCTATTGGGGCAGGCGCGGGATCATTTTCGCTATACTGGTTCATGGTCGGTTTTATTGTCGCCACATGGTTTTCATGTGAACCATATTCACAGCCAAGGACAGATTAGCTCTGCCTTTTACGTAGATTTGCCCGCATCAATAAATGGCGATAGCGGCCAAGATGGATGGTTATGTGTGGGTGAACCAGCGCAAGAATTTAAAACCAATTTGACACCGTTAAAAATGATAGAGCCAAAGGCAGGGCGGCTTGCCCTATTTCCATCATGGATGTGGCATGGCACGCGCCCCTTTGCCGATGGGACAAGATTAACGGTCGCTTTTGATATTGGTTTATATAAATAATCCCGATCATATAATAATTTAACAAAATTTACATTTGTGAAATGGCTTGAATTTAGCGGGTTATCGCTGAATTTTGGGTTAGGGCATTGAATTTATTATATCATTTTTGCTGTTGATGTCTGGCGGGTGATTAAGGATAAATTAACCATTTCTGCATAAAATTAACCCATGAAAAATATCGCAAAAAAATGGGCCAACGCGCCGATAAATTGGAAAACTGCCCTGCAAGTTCCCGCCTATGCCACTGCATTATTATTGGCAGCGGGTTCGGGAATTGTCATGGCGCAACATGCCCATGCCGCAATGGTGCAGGACCAATCCGACGTGGTGTTGAACAGCAGTATCTTGGTCGAAAAAAGCGAAATTGACGCCAATGGCAATGCGAAAATCACATTAAAAACGCCAAAAGAAACCCCAATTTTGCCGGGGGACAAATTACGTATCACGTTAAATTATGAAAATCGCGGGGCATTGCCCGTTGAAGGGTTTACCGCAAATAATAAGGTGCATGATGCGGTCCAATTGGTTGAGATTCGTGAAAATTGGGCCATTATTACCGTGGATGGCGGCAAAAATTGGGGGAAATTATCCGATTTAACAGTAGAGGAAGTGAATGAAGAAACGGGTGAGAAAATTGTTCGTCCGGCCATTGCATCGGATGTAACCCATATTCGTTGGACATTTCCCGAATCAATCGCGCCAAAGGAAAAGGGCACGTTGGAATTTACCGCATTGGTAAGGTAAAATATAATAACCGGTGCAAAAATCCGCATTATAAATTAACCTATGCTTCTATGCCGTCCCATGATGGGACATGGCACGATATTCATGGCTTTGCACCTGTATAAACCATGCCGTTAACCTTGAATATGGCTGGTCTTTATCAATTTAATCCGACAATCTGATTCTTGTAATTAACGATATTTATTTCAAAGACATCAGCATTGGAGGTCACATATGACCAGCATTTTTTCAATAAACACAGCGCAGCGCGGGCAAATATCCCACAAAAAAAGGTCCGTTGGCGCATTTTTGGCGGTTTCATTATTGCCGTTAATGTTAAGCGCATGTGGCAGCAATGCCGCCGATCCTGGCGCGGAAATTGACAATGAATTAATGTCAAATGATGGCCCATCAACAAATGTTGCACAGGCGGAGCGTATTGTCATTGACAGCGACGAGCCAGCGGCCAGCAAAGATGGCGCAACGATTAAAAGCGCAGGCGCCGCGCAGGCGAGCGGGGATATTGTCAGCGCACAGGAATTGGACGGCGTAAAGTTAATGCGCGCACCCGCACCCACGGTGGTGGGCCGCGAGGATTGCGACAGCTGTAACAGCACACAGGCGGCAACCACCCTTGGCGAGCGGGCAGCAGCACAGAAAAATGGGCAAAGCCGTGGCAAGGGAACATGCGATGCAAAATTGCAATATGGCAATGCATGGGCAGGGCGGATGCCGCCGGAATTTCCCGTTTATCCTAATTCACGCATCAATGAAGCGGCGGGTGTCGATGGCGGCTTATGTGACATTCGGGTGGCCAGTTTTACCACCAATAGCAAAATGCAAAATGTGGTCGATTATTATTATACACGTGCCAAAAAGTCCGGATATAGCGCGGAATATCAAATTCGTGCGGGCGAACATAGCATGGGCGGCACGCGCAATGTGGATGATGGCGCATTTTTTATCACCTTTAACCCCACCAAAAATGGCGGAACAAAGGTTGATATTGTTGCCAATAATGGGCGGTAAAGCCCCATAAATTTTATTTACCGAGCGACTGGACGGCAAGATATTTTTGCCGTCCATTTTTATGCATCACTCCATCTATATTGATTAAGCTATTTGCCTATTTTCCGCATAATGCTATGGGCGGGGCATGTATGCTTCCATTCTTGTCATGGCGGGCGGGGCCATTGGGGCGTTGCTGCGTTTTCAACTGGGCCAATTTATGTCGCGAATTTGGGGGGTAAATTATCCCTATGGCACATTTGCGGCCAATATATTGGGCGGTTTTGCCATGGGAATTTTGGCGGCTTATTTGATTAAATATCATATAGGCGAAACGCTGCGTTTATTTGCAGGCGTGGGGGTGTTAGGCGGTTTTACAACCTTTTCGGCATTTAGTTTGGAATTATTCCAAATGGGACAAAATGGCAATGTAGCGGCTGCTTTTATATATGCTATTTTGTCGGTTGTGCTTACGCTGGCCGCGTTGATGGCGGGTTATTTTTTGATGAAATCTGGGGTCTGAATAAATATGAGTAAAAATAAACAATTTGACCCTGAAATGGCGAAAGAACCGGAAATTTCCGATCAGGTGAAACAATATATTGTGAAACGTGATGATGATGGCATTCGATTGGACCGTTGGTTCAAACGCAATTTGCCCGATGTAAATTTTGCATTGATTAGCCGCCTGACCCGCACAGGGCAGGTGCGCGTGGATGGAAAGCGCGTTGCGCCTGCCGACCGTGTTGCCACCGGTCAAACAATTCGTGTGCCGCCCATCGACCCGCAAATTGACGAACAAAAACAGGGGCGCGTGCGCCGCGAAACCAATTTTACTGATGAGGAAATTGACCAAATTCGTTCTATGGTTATCCACCGTGACCGCGCAGCAATTGTCATCAATAAACCGCCCGGCCTTGCCACACAGGGGGGCAGTAAAACCACAACCCATGTTGATGGCATGTTGGATGCGTTATGTTTTGAAAATAATCGCCGCCCCAAATTGGTCCACCGGTTGGATAAGGACACGTCGGGCGTATTATTATTGGCGCGCAGCCCCGGCACGGCCGCGCATTTTTCCAAAAGTTTTTCCGACCGCAGTGCGCGAAAAATTTATTGGGCGATTATCATGGGTATTCCCGATATTGCCGATGGTATTATCGATCTGCCCATTGGGAAACAGCCCGGAACTGGCGGCGAAAAAATGCATGTTGACCATGAAAATGGGCAAAGTGCGCGCACCCGTTATCGGATGATTGAACGCGCAGGTAACAGCGCGGCGTGGGTGGAGCTTATCCCCTTTACCGGGCGGACGCACCAATTGCGCGTGCATATGGCGGCCATTGGCCATCCCATTGTGGGGGACGGAAAATATGGCGGCAAGGATGCGATGCTGACCGGTTCGATAAGCCGTAAAATGCACCTTCATGCGCGGCGATTGCGCATCGATCATCCCGATGGTGGCCGCATTGATGTAAAGGCCGAATTGCCCGAACATTTTGCCGCAACCATGCGCGGTTTGGGATTTGACTTATCCTTAGGCGATACCGAAATTGACGATGGCCCGCCCCCGCCCAGCAAACAGGTATTAAAGCAGCAGGCGAAAAATTACGCCAAACAAATTCGCAAGGATAAACGGGGCGAGCGCCGCGCACGGGGCGTGAATGAAGATGCGGGTAAAAAAGGCGCGCGCCGTAAAGATGGCCGTGACCCCACCCGCAGCCGCTTTACCGCAGGGGGTAAGCCCACCACCAGAGGCAAAAGCCGCGCGGCAGAGGCCGAGGCGGAGGGTCGCCCAATTCCAAGGGGTCGCCCCAAAAAGGCATCGCCATTAAATAAGGGCGGGGTAAATAAAGGGGGCGGTAAGGCCGCCGCAAAGCCGCTTAATAAAAAGCCAAAAAAGCAAAGCACACGAAACACGCCGCGCCCAACGGGACGCGCAGTGGTGGCGAAAAAGCCAAAGCGCACATCACAACCAAAAGGCCGAAAAAGCTAGATAGGGCAGGTAAAATATGCATCCAGACCCGAATTTTCGGATAAAGGGCGATGAAGCACAGGCCCGAATGTTCATGGAAAATATAATCCATGAAATTGGATTTGGCGCGATTTTCATGACCACCGAAAATGGCCCGCGCGTTGCCCATGTGCCATTTTTTTATACCAAAGATGGCGCATTGCAATTTCATATATCGCGCGGCAATGCGCTGCATAATGCCCTGTGCGATGCGCAAAAATATGGCGAAGCCTTGGCCGTTATCAACGGACCAGATGCCTATATCAGCCCGAATGATTATGTGGACAGCGCTCTTCAGGTTGGCACGTGGAATTATATCGCCCTTGAATTACAAGGGCCGGTGCGCAAAATGGCAGATGAAGGGCTTGTCGCTTTATTGGATGATTTAAGCGATGTGCATGAAGAAAAATCGGGCCAAAACCCCAAATGGACGCGTGATAAAATGGATGCCCGTCAATTTGAAAAAATGTGCCGCGCGATAAGCGGTTTTGAAATGGAAATAAAGGCATGGCGGCCAACGATTAAATTATCGCAAAATAAATCCGCCGAAGAACGCGAAAATATTGCCCAAAAATTGGAGGCAAGGGGACAAATGGCCATATCATTTATGATGCGCCAAAATTGGTCTGGTGAATAGGAGTGGTACGCGTATGACCGATAAAATTGCCATATTTGATTGTGATGGCACTTTGGTGGACAGCCAAGCCGATATTTGCGGCGCGATGGAGGCGGCCTTTGCCGCGGTTAATATTCCCGCCCCGCCACGCCATGGAATAAGGCGGATTGTGGGGTTAAGCGTGCCGCAGGCCGTGGCCGCCCTGATGCCCCATGCCGATGAAGAATTAACCCATATATTGGGACAGGAATATAAGCAGGCATATTTTAACATGCGCCAAGCGGGGACATTGCACGAACCATTATATGATGGCATGGCCGATTTACTGCATAAATTATATGATGCAGGCTGGACATTGGCGGTGGCCACAGGAAAATCACAACGCGGGCTGACCCGCACATTGGCGCATCATAAAATAACGGGATTATTTTCAACATTGCAAACCGCCGATTTCCACCCATCAAAACCGCATCCATCGATGATATATAAGGCATTGGCAGAAACCAATATGCAGGTGGAGCAGGCGGTGATGATTGGCGATACGGTTTTTGATATCAAAATGGGTGTGGCCGCAGGGTGTCGGACAATAGGCGTTAATTGGGGATATCATGCGGTGGAGGAATTGACAGGGGCGGGGGCGGAATATATCGCCGCCAGCATGGACGGATTGCATCATTTATTAAAGGATATGGCATGACCGAGGAAGAAAAAGAAGCCTTGGCGAAAAACAGATTTTTCCTTCTGGGCATAGTGCGTCTTGTCGGGGCGATATTCGCGATGGTTGGGCTGGCCATAATTTTTAATGGCTTTGCCAACCAACCCAAAATTGTTGGATATGGGCTGTTTATTAACGGCATGATTGGCTTTGCCATTTTGCCAATGATGATTGCCAAAAAATGGAAAAATGACAATCAACATAAAGATTAAGAGATGCAAAAATTTTGGAAAGAAGCCGCCATTTCACATGATGAAAATGGATATAATATCTTGCTTGATGGGCGGGGGATAAAAACGCCTGAAAAACGCAGCCTTGCCGTGCCCCATATCAAAATGGCCGATGCAATTTTGGCCGAATGGGACGGTGTGGCCGATGGCGCAAAAATTGACCCCGCCGCCATGCCCTTTACCGGATTTGCCAATGCCGCCATTGATAAAATTGCGCCAAATAAGGCCGAATTTGCTGAAGGGCTAGGCCAATATGCAGAGGCGGATTTATTTTGTTATCATGCGACAAGCCCGCAAGAGTTGGTGGAGAGGCAGGCGGCGATTTGGACACCGCGCCTAAATTGGGCGGCGGCGTATTATGGGGTGGAATTTACCATCATCCACGGCATTATGCATCAGGACCAACCCGCCGAGACACGGCAAAAATTGCGCGGTGCATTAAATGGGTTAAGCGCATGGCAATTGGCGGCGATGGCAAAGTTAATCCCGATTAGTGGGTCGTTGGTGGCATCGTTAATGATTGTAGAAAATGCAGAGGCAGCCGATGCCCTGTGGCCGGAAATCTGCCTAGATGAGCTGTGGCAGGAGGAGCAATGGGGCGCGGATGAATTTGCCATAAAAAATCGCCGCGATCGGGAAAAAGATTTCCTTCTCGCGGCGCAATTTTTGAAATTTATGGATTAAACCAATAACAGCTAACGGCGCCGTTTAATCCGTTTCAACCAGTAAATCGGCCCATGCCTTGCCCTCTTTTGCCGTTGGTGTGCCCAACAGCTCCAATGCATGGCGCAACCGTTCGCGGATAATATCGCGGCCCAAATGGGTAATGCCATCAAATAAGGGCACGCCCTGTGCACTGCCCGTCACGGCGATGTAAAATGCGCGGATCATATCTTTTAACTTTACATCCAATGCGGCGGCGGTGGTTCGCAATGCGCCGTCCACACCCTCTTTATTCCACATAATCATCGCATCAAATTGGGTCAGCGCCAGATGATATGCCTGACGTTGTTGCAATTCATCCAATTTCACCCCGTCGCGTAATTTTTCCGCGCTTTGACCGTCAATCCGGTTCATAAAGAACATGGCGGTCAACGCGCCAAGATCGGATAATTTGACAATGCGGCTTTGCGTCATTTGGGCAATGGGCAGCATATATTCGTCATTTAACGCCCATTTGCGCCATTGTTCCAAAAATCCGGCGCCGTCCATATCTTCGCGAAGATAGCGGCCATTGAGCCAATCCAATTTTGACGTGTCAAAAACCGATCCGCCAAGCGAGATATGGTCAACATCAAAATCATCGATTAAATGTTGCAGGGTGACCTTTTCATCTTCCTCGGTCGATGATTTGATGAACAGGCCAAGGAAATTGACCATCGCCTCTGCCAAATAACCCGCACGTTGATAATATAAAATGCTGGTCGGGTTTTTGCGTTTGGAAAGTTTGGATTTATCGGCATTTAATAATAGAGGTAAATGCGTTAAAACCGGTGCTTCCCATCCAAAATAATCATATAATGCCAAATGTTTTGGGGCGCTGCTAATCCATTCCTCGCCGCGCAAAACATGGGTAATGCCCATTAAATGATCATCGACCACATTGGCCATATGATAAGTGGGCAGGCCGTCCGATTTCATAATCACCTGCATATCCACGCCGGCCCATTCAAATTTAATTTCACCGCGCAGCGTGTCATTCACCACACAAGTGCCGCTTTCTGGGATTTTCATCCGCACCACATGCGGCACGCCATTTAGGTCAAGCTCGCTGCGCTCTGCATCGGTTAAGGACAGGCAGGTGCCATCATAACGGGGCGGTTTTTTGCGTGCAATTTGGTCTTTACGCATTTCGGCCAATTTTTCCGCCGTGCAATAACATTTAAATGCCTTGCCCTTTTGCAATAAAATATCGGCATGTTCTTTATAAATATCACTGCGTTCGGATTGACGATATGGGCCATGCGGCCCACCAATATCTGGCCCTTCGCTCCAATCCAATCCCAACCAGCGCAGCGAATCCAAAATCATTTTTTCCGATTGCGGTGTGGAACGCACCTGATCCGTATCCTCAATCCGCAGGATAAATTCGCCGCCATGTTTTTTGGCAAAACAATAATTTATAAGCGCAATATAGGCGGTGCCGACATGCGGGTCGCCCGTGGGGGATGGGGCAATGCGGGTTCTGATGGGTTTATTTTGGTCGGTCATAATCGAAAAATTCTTTACATAAATGAAGATATAAGCGGCCAATATCAGCCATTGAGCCAAAGGCCAAGTGCGGCGTTAAGATAAATATTATTTATATCGCATAATATTGTCATTGAGATGACATATTATCGTGACTATGCTGGGGCATAATATATTTTATTAGGGTGAGCAGGATGAAAATTTCACGCAGGCAATTGGGTTTTGGCATGGGCGGCATGGCATTTGCAGGTATTGCCGCGCGGGCATGGGCGGACAGCGGTGTTCCTGTGCATGGGGAATTTGAGGTAAAGGGATATGGCGATTTGGTGACCGATCCCAATAAACTTCTCGACCTGCCAAAGGGGTTTTCATATCAGGTGATTTCGCGTTTCACCAATATTATGGATGATGGATATATTGTCCCCAATGCGGCCGACGGCATGGGTGCATTTGACCTTGGCAATGGGAAAGTTGGCTTAATCCGCAACCATGAATTATCGCCCCGTGACCTGCGATTTGGTCCATTTACGGATAAGGTGGGCAAGGATGTTCCGGCTTTTGATTGGATGAGCAAGGAAGAAATGCCCGCGCCCGGCGGCACGACCAGCATGATATATGACATGCAAAGCGGCAAGGTGGAGGCCGAATGGTTAAGCCTTATCGGCACAATTCGCAATTGTTCCGGCGGCATCACCCCTTGGGGCAGCTGGCTGACATGTGAAGAGACGGTGACCAAGGCGGGCGATGGTGTGGGCAAAGATCATGGCTGGGTTTTTGAAATTCCCATGGCGCAAAAGGGGCTGGCCGATCCCGTGCCATTAAAGGCAATGGGCCGTTTTAATCATGAGGCCGCCGCCGTCGATCCCAAAAGCGGGATTATATATTTAACCGAAGATCGCGGCGATGGTTTATTTTACCGCTTCATCCCGAATGAAAAGGGCAATTTGGCAGCGGGCGGTAAATTACAGGCATTATCCCTAGGCGGACTTGACCCCAGAAATTGGGATAAGGCGTCGGTTGAAACGGGCCAAAAATTATCGGTCAGCTGGATAGATTTGGACAATGTGGAAAGCCCCGAAGATGATTTACGCACGCGCGGTATTGCCGCAGGCGCAGCGCCCTTTGCACGGGGTGAGGGCATTTATTGGGGAGAGGGTGAATTTTATTTTGCCTGCACCAATGGCGGGGCCAAGAAATTTGGCCAAATTTTCCGCTATACCCCCTCTAAAGTCGAAGGACAAAAGGGCGAAATTAAAAAGGGGCAATCGGGCATTTTGGAATTATTTGTCGAATCCACCAACCCCGCTTTTTACAATTATGGCGATAATTTATGCGTCATGCCCAATGGCCATTTAATGGTATGCGAGGATCAATATACCGCGATTACCGCCAATCATTTACGCGGCATTGATGCCAGTGGGAAAAGCTATATTTTCGGGCGCAGCCATATTCAAACCGAATTTGCCGGCGCATGTTTTTCCCCCGATGGGTCGGTGATGTTCGTGAATCTTTACTCCCCCACCATGACATTGGCCATTAAAGGCCCGTGGAAAAGTATAAGCGGGTAAAGCCAAGTTGGACATAGAATAAAAAATTAAAGGATAGGCGCTTTTTCAATATATCGCCTATCCTTTTTATCTTTTATCAATTTATCTTTTTATGCCTTTTTGATAAGCTGATATAGCGGGCCAAATCGCACAATCGCAGCGCCGATAAAGGGCAGGGCCACAATCCATAACCGAACGCCAGTAACCCCCAATGGGCTGGCGATGCTGAAAATTGCGGTGCTGGCCAGTCCGATACACACTAATATCAGGCCAAGCATCAATCGCCAATGCGGCACAGGCCCCCTGCTATCATCCGTACGCATTTGTTCATATCGCGCAAATAATATGATAAGGGGCAAGGTCGCAATGATATAAAGAGTGAACCAAATTGGGCGTGTCATCCACCATGCAGCACTGCCCGGTTCAACATGAAGGCCAAGGCCATTTAACAGCCATGCCCCAATCATCACCACAACAAAGGCGGTTAAATGCCACAAATATATGGTCATAATCATCCCGTTTATCAGCACCACATTGGTCCAGAATTTTATATTATCCAACATCCGCCGACCCAAAGGTTCCAGCGCAAGGGCAAAGCCAGTCTGCATAATGCCCAGCGATAAAAGGGCAAGGGTGGGCGGCATGCTATTGGTTATTTCATTGCCCGGAACACCAATCATCGCCACGGGATAAGGGCCAAAGCCGACCAATAAGCATAGGATGATGAGGCCCGCCATGCCCCAGCATAATGCGCGGGTTTTCTGCGAAAAATATCCATCGCCCCATGCATAGCCAAGTTGATGTATGGCAAGCCAGACAAAGGCAAAGTTCAAAAAATTAACATAGGGGATGTCAAATTTTATGGCGAGAATATCAATGATAATCGCGCCAAGGACTAAGGCCGTAAAGGATTTTAAACCCCATTTCTTCCATGCCAAATGGGTATAGGGAACAACCGCCGACACCATGATATATACAGAAAGAAACCAGACAGGAATTAATGCCAATTGCGCCGCCATGGCCACAATTTTGCGATCCACGCCCATGGCGGTGCCAAAAATGGCAAATAATGTCCATATTAGGAAAAGCGGCAAGACGGGGAAAATTAACCGTTGAAAACGACTGCTAAACCAGCTGGCATAGCTGGCGCCGTTTCGCTGCGTTGCGGACCATGAAACCCCATTGGAAAATCCGCCGACCAGAAAGAAAATCGGCATGACCTGAAACCCCCAGGTCAGCCATTGCGTCCATGGCAAAATGCCCAGCAAATGCCCACCCTGAACCGCGCCATCCTGTATATAGGGGGCGGCGACCAGCCAATGGCCAATCACCACCGCCATAATTGACAATGCGCGCAAAAAATCAACATAACGGTTGCGCTCTGGCGGGGCTTGCCGGGCCATATTTTCTGCTTTTTCCCAAATTTTCATTATATGCTTTCAGTATGTGCCCTTAGGCGAAAAAAAACTTTATTATTATGGTTTAGATATTATTTGGTAAAGATATTCACATTATTTTTATTTTTACCCCATGTGCCGTTTGATGAGACGGGGCTTTCATTGTCCAATATTTTCATCACCAAATTTGGGGAGGGCAATTTGTTACGCGGGGAAAAATGCACTTTTTTATCTTCCACTATAATGGTTATGGAAATGGGCGGTGCGTCTAGTGTGTCTTGGTCCTCAATTCCTTCTTGGTCTCTATCCACGGCATCATCCGCGCTTTTAGTATCGGCGGCATTTATGGCGGCAATTAAGTCATTCGGACCGACTGATAGGGCATTGCCGCTGTCGCCAAAGGCAAGTAAATAGCTGTTCATGCTCTCACCTGCGCGGTAAATCGCGCCGGGGGGTGCATTATATTGATCATCGCGGCACCATGTGGCGGGGGCTTGTTCTGCGGCCTCAGCCCCCTCTGCTGAAATGTCTGACGGATCGGTCATGCCCAGCAATGCGGAATATATTCCGGCAGACATGTCTTCCTCATCATCGCTTTTTATTATTTGGGCGTCCTCAAATGTTATCATTTTTGTGGCGCAGGGCTGCACGGGTACGGCGATAGGAAATTGCCTGCTATTTTTTGGTGCGATAATTTCACTCGCCCCTATTTCCATCCATTTTTTTAACTCCTCACCGTTTTTTATTTTGGATGAGGCGCGAATTTTTATGTAAAATTCTCCCATTTGGAAAAACATTAAACCGGTGGACTTAAATCCCTTTCCCTTTGCATCGTAAATAATTTGCAGGCCGCTTGATTGATTTTGTCCCGTTGGGGTAAATGGCTGTGCAGCCGAAATTGGGGTCAGATCGCCAAATATGTTGCGAGAGGTGATGGCATAATTTGCCCGGTCAAACCAAATCGGCGCATTGCCATTGGTGGCGCGAAAAATATAGATACTGAAAAATTCACTTTCATCCTTTGGCGAAAATTGCGCCGAAATATTTAAATTAGTCGGGCTATAGCTTGCGGCAGAATCGCGTTCATATCCCGCCATCTTATAGGGCAGGGTGATACCGCTTTCTTTATGAATTAAGGGCTTTTTTGCCTTTACCTTAATTTTGGTGACTTGCTGAGCATGTCCTTGTGGCGCAAAAAAGGGGGCGGTGGATAATGTGGCGGCCAATAAAATCGCGGCAGTAATCGACTTAACATTCATATATTCAAGCCCCCTAAAATTTGAATTTGGCTTTTTCACGCCAAGATATTTATCAATTCTCTTTGATTGTTATTCATCCGCCGGATTATGCTTGTTCAAAAAAGCTTCCAGAGTATCGAGCCATTTTTGATGGTTTTTGCTTTCTTTAAAACCATGCGCTTCCTCCTCAAAAACCAATTCTTCAAAATTCACGCCTGCTGCTTTTGCTGCCTTTACCATTGCGCGATGCTGGCTAAATGGGACGATATCATCCTTTTTACCCTGCGCCAGTAAAATGGGGCGGGTTAATTTATCGATATTTAACAAAGGTGAGACATATTTTAATTTTGCCCTATCCTCACCCTTTAATGCCGAAGAAAATCTTTTATATGCGGGATCATCAAGAAAATCATTATCATATAATAGCATTAAATCCCAATCAGTTACACCGGCAAAGCTGGCGGCGCAGCGATAGCGTTCTGGATTGCGCGTTGCACCCCATAGGGCGGCATATCCACCATAGCTGGCGCCGACTATGCATGCCCGATTGGCATCGGCTATGCCTTGTTTGACCAGAAAATCCATGCCATCATCCAAATCATCCTGCATTTTCAGGCCGATTTGACCATGGCCCAATTCATAAAAGGCATTGCCATATCCACCCGATCCACGAAAATTGGGTTGTAAAACCGCATAGCCCCGATTTGCCAAAAATTGAGCATCAGAATCAAATTCCCATGAATCATGGACAAAAAATGGGCCGCCATGGGGATAGATGATTAAGGGGAGATTTTTTGCCGGCTTTCCTTTTGGCAGGGTCAAATAAGCTGAAATTTTTACGCCGTCTCTGGCGGTATAGGACACATATTGTCTATCGCTCATCTTGGCGGGATCGATACGGTCATTTACCCCATTGAAACGATGAAGACCTTTATTATTCGGATCGAATAAATAATAGCTACCGGGATCCTTGTCTGAACTTGTTGAAACAATATATTTATCTTTGCTATAATTTGATGTTCTGATTTCCACTAATTGATTTGGCAAGGTAATTTGCAAGTCATCCTGCATTTTGGCCATTTTTTTATCAAACCAGATAATCTTTCCCACATTATCAAAATAGGTCGCAGCCAAAATATCGCGGCCATCGTCCGTTAAAATAATGTCCGAAATATCATGATCGGGATTTTGATAAATTATATCCCCCCATTCTTGGGTAAGATAGTTGAATTTCCTGACCCCATGATTGCCATTTTCCTGTTTGAAACGAACAAAAAATTCATCGCTACCCGATACAATATTGCTAACCGCGGCAAAGCTGGCAAAAACCTTATCCGGATCGCCCTTTAAGCTAACCTTGCTAACTTGTTTGAAACCTTCATTCTCATTACTTCTATAGTAAAATAAATATCTATTCACCAAATCTCTGGCGATATAGCTGACCCCGCCAAAATTATCCGTGTCGCCTTTAATGCCAATGCCTAAACGCACCACGCCTGTATTATCGGCATACCAATCCCAAATATCTGCTTTTTGTTTGATTATTTCTTTGGTTTCATTTGTGGCAATATCAACCCGAAATACGGATGGATAATCATAATAGCTGCGCCGAATTTGCTGCAGCAAATATTGCCCCTTTGGGTCGATATATAAAACATCATCGGCGATTAAAACCTTTTGCTTTAACCCGACGACAGAAAATTCTTTGGTTTTTATATTATATTTATACAGGCTGGTGAGAAGGCGTTCTTCACGATTAAAATCAACAATATCGCCTATACTAAAAATAATATAATCATCGCCGGCCCATCGATACCATCGTAAATCACCATGTTCGCCCGCGCTTATATATTGAAGATGATTTGTTTTAAAATTATGCGCGGCGATAAATAATTTTCCATTGACCCTTTCAATATAGGCGACCGATTCCTGATTGGGCGATAATATGGGGCCTGAAATGCCATCATATCGTGCAAAGATAGATGAAGGGATTTTCGCAACCGGCTGCGTATCAGTTTGCGCCTCATTTTTTGTGATATTTTCTGGCGCAGCAAAATTTTGGCCAGTTAAATTTTGGGCATTATTCTCATCAACCAATTTATCCTGGGCTACCGCCGCATGATTAAAATATGAAAATAGGGCAATTGTTGCAATTGTTGCAGTAGAAAGATATTTGCGCATAAAAATCCAAATAAAGATATTAAACAGTTATTTATGTGCAAAAATATCAAAAGCGCAATGTTTATTTTAACAAGAATAAATTTATCCATATGTGGTTTAACCCATGCAATCACTTGACCTTTGTTGGACGTGCGGTTAATAGGCGCGTTCGTGATTCAGGCACAATTGTGCTTTTTTCATGTCATATTAGGCTGAACAATGAATTTAGTGTGGATGGAATAAAGGCGGAGCCTCCATTGGGTTTTTACTAACCAGCATATTAAATATCAAAGTAACCGCTTGAAAAACAAAAAACTTTTAAGGTGAAGCATTTATGCCAACGATTAATCAGCTGGTCCGTAAGGGCCGGGTGGCACAAAAGACCAAGTCTAAAGTGCCCGCAATGGATAAGAACCCGCAAAAACGCGGTGTTTGCACCCGTGTTTATACTACAACTCCGAAAAAGCCGAACTCAGCTTTGCGTAAGGTTGCGAAGGTTCGCCTGACCAATCAACGTGAAGTTATCAGCTACATTCCTGGCGAAGGTCACAACCTTCAAGAGCATAGTGTTGTGTTGATCCGTGGCGGTCGTGTACGCGATCTTCCCGGTGTTCGTTACCACGTTCTTCGTGGTGTTCTCGATACGCAAGGCGTCAAGGATCGTAAGCAATCACGTTCCAAATATGGCGCGAAGCGTCCGAAATAATAGACGAGGAGTTTTAGAATATGTCACGTCGTCGTCGTCCAGAGAAGCGCGTTATCCTGCCAGATCCAAAATTTGGTGATATCGTATTGTCAAAATTTATGAATAACTTAATGCTTGATGGTAAAAAATCAGCTGCCGAACGTATTGTTTATGGTGCGCTTGATACCGTTGAGGCAAAGGTTAAGTCTGATCCAGTGCAATTATTCCATGATGCACTAAATAATGTTAAACCCGGTGTAGAGGTTCGCTCTCGCCGTGTTGGTGGTGCAACCTATCAGGTGCCATGTGATGTTCGTCCAGAGCGTGCGCAGGCATTGGCGATTCGTTGGTTAATCGGTGCAGCCCGTGGGCGCAGCGAAACAACCATGGCGGCCCGTCTTTCCGGTGAGTTGATGGATGCTGCCAATAATCGTGGTAATGCAGTCAAAAAGCGGGAAGATACCCACCGTATGGCTGAAGCAAACCGCGCTTTCGCACATTATCGCTGGTAATTGGGCATTTGCTCTTTTGGTGTGACCCGCCAAATTGGTGGGTCATGCACAAAAATCATTAGTGATTATATAAGGGCTGGCAATTGTCAGTCCCTTTCCCTATAGGGCGACCATAGTTTTTTGGTTCCCTTTCAAATATTGGAGTAACGATCATGGCACGCAGCCATCCGCTGGAAAAATATCGTAATATTGGTATTATGGCGCATATTGACGCTGGTAAAACCACAACGACAGAGCGTATTTTATATTATACAGGTAAATCCTATAAAATCGGCGAAGTGCATGATGGCGCGGCGACCATGGATTGGATGGAGCAAGAGCAAGAGCGTGGTATTACCATTACCTCTGCTGCGACCACCTGTTTCTGGGATGATCACCGGATTAACATTATTGACACCCCAGGTCACGTTGACTTTACCATTGAAGTTGAGCGTTCGCTTCGCGTGCTTGACGGTGCGGTAGCATGTTTTGACGGTGTTGCTGGTGTGGAGCCGCAATCTGAAACCGTATGGCGTCAGGCAGATAAATATAAAGTTCCGCGCATGTGCTTCATCAATAAATTGGACCGTACAGGCGCCAATTTTGAATATTGCGTGCAATCAATCATTGACCGTTTGGGCGCGACTCCTGCGGTTCTTTACATTCCTATCGGTATCGAAGCGGATTTGAAGGGTCTGGTTGACTTAGTAAATGAACGTGCCATCGTCTGGAAAGATGAAAGCTTGGGCGCAGAATTTACTTATGAAGAAATTCCTGCGGATCTTGCTGATTCGGCGGCTGAATGGCGCGAAAAACTCATCGAATTGGCTGTTGAGCAAGATGATGAAGTAATGGAAGCATATTTGGAAGGCCAAATGCCTGACGCTGCCACATTAAAGCGTTTGATTCGCAAGGGCACATTGGGTCATGCATTTGTGCCTGTATGTTGCGGCAGTGCGTTTAAGAATAAGGGTGTTCAACCTTTGCTTGACGCGGTTGTTGATTATTTGCCTAGCCCGCTTGAAGTTCCAGCGATTAAAGGCTTGAAATTAGACGGTGAGACCGAAGATAGCCGCCCATCAAGCGATGAAGCGCCATTTTCTGCCTTGGCATTTAAAATTATGAATGACCCATTTGTGGGTACATTGACCTTTGCGCGTATTTATTCCGGTAAATTGGAAAAAGGCAGCTATTTGAACTCCGTTAAGGACAAGAAAGAAAAAATCGGCCGTATGCTGTTGATGCACGCAAATAGCCGTGAAGATATTGATGAAGCCTATGCGGGCGATATTGTTGCTATTGCTGGTTTGAAAGAAACCACCACTGGTGACACGCTTTGCGCCTCATCTGCACCGATTATTTTGGAGCGTATGGAATTTCCAGAACCGGTTATTGAGCTTAGCGTTGAGCCAAAAACCAAAGCTGACCAAGAAAAAATGGGCCTTGCGCTTAATCGTCTTGCGGCTGAAGATCCATCATTCCGCGTATCGACCGACCACGAATCGGGCCAAACCATTATTAAAGGCATGGGTGAGCTTCACCTTGACATTTTGGTGGATCGTATGCGCCGCGAATTTAAAGTGGAAGCTAATGTCGGTGCGCCTCAGGTGGCATATCGTGAATATTTGGGCCGCGAAGTTGACATTGACTATACCCACAAGAAACAATCTGGTGGTTCGGGTCAATTTGGCCGCGTGAAATTTGTTGCAAAACCGGGCGAGCGCGGCTCTGGCTTTGTCTTTAAAGACGAAGTTAAGGGCGGTAATATTCCAAAAGAATATATTCCTTCGGTTGAAAAAGGTATGCGTGAAACCGCAGAAGGCGGATCGCTTATCGGTTTCCCAATCATCGATTTTGAAATCACTCTTTATGATGGTGCTTATCATGATGTTGATAGTTCGGCATTGGCTTTTGAAATTGCCGGTCGTGCAGCAATGCGCGAAGCAGCACAAAAAGCAGGCATTAAATTGCTTGAGCCTATCATGAAGGTGGAGGTCGTTACCCCTGAAGAATTTATGGGTGACGTTATTGGCGACATGAATAGCCGCCGTGGTCAAATTCAGGGTACTGATAGCCGCGGTAATGCTCAGGTTGTTGATGCCCAAGTGCCGCTTGCGAACATGTTTGGTTATGTAAATGAGCTGCGTTCCTTTACGCAGGGTCGTGCGCAATATACCATGACATTCTCGCATTATGATGAAGTTCCAGCAAATGTTGCACAAGAAGTGAAAGAGAAGCTGGCATAATCATAAAAGTTCCGCTATCAGCGCGTTCACGAATCTAATTGTCGTCATAGACAAGTGGAGACGAAAATTGATAGCAAAGACTTGACATTCACCCCATAGGCCGCCATTGGGCGCGCTATCTATGGCAAAGACAGTTAATTAATAAGGTAGGATAAAATGGCAAAAGCAAAGTTTGAGCGGAACAAACCGCATTGTAACATTGGCACCATCGGTCACGTTGACCATGGTAAAACCACATTGACAGCTGCGATCACCAAAGTGATGGCTGAAATTCACGGCGGTGCAGCTGTTGATTTCGCAAATATCGATAAAGCTCCTGAAGAGCGTGAGCGTGGTATCACCATCTCAACCGCTCACGTTGAGTATGAAACCGCTGCGCGTCACTATGCGCACGTTGATTGCCCAGGTCACGCTGACTATGTTAAAAACATGATCACAGGTGCTGCTCAAATGGACGGCGCTATCTTGGTTGTGAACGCAGCTGACGGCCCGATGCCACAAACTCGTGAGCACATCTTGCTTGCACGTCAGGTTGGCGTTCCTGCTCTTGTTGTTTACATGAACAAAGTTGACCAAGTTGATGACGAAGAGTTGTTGGAATTGGTTGAAATGGAAATTCGTGAGCTTCTTTCAAGCTATGACTTCCCAGGTGATGATATTCCTGTTGTTAAGGGTTCAGCTCTTGCTGCTCTTGAGGGCCGTGATGACAATATCGGTAAAGAATCAATCATCGCATTGATGGAAGCTGTTGACCAAGCAATTCCACAACCTGAGCGTCCAGTTGACAAGCCATTCTTGATGCCTGTTGAAGACGTGTTCTCAATCTCTGGCCGTGGTACTGTTGTTACTGGCCGTGTTGAAACCGGCATTGTTAAAGTTGGTGAAGAAGTTGAAATCGTTGGTATCAAAGAAACCAAAAAGACAACTGTTACCGGCGTTGAAATGTTCCGCAAATTGCTTGACCAAGGTGAAGCTGGCGATAATATCGGCGCATTGGTTCGCGGCGTTAGCCGTGATGATGTTGAGCGTGGCCAAGTTCTTTGTAAGCCTGGTTCGGTTACACCGCACACCGATTTCGCTGCTGAAGTTTATGTGTTGTCGAAAGATGAAGGTGGACGTCACACTCCTTTCTTCGCAAATTATCGTCCACAATTTTACTTCCGCACCACCGACGTTACTGGTGAAGTGATCCTTCCAGAAGGCACTGAAATGGTAATGCCTGGTGACAATGTTACCATCAGCGTTAAGTTGATTGCTCCAATCGCTATGGACCCAGGTTTGCGCTTCGCAATCCGTGAAGGTGGCCGTACTGTTGGATCAGGGGTTGTCAGCACGATAACAAAGTAATATAGAGCATACGCACCGCCCGATTCTCTGGGGTAATTCAGGGGTCGGGCGGTTCGTTTTTGCCCAATGCATGTTAGCAAAGGGCTTTTAAAACAAAGAATTATGAACCGAAAGGTTCTGGCTCTTTCTCATCGGTAGTAAATTTGGATTGGGTACCCCATGGAAACGCAAAATATTCGTATTCGCTTAAAAGCTTTTGATCACCGCGTGTTGGATCAAGCAACAGGCGATATTGCTGAAACCGCTCGTCGCACTGGCGCGCTTATTCGTGGACCAATTCCACTGCCGACTCGCATTGAGAAGTTCACGGTTAACCGTGGTCCTCATGTTGATAAAAAATCACGTGAGCAATTTGAAGTGCGCACATATAAGCGGGTGCTCGATATCGTTCAGCCCACACCGCAAACCGTTGATGCTCTGATGAAGCTCGACCTTGCTGCAGGTGTAAATGTAGAGATTAAGCTGGCTTAATTGCTGGCGACCTGGCCTAGGCCGGGAATATGTGGTTAAACACATATTATATTTGGGATACCGCCGGTCGTCCTTCCAAATTTATTTGGAAAATTTTGACCGGGCTGCGTCCCCCGTCTGTATAGGCACTTGTTTGCAAGTGATTATACGCTCAGCCCGACGGGGCGATGTATCATATAAGGGTTGAAATTGGCTCACGCCCGTGCAGCAATGGTGCTGTGTGGGCCTCTGTTTAAGGAGAATGGATCATGCGTACTGGCGTGATCGCGAAAAAGATGGGAATGATGCGTATCTTCAACGAAGATGGTCGTCATGTTCCTGTCACCGTTCTGGCTCTTGAGGGATGTCAGGTGGTCGGTGCTCGCAACGAAGAACGGGATGGCTATTATGCTGTTCGTCTTGGTGCAGGCGTCCGTAAAGCGAAAAATGTAAACAAACCGCAACGTGAAGAATTTGCAAAGGCTGAAGTCGAGCCAAAGGCGCGCGTTGTTGAATTTCGTGTTGATGGTGAAGAAGGCTTATTGCCTGTTGGTGCTGAAATTTCAGCAGAACATTTCATCTCCGGTCAATTGGTAGATATTACTGGTCACACCCAGGGTAAAGGCTTTGCTGGCGCGATGAAGCGTTGGGGCTTTGGCGGTATGCGCGCAACCCACGGTGTTTCCATCTCTCACCGTGCACATGGTTCTACTGGTCAACGTCAAGATCCTGGCAAGGTGTTTAAAAACAAAAAAATGGCCGGCCATATGGGCGACCGTCAACGCACACAGCAAAATCTTGAAGTTGTTAGCACCGATGCGGCGCGCGGCTTGATTTTTGTAAAGGGTTCTGTACCTGGCGCGAAAAATGGTTGGTTGCTGGTCCGTGATGCCGTTAAATTCGCACAGCCCGAAGGTGTTCCCTTCCCAGGTGCGATTTTGTCTGCGAAAGACGCTGCTAATGATGCAGTTCCCGCTCAAACCGAAGAAGTGGCAGTTGAAGCTACTTCTGCAGAAAATCAGGAGGGTTAAGCCATGAAGGTAAAAGTACAAACCCTCGACGCGAAAGCGAAAGGCGACATCACCTTGAATGAGGATGTGTTCGGTCTTGAGCCACGCGCAGATATTTTGCACCGTGTTGTAACATGGCAACGTGAAAAGGCACGCGGCACAGCGCGCCCGACCAGAGAGCGTAGCGATGTAGCTCGTACGGGTAAGAAATTTGGTCGCCAAAAAGGTGGTGGTACCGCCCGTCATGGTGATCGCCGTGCGCCGATCTTTATCGGTGGTGGTAAAGCCCATGGTGCGCGTTTGCGTGACTTTAATCCTTCTTTGAACAAAAAAATTCGCTCGCTTGGCTTGCGTATGGCTTTGTCAAGCAAGGTAAAGGCCGGCACTTTGATTATCGTTGAAGACCTCAACGTCAAGGCGCATAAAACCGCTGCTTTGGCCGGTGATGTTGCAAAGCTTGGCTTTGGTCGCACCGCGCTTATCATTGATGGCGATGTTGTGAATGATAATTTCCGCAATGCTTCTGCTAACTTAGTAGGCGTAAATGTTATGCCCGCAGTTGGCGCAAATGTTTATGACATTTTGAAGCATGATACGTTGGTATTGACCCGCGCCGCGGTTGAAAAATTGGAGGCACGTTTCAATGGCTAAAAAAGAAGCAATCGACATCCGTCATTATGACGTGATTGTTGCACCGCACATTACCGAAAAATCCACATTGCTGAGTGAAAATAACGCAGTGGTGTTTAAGGTGAGCGGCGATGCAACCAAGCCGCAAATTAAAGCTGCTGTTGAGGCATTGTTCGATGTAAAAGTTGAGCGCGTCAATACGTTGGTGCAAAAGGGTAAGGTTAAGCGCTGGCGCGGCCGTCCCTATCGCCGCAGCGATGTTAAAAAGGCCGTAGTGACTTTGGCAGAAGGCCAAATGATCGACGTGACCACAGGAATCTGAGGCGAACATGGCATTAAAAAGTTATAAACCAACTAGCCCAGCCCGTCGTGGCCTTGTGCTTGTTGACCGTTCTTCATTATGGAAGGGCAAGCCGGTAAAGGCGCTTACCGAAGGTAAGAGCAAAACTGGTGGTCGCAATAATAAAGGTCATGTTACCTCTCGGGGTATTGGCGGTGGGCACAAACAAAAATACCGTATTATGGACTTTAAGCGTCGCAAATGGGACGTGGCAGCTACCGTAGAACGGATTGAATATGATCCTAACCGCACAGCTTTTATCGCGCTTATCAAATATGATGATGGTGAACAAAGCTATATCCTTGCACCACAACGTCTTGCTGTTGGTGATAAGGTTATTGCGGGTGAGAAAACGGACGTAAAGCCCGGCAACGCCATGTTGCTTAGCCAAATGCCCGTTGGTACCATTTGCCACAATATTGAAATGAAACCAGGCAAGGGCGGTCAAATCGCACGTTCTGCTGGTACTTATGTTCAATTGGTTGGCCGTGACCGCGGTATGGTTATTGTTCGTCTGAACTCAGGTGAGCAACGTTATATCCACGGTACTTGCATGGGCACTGTTGGCGCGGTTTCAAACCCTGACAACAGCAACCAAACCTTGGCTAAAGCGGGTCGTAACCGCTGGGCTGGTAAGCGCCCATTGACCAGAGGTGTTGCGAAAAACCCTGTCGATCACCCTCATGGTGGTGGTGAAGGTCGTACATCTGGTGGTCGTCATCCTGTGACTCCATGGGGTAAACCAACCAAGGGTGCTCGCACTCGTAAGAATAAGCAGACTGATCGGATGATTATTCGTTCACGTCACGCGAAGAAGAAGAGGTAAGACATGGCTCGTTCAGTTTGGAAGGGTCCGTTTGTAGACCTATATTTGCTGAAGAAGGCGGAAGATGCCCAGGAAAGTGGAGCGCGTGCGCCCATCAAAACCTGGTCACGTCGTTCGACCATCCTTCCTCAGTTCGTTGGCTTGACCTTCAATGTCTATAATGGACAAAAATTCATTCCTGTTTCAGTGAATGAAGAGATGGTTGGTCATAAACTTGGTGAGTTTTCACCGACACGTAACTATTATGGTCACGGCGCTGACAAGAAGGGTAAACGCTAATGGGTAAGGCATCTGCACCGCGCCGTGTTGGCGAAAATGAGGCTTTGGCCGTTGGCACCACAATTCGTGGTTCCGCGCAAAAGCTTAACCTGGTTGCTGCGTTAATTCGTGGCCGTAAAGTTGGCGACGCACTCAACATTCTTAGCTTTTCTAAAAAAGCAATGGCTGTTGATGTAAAGGGTGTTTTGGCATCTGCTATCGCCAATGCGGAAAACAACCATAATCTTGACGTGGATAATTTGATCGTTAAGGAAGCAAGCGTTGGCAAAGCATTGTCGATGAAGCGCTTTCAAGCAAATGCGCGCGGTCGTTCAAGTCAAATCGTAAAACCATTTAGCCGTCTGCGCATTGTGGTTCGCGAACAGGAAGAAGAGGCGTAAGGATATGGGTCAAAAAAGTAATCCAATCGGGCTTCGCCTGCAAATTAACCGCACATGGGACAGCCGCTGGTTTGCGGAAGGTCATGATTATGGTCGGATGCTGTTGGAAGATTTACGTCTTCGTAAATATATCATGGAAACCCTGCCACAAGCAGCAATTTCCAAGGTAGTTATTGAGCGTCCAGCTAAATTATGCCGCGTTTCAATTTATGCAGCCCGCCCCGGTGTTATCATCGGTAAAAAGGGTGCGGATATTGAAAAATTGCGCCGCAAATTGGCCTCTATGACCGAAACCGGCGATGTTTCTTTGAACATTGTTGAAATTCGTAAGCCAGAGGTTGATGCGAAATTGGTGGCAATTGGCATTGGCGATCAGCTGATCCGCCGTGTTGCATTCCGCCGCGCAATGAAACGTGCTGTGCAATCAGCCATGCGTTTAGGCGCAGAAGGCATTAAGATTAACTGTGCTGGTCGTTTGGGTGGCGCGGAAATCGCACGGACCGAATGGTATCGTGAAGGCCGCGTGCCTTTGCATACATTGCGTGCCAATGTTGACTATGCCGAAGCCGAAGCGCTGACCGCATATGGTATTATCGGGATTAAAGTTTGGATTTTCAAAGGTGAAATTCTGGGCCATGATCCTATGGCAACTGATAGATTGATGATGGAAGCGCAAACTTCTGGCGTCCGTCCTCAGTCTGACCGTCGCTAACAGGATAGGGTAAGAGATCATGTTGCAACCAAAAAGACATAAATTTCGTAAGCAATTTAAGGGCCGGATTCACGGTAACGCCAAAGGCGGTACTGAATTAAATTTCGGTTCTTATGGATTGAAAGCGATGGAGCCAGAGCGTATCACCGCACGTCAAATCGAGGCGGCTCGCCGTGCGATTACACGTCACATCAAACGTCAAGGTCGTTTGTGGATACGCGTTTTTCCAGACGTTCCTGTCACCAAGAAACCTGCCGAAGTTCGTCAGGGTAAGGGTAAGGGTTCGGTAGAATATTGGGCAGCTCGGGTAAAACCAGGCCGCATCCTGTTTGAGTTAGACGGCGTTGCCGGCCCATTGGCCGCAGTTGCTTTCCAACGTGCAGCGATGAAATTGCCCATCAAGACTAAAGTTGTGGCTCGCCTTGGCGATACGTCACATCTAGGAGCATAACAGATGAGCAATACACAAGATCTACGTGTCAAAACAGACGATGAGCTGCAAACACAGTTGACCGAATTAAAGCGTGAGCAATTTAATTTGCGTTTTCAAACGGCCACTGGTCAGCTTGAGAAGCCTGCGCGTATTCGCGTTGTGCGTCGTGAGATTGCCCGCATTAAAACATTGCAGGGCGAGCGTACTGCCGCTGCTAAGAAATCGGCCTAAGGAGTATATCGATGCCAAAACGCATTTTGACCGGCACGATCGTTTCTGACAAAGGTGATAAAACCGTTGTCGTTAAGGTCGAGCGCAAGGTGAAACACGCCCTTTATGGGAAAATTATTCGTCTTTCTAAAAAATATCATGCCCATGATGAGGGCAATGAATTTAAGGCGGGTGAAACGGTTCGGATTGAAGAAACCAAGCCGATTTCAAAAAATAAGACCTGGAAAGTGTTGGAGCGGGTTGACACCCACACCAAACCTAAGGCAAGTGCTGCCGCTGAATAAGCGGAAAGTTTAACGGAACTACCGGGCCAACCTATTTTATGATAGGCGTTCGGCAAGCCAATCGAAAGGAACCGGATCAATGATCCAGATGCAGTCTAATCTTGATGTCGCTGATAATAGCGGCGCCAAGCGCGTCCAATGCATCAAAGTGCTGGGTGGCTCTAAACGCCGCTTTGCTGGTGTGGGCGATATTATTGTTGTTTCTGTAAAAGAAGCGAACCCACGTGGCCGCGTGAAAAAAGGTGATGTTCACCGCGCAGTTATCGTCCGCACAGCGAAAGATATTCGCCGTGCAGATGGAACGGTCATTCGTTTTGATTCAAATGCAGCTGTTTTGATCAACACCAACCAAGAGCCCATTGGTACACGTATCTTTGGACCCGTGGTTCGTGAGCTTCGTGCGAAAAAGCATATGAAGATCATCAGCCTCGCACCGGAGGTATTGTAATCATGGCTACCGCAAAAATCAAAAAAGGCGACAATGTCGTTGTGCTTGCTGGTAAAGACAAAGGTAAAACAGGCGAAGTAGCCCGCGTTTTGCCAAAAGACGGTAAAGTTGTTGTTTCAGGCATCAATATTGCTGTTCGTCACCGCAAGCCAAGCCAAGCAAACCCACAAGGCGGTCTTGACCGTTTTGAGGCGCCAATGAACATTTCAAATGTTGCAGTGGCTGACCCTAAAGATGGCAAGCCTACCCGCGTTCGTATCGAAGAACAGGACGGTAAAAAGGTTCGCGTTGCTGTAAAGTCAGGAGAAAAGATCGATGGCTGATAAATATATCCCTCGTCTTAAGACTAAATATGACGCTGAAATCGCCAAGGCGATGACCGAAAAATTCGGTTATAAAAACCGCTTTGAAGTGCCTAAGATTGAAAAAATCACTCTTAATATGGGCGTTGGCGAAGGTTCGCAGGACAAGAAAAAGGTAACAACTGCATTTGAAGAAATGCAATTAATTGCCGGTCAACGTCCTGTTATTACCAAAGCAAAACAATCAATTGCAGGCTTTAAGCTTCGTGAAGGCATGCCCATTGGCGTGAAAGTCACGTTGCGCGGCGCGCAAATGTATGAATTTTTGGATCGTTTAATCACCGTTGCAATGCCTCGCATTCGCGATTTCCGTGGTCTGAACCCCAAAAGCTTTGATGGACGTGGTAATTTCGCAATGGGATTGAAAGAACAGTTGATTTTCCCAGAAATCAGCTATGATCAAATCGATCAAGTGCGCGGAATGGACGTAATTGTCACCACATCTGCAAATAGCGACGATGAGGCGCGTGAAATGTTGAAATTATTCGGCTTTCCGTTCCCAGTTGAAACATCCGAGGACAAAGCTGCCGCTTAATGCGTGTGGCGTTTAGAAAGGAAGAGAGCTTAAGTCATGGCGAAACTGAGTTCCATTAATAAAAATGAGCGTCGCAGGAAGCTGGTAAAAAAATATGCCGGCCAATATGCAAAGCTTAAGGCTGTAGCTGGTGATAAATCACTAGACGATTCAGAGCGTATGATTGCGCGTTTGAAAATGGCTGAAATCCCCCGCAATGGTAACCCCACACGTATTCGCAATCGTTGCGAAACAACTGGGCGTCCACGCGGATATTATCGTAAATTCCGGCTGTGCCGTATCGAGCTGCGCGATCTTGCCAATAAAGGTATGATCCCCGGCGTCACGAAATCTAGCTGGTAAGGATAGAATATCATGGCATTGACTGATCCATTGGGTGATATGCTCACCCGTATCCGCAACGGACAAAGGGCGAAGAAAGATTCTGTAATCTCGCCTGCGTCTAAATTGCGTGAACATGTGCTGGATGTGCTTCAACGTGAAGGCTATATTCGTGGCTATTCCGAAGAAATGTTGGGCCGCCGTGCGCAACATAAGGGCATCCGTATTGAATTGAAATATTTTGAAGGTGAGCCGGCCATTCGTCATCTCGCCCGTGTTTCAAAACCTGGCCGCCGCGTATATTCCGGCTCGCAAGAGCTTCCGGTTATTCGCAATGGTTTGGGTATCACCATCGTTTCGACACCGCGCGGCGTTCTTTCTGACGCCGAAGCACGCGAAAATAATGTCGGCGGCGAAATTTTGGCGGAGGTATTCTAATGAGCCGTATTGGTAAGAAACCTGTCGCTATTCCATCTGGCGTAACTGCTTCTATTGCAGATGGCATTTTGTCGGTTAAAGGTCCAAAGGGTTTGTTGACCCTTTCCTTGGCTGATGAAATTGTCTATAAAGTAGAAAATGACGCCGTCGCCGTAACCCCCGCAAATAACAGCCGCAAGGCACGTTCTTATTGGGGTATGCAACGCACATTGGTGCAAAATCTTATCACCGGTGTGACCGAGGGCTTTAGTAAAGTTCTTGAGATTAACGGTGTTGGTTACCGTGCCAATGTTCAAGGTAAGAATTTGAAATTGCAACTTGGCTTTAGCCATGATGTTGATTTTGCAATTCCTGATGGCATTGACATTAAAACGCCTGATAACACGACAGTGGAAATTTCAGGTATCGATAAACAGCAAGTGGGCCAGGTAGCTGCCGAAATCCGCCGCTGGAGGAAGCCAGAGCCATATAAAGGCAAAGGCATTAAATATCGCGGAGAATATATCTTCCGCAAAGAAGGGAAGAAGAAGTAAGCCATGGCGAAACTATCTCTCTTTGAACGCCGCCGCCAACGTGTTCGCAGCAAATTGCGTGCTCAGGTTGCCGGTCGTGCGCGTTTGTCGGTCCATCGGACTGGTCGTCACATTTACGCTCAAATCATCCAAGATGGTGAAGGTCGTACGCTCGTTTCTGCTTCATCGCTTGATAAAAGCGTGAAGGGCAAAAATGGTGCAACATGCGAAGCTGCTGCCGAAGTTGGTAAGCGTATCGCAGTTGCTGCGAAAAAAGCTGGAGTTTCCAGTGTTGTGTTTGACCGTGGTGGTTTTCTTTTCCACGGACGTGTGAAGGCCTTGGCCGATGCAGCGCGTGAAGCCGGATTGGAGTTCTAATAATGGCCGATGAAAATAAAAATGGCGCTGAAGACGCTGCTGTAACCGAAGCTAATGCTGCTCCTGCTGTTGAAAATGCAGCTGAAGTAAAGCAAGAAGGTCGCGGACGCGGCCGTGGCCGTGGTGAAGGCAAGGGCGAAGGCCGTGGCCGTGGCCGTCGTAATGACCGCCAACCCAAAGAAGAAACCGGTGAAGAGCTGATTGAAAAATTGGTTCACATTAACCGCGTTTCGAAAACCGTTAAAGGTGGTAAGCGTTTTGGCTTTGCTGCGTTGGTGGTTGTGGGTGATGGACAGGGCCGTGCAGGCTTTGGCCATGGTAAAGCGCGCGAAGTGCCAGAGGCAATCAATAAAGCAACAGCTGCTGCAAAAAAGAAGATGATCCGCGTTCCTTTGAAAGAAGGCCGCACCTTGCATCATGATGGCAAAGGCCATTTCGGTGCAGGTAATGTGAACCTTCGTACCGCGCCTCCAGGGACCGGTATTATTGCTGGTGGTCCAATGCGTGCAGTATTTGAAAGCCTTGGCGTTGCCGATGTTGTGACCAAATCAGTTGGTACTTCAAACCCTTATAACATGATCCGTGCAACTTTTGACGCGTTGGCTAACCAAACCAGCCCGAAAGCCGTTGCACAGCGTCGCGGCAAGAAAATTGCCGATCTTTTGGGTCGTGGAGGCAGCAAAACTGCCGAAGCTGATGCCGAAGCAGTAGCGGAGTAATCCAAAATGGCGAAAAAAGACACAAAGACAGTTAAGGTAAAGCAAGTGGGTTCGCCCATTCGCCGTCCTGCGAGCCAACGTGCAACTTTGAAGGGCCTTGGTCTGAATAAAATGCACCGCGTTTCGGAATTGGAAGACACACCAGCGGTACGCGGCATGATTAAAGCCGTCCGCCACATGGTTGAGATTGTCGACTAAAAAATTTAAGCTCCCCTTTATGGGGGGCTTTTTTACTTGCTCAATTGAGCGGCCAATAGTAATTGGCCTTTTTTATTATCAACAGCAGTTTAATTTTGACCATTTGGACAAGTTAAATTGGCGCGAACAAAGCGAAAGCGAGTGCAATTATGAAGTTAACAGATATTAGAGATAATGATGGCGCACGCCATCGCCGTATGCGTATTGGACGCGGTATCGGGTCGGGCAAAGGTAAAACGGGCGGTCGTGGTCAAAAAGGCCAAACCAGCCGTTCTGGTGTTTCGATTAACGGTTTTGAAGGCGGCCAAATGCCACTTCACATGCGTATTCCAAAGCGTGGCTTTAACAATATTTTTGCAAAAGATTATGCAGAAGTGAATTTGGGCATGATCCAAAAATTCATTGATGCTGGCAAAATGGATATTAAAGGCGTTGTCGATCAAGCAGCATTAAATGCAGCTGGCTTAACCCGTGGTGGTAAAGACGGTGTGCGTCTTTTGGCCAAGGGTGAATTTACCGCAAAGGTAAAATTCGCAGTTGCTGGAGCTTCTAAATCTGCGGTTGCTGCGGTTGAAAAAGCCGGTGGTAGCGTGGAATTTGTTTCTTCTAAAGAAGTAAAGAAAGCCGCCGACCAAGCAGCTGCAAAAGACAAAAAAGCTCCAGCAAAGAAAGCTGCTCCTAAAAAAGCGGCGGCGAAAAAAGCTGATTAATCATCTTTGATGTGGGGGAAGGGGTATGACGGCATATTATAAATATTGCGGTCTTATTCATTTCTCCCTTGTCTTTCAGGCCCCGCCCTACAATATAGGGGCGGGGTTTGGCGTTTATACGCCTGAAGTCTGAACATATTTATGTTGCCGTTATGACGATATTTAATAAATTAAATATCCATTAGGCGCCAAACAGATAGGGAATTTATTTATGGCATCGAGAGCCGAACAAATGGCGTCGGGCATTAATTTTTCAAATTTCGGTAAAGCGACCGATTTGAAGAATCGCATTTGGTTTACAATTGGTGCGCTGATAATCTTTCGGCTGTTAAGCTTTGTGCCGCTTCCCGGTGTGGATCCTGTGCAGCAGGCTGCTTTGTATCAACAAAGCGGCTCAGGCGGTGTTTTGGATATTTTCAACACATTTTCTGGCGGTTCATTGGAACGGATGAGCTTAATCGCGCTTGGCGTTATGCCCTATATTACTGCATCTATTGTGGTTCAATTGGCCTCTGCTTTGTCCCCCACTTTGGCGGCGATTAAAAAAGAAGGTGAAACAGGCCGTCAAAAATTAAACCAATATACACGTTATGGCACGGTTGGTTTGACCGCGGTGCAGGGTTATTTCCTTGCCGTTGGTTTGGAATCACTTGTGGCGCAAACTGGCATTGGTGCGGTGGTTGAACCAGGCATGATGTTCCGTATCGTCGCTACGATTAGCTTAATCGGCGGCACAATGTTCCTGATGTGGTTGGGTGAACAAATCACCTCACGCGGGATTGGCAATGGTGTATCCTTAATCATTATGGCGGGTATCGTTGCGCAAATGCCGCGTCTTGTGGCCAATTTATTAGAAGGCGGTAGTACGGGATCGATTAGCGGTCTTATTATCTTGACCTTTGCAGTAATGTTTGTCGTTTTAACTTTGGTTATTTGCTATGTTGAACGGGCGCAGCGCCGCGTATTGGTAAATTATCCAAAACGTGCAACACAAAATGGCATGATGCAGGCTGACCGCAGCCATTTACCATTAAAGGTAAATACAGCTGGCGTTATTCCGCCGATTTTTGCATCCTCATTACTATTATTGCCTTTGACGATTTCGCAATTGACCGGCAATATTCAAGATGATGGTTCGGTTTATTCCGAAATCATGTTGTTTTTGAACCTGCATCTTGCGCATGGTAAGCCGCTCTATCTCTTATTCTATGGTGCGGGTATCATCTTCTTCTGCTTTTTTTATACCGCTGTTGTGTTCAACCCAGAGGAAACCGCAGAAAATTTGAAAAAAGCAAATGGCTTTATCCCCGGCATTCGCCCTGGTAAAAACACACAGGACTATCTGGATTATGTATTGACCCGCATCACGGTGCTTGGTTCAATTTATCTGGCCTTTGTTTGTTTATTGCCTGATTATATTATGGGCGCATCTGGCCAAACGCAATTTTTCGTCCTTGGCGGTACCAGTTTGTTGATTTTGGTCAATGTGACGGTTGATACAATTGCCCAAATTCAGGGCCATTTATTCGCCCACCAATATGGTGATTTGATGAAGAAAGCAAAATTACGCGGCGGCAAAAGAAAGCGTTAAGCCGCAGGCGATTTTCATCAAACAAAAGATAAATTTCAGAGGATTTTTCAATGGACATTATTTTGCTGGGACCACCAGGAGCAGGCAAGGGCACACAGGCAAGTCGATTGGAAGAACGGCTTAACATGGTGCAATTGTCCACCGGCGATATGTTACGCGCCGCTGTAAAGGCGGGTAGCGAGATTGGATTAAAGGCAAAGGCAGTAATGGATGCCGGCGAACTGGTATCCGATGAAATAGTGTCAGGCATTATTGGTGATCGTTTGGATGAGCTTGCGCCCGACCAAAGCATTATTTTTGATGGATATCCACGCACGCAAGCACAGGCCGTTTCATTGGATGAAATTTTGTCTGCACGTGGCCGCACATTGGATTATGTGATTGAATTGGAAGTTGATGAGGATGCGCTGGTTGAGCGTATTACTGGCCGATTTACATGTGCAAATTGTAATGCAGGCTATCATGATAAATTTCATCGTCCTGCCAAAGACGGCATTTGCGATGAATGTGGTAGCAGCGAGTTTAAACGCCGCCCCGATGATAATGAAGAAACCGTGCGCACCCGTATGGAGGAATATCGCGCGAAAACTGCGCCAATATTGCCCATTTATGAAAAGCGCAATTTGGTGAACCGGGTCGATGGCATGGGCGATATGGACCATGTAACCGATGAGATTTTGGCAATATTGAAATCTGCATAATCGGATAAATTATTGATATGAAAGATAGGGTCCATAAATTTTGGGCCTTATCATATTATTACTTGGCGATTTGGCATAGAGCCACTATTCTACGGCCATGAAAAAATATCTATTAATCGCATTATTATCATTCAGCACGGCGGTGCTGGCCACCCCTGCATCTGCGGAAATAACGAGCCAAAATGATATCGGCTTTGCCGTGTCACATAGCGGCGTGGTAAAGGGCAATGCCAATGATGTGTGGAAACAAATTATCCAACCGAAAAATTGGTGGAATAAAGCGCATAGCTTTACCGGCGATTCCAATAATTTATATTTGGATAGCCAAGCAGGCGGATGTTTTTGTGAATTGATTAAGGAAAAGGCCGCCGATGGCCTGTTAAAAACCGTTGGCTCGGTGCAGCATATGCGCATTATTTATACCGATCCGGGCCGGGTTTTGCGGTTGGATGGGGCGCTTGGCCCGTTGCAGTCAGAGGCGGTGACCGGCACATTGACCATCGCGATGAAGGAGCAGAAAGACGGCACCACCATCGTTAATTTCAGTTATGTTGTTGGCGGTTATATGCGGTATAAAGTACCCGAAATTGCCAAATTGGTTGATATGGTTATTGCTGATCAGCTTGGCCGTTTGGTTATGCTGGTCGGTCCTGCGGTGACGCAGGAGGATGATGCGGAGAAAGAGAATGATGGGTTTAAGCTGGACATTGATAAATTGTCCAATCCCACCACGGAAAAACCCGCTGTTGATAAGGTGGATGCCGCAAAATTACCTGCAAAGGAAGTTGCCAAACCATCAGCGACCAAAATTGTCACCGACAAAATGACAGCAAAAAACAATGATACTGCAATGGTAAATGATACCGCAAAGGTCAATGAAACTGCAAAAGCCAAGCAAACTGGCACGGCAACCGAAGAAAATGATAAGCCCAAAGAAAGATAATTGATGACAGAGCAAAAAAAATCAGGCTCGATCAATATTCCTTCAAAGAAAAACCCATTGGAAATTGGTTGGTGTGAGCTAATCCAATTACCATCCTTGGGTTTGGTGGATATTCATGCTAAGATTGATACAGGCGCAAAAACATCCTCTATCCATGCGACGCGTATCAAAGAATTTGACCGCGATGGCGAAAAATGGGTGGAATTTTGGTTTCGTGAAAATGCTGGGCTTAAGGCGGTTCGCAAAGAAGCGCCGATTTTGGAACAGCGTAAAGTTAAAAGCTCCAATGGTGAACAGCAAATCCGCTATGTCATAAAAGTGGAAATATCATTGGGTAATTTGCAATGGTTGGGTGAAATGACATTGGCCAATCGTGGTTCAATGGCCTTTCCAGTGTTGATGGGCCGGCGCGCATTAAGTCGCGGTTTTTTAGTTAATAGTGCAAAGCGTTGGACGCTTGGTAAGAAAGAGAAAATATAATGAAAATAGCAATGCTGGCCCGCAACCCCAATCTTTATTCGCATAAAAGATTGGTGGAGGCCGCCGAGGCACGTGGCCACACGCTGGATATTATCAACACCTTGCGCTGCACCATGAACATTACGTCGCACCGCCCGACCATTTTATATAATGGCGAGACATTAAAGGGATATGACGCGGTCATTCCGCGTATTGGCGCGTCGATTACCCATTATGGCCTTGCCGTTTTGCGTCAATTTGAAATGGGCGGGGTGTGGCCTTTGAATGAAAGCGTGGCCATTGGCCGCAGCCGCGATAAACTGCGCTCTATGCAGATTTTTGCCAAACATGGCCTTGGCCTTCCCGTGACTGCATTTGCGCATGATCCCAAACAAACCGATGAAGTGATGAAAATTGCCGGCGGTGCGCCCGTGGTTATTAAATTGCTTGAAGGGACACAGGGCATTGGTGTTGTTTTGGGGGATACCGAACGCTCCGCCAAATCGGTTATTGAGGCATTTCGCGGCGCCAATGTTAATATTTTGGTGCAGGAATTTATTAAAGAGGCCGGTTCAAGCGATATCCGTATATTCGTTATTGGCGGCAAAGTGGTCGCGTCAATGATGCGCACGGGCGCAGAAGATGATTTTAGGTCCAATCTGCACCGTGGCGGCAGTGCGAAAATGATTAAAATTACCCCCGAGGAACGCGCGACCGCGATTCGCGCGGCAAAGGTTATGGGATTAAATGTGGCTGGTGTTGATGTGCTGCGTTCCAACCATGGTCCGGTGATTATGGAGGTGAACAGTTCCCCTGGATTAGAAGGGATTGAAAAAACCACGGGCATTGATTTGGCGGGTAAGATAATCGAATTTATCGAAAATAATGCCAAGGCGGGTAAAACAGCGACCAAGGGCAAGGGTTGATAGATTAAGCATTAAAAAATGGGTGGAAATTATCTTGGATATTTTTCATCCATATATGCTTTATCCACCAAAATCATTTGCCGCAAAACATCCATGTCAATATCGCTTAATTTATTGATATAAAGACAGCTTTTGCCGATTTTATGCTTGCCCAATTTCTCGCGAAGCTGGGCCATTTTTTTGCCCGTCATCTCATGGCAATATCCCCCCATAAGATAGAGGCTGAAATTTGCCTTGCGCGGGGAAAATCCGGTGCGAAGGAAATCACCCTCTCGCCCGCTTTCATATTTATAATGATATTGGCCAAATCCGATGATGCTATCTCCCCACATGGTGGGTTTATCGCCCGTCACTTCGGTGAAAAGATGCAGCAATGTTTCGGCATCTTTTCGTTTTTGTGCATTTTCAATTGCCGCGATAAATTGCGCAACATCATTATCTTTGGGCGTAGTTTTATTTTGCGCCTGTGCCATATTGCGTCTCCTTCCATTTTCTGTCCGCAATTTCTGCCTTAATATGATAGCATATCGGCTTGCGCCTTGCTATCCACCCTGATAATCGCGGGGATATAGTAAAGCATTAAAGAAGAAAGATTGCCGTCATGACCGTTGCAGCAAAATCTGGCATTAAAAAAGTCGTTCTGGCCTATTCAGGTGGGCTGGACACCAGCGTTATTTTAAAATGGCTGCAGGTGGAATATGGTTGTGAAGTGGTGACCTTTACTGCCGATTTGGGACAGGGCGAAGAATTAGAGCCAGCGCGTGAAAAGGCGCGTTTAATGGGCATTCCTGATGAACATATTTATATTGATGATTTGCGCGAAGAATTTGTGCGCGATTTTGTATTTCCTATGATGCGCGCCAATGCCCGATATGAGGGGGATTATCTTCTTGGCACGTCGATTGCGCGGCCCTTAATTTCCAAACGCTTAATTGAAATTGCCAAGGAAACAGGCGCGGATGCGGTGGCGCATGGCGCAACGGGCAAGGGCAATGATCAGGTTCGTTTTGAACTTTCCGCCTATGCTTTAAACCCTGATATTAAAATTATCGCGCCGTGGCGCGAATGGGATTTGACCAGCCGGACAAGGTTAATCGAATGGGCAGAACAGCATCAAATTCCCGTGCCAAAGGATAAGCGCGGTGAATCTCCATTCAGCACCGATGCCAATATGCTGCACACTTCTTCGGAAGGTAAGGTGTTGGAAGATCCGTGGGAGGAAACCCCCGATTATGTATATTCGCGCACCGTTAATCCAGAGGATGCACCCGACACGCCAGAATATATTAACATTGATTTTGTCGATGGTGATGGCACCGCGTTAAACGGCGTTGAAATGTCCCCCGCCACATTGCTGGAGGCGTTGAACGAGCTTGGCCGCAAACATGGTATAGGGCGGCTTGATTTGGTGGAAAACCGCTTTGTTGGCATGAAATCGCGCGGCATGTATGAAACACCGGGCGGTGAAATTTATGCGCGTGCACACCGTGGGATAGAGCAAATCACATTGGATAGAGGCGCGGCGCACCTAAAGGATGAGTTGATGCCGCGCTATGCAGAGCTGATTTATAATGGTTTTTGGTTCTCTCCCGAACGTGAAATGTTGCAGGCCGCCATCGACCTTAGCCAGAAAAATGTCACCGGTACGGTGCGGTTAAAATTATATAAGGGCAATGCAAATGTGGTCGGCCGCAAATCGCCATTTTCGCTATATTCGGAAAAAGTAGTAACTTTTGAAGATGATGCCGGCGCATATGACCAAAAAGATGCCGCCGGATTTATTAAGCTGAACGCACTTCGCCTGCGTTTATTGGGTGAACGCAAATAATCTGACCCATCTTTATTTACCATAGTCATTTTAGATCTGCTCGTTGTTCATGTTTGCAGAAATAATTTGACTTTATCTATTGTTTTGATAATTATAGAAATATGGAAATTATAGATAATATTGAAGTTCATGCTGTTACCGCGCTTGCTGCCTTGGCACAGGAACATAGGCTAGCTGCATTTCGCTTGTTAGTGCAGGCAGGGGAGCAAGGGGCATCTGCCGGATATATTGCCAAGGAATTGGATATAGCGCCAAGCTCACTTTCATTTCATTTGGCACAATTGTCACGTGCGGGATTGATTGTAGATGAGCGGCAGAGCCGTTCTATTATTTATCGCGCGGACTTTGCTGTAATGGACCGTTTAATGGGGTTTTTGATGGCAAATTGCTGCCAAGGAATAAATGAAAATAATGAAAGGACATCAACATGAAGAGATTTCACCTTAACGTCAAAGTATCTGATTTGGATAAGTCCACAAAATATTATTCAACATTATTTGCAGCTTCACCGACCGTGGTGAAGGAGGATTATGTAAAGTGGATGCTAGATGATCCATATATTAATTTTTCCATCGAACCTGCAATGAATAATCAAACGGGCATCGCCCATGTGGGAATTCAAGCTGAAAATAAGCAAGAATTAGAAACGGTATTTGAGCAGGTCATGAATGCAGGCGGGCCTAGATTTAATCAATCTGAAACCACCTGTTGTTATGCACAATCTTCCAAAAGCTGGACGCAAGACCCCGATGGGCTAATCTGGGAGACATTTTATACTGATGGACAGGTTACCCATTATGGCCATGTGCCAGAATTACAAATGGGGAGCTAAGGCGCAAATATCCATAAAATGCACATATTGATAGTCACCAATATATTAACCTTTATTGGTTAAGGCATTGGCATGGATAATGACGTGCAAAATGATGTGCAAAATGATGTGCAAAATGCCAGGGATAAGGCGCAGGAAAGGCCGCAAAGCGCGGTGTCCTATGCTGTGGGCATTTGCGGCCTAATCGGCTTGTTCCTATGGGTTTTTATTGCACGGCATTTTGGCGAAGTGGCCGCCCTATTTGGATATATGGACATGCCCGCACGCGCCGATGGTCCATATTCCGGCTTGCTCGCCATGCTATGTTGCGCTTTGCCGATGATTTGTTGGTCGATATTTGTTGATAAGGTCCATTTACGGGAAAGCACGGGGATAAATTGGCGGCAAAAGGCCAAAATTTCCGACATTATTGACGATAGCTTTGTGAAATTGGTCGGGTTGTGGATGACTTGGGCGTTGATTGCCATTTGTTATTTTATGGGCAGATGGTATTGGCAAGGGCCGTTTCAATTTTCCATGCAGTTAATGGAGGCAGCGATAATCCCGCTGGTCCTTCTTTCCATACCCTATGTCATCTGGCTTGATCAATATCTGGTCAATCGGCGCGATGGCGCATGGCATATGGGCGCAATGCTGGCGGCGCGTCAGGGATGGCAAAGCGAGAAAATTTTTCATCATTTACGCGCATGGGCGGTGAAGGGGTTTTTCCTTGCATTCATGCTGGCTATTGTGCCCGATGGTTTTCGCGCAGTGATAAATGCCGATTTTGCGCAGATGTGGACCAATCCGGTTCTTGCCGCGCAAATTTTAATCATCATGATGTTCATGGTCGATGTGCAATTTGCCAGCGTGGGATATTTGCTGACGATGCGGCCATTGGACGCGCATATTCGCACTGCCAATCCCTATATGCAGGGGTGGGTTGCGGCGTTAATTTGCTATCCGCCCATATTGTTAATGGCCAATGATCGGCCATTGGATTACCGACCAGATGATCATAGCTGGGCATTTTGGTTTGCGGGCCATGACATGATGTTGATGATATGGGGCGCATTATTGGTGGGGTTAACCGCCATTTATGCATGGGCGACGGTAGCATTTGGATTAAGATTTTCAAATTTAACCCATCGCGGTATCATTACCAATGGGCCATATGCATGGACAAAACATCCCGCTTATTTAAGCAAAAACCTATTTTGGTGGTGTGCGACTTTGCCCTTTATCACCAATGGCTCTGCTGCAGAAGCATTACGAAATAGCATGATTTTATTGTTGATTAGCGCGGTTTATTATTGGCGGGCAAGGACCGAGGAAAAGCATTTAGGACAAGACCCAATATATCAACATTATATGGGGTGGATGCAAAATAATGGCGCAGTTACCAAATTTTTTGCCCATGCTGGGGCATATTTATCAAGCCGATTTGGCCGCGGCAGGGCGCAACATGGTGGTGATATGAATAGCCAGTAAATGGCGAGTAAAGGACCTATAAAAGACCTATAAAAGACCAGTAAAATAAGGTTTAGTTAATTATTGTTCGTCCATAAAGGCTGGATTTTACAAATCATTACCGATAATGCACGGGCATGAGCATCGATCTTAATTTGTTAATCCACGCATATAGCATGGGGGTTTTCCCCATGTCGGATGGGATAGATGATGATGAAATTTATTGGATGCATCCAGAGGAAAGGGCGATTATCCCGCTAAACGGGCTGCATATTTCCAAATCATTGGCAAAAAATGTCAGACAAGATATTTACCATGTGACCAGCGATCAGGCCTTTGTTGAGGTAATTGACGCCTGCGCCGCACCTGCGGATGATCGCAAGGAAACATGGATAAATGATCAGATAAGGGAGGCGTTTATTCGCCTGCACCATCTTGGTCTGGCGCATAGTATTGAATGTTGGCAGGATGATAAGCAGACGGGCGAAAGGCGGCTTGTCGGGGGATTATATGGCCTTGCCCTTGGTGGGTTATTTTGCGGGGAAAGCATGTTTTCGCGCGCCAATAATGCCTCAAAAATTGCCCTTGTCTGGTTGGTGGCACGGTTGCGTGCTGGTGGCTTTACCCTGCTGGATACCCAATATATGACCGACCATTTGGCCAGCATGGGCGCGGTGATGGTCTCTGGCGAAGATTATGCCGCGATGCTGCATCAATCTTTGGTAAAATCGGGGATTCAGGTTTCGCTATCGTCGCCGCTATCTGTGGATTCGGCGCTATCTGCTTCTTCACTTGCATCTGCGCCCGCCGATTGGGGGGCTTTGGATGGTGAATTTTTGGGATCGGCCGATTTTGGCAAGGCATCATCGGGAAAGCTCATTTTGCAATCTTTGATGGAAACATCATAAATTTTATGCTGCACCACATTTTGCGCGGGGTTTTCACGAAATAACCAACCTGAAAATACCCGCTGCCACACGGGGTTATTATTGGTGCCTTCGGGCCGTTGCAGGACGGATAATTGCACAAATGCGCCAACATCTTGATAAGTTTCATATGGCGCGGTGCGTTCACATGCGCGCAGGCGGATAACCGCCTTGCCATATTTTAATGCCTCACCAGGCTTTAATTCTAAATTGACAATTTGGCCATTGCGCTTGTTCAACAAAGCAACCACGCCGACCCGATCCTTCATCGGTGTGCCGATAACGGGATAGGTTTCCTTTGCCGTTGGGGTGCTGTCTTGACGCGTTGATTTCGTGCCTTCCATTTTATTGCCCATTTGGTCACAGGCGCTAAGCGACAGGGCAAGTCCCGCCAACATAAAGGTCAAAGATAGTTTCGGCTGCATTATCCCTCTGGCGACCATGCTTCATAATCACCGGTGGCGGCAGCACGTTTTCCATGATGTTCCAACGCGCCCTTTGGACGATATCCCTGCGTCGATCCAGTTAAATTTCCCGTGGGCAGTTTTTGCCAATCGCGCTTTACCGGCAAAATATGATCCGGCAAGTCATCAATGCTGCCATGCAGCCATCCATGCCACATGGGTGACACGCGGCTTGCATCATTGCTGCCATTATAAATTACCCAGCGGCGATTGCCCTTTTTAGCCTGATAATATTTATTGCCCGCTTCATCCTCGCCGACATGAACGCCGTGCCGTGCGCTGAACAATAAGGTGCCAATTGTGGCCCCATCCCACCAAGTGAAAATTTTCGATAAAATACCCATATCAAGCGATTAGGACGCTCTTGGCTGAATCGCAACAAAAAATCGATAAATTGATGTTATTTATATCTGGTTTTTTTGCCGCTATGACAGCGGGTCCGCATATCATAATGACATAAGCGGGCGCGATATGCCGCAATTGTTACTTTGCCGGTGCTGCGGTTGGGGTAAAGGAGGATGCATGAATTTTATCCCCCGCCTTAATCCCCAATTTCGCGCTTAACCCGCCCTGAATCTCTAAAACAGCCGTGACGGGCGCGCTCGCCAATACGGGCGTTTCATCATATGGCACGGTGTTTTCGGCAATATTTTGAATGATGCCATCGGATTTTACAAAAATGATGTCGAGCGGGATGACCGTATTTTTCATCCAAAAACTTGCCATGCGGGGTTTGTTAAATGGAAATAACATCGCCCTATCGGCGGGCAATTCGGTGCGGAACATCAATCCCTTGGCCTGCTCTGCAGAGGTTTTGGCCATTTCGGTGGTAAAAATATGCATTTTACCCTTGCTGTTTTTTATACAGATTATTTCTTGGCTTAAACCTGCCTCGCTTTGTTCTAATTTCTTTTGCGTATCACAAGATGCGCTGTTTGTTTCGGCAGATATCGTGCCAGATGGCGCACATGCCGCAATGGTAAATATGGCCAAAAGGGGCAGAGAAAATTTATATTTCATATGATATATAGTCCAAATTTATCTATATTTGCGCTTAATCCTGACCCTTAGGGGGCAGGCGAACCTCCAAAGCCAATGGGCCTTTTGCACTGTCTTCATAATGGACATTTAATGCCATGTCATTGTCAATTTCCAATATTCCGGCAAGGCGCATTATTTCCATATGGACAAAAATATCTTTATTTAATTTTTTGCTTTCCAAAAAACCATAACCCTTGACCTTGCTGAACCATTTAACCTTGGCCAATGTGGAATTTATATTGTCGCCAAAGGGCAGGTAAAGATTGGGTGAGGGCGGGGCGATATGATGCTCTACATTTTCTACCCCCGCATCAAATTCAATGATTTGGGCTGCAAATAATCCTTTTTTACCCTGTTCAGCGATGATTTTTATCGGGCATCCATCGGGCAGCTCCCGCCTGCCATGTTCCTCCAATAATGATGAGTGGATCATAATGTCCGCGCCGCCATTATCTGTTTGGATAAATCCAAATCCGCGTTTTCGATCAAACCATTTTACCTTGCCATGGATGATCGCCGCCGAATCAATGGCGTCATTTTCTTTATCGTCAATTTGCACGTCATTATTGCTGTCAAAGATGATAATATCTTCAACTTCATCCACGCCATATGGCCCAGAATCTCTGCCCCGTGGTTCAGATGCCCCCTGTTCTGCCATGCCCGTGCTTACTCCATCACAAGATGCTTATGAAAAGCGAAAGCGTCATGCTATCATATCAAATATATAAGGGCCATATTTTATTATGGCGATTTTTCTTATAGGTATTTCTTATCGGCTGTGCCGTCAGAATATTCACCCAAATATGGGTTAATTTATCGGATTTTCACAGCTTACACTACCCGAATTTCCTGCCTTTATGATGCATTGTGCCTTGCCGCTAATGTTAATTATGCCCGTTCCTTGGTTCATAATCGTGGCGGTTTTGGCAACATTCATCCGGCTTTGAGCCGGGCCGCTATGTGTTATTTCGGCGGTTTGGGCGGTAAAGGCATTGGCGTTTATCATGCCTGCGCCGTTTAAGATGATGATGGCGCGGTCGCCCTTGCCTGATGCGATATTGATATTGCCATTGCCCTGAACAATGGCGTTTAAATTATCTGTTTCTATATTATCAACATTGACAATGCCCGAACCAAATATTTGGATGCGGGCCTTTGCAGCCTTTAACTTATCCAATTTGACCGATGAATTTCCATTGATGGTGATTGATTTCATTTCCTTTGTTGCCAAATTTATCATCAATGGCTCTTTGGCCTTTACCACCAATTGACGGCCACGTTCGGACAGGCGGACGGTCAATTTATCCCCGACCAAGTTAAAATGTAACTCTGATAAAATTGAATGTTCGCCATTACCAATGACCGAAATTGGTTTGCCCGTGATGATATTTACATTCAAATTTCCCTCAACCACCACTTCATTAAAACTGGCGATTAAAAATCTGCGCTCTGCGGCATGGGCGATATTTTGGCTGGCCACGATGGCGACAACAAGGGCGGCTGCAAAAAATATGCTATTGGCAAATTTTCTTCCACCAAAAATTTGGGGTAATTTGTGCATCATCATTGCTGTGGCCTTTATGTTAATATGCTTCATTGCGCATGATATATGCCGCAATATGGGGCGATTTTGTTCAATAGGTCAACTATAATGGGATAAGATGAATATTTGATATATGCCAATATTTTTAACTGCAAAAAAAGGCGCCCGTTAAAGACGCCTTTATTTATAAATTCAGAGAAATTTACTCAACACTCTCATACCATTGGGGGGCGCATTCTTTCAGCACCTCTAAAATTTTAATCAAGGCAGTTGGCTCGTCTGTTTTTTCCATCGCGGCCAATTCACGGGCCAAACGGCTGGAGGCTGCTTCAAAAATTTGACGCTCTGAATAGCTTTGCTCTGGCTGGTCATCGGGGCGGAATAAATCGCGCGTTACCTCTGCGATAGAGATAAGATCGCCGCTATTGATTTTTGTTTCATATTCCTGTGCGCGGCGCGACCACATGGTGCGTTTTACCTTTGGCTTGCCTTTTAATGTTTCCATCGCATCTTTTAAAGTTTTGTCGGAAGATAATTTGCGCATGCCCACGCTTTCGGCCTTGTTAAATGGCACGCGAAGGGTCATTTTTTCTTTTTCAAAACGCAAAACATATAATTCCAATTGCATCCCTGCTATTTCGGAATTTTGAAGCTCAATCACACGTCCCACGCCATGTTTTGGATATACGACATAGTCGCCAACGTCGAAAATTGCTGCACTGGATTCCATTAAATCACCTTTCTGTGATGTGTAAAACTTTTATGTCAGCGACAAAATTTGTTTTTATGAACCGCATAAATAATGGCATTGGCTATCATAAAAATAGCAAATCTTTATTATTTCAATAATTTATGATTTTTTCGCTTGCGACATCGCATTATGTGTAACAGATTCGTAGGAAAATTACAACATTTGCGTCAATATATGGCGGCGTGATATAAATCGTTAATAATTTCAGGCAACGGTTTTGCTGATATTGGAAACATTATTGTCCACATTGCCAATGTCATCGCCATTAACCCAGCATAAATCATGCAGGGCCAGCTCGCGCCCATCCTCGCTTATCAATTTAATTTTGCGGATGGGGCGTCTTTGTTCTGCATCGACCAGAACCGGGTTGGAAATAATATCGCCGCCATATTCCTCCCCCCATTGGCGCAGCGCAATCATGGCGGGCAATAATGCCAATCCCTTATCGGTTAACAGATATTCCACCTTGCGCCGATCATGGGGGCAGCTATGTCTTTGTAAAATGCCATTGGCGGTTAATCGGGTCAGACGGTTGGCCAATATGTTGCGGGCAATGCCCATTTCGGTTAAAAATTCCTCAAAATGGCGCACGCCGTTAAAACTTGCCCTTAAAATCATGAACGACCATTTTTCACCCATGGAATCCAATGCGAGCGGCAGGCCGCAATCGTCACCCATAGATAATTTCTCTCTTAATCCGCCCATAATAATATTATTCCAGCTTTTAATCCAAATAGCAAAAAAGAATTAAGTTTTTAGTTGCAACTTAAAACTTATATTAGTAGGTAGTGATTCGCAACTTAAATTATATATGTTGTAATGGCTCATGACACTGCACCGTAAAATAAAGGCAGGCATGGGTGAATTAAATATTATATTAAGGATAAAGAATATGACCCTCTCCTCAATTTCACGCCCCAATGCGGGCCTATCGTCCATTGGCGCGCGTATTTTTGCTTTTGCCGCGGCCCTGTTGGTAAGCAGCATGTTGATTTTTGCCGTGCCACAGGCGCAGGCGAAAACATCAACTGTATATTATAGTGCAGAATTGGCAGCCCCCGCTACAAATGACAAAAATATCGTGCGCAGCGTTATTTTTTATTGTGAAGGCACATCATGCCAAGCAGCAATGTCTTCTTCTTCGGCGAAAAATGTATGCGTCAGCTTGGCCCGTGAAGTGGGCGAGCTTACCCAATTTAAAGCTGGCAAGCGCAATTTTGATGCAAAGGCATTGGCCGCTTGTAATGAATCTGCAAAATCATAATTTTGATTATAAAATGTCATGCGCGTTAATGCGCGTTGCCAAATAAAAACATCGCCGATGATAATATGGATGCCCGCATTTATATTTTGTCGGCGACTTTTTTTGTTTTAACGCAATAATGGCTTGCATATCCGGCGCGCTGCTATCAATTAAATTATATGTTACGCCAATATGAACTTGTTGAACGGGTGATGGAATATGCACCCGACGCGGATGAGGACCGTTTAAACCGCGCCTATGTTTTTACCGTGCAAAAACATGGCAGCCAAAAACGCGCCAGTGGCGATCCATATTTCAGCCATCCTGTGGAGGTGGCGGGGTTGATGACCGACCTGCAAATGGATGAAGAAACCATCATCACCGCTTTATTACATGACACGGTCGAGGATACATTAACCACCATCGAAGAAGTGTCCGACAAATTCGGGCCAGAGGTGGCCCGTCTGGTCGATGGGGTTACCAAATTATCCAAGATTGAGGCGCAATCAGAGGATCAGCGCGCGGCGGAAAATTTACGTAAATTTTTATTGGCTATTTCGGATGATATTCGTGTTTTATTGGTAAAGCTGGCCGATAGGCTGCACAATATGCGCACGTTAAATTATATTAAAAGTCCCTTGAAACGCGCCCGTATTGCCAAAGAAACAATGGATATTTACGCGCCATTGGCCGAACGTATAGGCATGTATGAATATATGCGCGAAATGCAATTATTGGCATTTGAACAATTAGAACCAGATGCATGCAAAACCATCACCGACAAATTGGCACAAATTCGCGTTAATGCGGGGGCTGAAGTATCGGATATTGCCGCCTCCATCCAAAAACAAATAATCGAAGGGGGCATTGACGCATCGGTATCAGGACGCGAAAAACACCCATATTCCATTTGGCGCAAAATGCAGGAACGCCATGTTACCATGGACCAAATGGCGGATATTAACGCATTTCGCATCGTCACGAACAGCGAGGAAGATTGTTATAAGGTTTTAGGCCGCGTTCACCGTAAATGGAAAATGGTCCCTGGGCGGTTTAAAGATTATATTTCAACACCAAAACGCAATGGATATCGTTCCATTCACACCACCATCATGTTCGCGCAAAATATGCGGGTGGAGGTCCAAATCCGCAGCAAGGCCATGCATGAACAATCCGAATTTGGCTTGGCCGCCCATTGGGGATATAAAACGGGGGACAGGCCCGATGGTCAGGCGGGGTGGATACGCGATTTAATTGAAATTTTGGAAACCAGCCATGATGCAGAGGATCTGTTGGAAAACACCCGTCTTGCCATGTATCAGGACCGGATTTTCGCCTTTACGCCCAAGGGCGCTTTGCATCAATTGCCCAAGGGGGCAACGCCGGTTGATTTTGCCTATGCGGTGCATACCGATTTGGGCGATAAAACCGTTGGGGCAAAGGTAAATGGCCGTCATGTCCCGCTGCGCACCATTTTGGCCAATGGCGATATGGTCGATATTTTGAAATCCGATGGGCAATTGCCGCAGGCAAATTGGCTTAACTTTGTCGCCACGGGCAAGGCGCGGGCCGCAGTGCGCCGTTCCATCAGGATGCGCGAACGCAGCGAGTTGGTTGAGCTGGGCCGGCAAATTTATGGCGAAATTATCGCCCATTACCCCAGCAAAATTGGTAAAAAAGCGCTGGCAAAGGCCATGGAAAGATTAGAGATTGAGGATGAATCCCAATTGATGGTCGATATTGCGTCGGGCAAAATTGCCGATAAGGCATTATTAGAAGCGTTGATTCCAGGATATGAGGATGATCCAGATTTAGAATGGCCACAGCAAAATAAGGCGCTGACCATAAAGGGGTTAACCCCCGGCCTTGCATATCAATTAGGCGAATGTTGCCACCCCATACCGGGCGACCGTATTGTCGGTTTGCGCCGCGCAAATGAACCGGTTCAGGTGCATATGATTGATTGCGAAACATTGGCCAATGGCCAAGATGCAGATTGGGTGGATTTAAGCTGGGGCCGCGATAGCGACGGCGCAACGGCGCGTTTGCATGTCATTGTGCATAATCGGCCGGGTTCATTGGCCGATATTGCCAATATTTTTGCCTATCATAAGGCAAATATTATGAACTTAAAACTTGGCAGCCGCGACACCGAATTTCATAGTTATGAGCTGGATTTAGAGGTGCATGACCTGCATCATTTCATGCGTATTTTATCCGCCCTGCGCGCGGTGGATGCGGTCAGCAGGGCCGATCGTGTTCATTAAAGCTTACGCCTTAAATTTAATGTGGATTTGGGGGTTATTGTTACAGAATAAAATGGGTTTAAGCGCCGCTTCGCTTTGGCTTAATAAAAATATTCAATATATTCAGGCGGGCCAATTTGTTCCCCCGGTGCGGCCTTGACAAATAATTTGGCAATTTCAAAATCATGTCCGGCGCGTAAAAATGCCGCAAGCTGTTTTTGGGCTTTATCTGGTTCGGCCAAAATTGCCGAATAAGGGCCGATACGTCTTTTTTTGGCAAAACGGTGCGCGGCTTGCCATATTTCAAGCTCGCTCATCTCATTGGCAATTGCCCCGTCGCTTTCATCAATCCCTTGAAATTTCAAATCTTGCGACACGCGGCGCGGACCATATCCGCGTAATTGCAGGGAACGCGCCCTTGTTTCGGCATATTGGGCATCGTCCAAATATCCCAAATGTTCAAATTCCGCAATCAAGCCATCAATATGGGGCTGTTTTTCATCATCCCAGCCTCTTTCTTTAATTTTTCTGTCAAGATATTTGCGTAATTTCATTTTACTTGTCGCAAATCGTCCCAAATAATAAAGCGACAAATCCTTTAATCGCCTGTTATTTAGGGGTTTTGATGGTTTTGAAGAATTTTGCCCATATGCCATGCCATTTTTGTGCCACAGTCGAGCCTATTTTTGAACGTCTATCGGTGCTTTATACTATAAAAATATGCATTTATTCATATATATCATCGCAAATATATGGATAAATTATTGAATAATAATGTTTTTCGGCATTGTCTGATATAGGAATAATATATGACGGAATTGATTCCCACGCCAACTTATGATGATTTGCCACGCAGGCTTTCTGATTTTGGCACATTGGGGGAGGCTTTGGATTATGCTGCAAGCGGCAAAAGAGGCCTGAATTTTCACGATGCGCGCGGAAAATTGGCGCGGGTTTACCCATTTAGCGAGCTTCGTGAAGATGCCTTAAAAACTGCCTATCGCTTATTGGCAATGGGCATTGGTAAAGAAGACAGAATTGCTTTGGTCGCCGAAACCGGCACCGAATTTGCGGCCTTATTTTTTGGTTGTATCTATGCCGGTGCATGGCCCGTGCCTTTGCCATTGCCAACATCATTTGGCGGTAAAGAAAGCTATATTGATCAATTGTCGGTTCAATTGAAAAGCTGTGATCCCAAAATGTTTATTTATCCCCCCGAGTTGGAGGAAATGGCCGGCGCGGCAGCGGCGCAAAATAATGTAAAGGCAATGGATTGGGTTAGCATTGCCCAAATGGACGCACAGGCAGTGGATCTACCCACCGCTGATCCACAGGAAATATGCTATTTACAATATAGCAGCGGTTCGACCCGTTTTCCCCATGGCGTCGCGGTGACCCATCATGCAGTTTTGAATAATTTATCCGCCCATTCCCATGGGATGGAGGTGCAGGATAGCGACCGTTGTGTTTCATGGTTGCCATGGTATCATGATATGGGATTGGTGGGATGTTTCCTGTCGGTTGTGGCTAATCAAGTGTCCACCGATTATATGAAGACAGAGGAATTTGCCCGCCGCCCGCTTGCATGGTTAGATATTATCAGCAGCGCCGACGGCACAGTTATCAGCTATTCCCCCACATTTGGATATGATATTTGCGCGCGCCGTATTTCCAGCCAAAGCCATGTTGCGGATCGTTTTTCATTGGATAAATGGCGCCTTGCGGGCAATGGCGCGGATATGATCCGTCCTGATGTTATGCAAAATTTTGTTGATGCATTTGGTGATGCAGGATTTAAGGCGACGTCATTTTTGCCCAGCTATGGCCTTGCCGAGGCGACTTTGGCGGTGTCCATCATGCCGCCCGGTGAAGGGATAAAGGTTGAATTGGTCGCGGAAAGCGAGCTTTCGGGACAGGCCGTCACAACGGATAAGCCGGAAAAATATCGTGCGGTGGTCAATTGCGGCAAAGCGGCAAAGGATATGACCATTGAAATTCGCGGTAATAATGGCGAAATTTTGGCCGATAAAATTATCGGTAAAGTTTGGTGTCATGGGCCATCCTTAATGCGCGAATATTTTCGTGATGAGGAATCGACCAAGGCATGTTTGGTTGATGGTTGGTTGGACACGGGCGATATGGGATATATGTCAAATGGATATATATTCATCGTTGGCCGTGCCAAGGATATGATTATTATTAACGGCAAAAATTATTGGCCACAGGATATTGAATGGGCGGTGGAACAATTGCCTGGATTTAAATCTGGCGATATTGCTGCATTTTCCATCACCGCGCAAAATGGTGACGAAATGCCTGCTATTTTGGTGCAATGCCGCACCACGGATCAGGCGGAGCGGGCCAGATTGCGTGAACAAATTCGTGAAAAAGTCCGCTCTGTCATGGGGATGAGCTGTGTTGTGGAAATGGTGCCGCCACGCACTTTGCCGCGCACAAGTTCGGGTAAATTAAGCAGGGCAAAGGCGCGGTCAATGTATTTATCGGGCGATATTATCCCCTATGCAATTGCGGCGTAAGAATTTCTTTTTACAAAATGTGAAAACTTTACCCCTGCGTTACCTTATAGTAACTAATTAGCGTTAATGCAGGGGAATGGCTGAAAAGAATCTACATCATAATTCAGGTTTTATGTTGAGTTGGGCTGAGCTTTTTTGGCAAAAAAGGCCCTCCGGCATATCCGAAGAACAATTGTTAAAGGTCCAGTTGGAACCTGTTGTTGAAACAAGAATGACCAGAATGCTATTGGCGGTCTTTTGCGGATTGTCGATATTTTCTGTATTTTTTGACAGCAAACATATGTGGGCTGCCTTAATTTGGGTTTTGGCCGGCATGTTGTGGATTGGCCTGTCCTATAATTTTTCAAAAAATAACCTTAACGGCCATATTGGAAATTATGACAGTAAATTGGCGAGCAAAGTAACGCAATATTGCATTGGCCATGGCATATTATTATCGGCTGGATTTTTATATTTTGGCTATGACGCAACGGTCATTCAAATCATGGCCATGTGGTCAATTTGCCTTACTGTCATAATTTTCTTGCCTTTATTATTGCCGCTTTCGCCGCGTCCTGCAGTATTTTTCAATGCCATTTTGGTAATATCCATGTCCGGCTTGTTCATATGGCGCGGTGAATATTTCCCCGCATTGGCGAGCCTGGGCATTTCCTTCATAGCCACCAAAGTATATTTGCAAAATGCTAAATCGGGCGTTCAATATGCATTTTCGGCCATTGCTTTGCATGAAAAAAGCGAGACGGTCAGCCTGTTGCTGCGTGAATTTGAAGATAGCGGCGCCGATTGGTTGTGGCAGACAAATAAATCGCGCGAAATCGTGCATGCATCGCCGCGTTTTGCCTTTGCTGCCGAATCGGAATCCGCCGATATGGAGGGGCAGCCATTTTTGAAAATTGTCGCTGCTGATAATTGGGATAGCGGAACTTATCCCAAAGAATTAAATATTTTGGCGCAAAAATTAAAAAATCGTGAGGCATTTAGCAATTTGGTCGTGCCGATTATGATGAATGGCAAAAAAAGATGGTGGGAATTATCCGCTTCGCCAAAGGTGGATGAAGCGGGTAAATTTATCGGTTTTCGGGGCGTGGGTTCAAATGTCACCGAACAACGCGAATCCGCGCAAAAAATTTCGCGCCTTGCCCGATATGATAATTTAACAAATTTGCCCAATCGCCTGCAATTAAATGAGGCATTGGAACTTGCCATGCGCGAGGCAGAAAAATGGAAGCATCGCTGTGCATTTTTGATGATCGATCTTGACCGGTTTAAGGCGGTAAATGATACGTTGGGGCATCCCGTTGGCGACCGATTATTGGCACAGGTGTCGATGCGGTTGAAAAATATCATGACCCCAAATGAGCTATGTGGGCGTTTGGGCGGTGATGAATTTGCCGTGGTTATTCGCGATGCACGTGAAACCCAAAAAATCGAAGAAGTGGCGACAAAAATCATCAATGAATTGTCAAAGCCATATATTGTGGACCAGCACACATTATTTATTGGTGCCAGCATTGGTTCGGCACGCGGTCCGGTGGACGGCCATACGGTTGAGTTATTGATGCGCAGCGCGGATTTGGCGCTTTATCGTGCGAAAAGCCGTGGCGGTAATGCGCATGAAAGCTATAAACATCAATTGCATGCAGAGGCAGAGGAAAAACGGCAAATGGAGGCCGAGCTGCGCAAAGCGATTGAGCGTAATGAATTTCATTTAGAATATCAGCCCGTCGTTAATGCGGATAATGAGCATATGTTGGTGGGTTTTGAGGCGCTTGTCCGATGGACCAACGAGAAATTTGGCCGCGTGCCGCCATTTAAATTTATTAAAGTGGCCGAGGATGCACGGCTTATCGTTCCTATTGGCACATGGGTTTTGCGTCAGGCATGCAAAGATGCGGTTAAATGGCCCGGTCAGACAAAGGTCGCGGTGAATGTGTCGGTGGATCAATTAACCGAGCCTGGCTTTATCGATGTGGTGACCAAGGCTTTGCATGATAGCGGCCTTCCCGCATATCGTTTGGAAATTGAAGTGACCGAGGGCATATTTTTGAACGATGGCAAATATGCGACATCGGTGTTGGAACGAATCCGCGCATTGGGCATTAAATTATCAATGGATGATTTTGGCACGGGATATTCTTCGCTTGGTTATTTAAGTAACAGCCTGTTCGATACGATTAAGGTGGACCGCAGCTTTGTTGTGGGCGCCGCACAGGGCAAGGCGGAAAGCATTGCGATTATTCGCGCCGTGGTGGCAATGGCGCAAAGCCTTGGCCTTGCCACAACTGCAGAGGGCGTTGAGACCGAGATTGAGACACAGATGATTCAGCAATTGGGATGCACCAAAATACAAGGATATTATTTTGGACGGCCCATGCCCTTTGCCGATAGTATGGAGTTATTTGAAAATCAGAATCGGCGCAATGTTGCCTAAGGCAGGTTAATTTTCGCAAAAAAAGCAGTCATATCAAAGCGCCGATTATTTGCGCATAACTATCAGGCCATGATTATCGGGCCATGACTATGAGCCATCATTATGCGGCATCTTTATGCGGCATCTTTATGCAGCAATGTCCAATTTGGATAACCAATTTTGTACATCATCTGCGCTTTGCTGTGCATTTTCTTCCATCGGTAAATGGCCAATGCCTTTATAAATAATGACTTTTTCATGGGTAAATTGTTTGGCAAACCATGGCGCGGATGCGACATTTATCAACTTATCTTCTTCGCCCCATAAAATTAAAACAGGAATTGGGGAAGTTTGTAATGGCGCATATTGCGGCTTATTTGCGTGGTTCGCCATACGTAGCCTTGTCGCCTTGCGGTTGCCCGCACGGCGCAGTAAATGCCAATAAAGGTCGATTTTCTCTTTGCTATTCACCGATTGCACGCTGACCGTATCTTTCAAACTTTGTTCGATGATGGCGCGCGGGGTGATATATTCCATAGACAAATTTATAATCGGCATGGTGGCAATTTTGAACCCTATAGGCAAATCTGCCTTTTTAACATCTGGTGCGCCAGAGGGGTCAACCAATATCAACCCGTCAATATGTTCAGGATGCGCGCGGGCATAGGCATAGGATATGCCGCCGCCCATGCTGCTGCCGCCAAGGATGAATGATGACAGGCCGCGATTTTCGGCCACGGCGTCCACTGTTTCAACATAGCAATCCATGCTGTAACATGATGCAGGATGCGGTCCAGTTAGACCATGGCCCATTTGATCAAATCTTATGATTCGATAGCGCGTTTTTAACGATGCGGTCCATTCGTCCCATGTATGAAGCGAGCTGTTAGAGCCATGTAATAGGATAATTGCTGGTGCATTTTTTGATCCTTCATCACGCAAATGGACGGTTTGACCATTGGACAGGGTGACAAATTCGGATTCATTATTGGCATATTTTGCCTTTAATTCATCCAATGGCATATCGGGTGCATATCCCCAAATGCCAATAATGATGAATAGGAATAATATCATGCCCAGCAATGCGTAAATAATTTTGCGTAACATGATATTGCTCCTTGTTATTGATGCTATTTGACTGGCGGATGTAACGCCGCTTTATAGTATTTCATGCACCTTTTCTTGTGGCCGGCATAGGCGAACGCCCTTTTGCGTTTGAACAATGGGCCGTTCCACCAAAATGGGATGCTGCACCATTGCGTCCAAAATGGCATCTTCGCTAATGCCAGCTTTTGTTAATCCCAATTCCTCCGCCATTGTGCCTCGGACGCGTAAAATGCTCTGTGGGGTCATATCTGCTTCCTTTATTAACTGGCGCAGTTTTTCTTTATTAAAACCATCTTTCAAATATTCAATAATGGTCAAATCAACTCCTGATTCTTCCAAAATGGCCAGAGTTTTGCGCGATGTGCCGCATTTTGGATTGTGCCAAATGGTTGCTTTCATAAAATTCATCCTCAATTCATCAATGTTTCGGGCACAGTTTAGGTAATATTGCAGGAAATTGCATATTTATTTTTTCATATGCATGTTTTTTATTGCTTTTGAGAATGATTCTCATCTAAAGAGCATTTCAGCTAATGCGAACCATTCTTAATAAAATCAAAAAGGTTGAAAATATGACCCTCTCCAAAGCCACTTATTCCTTGTTAATTTCATCCAGCGCGATTGGCGCGGCAATGATGGCGGCGACCCCTGCATTTGCAGCGGTTAGCGCGGCAGCAAATTATGATGATGCCGAACCCATTATCGTCACCGGTAAAACCGATGGCTATGTAACCAAGGAAACTGTGTCGGCCACCAAAACCAATACAGCGGTGAAGGATGTGCCACAAAGCATCACCGTTTTTAATGAAGAACAAATTGAAGATCAGGCAATTCAGGAATTGGGTGATGTGCTGCGTTATGTCCCTGGTGTTTCGGTTGGCCAAGGTGAGGGGCATCGCGACCAAATTACTTTGCGCGGACAAAATACCACCGCCGATTTCTTTGTTGATGGATTGCGCGATGATATTCAATATTTCCGCCCCATTTATAATGTTGAGCGGGTTGAGGTGTTAAAAGGCCCAAATGCGATGATTTTTGGCCGTGGCGGCGGCGGCGGCGTGGTTAACCGCGTTATCAAAACCCCGCAAGAAGGAGACAGCTTTGGCGATGCAACGCTTAGCGTGGATAGTTTTGGCGCATTTTCGATTAGCACAGATGCCAATTTCGCCAGCGGTGAAAATGAAGCGGTGCGTTTCAACGGTATTTATGAAGAATTTAATAATCATCGCGATGAATATAATGGCCGCCGTATTGCCGTAAACCCAAGCTATGCCGCGCATTTGGGCGAAAGCACAAGATTGTTATTGGCATATGAATTTGTTCATGACCGCCGCGTTACCGATCGCGGTATCCCGTCATTAAATAATGAACCAATTGATGGATATTATGACGCATTTTTCGGCGAAGAAGGTGTTAATGACACAACATTAAAAATGCATAATTTCAAGGCCCGCTTGGAGCATGAATTTAACGATAATGTAGAGGTAAATATTACTTCGCAATATACAGATTATGACAAATTTTACAGAAATGTATATGCCCGCAGCGCAACCGCGACAACTGTGGAGCTGGATTCATATGATAATGGCACCAAACGTCAAAATTTCGTGACCCAAGCTAATTTAATCTGGAATTCAAATATTGGCGCATTGGACCATATTTTATTGGTGGGCGCAGAATATGGCAATCAACAAAGCGTTAGTGAGCGTAGCAATGGTTATTGGCCCAGCACAAATTCCACCCGTTTGACATTGCCAATTTCTGGATTTGCAACAGGCACCGCCACATTGCCGGAAATTTTATTTCCTACGGTGACCAGCGCCAGTGATTCCGATGCTGAATTTTTCGGTGCCTATGTGCAATCACAATTAAAATTTGGTGATTTGGTCGAATTGGTTGGCGGTGTTCGTTATGATCGTTTTGAGCTATCCACCGTTAACCGGATCAATAATTTTGCTGCATCACGCAATGATGATAAATTTTCACCGCGTATCGGCTTAATCGTGAAACCAACACAGCAAATTTCATTATATAGCAGCTATGCAAAATCATTTTTGCCGCAATCGGGCGACCAATTTTCTGTTTTGGATGCCAGCACAAGCAGCCTAGCTCCGGAAAGCTTCACCAATTATGAGCTTGGCATGAAATGGGATATTGCAAGCGATCTTGCCTTTACCGCAGCAATTTATCAATTGGACCGCACCAATACACGCGCATCCGACCCATTAAATCCTGCATTGATAGTGTTGACGGGTGAAACCCGGACCAAGGGTTTTGAAACACAATTATCGGGCAATATTACCCCAAATTGGCAGGCAAGCCTTGCCTATAGCTATCAAGAAGGCGAAATTCGCAGCACCACCACATCGGCGCCCGCCGGTCGTTTGCTTGCCCAATTACCAAAACATCAATTTGCCGCATGGACACGTTATGATGTGAGCGATAATTTCGGTTTTGGTCTTGGCTTAACGCATCAATCATCGCAATTTGCCTCTATCTCCAATACCACCAAATTGCCGTCATATACACGTGTTGATGCTGCGCTTTACCATGATTTGAGCGAAGATGTTCAGGTGCAATTAAATGTGGAAAATTTGTTCGATGCCGAATATTTCCCCTCTGCGCATAATGATAATAATATCTCCACAGGTGAACCATTTAATGTGCGGGCGACCATTAAATTTGGATTTTAATTAAATTTACGACATGCAAAAAGATAAAGGCCGCATCATTTTGCGGCCTTTTTTTGTGTTTATAATATAAATGACAAAGACAGGCTATTCGCCCGACACGGCCAATTTATGCGCGTGGCCATTGAAGACATAATGGGCAACGCCAGCGCGCATTCCCAAAATATCCTCTTCGGATAAATCGCGGACCATCCGCGCGGGCGCACCGGCCCATAAAGTTTTGGCATTTACCTTTTTTCCAGGGGTTAATAATGCGCCCGCCGCCAACATCGCATCGCCTTCTATCACGCATCCGTTCATCGTGCTGGCCGCCATGCCAACAAAGGCGCGGTCATGCAAATGGCTGCCATGAATAATCGCCTTATGCCCGACAAGAACATCTTCGCCAATGATGGTGGGATATCCATCCGCGCTTAACCCATCTGGTCCATCGCAATGGATGATGCTGCCATCTTGAATATTGCTGCGATTGCCAATGGCAATGTGGCTGACATCGGCGCGAAGCACACAATTATACCAAATGCTAACATCCGCGCCAATGCTTACATCGCCAATAATACGGCATCCCGGCGCAATAAAGGCGCTGGGGTGGATAGTTGGCGTTTTACCATTGATGGTAATGATTGAAACAGAATGGTCAAAAGACATTAAAAATTCCCGACATTAAGCAATTTTAGCACGGGTGAATAATCATCGCGCCACGCCTCTTTATTCCTATCATTTAATAAAATCCACTGTTCGTTATGATTTGATGTTTTTGAGGCAGCATTTGGTAATTTTTGCGCGGCCAATTCCAATTCACGAAGCTTGCGTTCATCCTTTACCATCACCACCCAAGTGGAGGATTGATATCCATCGCGGCTATTTTCCAAATCGGTTGGGCTATAATCATTTTTGGCGGTGAACCATTTTTTGCCCTGTGCCTCGGCTGCCAAAACGGGCTCTAAATTAAAATATCGGTTGGATATATGGACAATTAACATGCCATTTTTACGCAGCACGCGGCGGTAAAGCTGAAACGCCTCTTGCGTTAATAAATGTATGGGAATGGAATCGGATGAAAAGGCATCAATAACCAAAATATCATATTGCCCATCGGATATTTGCCCCAATGATATGCGCGCATCGCCAATGATGATATTGGCATCGGGCGCACAGCGATGCAGGAAAGAAAATATCCTTTTATCCTGTGCAATTTTGGCCACCACTGGATCAATTTCAAAAAATGTCCATTTTTGTTCGGGTTTTTTATAACAGGATAAAGTGCCCGACCCCAATCCAACCACGGCAATATTGGGCCGGGTATAAAGCGATGGGGCCGCCGCAAGGGCCAGGCCGACACCCGATTTCGGGTTGTAATAGCTGGTCGGCAGGGTGGGGCGATTAACCAATTGAGTGCCATGTAATGTCGTGCCATGGGTCAACCAACGGGCATTGCCGCTGGGCGATTGATCAATAGTATAAATACCAAAATAACTGCGTACTCTTTGCCCATGCCAGCTTTTATCAAACATATAATCCGCGCCCGATGCAATCATTAACGCGGCAAGAGAGATGATGAAGGCGGGCCTACTGCCAAAGGAAATTATACCAATTACCCACATGACCAGCATGAGAAATATTTGGCTTTGTCCATTCAGGCCGAAAAATGGACGGGTGAAAATGAGGGCAAGGGCAAGCGCGACAAAGGAGAAGATTATCGTCACAATCTGGCTGGACTCCACTGCCCCATTATCATGGCGCGGCAGGCCAAAAATCAACATGGGACGTAGCAATATTGCCCCGCATATAAGCAATAAAGGATGTTCCCACGTCCAATCAAAAATTAACGGCGCAATCAATGCGGCAAAAATACCGCCCAATGCACCGCCCGCTGCCATCCATAAATAAAATATGGTCAGCGAAGAAGCATCGGGGCGCAGGGTATATAATCGTTGGTGCAGCGCCGTGGCCAATATCAATAATAAAAGCGGGCTGAATAATAAGGAATAATAATTGGCGCGGCTATCGAGATAAAATATAATCGCGCCCGCCGCCAATATCATCCATGGGGCAAGAATGGCGATAATATTGGCCATGGCTTGCCGATCGGAAAAGGCGATGGTGAAGCTGAGCAGATAGAGGGCGAGCGGCAGCACCCACAGCATGGGCATGGCAATAATATCCGTGCTGATATGGGTGGTGGTGGATAGCATGAATGCGGACGGAATGGCCGACAGGGCCAGCCATAATAGGCGTTTTTTCCATGTGATAATATTGGGTGAATTTTCCTCCGTCACCTTTAAAGGGCGGTCTGGAGCATTGTTCTTATTATCCGATATTTTGTCATGTAAATATGTGCGCCATGCAAGGACACAAACCAATAAAAGAAGCAGGCAGCCGCCAATCGCCCATATATTTTTTTGTGTTGAAAGCGCAAAAAAGGGCTCAATTAAAAAAGGATAGGATAAAAGGCCGAAAAAACTGCCCAAATTTGATGCCGCATATAGGGGGTAGGGATTGGCCAATGGCGCGGTGCGGCTGAACCATATTTGCATTAAGGGGGCCTGTGCAGCGATAATGAAAAATGGTGGGCCAATGGAGAAAATAAACATTATTGGTACGCGCCAAAATGGGGAGAAATCCACCGCAAAATGCGGGACATAAAGCGCAAAGGGCAACCATAGGGCAAAGGCGATACACATGATGATGGGGTGGATAATATATTGCCGCCGCCCCAATTTGCTCGACAGAAAATGGGCATAGCCATATCCGGCCAATAGTAAACATTGATACACCAACATCGCGCTGTTCCATACCGATGAAGAACCGCCCAATTCGGGCAAGGCAATGCGCGCGACCATGGGTTGCACCATGAATAATAAAAAACTGCCCAAAAATATAATGGCGGTAATTAAGCCGCGACCCGAATATAGATGATGAAAATTATCGATCAATTTGTCATTGATGGCTGGGCTATTTTGCAAATTCTTCTGCCTTTATTTCATGAACAATGATCGGATTATTCAATCCAAATGGCATTTCGGGATCATTAAAATCCAAATGCGCGGCGCGGGCCATGCCCAATTTGCGCATCAGGGCAATTGATGCCAAATTTTCCTTTATTGTTAAGGCGACAATATGGGGCGCGCGCAGGCGGGAAAATCCATGTTGCATGACCGCATGGGCGGTTTCAAATCCAATGCCATTTCCCCAAATTTCGCGGCGCAAACGCCAGCCAATTTCAAAATTATTGGTTAAATTTGTGCCCGCACTATTCACCCTTTTTAACCCGCAAAAACCCAAAACCTGTCCATCATCCTTATCTTGAACAATGTAAAAACTATGGCCAAATTGGGCCTGACATGCCGCCATACGGGCAAATAATGCCTCCACCTGATGGCGTTCTTGAACCCCGCCCAAAAATTGCATGACCGGTTCAATATTCAAATGCAGCATGAACGCGTCAATATCGCCCGATTTTTGGGTGCGCAATATGGTGCGCTTTGTTTCAAGGATAATATCGCTCATCGCCGATTATTTGCCCAATATTTTGGCGGCTTGCGGTGCAAAATATGTCAAAATACCATTGGCACCCGCGCGTTTTATCGACAATAAATTTTCCATCATCATCGCGTCCCTATCGCCCATGCCTGCCTTTGCTGCGGCCTCCACCATCGCAAATTCACCCGATACTTGATATGCGAAAACTGGCACGGCAAATTCGCTTTTGACGCGGTATATAATGTCCAAATAACTTAATGCCGGTTTCACCATCACATAATCCGCGCCTTCGGAAATATCCAATGCCACCTCGCGCATAGCCTCATCACTATTGGCGGGGTCCATTTGATATGATTTTTTATCGCCCTTTAACAATCCGCCAGACCCCACCGCATCGCGAAATGGCCCGTAAAAGGCGCTGGCATATTTTGCAGCATAGCTCATTATTTGCACATTGGGATGATTGTTCATTTCCAATGCGCGGCGAATGGCGCCAATGCGGCCGTCCATCATGTCGCTGGGCGCGATAATGTCTGCGCCTGCATTTGCCTGATTGATAGCCTGATCAACCAAGGCAGAGGCGGTTTCATCATTTAATATTTGGCCGTCCTTATCAATAATTCCGTCCTGCCCATGGCTGGTATAGGGATCAAGAGCAACATCGGTTAAAACACCAATTTTATTGCCAAATTTATCCTTTATCGCGTGGGTGGCGCGGCACATTAAATTATCCGGATTTGATGCCTCGCTGCCATTTTCATCACGCAAATGGGGCGGCGTGTTAGGAAATAGGGCAAGGCAATTTATACCCAAATCAATCGCCTCTGCCGCGCTTTTCAAAATTAAATCCACCGACATGCGCGACACACCAGGAAGGCTGCCTATATCCTCGCGTTGATTTTCGCCCTCAATAATAAATAATGGCCAGATAAGGTCAGACGGGGACAAAGCGGTTTCACGCACCATATTACGTGACCAATTATTCATGCGGGAACGGCGCAGGCGCGTGGCGGGAAAAGAAATATTATTATTCATAAAATATGCATAGTCATTTGCCCCGCGATGCTCAAGCAATTCTATAGCGTGTCGATTATACTATTAACCGATAATATTATTGGCCGATTTTATTATCTTGCGCTTTAAGCGCCCTTAAATATTAAACTGTGCCTTGGTGGTTGTTCGGCCCAAATGCTGGGCGGGCGTAACGGCAGAAACACGGTCAATTTCGCGCAAATTTGCATCAGCTTCGGTTTTACGCGCCTTTAACGGTGACAAAGCGGCGCCGGGGCTGACCGATTTTAATGCATTTAATTTGCCGCGAAAACGTGCCAATTCTGCGCCGGATAATTGTGCCTTGGTCGTGAATTTAACCGACATGGGGTTCACCGTTCGGCCATTTTTATATAATGTATAATGTAAATGCGCGCCGGTTGATAATCCGGTTGATCCGACATAGCCGATAATTTGGCCGCGCCGCACATTTTGCCCGCTGCGTGCGGCAATCCGGCTTAAATGCGAATATCCGGTGGCAAGGCCGCTGCCATGGTCAATTTGCACATAATTGCCATTGCCGCCCTTGCGTCCCGAATAACGCACTGTTCCGCTGGTCACAGCATAAATGGGGGTGCCATGGGGCGCGGCAAAATCAATACCTGCATGCATTCGGCGATATCCCAAAATGGGGTGGCGGCGCATACCATATCCCGATGAAATACGGCCATTGACCGGACGGCCAAATTCGCCTCTGCTTTCGCCCACGCCCGATGCCTCAAACCATTGGGTGCTTGACCCGCTTTGCCATTTTAACATTTGCACCTTGGGCCGGCCACCGCGATCAATGCCCGCATATAATAAATCGCCAACCTCAACCTCGCCGGTTTCGGCACGTTTATAATCAATAATGATGTCAAATTCATCGCCAGAACGAATGCTATCAACCGACATTTGCGCGTCAATCACCCGCAGGAATTTTTGCACCGCATCCGCCGGTGCGCCCGCCGCACGGGCCGATCGGAACAGGCTGTTGCCCACTGTGCCACGGATACGCAGCGGGGTATTATCCACCAAAATGCTATCGCGGCTAAGCGATAATGCGCCATTGGTGCGCGCGACTGATAAATTTAAATCAAATCTTGCGCGAAATGACAATGTTTCAAGCGGGCGGGGTGAATTTTTGCTGGTCCGGCGGCCCAACATGATTTGCAGCGCCGTGCCCGATGGAATATCACCCAATGCCACGGCAGAAGAAACCAAATTGCTGACCGCGCCTATATCTTGTGCGCTGACCCCGGCGCGTTGTAAAACACGGGCAAAGCTGTCCCCTCTGCCCATGGTGGCGGATAATGTAATGGTGGGCCGTTCGGGGCTGGATGAAAGAGCGCGCACATTATCACGCGATGCCATTTTAATGCCGCTATCGCTGCCATAGGCGATCGGCACAATCATTTGCGTGCGCAATTGGTCAAATTCATCTTCATTTAGTTGTGCGGCCTGCGCCCCATAAATTGGGCCAAAATCGGGGGTTAATGCGATGCATAGCGCCAAAAATCCGGACAGGGTGGCAAGCCCGCGAAACCATTTGCCCGACCCAATATTATCGGCCAAATCAACCGCCAAATCATCGGCGGTAAAGTTACGAATATTATTGATAAATGATGTAAATTTTGAATTTTGCGGGCCTGTTTCCTGTGTTTCATTGTCTGGAATAGGGGCAATATTTACGTCATGGGCCATATCCGCATCACCGGCATTTGCGCACTGATCATCCATGCCATTTATGGCGATATTATCATATGATGACGAAATTGATTTCATGACATTTTATTCATTATGACGCGATATAATCCCATTTGGGCCTTTTTTTCTATTGGGCCGTCATATTGAGGGAATATGGTTAATGTCAAATTAAAGTCGGCAAAAAAACCCACCATATTCGGTGAGTCGTGCGCTTTTGACGTTCAAAATGTAAAATAATTTATTATTTGATGTTGGTAAAAAAATCTATCCGCGTTTACGCGCCATGGGATATGTGCCCAAAATGCGCAATTTTTTGCAATGAAATGCCAATTCGGCCAAGGCGCGGTCCACCGCCTCATCGCCCGGTGCGCCGACAATATCGGCGTAAAATTCGGTTGCGGAAAAACTTCCCCCCAATTGGTAACTTTCCAATTTGGTCATATTCACCCCATTTGTGGCAAATCCGCCCATTGCCTTATATAATGCAGCGGGGATATTTTTTACCTCAAAAATAAAGGTGGTCATCACATGTTGCTGCGCATTATTTTGGTTATATTTTGCTGCCTCCCGCGCCAGAACGACAAAACGGGTCATATTATGATCTGCATCCTCTATTCCCTGTTCAATAATGCTGAGACCATATAATTTTGCCGCCAGGCTGGGCGCGATGGCCGCGCTATTTTGTCCATTTTGCCCATTTTGCCCATTTTGATTATCCGCCATATCCATATCCGCGACCAATGCCGCCGCCGCTGCTGTATCGGCATAGGAAATGGGTTTAATATTTTTGCGGCGTAAATATAAACGACATTGGCCAAGCGCCTGTGGGTGGCTTATCGCGGCGTTAATGGAAAGCGCCGCCGATTTCGCCATTAAACAATGCTGTATCGGCATAAAATATTCGCCCACAATCGATAAACCGGATTCGGGCAATAGAAAATGAATGTCGGCTACGCGGCCATGCAGGCTGTTTTCAATGGGGATAATCGCATGGTCGGCAATGCCATCCTTTACCGCATCAATCGCGTCTTCGAATGAAAAACAGGGCAAGGGCAGGCCATCTGGAAAATAATTTATCGCGGCCAAATGCGAATTTGCACCCGGTGCCCCTTGAAAAGAAACGGTTTTTTCGGGCGATAATGCAGCAGCCTTGGTCATTTCATCGACCAATTTTTGCGCAATTTTAGGATAATTTTCCATCATGATAATGTTCGATAGAAAGCCAAGGCGATATTCGCAAGCATGATTATGTCATCATTGCACAAAAATTAACGCTTTGGCGCATAAATGTCATAATCTGTTCTTGCACAGAGCGGCTCAGGGTATTAGAGGGTAGCGATGAAACCATGCCGTATAATGACGGCAAATTAAAATAGCGGAGCAGTTTTCGATGGATAATCGCAGCAACACAATTGCAGGCTGGGTTTTGGGCGGCGGTATTGTCGCTTTGGGCCTATATATAGCCAGCAGCACCTATTTTCATGCGGGTGAGATAGAGGAAGGCAAGGCAGGATATTCGATAGAGGGCCTTGAAAGCGGCGGCGAAGGCGGCGGCGAATCTGCTGTGCCTTTGGCGACTTTATTGGCCAGTGGCGATATCGCAAAGGGTGAAACTATTTTCAAGAAATGCGCGTCATGCCACACTGCGACACAGGGCGGCGCGCACGGTATTGGGCCAAATTTATGGGGCACAATGGGTAAACCACATGCCGGACATGCTGGATTTGATTATTCCCCCGCGTTGAAAGCTGTTCAAGGACCATGGTCATTTGAAGAAATGGACAAATGGCTGACCAGCCCGAAAAAATATGCTGATGGCACGAAAATGAGCTTTGCCGGTTTGGGTAAGCCGCAGGAACGCGCCGATTTGATTCTATATCTAAACAGCCTTGGCTCTAATCTGCCTTTACCTGCTGCGCCAGCCGCCGGTGAAGCCGCACCTGCAGAGGGTGATGCTGCTGCTGCACCTGCTGAGGGCGAGGCAGCACCAGCTGCAAAATAATTTATATGATAATTTAAGAAAAAGGGCTGCTTTCGCGGCCCTTTTTTATGCGATTAACAATTTCAATTTATGAAAAATGATATTTTGCGGGAAAATTATCCGCAGGGCAAATCGTAAAATTTGCGGATAATGTCCCATCCTTCCTCTGCATCATCAACAATATGGAACAGGTCCAAATCAGATGGGCTGATTGTTCCCTCCAGCATCAATTCTTCAAAATTTATCACTCTGTTCCAAAAATCTTTGCCAAATAGGACGATGGGCAGGGGTTCAATTTTTCCCGTTTGGATAAGGGTGATAAGTTCAAATAATTCGTCAAAAGTGCCAAACCCGCCGGGAAAGGCGGCGACCGCGCGGGCGCGAATTAAAAAATGCATTTTGCGCAGGGCGAAATAATGAAATTGGAATGATAAGGATGGGGTGACATATATATTCGGTGCTTGTTCATGGGGCAGAACAATATTTAATCCGATGGATTCCTTGCCCACATCCTGTGCGCCGCGATTGGCCGCTTCCATAATTGATGGGCCGCCGCCCGAACATACCACAAAATGGCGTTTGCCATCGGGCTCAACTATGCCGCATTCACTGGCGATTCGGGCAAGTTTGCGCGCCTCATCATAAAATTTGGATTTTTCCTTTAACCGGCCGGCGATTTCGCGGCTGCGATCATCGGTGGCGGCATCCATTAACGCATCGGCCTTTGCCGGTTCGGGGATTCGTGCCGAACCATAAATAACCAATGTTGATTCGATTCCCGCTTCCTCCAACAGCATTTCGGGTTTCAATAATTCCAATTGAAACCGCACAGGGCGCAATTCCTCACGCAGGAGAAAATCCTTATCCTGAAAGGCAAGCCGATATGCAGGGTCGCTGGTTTGTGGGGTGCTAATTTCGCTATTATCTGCGAATTTTGCTTCTTCTTTGGCACGGTAAAAGTGCCGTTTTTTCAATTCATTTTCATTCATTCGTTGATGAATAGCATGACAATAAAATAATCAAAGCCAAATATTATCTGCTTGACGATTTGTTTTGCTGCACCTAATGCCATCAACGGGCCACGCGGTCCCAACGCCGCGCGAGCTCTCTGTAAGGAGAAGCAATATGAGTATAGTTGAGAAGCCACAGCTGCGTCCTGCGCGGCCATATTTTTCCTCTGGTCCGTGCGCGAAGCCGCCGACATGGGAAGCGAATAAATTACAAACAGATTCTTTGGGCCGTTCGCACCGCGCGAAAATTGGCAAGTCGCGTTTGCAGCTTGCCATTGATTTAATGCGCGATGTTTTGCAAGTGCCCAACACCCACCGCATTGGCATTGTCCCGGGCAGTGATACTGGCGCGGTTGAAATGGCCATGTGGTCCATGCTGGGCGCGCGCGGCGTGACCATGCTTGCCTGGGAAAGCTTTGGTGAAGGTTGGGTCACCGATGCGAATAAACAATTAAAATTAAACGCAAATGTCATGAATGCGCCCTATGGTGAAATTCCTGATTTGTCCCAAGTAAATTTTGACGATGATGTTGTGTTCACATGGAATGGCACCACATCGGGCGCACGCGTTCCCAATGGTGACTGGATTGCCGATAATCGCAAGGGTTTAACCTTTAACGATGCGACCAGTGCGGTTTTTGCCTATGACATGCCATGGGATAAATTGGATGTTACGACATTTAGCTGGCAAAAGGTGCTGGGCGGGGAGGGCGCACATGGCGTGATTATCCTTGGCCCGCGTGCTGTGGAACGGCTTGAAAGCTATACGCCCGCATGGCCTTTGCCCAAAATTTTCCGTTTAATGTCGAAAGGCGCATTGGCTGAGGGTATTTTTAAGGGCGAAACCATCAATACACCGTCCATGTTGGCGGTGGAAGATGTAATTTTCGCGCTTGAGTGGGGCAAATCGGTTGGCGGATTATCAGGCATGATGGCACGCAGCAATGCCAATGCCGCCGCCTTAAACAAAATTGTCGAAGAACGCAGCTGGCTTGGCCATTTGGCGGCCGACCCCGCCACCCGTTCGACCACATCGGTATGTTTAACGGTGGAGGGCGCGGATGCGGACTTCATCAAAAAAATGGCCGGTTTGTTGGAGGCGGAAAATGCCGCCTATGACATTGCGGGATATCGTGATGCGCCCGCTGGCCTTCGCATTTGGTGCGGCGCAACGGTTGACAGCGCGGATATAGAAGCGCTTGGCCCATGGCTTGATTGGGCATATCACAGCGTAAAAGCCGGATAAATTATAACTGCCCCCCGCCATTATTGGGGGGGCAATTTCCCCATCATCATTTGGCAGAATGCCTAAAAAATATTGGCGCGAAGAAAATATATTCGCCATTTTTGCCAGAAAAATTGAAAGCATAAATTATGACAAAACCAAAAATCCTTATCTCCGATAAAATGGACCCCCGCGCTGCAGAAGTATTTCGTGAGCGTGGATGCGAAGTGGACGAAATTACGGGTAAAACCCCCGAAGAATTAATGGCAATTATTGGCGACTATGACGGCCTAGCCATTCGCAGTTCAACCACGGTGACCGAAGAAATTTTGGCCGCCGCCACCAATTTAAAAGTGGTGGGCCGTGCGGGCATAGGTGTTGACAATGTTAATATTCCCGCCGCATCGGCGCGCGGTGTGGTGGTGATGAACACACCATTTGGCAATAGCATCACCACCGCAGAACATGCCATTGCATTAATGTTCGCGCTGGCCCGCCAATTGCCAGAGGCCGATACATCAACACAGGCCGGTAAATGGGAAAAAAACCGTTTCATGGGCGTGGAATTGACCGGCAAAACTTTAGGTTTAATCGGCGCGGGTAATATTGGCGGCATTGTGGCCAGCCGTGCATTGGGATTAAAAATGAAGGTGGTGGCATTTGACCCATTTTTAACCCCCGAACGCGCGGTGGAAATGGGCATTGAAAAGGTGGATTTGGACGGGCTATTATCCCGCGCAGATTTCATCACCCTGCACACCCCATTAACCGATGATACCCGCAATATATTAAGCAAGGAAAATCTGGCCAAAACCAAAAAGGGCGTTCGGATTATCAATTGTGCACGTGGCGGCTTAATTGACGAAGCGGCGTTGAAAGAGGCATTGGACAGCGGCCATGTTGCAGGCGCAGCCTTGGACGTTTTTGCCAAAGAACCAGCGAAAGAAAGCCCGCTATTCGGCACGCCAAATTTCATTTGCACCCCGCATTTGGGAGCATCGACCAATGAAGCGCAGGTAAATGTCGCCATACAGGTGGCCGAACAATTATCCGATTATTTGGTGAATGGCGGCGTGACCAATGCGTTAAATATGCCCAGCCTGTCGGCCGAAGAAGCACCAAAATTAAAGCCATATATGGCGCTGGCTGAAAATTTGGGCACATTGCTTGGCCAATTAAATGCGCAAGAAATTGAATCCATCGCGATTGAAGTGGAGGGCGCGGCCGCTGAATTAAATATTAAACCCATTACTGGTGCGGTTTTGGCCGGATTGATGCGACGTTATTCCGACACGGTCAATATGGTCAATGCGCCATATTTGGCCAAAGAGCGCGGGTTAAATGTGGCAGAGGTTCGTCATGAGCGCGAAGGCGATTATCACACATTATTGCGCGTGACCGCCAAAACAAGCGAAGGCGAAAAATCGGTTGCCGGCACATTATTCGCCAATAAAGCGCCGCGTTTGGTTGAAATTTTCGGCATTAAGGTGGAGGCTGATTTGGCCGGACATATGCTTTATATTGTCAATGAAGATGCGCCGGGCTTTATCGGGTCAATTGGTTCAACCCTTGGCGAGGCGGGGCTGAATATCGGCACATTCCACCTTGGCCGCCGCAATGCGGGCGGGGAGGCGGTATTGCTGCTTTCCATTGATAGCCCGATTGAAGAAGCCGTATTGTGGAATGTTTGCAAATTGCCGGGCGTTAAAACGGTAAAGGCGCTGAATTTCTAATTTAATCGATAATATAGGGCCTGCCCAGCATGTATAATAGGGCTTGCCCAGCATGTATAATTAAGTAGAAAGCCGCTTATGGATAAAAAAGATATGATCTTGCCTAGCGGCTTTCATGACCGTCTGCCACCACAGGCGGAAAGCGCAGCGCGTCTTCGCCGCTGTTTGCTCGACATTTTGGCGGGCTATGGCTATCGCAGGGTTGAGCCGACATTGGTGGAAAATGAGGCGGGACTTCGCGCAAATATGAGCAGGGACGCCGCGCAAAAATTATTACGCGCAGCCGATCCCTTAACCGGAAATATGCTCGCCATGCGGTCCGACATGACCGTGCAAATTGCCCGTATTGCGCAATCATTATTGGCCGATGCACCGCGCCCCTTGCGCCTTTGTTATCAAGGGACAGTGGTAAAATTACGCGCCGATCAATTACATCCCGAACGCCAACAGACACAGCTTGGCGCTGAACTTATCGGTTATAATGGCCCTGCTGCCGCGCGGGAAATTTTATCCATGGCGGTGGAGGCGTTATTGGCCGCCGGGGTGAATGGCATTACCATTGATATAAATTTGCCTGATTTATTTGACCAATTGGCGGGTGGACCTATGCCGATTGAACAAGGCAAAAGGGCAGAGGTGCAGCACGCGCTGGACATGAAAGATGCAGGGGCGCTCGTATCATTGGGCGCGGATGAATATATGCCCTTGCTTTCTATGATGGGGGCGTTTGAACCTGCATTGGAAAAATTATCCACCTTTGACAAAAATGGGGTCATGGCGAAAAGCATTGCCGATTTGCGCGGCATTGTTGCGCCCATATCATCAAAAGTGCAGGTGACATTGGACCCCACCGAACGCCATGGTTTTGAATATCAAAGCTGGTTTGGATTTACCATTTTTGCACGTGGGCATAATGAAGCCATTGGGCGCGGCGGGGCTTATAATATTAAAAATGCCTCTGCAAATGGCGGCGCTGCGCATGATGAACCGGCCATTGGTTTTTCGTTATATCCCGATCCATTATTTGAAAAAAATGGCAATATGGGCGGGGATAATTTCCTGTTCCTGCCATTGGGTCATGATGAGATACAGGGCAAAAAATTTCGTGAAAATGGATGGCGCACGGTCACCGCGTTAAGCGAGGCTGATGATGCGAAAAAATTGGGATGCAGCCATATTTTTGAAGGCGGCGCATTAAAACGGGTGTAAAGCCGGATTAAAATGCGCCACATCCATAATTTGCAATTTATATGATGGCGTTAAAAATATGATGGCGTTAAAATCCCTTTAAAAATTCGCGCACTTGCGCGGCGGCGGGATAATCATCATTGCCAAAATCGCGGTTAATGGTGGCATGGGTCATATCCACCGATTGGCGCACCACATTTGCCCCATTTTTCACCAATAAATTCTGCAATATGGTGGATTGCTGCGAAGAGGCGTCGCGGTTGCTGACATGCAGGATGAGCCAATTGGAGGCGTTTAATCCATTGGTGTAAGTTGCGGGGGATAATGCGCGTTGCCGAACAGGGTCTGTGCCAAAGGCATCTTCATAAATCTTCTTGGTAACAAAGGGTTCGCTGGCCATGTTTTTTTCAACATCATATCCCGCCCCGTCCAACAGGATAATGCCCTTTATGGCGCGAAAATTTGTGCCAGTGGCGCGTTCATCCGTGCCCATATAGGCGGCAAGATGCGCCCCTGCACTATGCCCCATTAAAATGATATTATCGCCATCAAAGCCAAGCTCTGCCGCCTTGCTGCGCATCATGGCAATTGCCGCTGCGACATCATCAATTTGGGTTTCAACGGGGGCATCGGGTAATAATCGATATCCAATTGACCCAAAGGCATAGCCATTTTGGGTGAAATATTCCGCCTTATTCCCCACCATTTTTTTATCGCCATTGCGCCATCCACCGCCATGAATATATAAAATTAACGCTGGTTTCTGGGCGCGGGGCAATGTTGCGGCGCGAATATTTTTGGGCGGGTAAAAATCAACGGCCATTTTGCGATTATCGCCATAGGAAAATGTTTTCGCCCCACCCATAAATTTGGAGTCATCAGATTTTTTTGCACGGCGCGGATTTTCTTGCCCCTGGGATTGGGCGCGATCCTTTATCGCCATTTTGCAATTTTCGGACATATTTTCGTAATTATCCTTAACGCATTGGCGCAAATTTTCGCGATCATTGCCGCATAATTTTTTAATTTCTGCGCGGCATGGCCGTTCATTTTGTTGTGCGGCCAATGCCGCAGTGGACATAATGCCGATGGCTGTGATGATAAGGATATTTTTATGGATATTTTTTCGCATCAAATGTCACCTATATATTTTTGATTAAAAAATGCGCCCATATTATTATGTTGCCATTATGGCGATATGATATGGATTTTCAAAATGAATATTTGTGTCAAATTGTAACCCTGTAAATGGTATTGCTGGACGAATCTATCTGTGTTGACTAGGGAGGGCACGGTTTAATAATTTCACCTAAAAAGGGGCGAGTTTAGTGGCAAATGTAACCGTAATTGGCGCACAATGGGGCGATGAAGGTAAAGGCAAAATTGTTGATTGGTTGGCCGAACGTGCCGACGCAGTTGTCCGGTTTCAGGGCGGCCATAATGCGGGCCATACATTGGTAGTTGGCGAAAATGTGTATAAATTATCGCTTTTGCCATCGGGTATTGTGCGCGGCACATTGTCGATTATTGGCAATGGCGTGGTGCTTGACCCATGGGCATTGCGCGATGAAATGGAAAAATTGCGAGGGCAGGGCGTTACCATTACGCCCGAAAATTTCGCCATTGCGGATAATTGCGCATTGATTTTGCCGTTCCATCGTGATTTGGATGCGCTGCGTGAAACGGCGGCGGGTGCGGGCAAAATTGGCACCACCGGACGCGGCATTGGCCCTGCATATGAAGATAAGGTGGGCCGCCGCGCCATTCGTGTTTGTGATTTGGCGCATTTGGATGATTTATCCGCGCAAATTGATCGGTTAACGGCGCATCATAATGCGCTTCGCGCAGGATTTGACCAACCGCCCATTGATGTGGAAAAATTGTTAAGTGACCTATCGGAAATTGCCGATTTTGTCCTGCAATTTGCACAGCCCGTTTGGAAGCGGCTTAAAAAAGTGCGTAAAGCAGGCGCGCGTATATTATTTGAAGGTGCGCAGGGCGTGTTGTTGGATGTGGACCATGGCACCTATCCCTTTGTGACCAGTTCGAACACCGTGTCGGGCACGGCGGCCAGTGGTTCGGGCCTTGGCCCAAATGCTACTGGATTTGTTTTGGGCATTGTAAAGGCATATACCACCCGCGTGGGCAGTGGTCCTTTTCCTACCGAGTTGGAGGATGAAACCGGACAGCGTCTGGGTGAACGCGGACATGAATTTGGCACGGTGACGGGGCGTAAGCGCCGCTGTGGTTGGTTTGATGCGGTAATTGTGCGGCAAAGCTGTGCCGTTTCGGGCGTGACCGGCATTGCATTGACCAAGGTGGATGTTTTGGACGGGTTTGACAAAATCCGCATTTGCACCGGATATCGTCTAAATGGTAAAATTTTGGATTATTTCCCCGCCAATGCCAATGATCAGGCGGCGGTTGAACCCATTTATGAAGAAATGGACGGGTGGCAGGAAACCACCGCAGGCGCACGTAGCTGGGCCGATTTGCCCGCGCAGGCGATTAAATATATTCAACGTGTGCAGGAATTAATCGAAACACCCGTGGCATTGGTTTCCACCTCACCGCAACGGGATGACACAATTTTGGTGCGCGATCCTTTTGCGGATTAATGTCATTTTAATATTCTAAAAATAATAAAAGGCCGGACATATATCCGGCCTTTTTTATATAAAATAATGTTGTGATATGCGCGGGTTAAATATCATCCGCGCTAATCAATTCGGCCCTGTCCAGCTCGCCCGTCATGCTGGCCACGGTGACGGCCACGGCGGCATCGCCCGACACATTGGTGGTGGTGCGCATCATGTCCATAATCCGGTCAACGCCCGCCACCAATGCAATGGTTTCCAATGGCACGCCCACACCGGTAAACACCAATGCCATCATGATAAGGCCCGCGCCGGGAATGCCCGCCGCGCCAATGGCGGCAAATGTCGCCAAAATGGAAATGGTGAAATAATCACCCCAGCTTAAATCCACGCCAAAAACCTGTGCGCCGAATAATGTGGCAAGGCCCAAATACATCGCCGTGCCGTTCATGTTAATGGTTGCACCCAAAGAAATGACAAAGCTGGACACGCTTTGCGAGACGCCCAAATTGCGCTGTGCACAGCGAAGGGTAACAGGCAAGGTCGCATTGGAAGATGCGGTGGAATAGCTGACCGCCATGGCATCCACAATCCCGCGAAAAAAGTCCATCACGGGTACTTTGGCCAAAAATTTAATCATCGCAGAATAAATCAGGCCGATTATCAGGATGCAGCCAATATAGTTGAACAACACCAATTTGCCCAGCGCGGCCAGCGCGTCATATCCCAAAGTGCCGGCCACCCATGCCATGAGGGCGAAAACGCCAAAAGGGGTTAATTCCATCACCACCATGGTTACCTTTTGCATGATGACAGAGCCGCTGTCGAAAATTTTGGCAACAGGCTCGCCCTCTTCCTTGGCCATTAAAATGCCAATGCCGATTAACATGGCAAAAACGATTAAAGGCAAAACATCCACATTGGCCATGACCTGAACCGGGCTTTCCGGGACAATGGCCAATATGGTTTCCTGCCATGTTTTAATATCGCCAATTTCTTTCACCACCTTGGGCAGGCTATCTGGATCAATGCCCGATCCGGGGGTGAAAATAGTGCCAAGAAATAATCCCATCCACACGGCAATTTGACCAGAAATGATGAATAATAACATGGCGCGGCCACCCACGCGGCCCAATTTGCGTAAATCGCCAATCGCCGCCACACCAGAAACAAGTGAGAAGAAAATTAACGGCACAACCAGCATTTTGACCGATTTAATGAAAAAATCGCCAATCCATTTCAGGCTTTCGGCATCAGGCCCCCATAAACGGCCAACGATAATTCCCAAAATAAGCGCGGCGACCACGCGTTTCCACAATGCAATATTAAACCAAATTGCCATTTCTTCTCACCCTCTATTATTTTTATCTGCATCATATTTACCTACAGAAGCGCAAACGGCAAGGATAGAATGCCGTCATAAATATCAAAGCAAGCTATTATATATTATTTTATATTGAAACTATGTTGCGCAAATATGTTTATGGGCGCATATGTGAAGGCCAAGACCACGTTAAAAATAGATGGTTACACTAGCGGAAATAAAGGGAACATATGTCTCAAAAAATTGTCGAGCAAGATATAAATAAAGATCTTCTTTCACAAACAATAGCTTCATTCCTTGACCATGCATTGCCAGGAGAGAATGACGGATTTGATGAAAATAGTGCAAAGGAAGCGGCGTTATTCGCGTTAAATCTGGGGCTGGTTCGTGATGATAATCGGCCCTTGGTTGCGGTGGAAACATTTACCAATAATGCCGGACGCTTGGCATTGCGTATCGCCATTATAAATGACGACATGCCCTTCATTGTGGATTCAGTGTCGGCGGCATTGGGCAATGCGGGGTTGGAGATAGAGCGTTTAATCCATCCAGTTTTGCATTTGGTGCGCGATAATGATGGGCGGTTATCATCCATTGCCGGAACGCGTGCGGACCTTGGCAAAACGATGGAGGGGCATAGCCGTGAGTCGGTAATTTATATAGAGGCGGACCGTGTGGACGCGGCAAAAAGGCAAAATTTGAAAATCATCCTTGAACAGGTTCTGGGCGATGTGCGCGGGGCGGTTGGCGATTGGCCCAATATGGTGGATATTTTGCGCGCCGATGCCAAAAATATTCGCGATAGTGAGGCAGCGGCCTTAATCAATTGGTTTGCCGATGGCCAAATGACCATATTGGCGCATGAAATTGTTGATAATAAGGGGAAGGTTTCGGCGAAAAAGGGTATTGCCCATTCGATTGACGGGTCAATTTTATCATTGCCCAGTGTCAATCTTGCGTTGAAGCATTTGGCGCAAAATCCCAAAACCGATTTATTGGTATTAAAATCTAACCGTTCATCGACGGTCCATCGGTCTGCTTTATTGGATTTATTGGTGGTGGCGAACCGCAATGCAAAGGGTGATGTGCAAAGCCTGTCCATCACGGCGGGTTTGTGGACCAGCGCGGCATTGGCCGAAGTGCCAGAGGATGTGCCCATTTTGCGCCAACGGCAAAGCGAATTATTGAACAAATTTGGCTTTGATCCGCAAGGCCATGCGGGCAAGGCATTGACGCATAGTTTGACCAGCCTGCCGCATGATTTATTGGTGTCGTTAAAGCCAGAGGATTTAGAGCGCATTACATTAAGTGCAATGTCATTATCGGACAGGCCGCGCCCCAAATTAATCGCGGTGCGTTCACCATTGGGCCGACATTTGTCGGTTTTTGTGTGGTTGCAACGCGATGATGTGTCCACCAATATGCGCCGGATTATCGGGGATATGGTGTGCGAAGCGGCGCAGGCAAAATTATTAAGCTGGACCATTGGGTTGGAAGAAGGTGGCCTTGCCCTATTAAGATATACGTTGGATTTACCCGACCGTTCAATCCGCGTAGATGAAGATGCGCTGGACGCGAAATTGCGCCTGATGGTTCGCGGCTGGGAACCGGCGGTTGAGGGATATTTGGCCGAACAAAGCGACGCGAAACGGGCCGCGGCCATTGTATCGCGCTTTGGCCCGATGGTGCCGGTGGAATATCGCACCCGCCACGGTATTGAACAATCGGCCGAAGATTTGCTGCGCATGGTGCAAATGGAACGCGAGGGCAAAAAAAATGTCCGCATTTATTTGCGCGAGGGTGATGATGAAAATCGCCTGCGGTTGAAAATTTATAATTTGGATGGGTCATTGCATTTAAGCGATGCCGTGCCCGCGCTTGAAAATTTTGGATTTTCCGTGGTGGAGGAAACCCCCACCGAATTGGTCAGCCAAAATGACGAGGGCGAGAAAAAAAGCTTTGGCTATATTCATGATTTCCTATTGGGGACTAATCAAGTTGCGTCACAGGATTTGGCCGCAAGGGCAGAGATTTTGGAACAGGCCATTGTCGATGTGTTGGAAGGCGCGGCAGAGGATGATCGTTTTAACAAGCTGATTACCGTTGCTGGATTAGAGCCACAGGCGGTTATTTGGTTTCGCGCATGGTTTCGTTATTTGCGCCAGGCGGGGCTTAGCTATGGTTTGTTAACCTTTGTCGATGCATTGAACAAAGTGCCGCATATTGCCGCCGCATTGGCCCATTTATTCACCCTGCGTCATGATCCAAATTGGTCAGGCGATCGGGAGGTAGAAAGCAAAGCAATTTGCAAAAAAATACAATCAGATTTGGCACAGGTAAGCGCGATTGACGATGACCGGATTATCCGTTTGCTCAACAGTTTGATTTTGGCTGTGCTGCGTACCAATGCCTTTGCCCCCTCCGCACAGCAGGCTTTGGCATTTAAAATTGACAGCAGCAAAATTCCCATTTTGCCAAAGCCGCTACCATGGCGGGAGGTATGGGTTTATTCACCGCGCGTGGAGGGCATTCATTTGCGTGCAGGGCCAGTGGCGCGGGGCGGGCTTCGCTGGTCCGACAGGCGCGATGATTTTAGAACAGAGGTGCTTGGCCTGATGAAGGCGCAGCGGGTGAAAAATGCGGTCATTGTGCCAACGGGCGCAAAGGGCGGATTTTATCCCAAAATGTTGCCTAATATGGCCGATGATCGTGACAAGTGGTTTGAGGAGGGCAAGGAATCTTACCGTATCTTCATCCGCAGCTTGCTTAGCCTAACCGACAATATTGTGGATGATAAAATTGTCCATCCCGATGCGATTGTGCGCCATGATGCGGACGATCCATATTTTGTGGTCGCGGCGGATAAAGGCACAGCGACATTTTCCGACGTGGCTAATGCATTGGCGGCGGAGCGTGGTTTCTGGCTGGGCGATGCCTTTGCCAGCGGTGGGTCATATGGTTATGATCATAAGGCGATGGGCATTACGGCAAAGGGTGCATGGGTTTCGGTGCAGCGCCATTTCCTTGAAATGGGAATGGATGTGCAAAAAGATGAAAGCCGCGTCATTGGCATTGGCGACATGTCGGGCGATGTGTTTGGCAATGGCATGTTGTTAAGCAAGGCGATTAAATTGGTTGCGGCATTTGACCATCGCCATATTTTCATCGACCCCAATCCCGATGCGGCGGCAGCGTGGAAAGAACGCAAACGCATGTTTGACCTTCCCCGTTCCAGTTGGGAAGATTATGATCCAAAGCTGATTTCAAAGGGTGGCGGGATTTTCCCACGCAGCGCGAAAAGCATTAAATTAACGCCCGAAATCCGCAATATGTTAAATATTGAGGAAAAGGAAATTGAACCAAGCGCGTTAATGACCTTATTATTAAAAGCACCAGTTGACCTGTTATGGATGGGCGGCATTGGCACATATATTAAGGCGCGGAGCGAAAATCATGTCGAGGTGGGCGATCCATCCAATGATGCCATTCGGGTGAATGCAGAGGATATTCAAGCGAAAATCATTGGCGAAGGCGCGAATTTGGGCGTGACCCAGGCCGCGCGCATATCCTATGCTTTAAAAGGCGGGCGTATCAACACCGACTTTATTGATAATAGCGCGGGGGTTGATTGTTCGGATAATGAAGTGAATATCAAAATCCCGATTAACCGTTTAATGGTTGCGGGTGATTTGGCCGAGGCAAAGCGCAATAAATTATTGGTCGATATGACCGATGCGGTCAGCGAATTGGTGCTTGATGATAATCGTGCGCAGGCGCTGGCTTTATCCATTGCACAGGCCGATGGGGCGGAGGCTATGGCGTCTTATCTTCGTTTAATCGAACGATTTGAGGGTGAGGGCCGCCTTGACCGTCAGGTAGAGGGCATTGCCGCCAATGATGATTTGCAGCGGCGCAGCGCCGAAGGATTTGGTTTGATGCGGCCTGAATTGGCGGTTATTTTATCAACATCAAAAATCGCCCTGCAAGATGCGATAGAGGGCATTGATGTTGCCGATGATGCGGCAATGGACAGCGAATTATTGGCTGCATTTCCGCCCATGCTGGTAAAGGCGCATAAAGATGCGTTATTATCCCACCGGTTGCGGACCGAAATTGTCGCGACCAAAATCGCCAATCGGATTATTAACCGTATGGGGATGTTGCATCCATTTGAACTTGCCGAGGAAGAGGGCGCACCCCTTGCCGAGGTGGCCAAGGCATATATTATCATCGAAAGATTGTTTAATTTAACCGCGATTTTTGATGACATCACCACCGCAAAGGTGGATGAGGAAACGCGATTGGCGCTTTATACTAGATTGGCCAAGGCGACACGCCTGCACATGGCCGATTTAATGCGGACCGATTTATTACATCGTCCCATTGGGGAAATTTTGGAGATTTTGTCTGGGCAAATTTCTAAATTGCAACAAAATGTCGATGATATTTTGACCCAAGACGCGCGTATAGAGGCAGAACAAAGCATTATTTCCCTGCAGCAATCTGGTGCGCCGACAAAATTGGTGCAAATATTATTGGGTCTGGAAAAAGTGGATGGGGCAATTGGCATTGTCAATTTGGCGCTGAACCGTGAACTAACCCCCGAAGATGTGGCGCAGGCATTTGTGAAAATTGGCGATATGCTTGGCCTTGGTTGGGCACAGCGTATGGCGGTGCAGATGCAGCCTTCCGACCCGTGGGAAAAATTATTGGTTGCAGGGATTGCGCGTGATTTACAACAAATGCGGCTTGATTTTTTAAACCGTTCACGCGGCGATATGGACGGATTTATTGAACGTTGGGGGGATATGCACCTTGCACGGATTCAGCAATTTAAACATCTTGTCACACAGGCACGCCAAGGCGGTATGTTAAGCCTTGCCATGTTGGCGCAAATTGCGGGACAGGCACGGGTATTGCTTAATCGTTAATATTTGCGGATGATTAAATGATTAAGGCGCGGCATGGTGCTGCGCCTTTTTCTTGGGGCCCATAAATTATAAAATGCGGCGCTGAATTTAATTTACCAATCGTGTAAAACTATAAATGGCAAGGCCAACCAACCCGCCAACCAGCGTGCCGTTTATACGAATGAATTGCAGATCCTTGCCCACCGCATTTTCAACCCTTTGCGTAATGGTGTCGCTGTCCCAATTTTTAATGGTGTCGGATACTAATTGCACAATATTATCGCCATAGCTTTGCGATATGCCAACAATGCTGCGGCGGGCAAAACGGTTTAGCTGGGTTTTTAATCGGCCATCTTCCTGCAGGCTGCTGCCTAATTTGGTCAATGTTTCGCCCAATTTACCCGCCATTGCGGCATCGGGATCATTGGCGGCGCGTAACAAACCGGCACGGCCATCCTGCCATAATGCATCAAGCCATTTGTTTATCGCGGGATTGGCCAGCATTTGTTTTTTCCACCCATCGACCTTTTTTTGCAGCTGTTTTTTATGTTGCAAATCATGGGCCAATTGGCGCAGCCCTTCCTCGCCCTTTTCACGCAATTGATGATCGGGATCGTCGGCCACCTCGGCCAATAATTTGGTCAGGCCGCCAACAATGGCATTGGCCAATCGTTCGTCCAATCCGGTCCACCGCATAATGCCATTGGCGCGTTCTTCGACAATTTGATGGATTGTTTCGGTATTGGCATCCAATGTTTTGGACGACCATTTGATAATGCCGTCAATGATAGGGCGGTGGCGGCCCTGTTCAATCATGGCGGATAATAATTGACCCAATAGGGGGGCGATATTGAAATTTTGCAATTTCGACCTTAACGCATCCTTGGCCAATGCGCCAAGGCGTTCATCATCCATTGCGGCGATAATATCCCCCATGATACGCGACGCGCCCATACGCATGCGTCCTTCGCCGCCGGCGGGACGTTGCAGAAATTTACCAATGGCGGATGACACATCCATGCCATGTAATTTTCGCGCCACCAAATTGGTGGTTAAAAAATTTCCACGCAGGAAATTGGCCAATGTATTGCCAATACGTTCTTTATTATTTGGAATGATGGCGGTGTGCGGAATGGGGATGCCCATGGGGTGGCGGAATAATGCAGTGACCGCAAACCAATCGGCCAATCCGCCAACCATGCCTGCCTCGGCAAAGGCGCGCAAAAACCCCCAATCATGATGGTGATTCACCTCAAGATAATTGGCGATTAAAAATATAACGCCCATAACCAATAATAATGCGCCGGCCACGCGCCGCATATAGACAAGATCCTCGTCTCTTGCCTGAAACCTTGCCTTTTGTTCGCCGGTTAATGCTTTTAATGCCATCATTTCACATGCAATAGCGCAGCGCGCGGCCCAATAAAAGGATGTTTATTCCGCAGGTTGAATTCCGCCGTTATTGTCCATGGGGCGATAACCCGCGCCGCGGCCATTTTCCCGCGCCTGTGCGGCCTCATCGGCGGCAATATCCTCTGGCTTATGCGTTAAGAAACGTTTGGACAACCAAGGTCCGGCGCGTTTTTCAAACCCATCGGCCAGGCTGAACCCCGCAGGGACGATTAACAGGGTAAGCAAGGTGGAAACGATAAGCCCGCCAATCACCACCGTGCCCATTGGCGCGCGCCATGCACCATCACCGGCCAATGATAATGCGGTGGGGACCATGCCTGCTGTCATCGCCACTGTGGTCATCACAATGGGCTGCGCGCGTTTATGTCCTGCCTCCATAATTGCTTCAAATTTTGGCGTGCCTTTTTCCATTTCCTCAATGGCAAAATCAACCAGCAAGATGGAGTTTTTCGCCACAATGCCGAACAGCATCAACACACCAATAAATACCGGCATGGATACAGGCTGTCCAATAATCATCAAAGCCAATAAGCCGCCCAATGGTGCTAATAATAACGATCCCATATTTACCAATGGCGACATGATACGTTTATACAATAATACCAACACGGCAAAGACAAGCAAAATACCGGAGAATAGGGCCACGGCAAAATTGCCGACCATTTCTTGTTGCCATTCATCATCGCCAAATGGCGCGTTGGACACGCCAGAGGGCAGGTTTTTCATGATGGGTAATTCGTCAATTGCCTTTTGCGCCTCGCTTTTTACCACATTGGGGGCAAGGTCAGCACCAATGAAGATACGGCGATTTTGGTTGCGGCGTTGAATGGATGTTGGGCCAGAACCAAAGCTAATCTCTGCAACACGGCTAAGCGGGACCGAGCCGCCCGAGGTCGTCGGCACAGGCAGGTTTTCAATCGTCCCCATATCGGTGCGCGATGTTTCGGGCAACATAACGCGGATGGGAATTTGCCGATCAGCAAGCGAGAATTTCGCGCTATTTTGGTCAATATCGCCCTGTGTTGCGATCCTGATGGTCTGGCTTAACGCGGCGGTGGTTACGCCCAATTGCGCGGCAAGGTCAAGACGCGGGGTAATAATCAATTCTGGCCGCTGCATATCGGCGGCAACGCGCGGGGTGCGAAGAAGGTTAATCCCCTTCATCTGTTCGACCAATGTCGCGGCTGTATTGTCCAATAAAATGGGGTCTGATCCCGATAACATGACCGTCATGTCGCGGCCCGTGCCGCCCCCGCCGCCTTGGGCTTGGAAATTGACGCGCGCGTCCGGAACGGTTAAGAATTTTGGCGAAACCGCCCGTTCAAATTCAAGCGAGGTGCGCTCACGTTCTTCTTTTAAGGTAATGAAAATGCGGGCGCTGCCTTCATTCACGCTGACCAATGCGGTCTTTACTTCTGGTTCGGCGCGAACAATGGCCGCGACCTTATCGGCGGTTTCTTCGGTCTGTTTTAATGTGGTGCCGGGCACCATTTCAATGGTAACACGGCTGAAATCCACATTGACCGTGGGGAAAAATTGTTGGGGCAGGGTGACCATCAACGCGCCGGTTGCGATTAACGATAAAAACCCAATACCCATCATCCAGCGGCGATGCCCCAATGACCAACGCAATATTTTCATATAACGTGCCATCATTGGTCCTTCGCCATGTTCGGCCAATCCATGTGATTTCATGAAATATGCCGCAATCATCGGCGTAATCATCCGCGCAACGGCAAGGCTCATCAACACCGAAACCACAACGGTTAAACCGAAATTTTTGAAAAATTGCCCCGCCACGCCAGGCATTAATCCCACGGGAAGGAACACCGCAACAATGGAAAAAGTGGTCGCCACAACCGCAAGGCCAATTTCATCGGCCGCATCAATTGATGCCTGATAGGCGGATTTGCCCATGCGCATATGGCGCACAATATTTTCAATTTCCACAATGGCATCATCGACCAGCACCCCCGCAACCAGACCCAAAGCCAATAATGAAAGCGAGTTTAGTGTAAAGCCCAGTAAATCCATGAACCAAAATGTCGGTATGGCGGAAAGCGGGATGGCCACGGCAGAAATAATCGTCGCGCGCCAATCGCGCAGGAACAGGAACACAACCACAATGGCCAATAATGCACCCTCAATCATCGCGGCCATAGAGCTGGTATATTGCCCCTTTGTATAGGCGACACTGTTAAACAGGGGGATGAATTTAATATTGGGATTTTCTTTTTCCATCGCCTCCAATTGTTTGACCGCATCATCATAAACTGACACGTCCGACGCGCCCTTTGCCCGCGACATGGAAAAAGTGACAACTTGCTTGCCGCTTTCTTTGGCGATGGATGTTTGTTCGCCAAATGCATCCTTTACATCGGCAACATCGGATAATTTAATGCTGCGCCCGCCGCCCAAAGAAATTTGGGTATTTGACAATTCAAACGCAGTTTCCGCATTGCCCAAAATCCGCACTGATTGGCGCGATCCGGCAATTTCGGTGCGCCCGCCGGCGGCGTTAATATTTACTTGGCGTAAAACGGCGTTTACTTGGCTTGCCGTAACGCCCAAAGATTGCATTTTTGCAGGGTCCAAAATGACGCGAATTTCACGGTCAACCCCGCCGCGGCGACCCACGCTGGACATGCCATTAACGGATAATAAACGGCGCGATACCGTGTCATCGACATACCAGCTTAATTGTTCCAATGTCATGTCATTGGCCTGAACTGCATAATATGCAATTGGCTCGCTTGACGTTGTCGCCTTAAAAACCTGTGGTTCTAAAATTCCATCGGGTAAATCGCCGCGAATTTGGTCAACCGCATTTTTTACATCATTAACCGCTTGATCGACATTATCGCCAATTTCAAATTCAACAACGACGGTTGTATTGCCTTCGCTTGCGGTTGCATCAATATTGCGCACGCCGTCAATGCTGCGCACGGCGGATTCCAATTTTTGGGTAATTTGTGTTTCAATTTCGGTGGGCGCGGCGCCCGGTTGGGCAATAGAGGCGATGACGATGGGAAATTCAATGTCGGGATTATCCTGCACATCCATGCTCATAAAGCTGATAATACCGGCAATGGTCAGGGCGACAAATAATACCATTGGTACAACCGGATTGCGGATTGACCATGCTGAGATATTACGAAAGTTCATCATTTCACCTATAATTTTTGCCGCTATGGCCCATTAAATTGCCGCCCATATTAAGGCGGAATTCATTGATTATTTTCCAGATTTTAACGCAACGGGGCGCACTTTTTCGCCTGGGTTTAAAAATCCGCCTGCACGAAGGACAATTTTTTCATTTCCATTCAAACCCGACGTCACGGCAAGGCCATTTGCGGTAACCGCGCCGGTTTTAATATTGCGGCGCTCCACTTTATTTTCGGCGCCGACAATATAAACAAATGGCCCTTGTTTATCATTTTGAATGGCCGATTCGGGCAATATAGGCGCGGTAATTGTCCCTGCGCGAATATTGACCGATGCAAAGCCGCCGGGGCGCAAAGCAGTGTTAAATGGCAAAGCAACCCGCGCCATCCCTTGGCGAGTTTGCGGGTTGATGGTTGGCGAAATTTGCCAAATGCGGCCTGAAAATGCTTCGCTTGTCCCCACTGGAGTGACCTGAGCTGGCACGCCAATGCCCAATGCGGACAGATCGCTTTCGCCCAACATTGCCTCAACCTCCATCTCGCCGCCCTGTGCCATGCGGAAAATTACTGCGCCGCCTTGGCTAATCGTTTGGCCGACCTCGACATTGCGTTCCAGAATATATCCTGATGAAGGGGCGCGAATATCCAAACGTGCATTACGGGCCTGTAATTCGCCAATTTGGGCCTGTGCAGCGCGAAGACGCGCGGCTGCTGAATTGCGGGCGGCGGTTTTGCGGTCAATATCCGCTTTTGAAATAAAACCGCGATCGACCAATTGCTTGGCCCTGTTTAACTCATTTTCTGCCAATTGCAGGTCGGCACGCGAAATTTCCGATTGCGCACGAAGGGCATTTAATGATTGGGATTGAACGGCGCGGTCCACGCTGACCAAAACCTGTCCCTGTTTCACCCAATCGCCTGCATCAGCATAAACCCGCGCGACCAATCCGCCTTCGCCCACAACGCCAATTGGAATTTCCCTTTTGGCCGCAATGGTTCCCGTGGCGGAGATGATTTTATCGACATTCGCCTCTTGCGCGGTGATAATTGTTACCTGCTGGCCTTGACCATCGGCTGGCTTTTCCGCCTCATCTGCGGACGTTCCACCTTGCATTTTTATGGCGATAAAGGCGGCGGCAATTATACTTACCAACACAATGGCAATGATAATTATCATTTTGCGTTTACGTTTTACATCTTCGTCAGCAAAGGGAGATTCATAGTTGTTTTGGGTCATGTCGTTCGCTTCAAAGTTCATATTATTTATCCAAATAATGCATTGCTCTTAAAATGGGGCATTGCCATTATATTTTGTTATATGGGACGCACGGTACAGGCAAAATATAATTTATTCCTTGGATTTCATCCATAGGGTAAATTGAGGGTAAATATAATCATTATTGGCCAAATACTTTTATATTCGACAAACAACATTATGCAGATAATTTAACATATCTGGTGATATATAGGTAAATTACTGAAATATTTATTCATTAAATAAAATGGGCCAGTTGATAAAACCGGCCCAAATATATTTTTATTGAAATTTTTTAAACGCAAAAAATGCGAATTAACGAATTTTCCCGCGTTGGAAAAAATTGACAATTGCCAATAAAATTAACGCGCCAAGAAAAGAAGTTAATAATGTCATGGGGTCAAATGCGCTGTCGCGTAAGCGGCCACCGCCCAATATGCCGCCCAATAGGAAACGACCCAAAATAGAACCAATACAGCCCACAACGATATTCATGATGATGCCCATTGATGCATCGCGATTCATCACCTTGCTGGCCAACCAGCCCATGATACCGCCCATGATTAATGCCAAAATCCAACCCATAATCGCTCTCCTTATTTGTTCCATTTGCCAAATATTGACAGATTAAATCGTCCTAAAAAATCCTTAGGAACATTTAATATAGGCCAAATTTAATATTGTGCAACCATCGTCCAATTTGACCAAAATGGAATAAGGATAAAAAAAGGGCCAGTTTTGCAACCAGCCCGAAAAGTTTATTTAAAATATTCATCAAATGAATATTCGCCCCTGTGGAAATGGGGTATTGAAATATATGTTAATATTTTTGCTGACGTTCATACAGATCGCGATAATGTTGAATGCGGGTAACACGCAGCCCCGGCATGCCAGAACGATCGACCGCGCGCTGCCATGATGCAAATTCCTCTAGGGTCAGGCTATATCTTTCACAAACCTCATCCACGCTTAATAATCCGCCCGTAACAGCGGCGACTACTTCGGCCTTGCGACGCACAACCCATCTTTTGGTCGATGGCGGCGGCAAATCGGCAATGGTTAATGGCTCTCCCAACGGGCCGACGACTTGAGCAGGTTTGATTTTTTGGTTCTCTATCATGTGTTTCTCAATATTATCTTTATTATGAATTTTGCGACAAATTATTATGATGCTGTTTTACATCCATGTTGTTGCCATTGGTTAAAGCATCAGGGTTAATGGCAATTTTACCTTTGTTGACATCTTGATTATTATCCATAACCCCCCGCGCATTTTTTGGCAGGAATGACCCGCAATATGCAGGGGATTTATTTTTAGATGTCATGGCGATATTTTGACGGCCCGCAAAAAATGCAAGGCGATTGTCAATAATGTCGTCATTATTAAACATAGGGTGAAGCGCCAAAATTTCGGCGCTATCATTACCATTATATAATGATGTTGTGGGGCATGCATTTTGCCTGTTCCGAGCAATGGAAATAATCTGATGAATCGAATTTGGCGCAACGACAGCAGTGCTGTTTTTGCCAATTTCAATTTCGGTCCGATTAAGTCGGTGATGAGGAAAATCCATGTCCATGACTATGGAAATAGGCAAAAGGGTATAAATTACGGTAAACTGTCCGTTTAACTTAGGTTAGGATAGATTAATAATCGTTAGGATATTTTGTAAAATCTGTTTCATATTGAGAATGGGCAACGCAAAACTAGCATTTTTAAAGACTCGCGGTTAAAGAGACGCACCATGAATAAAGTTGAAAAAAAATGTTGAACGAAGAAAATTTTGCGCCCTATTTCCAATTTGGCGCGGAGAATCAGGGCAATTTACGCGGCAAAAGAATTGTTGTTGCCATGTCTGGCGGTGTCGATTCGTCGGTTGTTGCGGCCATGGCGGCCAGCACGGGGGCAGAGACAATTGGCATCACCCTGCAATTATATGATCATGGCGCGGCCATTAGCCGTGTGGGTAGCTGCTGTGCGGGACAGGATATTCGCGATGCGCGCGCGGTTGCCGATAAATTGGGCATTGCCCATTATGTTTTCGACCATGAAAGCCAATTTCGTGAAACGGTGATTGAACAATTTGCCGATGAATATTTGGCAGGACGCACGCCCATTCCATGTGTTCGTTGTAATATGGGGGTGAAATTTACCGATTTATTGCGCATTGCGCGCGAATTGGATGCCGATTGCCTTGCCACGGGCCATTATGTCCGCAGGATTGAAGGCAAAAATGGCGCCGAATTGCACCGCGCGGCGGATCCGGCCCGCGATCAAAGCTATTTCCTGTTTGCCACCACGCAGGAACAGCTTGATTATCTGCGCTTTCCCTTAGGCGATTTGCCAAAGGACCGTGTGCGCGAATTGGCCAATATGGTCAGCCTGTCGGTGGCGAATAAACCCGATAGCCAGGATATTTGCTTTGTTCCCGATGGCGATTATGCCAAAATCGTGCGCAAAGTGCGCCCTGATGCCGATGATGCGGGCAATATTGTCCATATATATAGCGGGGAGATATTGGGCGCACATAAGGGGTTAATCCATTATACAGTGGGCCAAAGACGCGGGCTGGAAATTGGCGGATTGGCCGAACCGCTATATGTCATTAAATTGGATGCAGCGTCCAAAAATGTTCTGGTCGGGCCGAAATCCGCGCTTGCCGTTGGCGCGGCGCGTCTGGTCAATCCCAATTGGCTGGAGGATATTGAAGGGCGCAGTGTCTTGGCCAAGGTGCGGTCATTGGCCCGGCCGGTATCGGCGGTGCTTCGCGGTGATCAATTGATATTTGACAGCCCCGAATATGGCGTTGCCCCGGGGCAGGCGGCGGTTATATATGATGCCGAAGGCCATGTTTTGGGCGGCGCATGGATTGAGGAAACGGTGTCGGCCGACATGATGGCTTCGGCCTAAAGTCGTGCAATAGCAATTATATTTGAAAAAATTATATATCCAGCCTTGCTACATAATGTCGCGCGATATTATGAAACGCGATATTATGATATCCGATATTATAACGCGTCCATCTCTGTTTCATTTAATTGCTGGCATCCCCATCCCTTGCGATATTGGGCGACCGATTTGGCCAATAAGGGAACAGAGGCGGTAACGCGTTTATTTTCCGGATCATCGGAAATGGAAACCATTTCCATACCATCTTCAAAATCGCCTTTGCAGCTATTTACATCGCGCCCCGACACATATCTGCATGAACAGGCAATATGTGCGCCATATGATGCGCCAAGCTGTGATTGCGCCTTTAACCCAGGATAGGCGAAAAATATGGCCGCCGCGATTATTGCCAATAAAATATAAATAGCATGGCGTTTTTTGAATTTTCGTGAGGGCGCGGTTGATGAATTGGATGCTTGGTTCATTTTAATGCGGCTTTGCTGTTCTGCTTGTTGTCTGAAGAATATTTGTTTAACTAGCTTGATTATGAAAAGTCAAAGAAACAAATATGGGCGCGTGATCCCATTTGCATGTGCGGCGGCATTGGCGCTGTGCGTATCGGCATGTTCAAATGACAAAAATGCCGATGATAAAAAGGCAAAGGCTGCATCGCAAATAACAGAAGAAGCACCAGAAACAGGTGAGATAAAGGATGGCATTGCAAATTATGCCGATGATGCGGCGTTAAGTAAAAAACAATTAGCAGCCCTTATCAATCCATTTTTTGAAGATGACAGCCTGTCCGAAACCCGTGCAGTTGTAATAATGCATGGCGGCAAAATTGTCGCAGAACGCTATGCTGATGGATATGGCCCAGAAAGCCGATTGATAAGTTGGTCTATGGCCAAAACCGTCACCGCGACATTGGCGGGAATGATGGTGGCCGATGGGCGTTTATCATTGGACCGCGCCGCGCCGGTGGATGTGTGGAGCGCGCCGGGTGATCCGCGCGGAAAAATTACCTTAAAACATTTATTGCACATGTCATCGGGGCTGGACCATACAGAAATGCCAGAGGGCGAGACGCCAATTTATGAGGTTGATACCACCAAAATGTTGTTTTTGGGCGGGCGCGATGATGTTGCAAGATATGCCGAGGGCAGGCAATTAGAAGCGCAGCCGGGTAAAAAATATGAATATAGCAGCGCGACCAGCATGATTATTGCTGATATTATGACCGATATTTTGACGTCGAGCAAAGATCCCGCAATTCGGCAAAATGCCATGTTAACCTTTGCCAAGGGGCGGTTGTTCGAACCATTGGGCATGACCAGTTTTTACCCCGAATTTGACCGAAACGGCACCATGCTTGGCGGATCGATGATCCACGGCACGCCGCGTGATTGGGCAAAATTGGGCGAATTTCTGCGTAATAATGGTTCGGTTGGCGGCGCCCAATTATTACCGACCAGCTGGCCCCGTTTCATGCGCACGTCCAGCAACACTGACGCGGCCTATGGCGGGCATATTTGGTTGAACAAAAAACGGCCCGATGGACGTAATCAGGTGCTGTTCCCTGATCGGTTGGAATCCAGCATTTTTGCGATGCTGGGCCATTTGGGGCAATATGTTATTGTGGCGCCCGAACGCAAATTAACCATTGTGCGCATGGGCAAGACGCGCGATGATCAATTGGCCCCCATTACCGCGCAATTGGGCAATGTGGTGGCCGCTTTTCCCAAGGATTAATAGGTCAAATGGGGGTTAAAGTGTAAAAACCCCCTCGACCACATTGACGCAATTGCCCATTAAAATGACACGGTCATTTTCCAAAGTGCAGCCAATATGCCCACCGCGCTTGCTTGCCTGATAAGCGGTGAATTGATTTTTGCCCAATATTTTTGCCCAAAATGGCGCCAATGTTGCGTGGGCCGAACCGGTAACGGGGTCTTCATCAATTCCCGCACCGGGGACAAAAACACGGCTGATAATGTCGGTGTCTTTACCCCTTGCGGTGCAGATGAAAATATCCTTACCCAATGTAGCCAAGGTTTTGAAATCGGGAGCAAGCGCCAAAATTTCATCGGCATCATTATAATGCAGGATGAAATAATCATTTTCATTGCCCCATATCTCCAATGGATTACCCCCAATGGCGGCGGCAATATCGGGACGTTCAACGGGCGATGTGATAACCGCAGGCAAAGTAAGTTCATATCCATTTTCCGTACGTTCCACCGCCAAAATGCCCACTTTTCGTGTGCGAAAGGTGACAATATCCATGCTGTCATCTTGCGATAAAACAACATGGCCGCTGGCCAATGTGGCATGGCCGCACATGCGCACTTCATCCGTGGGGGTGAACCAACGCAGTTCAAAATCAGCTTCGCCGCTTTTATCCGCGATGATGAAGGCGGTTTCGGCAAAATTATTTTCCGCAGCAATGGATTGTAAAATCGCATCATCCAGCCAATTTTCCAAGGGGATAACCGCCGCCTGATTTCCAGAAAAGGCTTTGTCGGTAAATGCATCAACATGGAAATAGGGCAGTTTCATGATTAAATTTCTTCCTATGGGGGATATATTTTAATGTATGGATGAAGATGTTGTAAAATTCATCTCATCCTTATGCCCCTCTGGATCGGGGTGAATCAATATGTCAATTCCGGCAAATTCCGCGCGAATATTATTTTCCACCGCATCCATAATATCATGCACTTCTACCATGCTAATGTCGCGTTTTACCCAAATGTGAAATTGGCAAAAATCGGTCACGCCGCTTGACCTTGTGCGCATGCCATGAACATCGATGACCCCGTCGGTATTGCGGGCAATGTCGGTCAATCGATCCTTTATTTCTTCGGGCAATTCCTTGTCCATCAAATGGTCAAAAGCATAATTTGCCGAAGCCCACGCCCCGCGCAGCAGCCATAGGGCGATGAGCACGCCAATGATACCATCGGCCCCAGATAGGGAAAAATAATTTTCCATAGCCAATGCGATAATAACCGATAAATTTAACAATAAATCGCTTTGATAATGAAGATGATCGGCAGTAATCGCCACCGATTTTGTTTTTTTAATCACATATTGTTGATATGCCAAAAGCCCCAATGTCACCAAAATCGCGATGACCGAAACAATAATTCCATATTCCGCCTTTTGCGGGGTTGCACCTGCAATGAAACGGTCAATCGCGCGCCACCCAATGATAAAGGCGGACACGGTCACCAACGACATTTGCACCATGGCGGCCAATGCCTCTGCCTTGCCATGGCCAAATCGATGTTCATTATCCGCCGGCATTGCGGCATAGCGCACCGCGATTAAGGTGATGAGCGAGGCCATGAGGTCAAGCGCGGTATCCGATAAAGAACCAAGCATGGACACGGATGCGGTTTGAATGGTGGCATAGGATTTTAGCAATATTAAAAATATCGCAGTCCCCACACTGGCCAAAGCAGCCCATTTGGTTAAAGCGCCATGACCCGTTAAATGATCATGATGATGTTCGTGATTGCCGCTCATGGATATAGCATTTGGCTGCCCCAGCCGCCATGTTCATCGCGCGCGAAAACCCATCTTTCATGAAGTCGAAATTCACGGTCCTGCCAAAATTCAATATGATGCGGAATGACAATATGCCCGCTCCAATGTTTGGGGCGCGGTATATCCTGTCCTTCATATTTGGTCTCAATCGCTTTATATCTGGATTCGAAAGTGGCGCGGTCATCCAATGGGCGCGATTGATCGGATGCACATGCCCCAATTTGCGATGGGCGCGAGCGTGTGGCAAAATATGCATCGGCTGTTGCTTCAGAAACCCGTTCCAATTTTCCTTCAATTCTTATTTGCCGGCGCAGGCTTTTCCAATGGAAAAGCAAGGAAGCATGGGGGTTGACGGCAATTTCACCGCCCTTGCGGCTTTGTAAATTGGTATAAAAAATAAATCCACCCTGATGGGCAATACCCTGTGCCTTTGGCCCATGTCCCTTTAACAAAACCATGCGGCATGATGGCCGACCATCGGCGGTGGAGGTCGCCAATGCCATCGCATTATAATCATTTGGTTCATTTTCCTTGGCTAAATTCAGCCATTGGTCGAAAATATCATATGGATTTTTATCTTGCATATTATGGCAATATGTCATGCAAGGCATTGGTCCAAGCAAAAAAATGACTATATATATAATTATTACTTGCCAATTGCCCCTTGGCATTTGAGTTAGGGTGAATAAGGTGGGGGCAAATAAAATGGTTTTTTCATAAAAAACCAGGCCAAGTAAAAATGATAAAAATATATTGTGCAAATTTGAATAAGAATGAGGCGTAAATTACATGGCATCTGATCCATATTCAATATTGGGTATTTCAAAAACAGCCGATGAAAAGGAAATTAAATCGGCCTATCGCAAATTGGCGAAAGAACTGCACCCCGATCGGAATAAAGATAATCCCAAGGCAGCAGAGCGATTTTCGCAAATAACCAATGCATATGACCTTTTATCAGACAGCAGCAAAAGGGCGCAATATGACAGGGGCGAAATTGATGCCGATGGCAATGTGCGCAACCCATTTGCGGGCGGTGGTTATGGCGGATCGCGATCGGGCGGCGGTGCAGGCGGCGGCTTTGGCGGCGGATTTGGCGGCGGCGGCATTGATTTGGACGATATTTTAGGCGGTATTTTTGGCGGCGGCGGCACTGGCGGCGGAAATGGCGGCGGATTTGGCGGGGCACGCTCTACGCCACCGGCAAAGGGCGCAAATATTGCCTATAAACATTTGGTGGCATTTACCGATGCTGCAACATTAGAGCCACAGCATATTACATTAAATGACGGAAAAACCGTTATTTTCAAATTGCCAAATGGCGTGACCGATGGTTCGCAAGTGCGACTTAGTGGCAAGGGGCATCCCGGCCCCGGCGGCAATGGCGACGCAATGGTCAGCCTTAGCATTGGTAAGCATCCATTTTATGAACGCGATAATGACCATATCAGATTGGAATTACCAATAAGTTTGAAAGAAGCGGTATTGGGGGCAAAGGTGAAAGTGCCCACCGTTGACGGCGCGATTATGCTGACCATTCCAAAAGGAACAAATGGCGGCACCACCATGCGGATAAAGGGGCGCGGCTTTACCAAGAAAAATGGCGAACGCGGCGACCAATTGGTAACTTTGGTAATTGTCGTGCCAAAGGATGATGCCGAATTGGACAAATTTGTAAATGGCATGGCGGATGATGAAAATATTCGGGCTATATTAAATGTCTGAACATTCAAATCTTTCGCCCGAGGCACGGGCGGATGTCCAGCATGAGGGCTATGCTTCTGAATCAGCATGGTTTCATAAATTGGGTGTTTCACGTCAGGCAAAAGAGGTGATGAAACGCACCGCCATTGGTTTATATAATGAAGGTTTTATCCATGCGGGCAATTTTGCCTATTTGGCATTATTGGCGATTTTTGCCTTTTTTATCTCTGCCACCGCGATTGCGGGCAGCTTTGGGCAAAGCGAAATCGGCCAATCATTGGTTGAATATGTCATTTTAACCGTGCCGCCACGTGTGGGCGAAACATTGCGTGAACCCATATTTTCCGCCATGCACGCGCGCTCTGGTGGGCTATTATGGTTAAGCGCCTTGGTCGGTTTATGGACCACGACCAGCTTAATCGAAACAATCAGGGATATTTTGCACCGCGCCTATGGCACCGAATGGCACCGTCCATTTTGGCAATATCGGTTAAGCTCCATCCTTGTCGTTATTTTGTCGGTTATTTTGTCGATGTTGGCATTTGGTGCAAATGTTTTTGCCGTGGCGGTATCAAAATTTATTGACGAATATTTGCCAGATGTAAGCGGCCTGACCAGCTATATTTCCTTTGCGCAGCTTATCCCCTTTATCATATTATTCATCACAATTTATATGATTTTCAGATATTTAAGCCCCCTAAAATATAGCAGCAAAATCTATCCCAAATGGCCCGGTGCAGCATTGGTTAGCTGTTGGTGGGTTGGCTGCACAACGTTAATGCCCTATATTTTTGCCTCTATCTTTAATTATGACCTTACCTATGGCAGTTTGGGCGGGGTGATGATTGTGCTTATTTTCTTCTATGTCATTGGTTTTGGCATTGTTGCAGGGGCGCATTTAAACGCGGCATTGGCGAATAAGGAAGTAGAAGTTCAAGAACGTCTTGACGTTGCGTAAAGCGGCGATAAAGGTCAAAAAAATAATTTTTAATGCGGCGCATCGCTGCGCCTTGAAAGGAAATGGTGCATTATGACTGGATTGATGAGCGGTAAAAAAGGCATCATCATGGGCCTTGCCAATGAGAAATCCTTGGCATGGGGCATTGCCCAAAAATTACGCGAACATGGAGCGGAATTGGCATTTAGTTATTTGGGGGAGGCATTGGAAAAACGTGTCCGTCCCTTGGCCGAAAAATTGGGCAGTGACATATGCATCCCATGCGATGCGGGCGATGCAGACAGCATCAATGCCTGTTTTGCGGAAATAGAGGCAAAATGGGGCAAAATTGATTTTGTTGTCCATGCCATTGGCTTTTCAGATAAAAATGAGCTTCGCGGCGGATATATTGATACCAGCTTGGATAATTTTTTAATGACCATGAATATCAGCGCATATTCATTGGTGGCGATATCGCGTGCGGCGCGGCCATTATTGAACGAGGGCGGCAGTATTTTGACGCTTTCCTATTATGGCGCGGAAAAGGTTATCCCGCATTATAATGTCATGGGCGTGGCCAAGGCCGCATTGGAAACCAGTGTGAAATATCTGGCCAATGATTTGGGTAAGGAAGGAATAAGAGTGAACGCCATTTCCGCCGGCCCGATTAAAACATTGGCGGCCAGCGGCATTGGCGATTTTAGATATATTTTGAAATGGAATGAGTTAAATTCCCCGCTTCGCCGTAATGTCACCATTGAAGATGTGGGCGGCGCTGGTTTATATATGCTGTCCGATTTGGCCAGCGGCGTGACCGGCGAAATTCACCATGTTGATGCGGGATATAATGTCATTGGCATGAAACAAGAAGACGCACCGGACATTGCGTTAAGTTAAGGTATTATAATGAGTTTTAACAGCTTTGGCCGCGTTTTTCGATTCACCACTTGGGGAGAAAGCCATGGACCTGCGCTGGGCGCGGTGGTTGATGGTTGCCCCCCCGGATTGATGTTAAGCGAGGCGAACATTCAACCCTTTCTTGACAAACGCCGCCCAGGGACCAGCAAATATACCACCCAAAGGCAAGAGCCGGATATGGTGCGGATTTTATCGGGTGTGTTTGAAGGACGCACCACAGGAACGCCCATTTCATTGATGATTGAAAATGTCGATCAACGAAGCAAGGATTATGGCGATGTGGCCAAGGCATATCGGCCCGGACATGCTGATTATAGCTATGATGCGAAATATGGGTTTCGTGATTATCGTGGAGGCGGACGCAGCTCGGCCCGTGAAACGGCGGCGCGGGTTGCCGCAGGGGCAATAGCACGGGCGGTGATATCAGAGGTGAAAATCATGGCCTATGTCACCGAAATTGGCGGTGATAAAATAAATCATGAAAATTTTGATGCTGATTATATTGACCAAAACCCGTTTTTTTGCCCCGACAGGGATGCGGCGGCACGATGGGCCAATTTGGTCGATGATGCGCGCAAATCTGGATCATCGCTTGGCGCGGTGGTGGAATGTGTGGCCAGCGGCGTTCCGGCGGGGTGGGGCGCACCCATTTATGCAAAATTAGACAGCGAACTTGCCGCCGCGATGATGAGCATTAACGCGGTAAAGGGCATTGAAATTGGCGCAGGCTTTGATGCGGCGCGATTAACCGGCGAAACCAATGCCGATCCCATGCGGCCCGGCGCCGACGGACCAGGAAAACCAGAATTTTTGGCCAATAATGCGGGCGGTATTGCGGGCGGTATCTCCACCGGACAACCGGTTATTTGCCGTGTGGCGTTTAAACCAACATCGTCAATATTAAACCCCGTTGAAACTATCAATCAAAATGGCGAGGCGGCAAATATCATTACCAAAGGGCGGCATGACCCCTGTGTCGGAATTCGCGGCGCACCGGTGGTGGAGGCGATGATGGCGTTGGTTTTGGCCGATCAAAAATTATTACATCGGGCGCAATGCGGATGAATAAATTTGGCCTTTCTGCATCCATATATTGCGGCATTTTATTATGCGGCATAATTGGTGCGGCGGCATCGCCCATTATGGCAAAACAGCAATATGATGCGGGCCAAGAGGTCAATTCAGACGCGGCGCAGGAGGCGGAAAGTCAAATATTTGCTGTGGATAAAAACCGCCCGACCATTGGCTTTGTTGGCGTTGGCCAAATCCGCATTGGCATGGCGCAGGAGGCGATGTTAAAAATGGGCTTCGCCGATCCCTATGCACATGAAAAATGGCAAAGTGATGAGGAATATGCCGCATGTCATCATATTAGTAATGAGATTGATTATCCCTATCTTAATTTCATGATTGTCGATGGGAAATTGGCGCGTATTGAAAATCATCAAGGTGGTTGGCCGGTTTATAAGGGCGGCGAAATTGGCATGACCATTGCCCAGATGAAGGCGATTTATGGTGATGAATTGGAACAAAGCCTGCATCCCTATGGCGGGGATGATATGTCGCAGGACGCATATTTAACGCTGACATCCATGGGCAAAACATATCGCGCCATTTTCGAAATATATGAAGGAAAAGTAACGGGATATCGTTTTGGCGCAAGCGAGGCTGTTGGCTATATTGAGGGATGTGCATAAATATGATTGATTTAATCCGCGCCATTATTGCTGAATATCAAGCTGTCATCGGCCTTGTCATTTTGGCGTTAATGTTTGCTGGATTTGTGCTTGAACGTTTTCCCGCCGCGGTGGTGGCTATTTTGGGGGCGTGCACTTTTTTAACCCTTGGCATTATTGATAAAGACAGTTTTTTTTCCGTTTTTTCGAACAGCGCGCCAATTACCATTGCCGCCATGTTCATGTTGTCGGGCGCATTATTACGCGCGGGCACTTTGGATGCGGTGGCGGGGTTCATCATCAGGCGGGCCAAAAAACATCCTCGCCTTGCCGTGGTTGAAATGTTTATCGGCACATTTATCGCCTCTGCCTTTATGAATAACACGCCCGTGGTGGTGGTGATGATTCCCATCATCATGCGGTTGGCGCGCGCAACGGGCATTTCGCCCAAAAAATTGCTTATCCCGTTAAGTTTTATTTGCATATTGGGCGGCACCACCACCTTAATCGGTACATCGACCAATTTAATTGTGAATTCGGTGGCACAGGAAAGCGGCATGGCTGGTTTTGGCATTTTTGAAATTACCCCCTATGGGTTAATTGCCGCCCTAGCCGGAACGGGCATGATGGTGATTTTTTCGCAATTTTTATTGCCAAATGATCCGCATGGCGAAAATGAATTTTTGGATGATGAAGGCGCGACATTTTTAACGGAGCTGACCGTGCGCAATGCCGCAGAGGTAAAGGGCGAATATTTAGGCGATGTGGCAATTGCCAAGCGGCCTGGCATTAAAATTATGGCGGTAAAGCGCAAGGGGCAATTTATTCGGCATAAATTATCACAATTTTTGTTACAGCCCAGCGACCGTATTGTGGTGCAGGTGGATATTACCGAATTAATGTCCCTGCGCAAATCGACCGATTATAAAATTGGCGTTATTCGTAAAGGGGATGCCGGCCCATTGGGGGAAACAATTGTGGAGGCAACCATTTCGCCGACCCATCCGTCCATTGGCGAACGATTGATAAATATTCCATTTTTGACCAATTTAAATGTTCGGATTTTGGGGTTGACGCGGTATCGCAATTTGCCGCGTTCGGACCTGCCCAATGCGCGAATTCATGCCGCCGACCGTTTGGTTGTTACAGGGTCAAAGGCGGATATACGCAAAATGTATCAAAACCCCAATTTATATGGGGTGGGCACGACAAATGCGCGCGCATTTCGGCGGGATAAAGCGCCGATTGCCATTGGCGCATTGGCTTTGGTTGTGTTGGTTTCTGCGCTTAATTTATTGCCGATTGAGGTGGCGGTTGTCATTGCCGTTGGCGCAATTTTAATTGCGCGCTGTATTGATGCGGAGGAGGCGTGGAGCTCCATTGACGGCAATGTTTTGGTCCTTATTTTTGCCATGCTTGCCGTGGGTGTCGGCCTTGAACAGGCGGGATCGGTGGACCTTGTGGTGTCGATGTTGGTGCCATTTTTGAACCAAGTTCCTCCCTATATATTGATTTTTGTGGTTTATATTATCGCGGTGTTGATGACTGAAATTATCACCAATAATGCCGTGGCGGTCATTTTAACGCCGGTGGTTATTTCTTTGGCGGCGGATTTGGGGGTTGATCCCAAGCCATTGGTTATTGCGGTGATGTTTGCCGCATCGGCAAGCTTTGCCACCCCCATTGGATATCAAACCAACACATTGGTATATGCGGCGGGCAATTATAAATTCACCGATTTTTTCAAGGCGGGTATTCCGGTTACTTTCGGGGTTGGGCTTGCTACCTGTTCGGCATTGGCATTTTTGTAAGGCCGCAATATTTATATGGCGTGATATTTATATGGCGTGATATTTATATGTCGTGATATTTATATGGCGTGATATTTTAACCAAGTCGTCATGTTGTAAATATTTGTGCCAAAATGTGCCGCAAATATTGGGGCACTGGACAAGGATGCGCTGTCAGCTATTATATAGCAGATAAGAAAATGGGAGCGGTCATGGATAATAGCACAAAAATAATTATTGGGGCGGCCACCGCCTTATTATTAGGGACGATAATGCATTTTTTGGGAACGGGCGAACGATTTGTCGGGCGGCTGGAACAGGATATAGCAACCGCATTTGTGACCGCAGAAATTAAGGATATTAAAATAAAGGGTGAGCGCCACCCATCGTTAAAAAGATCGGTGACATTATTGGGCGCACAGGATAATCCACAGCGCGCCGACGCGATAAAAATCGCCGAGTCCATCGAGGGCATCGGACAGGTAAATTGGCAAAATATGCCCGTTAAAACAACAAGCGATGAAGAAGATGTGGCAAGTTCCAAAAGGGAAGATAATTTAAGCGAGCAGGGGAAATAATATGCCAATTTTAATGGAAACATTGCTTTTAACCATGTGCTGCTTTGCCCTTGGGGTGATTATCGGGATGCTGTTATGGAAAGATGGCGGCGCATAATATATTATTTTTTGGGAATAGGGATTTGGGAATGTTGGAATTGATGATAGCAAATTGGCCTATATTGGTGGTCGCATTTTTAATTGGTCTTGCCATTGCATGGTGGATATGGGGCGGCAAAAAAAACACAGCTATATATGATGAGGGCGAGGTTTTTGCCGAAACACAGGCCGCTGAAGTCACCCCGCCCATAGAGGCAATTGACCAAGATATACCTGCCGCGCAACCATTTATGAATGCTGCGCCAACCGATGCAGCGGCACAGCCCGTTAAACCTGTCAAAGAAACAGAAATAACAGCCGAAAAGAAAATTGCCGCAAAGGAAACTGCCCCTAAAAAGGCAAGCTCCAAGAAAATAAGCGCAAAAACTGATGAAGCAAAGGCGAAGCCAGCAGCAGTAAAGACCGCAAAAAAACCAGCAGCAAAAACGGATAAGACAGCTGAAAAGTCCGCAGAAATTGCTGCCGCTAAACCAGCAGCAAAGCCAGCAGCCAAAAAAGAGGTGGAATATGATATTCCTGATAATTTGGAATTATTAAAAGGGGTTGGCCCGAAATTACAGGCTTTGTTAAAAGATATGGGCGTTACCGGTTTTACCCAAGTGGCGGCATGGAGCAACGCCGATATTGATGAAGTTGACGCAAAATTGGGCAATTTCTCGGGCCGGATAAGGCGCGATAATTGGGTTGATCAGGCCAAATTATTGGCCAAGGGCGATGTAAAGGCCTTTGAGAAAAAATATGGATCATTGGGCAGCGAAATAAAGAAAAAATAAGCGCAGATATTATCAGCAGATATTATCATGGGCGCATATGTTTAACGGCATATGCGCCTTTGTTTTTTCATTGCTGGGCATTTTATAAATATCAATAGGGTGTAATGCCACCCTAGGAATTGGGACATAGCAGGAATTGGAACATCGCAGGAATATGGCGTTCCTGTCAGCCAATAATCTGCCTCAAATTATATGAAGCATTATATGACGCTTCATTTAGCGCTCAATTTTCGTCAGGCGCAATTTATCAATTTTTCGGCCATCCATATCGACAATTTCAAATTGCCAGCCCTGATCAACAAAGCTGTCACCCTCTTGCGGCATGCGGCGCATAATATTTAAAACATGGCCTGCAACCGTGGCATAATCGCGGTCTTCGGACAGGGTGATTTCCAAATATTCGGCCATTTGGTCTGCATTCATCGCGCCGGAAAGCAGGACCGAACCATCGGCAAGGGTAACGACATTTGGGGCGCTGCCCTGTTCCTGATCAGATGCAAATTCACCCGCTATGGCTGATAACAGGTCATTGGGCGTCACAATCCCTTCAAAATGGCCATATTCGTCATGCACCAACAACATGGGCACATCAGCAGAGCGCAAAATTTCCAACGCGTCCATCGCGTCCATTTGGTCGGGCACAATTTGCGCATGGCGCATTAAATTTTGCACATTTGCCACTTCGCCTTTTAACAAAGCGGTCATAATGTCACGCGCCTGAACCACGCCGACAATATTATCAACATTGCCATCTTCCGCCACAGGCAGGCGGGTATGCATTGACCCGACCAGACGCTGCGCGATTGTTTCGGCATCGGCATTGGCGGAAATCCAATCAATTTCGGTGCGCGGGGTCATGACTTCGCGAACCGGACGATCGGCAAGGCGCACCACGCCGGCAATCACCTTTTGCTCATGTTCTTCGATAATGCCGGCATTTGTCGCCTCGGCAAAAACAATGCGCAATTCCTCCGCCGATAAGGTTTCTTTTGTCCCACGGTTCAGGCGCAATATTTTGAAAATTATCGCGCTGCTTTGGTCCAAAATCCACACTATGGGCGCGGCGACACGGGCCAGAAAATACATAAAAGGCGCCATAATCGCGGCAATGGGTTCGGCGGCGCGCAGGGCAAATTGCTTTGGCACTAATTCCCCCACCACCACGGATAAATAGGTTGAAATGCCAATAACCACCGCAAAACCGGCGGTTTGGGCCAATCCTTGCTCTATCCCCAAATAATGCAGCCTGTCGCCCACTGGCCCGCCCAGACTGGCGCCCGAATATGCCCCGGTTAAAATGGCGATTAAGGTAATGCCAATTTGCACAGTGGAAAGAAATTTGCCCGGATCGCTGGCCAATTTAATGGCGCGGCGCGCACCCCTGCTGCCATTATCGGCCATGGCCTGTAATTTGGATGTGCGGGCGGATACAATGGCCAATTCTGACATGGCAAAAATACCATTTAACAAGGTTAAACCGAAAATAATGGCGGCATCAAGCCAAGGAAAAGGTGATAAGATCATTGTCTCTTAAAAATCATAAATATATTTGCTGATTAGCGAATTTATGCGATGTTGCAAATAATATAACTTACAAAATTTGATATTTCTCCTCATCTAAGGTTAATATTCATCTATATATTTATGATTTACGTAACAAATAATGAAAAGGAGATTGTTATGAAAAGTTCAATTACATCTGTATATTTGGGGGTTGCGGCGGGCGCAATGTTGCTTACCGGCTGTGTCACAGATGAGGTGACGGGCAAAAAAACAATTTCAAAAGCAGCAATTGGCGGCGTAGCCGGTGCGGTTGGCGGATATTTGCTGGGCGATTTAATCGGCGGCAAGAAAGACCGGACCGAAAAAATTGTCGGCGCGGGCATTGGCGCGGTCGCGGGTGCGGGCGTTGGTTATTATATGGACCAACAGGAAAAGAAATTGCGCGAACAAACCGCCGGAACGGGCGTTAATGTGGTACGCGATGGGGATAATTTAATCCTTGATATGCCATCAGAGGTGACCTTTGCGGTAAATAGCTCCACCATTGAGCCTGCATTCCAAACAACTTTGGCCAATGTTTCGGCGACACTTGCCCAATATGAAAGCACCTATGTTGACGTGATGGGCCATACCGATTCAACAGGTTCGGACAGCTATAATCAGGGATTGTCCGAACGGCGGGCCCAATCGGTGGCGGCGTTCATGTCAGGGCGCGGCGTAAACAGCGCACGTTTGGCCACCATTGGTTATGGCGAAAGCCAACCAAAGGCCAGCAATAGCACAGAGGAAGGCCGCGCGGCCAACCGCCGTGTTGAATTGCGCCTTGTGCCGATTACACAGTAAAATAAACTAAAATAAACTAAAATAATGATAAAAATGGGGGTGGGCGTTAAATGCGCTCACCCCTTAATAATATGGGTAAAGCGCCGCTTTCGCCGCGTGCTTCCGACATGAAAAATGACTTTAACGGCTTTGTTCTTTGCACCATGGACAGGCCAAAACGGCGAATGGCAGAAGCGGTTTTGCCCGATACGGAGAATAAACGGTTCAAAATATCGGTGGCAACCGAAACCGACAAAGTGTCGATGGAGCGCCATTTTTGATAACGCGCCAAATTTTGTGCATCGCCAGCCTCTAGCCCCAAACGCGACGCTTCGACCAGAATTTCTGTTAAGGCGGCAACATCGCGCATTCCCAAATTCAACCCTTGGCCCGCAATGGGGTGCATTCCGTGGGCGCTGTCCCCGACAAGCGCCAATCGATTGGCGGTAATGTCGATGCAATTATGAAAAGAAAGCGGATAGCTGGCAAAATCGGCGGCTAAGTCAATTTTACCCAAAATGCCGCCCATTTGTGTTTCCAGTTCGGCGGCATAGCCGCGCGGCCCCATTTTTAAATATGCGGGCGCGTCCTTTTCATCCACTGACCAGACTATGGCGCTGCGATGCTGGCCCTTTTCATTGTCCAACATGGGTAAAATGGCAAATGGTCCGGCGGGATAAAAAATTTCATATGCGATATTTTGATGCGGTTTTTCATGGCAAATTGCGCCGACCATGGCGATATGATTATATTGCCAATGGGCGCGTTTTAACCCCGCATCATCGCGGGTTTTGCTTTGCCGTCCCTCCGCCACAATTAACAAGGAGGCGGTTAAAATATCGCCATTATCCAATGTGAGGGTGGCGCGGTGGTCATCGCGCGATTGGGAAATAATATTGCGCGGCATGTGCAGGGTGATAAGGTCCGACGCGCTGACCATTTCATATAATTTTTGGCGCAATATTCGGTTTTCAAACATTTTACCCAAAAATCCGTCCTTGGCTTCTGGAATAAAATCTAACGCCCCCTTTTTTAACCCATCACTGACCCAAATTTGGTTAATCGGGCATCCTTTGCCGTCCAATTTTTCGCCAAGGCCGATGGCGTCAAACATCGCCATGGTGCTGCTTGATATGGCGGTGGTGCGCCCGTCAAACCCCTTTACCATCATCGCATGGGGATCGGCGCGGTCGACCACATGGGCGCTTAACCCGTGACTGGCCAATGATTGCGCCATTGTCAGGCCGATTAAGCCGCCGCCAATGATGATAACATCTTTATGATTTGATGAAATTTGGGTCACTTTAATCGCGCCTTATTTTTAGGAACAGAAAATAATTTATATATTAAATGGCGTTTATTGGCATATTTCGCAAGGGTAATGGCGCAATTTTGGAGAAAGAGTTTTGCAGTACAAAAAACACCATCTGTCATATGGCCACTTGACGCTTTGTCCATCACGCGCAAAGAGGGTGCGTTAACGATATTTATCGGTTATATTATGGTGCCATAGGCGCATATATATGCACGATATATGGACGTATTTTTGTAAATAGGGGGCACCACAGCCAATTATGGCAACGTCAAATAGACCAAATAGCGACGATTGGCAGGAAATTTTACGCCAAAGCATTTTGCGCAGCAGCGCGTTAATTGGCGCGGCCATGCTTGCCATATTTGCCATCATATTTGCGCTATCTATTTTAAGCTATGATAGCGGGGACAGCGCATTTAACAGCGCAGCGGCAGGTGCAACATCAAATTGGATGGGGCAATTTGGCGCATATTTATCCGACGCGGCCTTATTTATTTTTGGTTTGCCGTCCATATTATTCATTCCGCTTTTGCTGATTTTTGCCAATCGATTATGGCGCAATATCCCGCAACAGGCATGGAAGGGGCAGCTTCTTATCCTTATCCTTGCCCTATTATTCATTGGTTTTGGGCTTAGTTGGTGGCAACAGGGCAGCGATGTCGCCTTGCCCGCCGGATGGGGCGGCATTGCCGGATTGTTAAGCGCAAAGGCAGGGGCAGCTTTATTAACCTATGTTGGTGCGGGCGCGCAAAATATTGTGCGTTTCATTGCCATTGCCGCAGGATTATTGGGCGGATTGACGCTTGGCGTTCGGGCGCTGCGGCTTGATAAACCATTATGGCAATCCATTTCCATGCCGTCTATTCCAACCATGCCCAATATAAATATGCCCAAATTGCCATCGTTAAAAAATGGGGATGCAAAAGGAAATGGGGATAAAATTGATATAGTAGAGCCAAGTAAAGCGGCGGCAAAGTCTGCCCCGCGAGCCAAGGTGGTCAAGGATGATCGCCCGCCGCCGGAAATTAGTGACCGTGCATTGCCAACGCAGCAGGCGGCATTTTCCACTGGCGCAAGGCAGGGCGATTTTTTTGGCAATTACACCTTGCCCTCGGTTGATTTATTAGAGCCGACTGCGCCATCCAACACCAAAAAATTGGACAAGGCGGCGCTGGAACGCAATGCGCGTTTGTTGGAATCCGTTTTGGATGATTTTAGTGTCAAGGGACAGATAAAGGCGGTGCGCCCCGGCCCTGTTGTCACCATGTATGAGCTGGAGCCTGCACCCGGAATAAAGGCCAGCCGTGTCATCCAATTGGCGGAGGATATTGCGCGGAACATGTCCGCATTGTCGGCGCGTGTGTCCACCATTGCGGGCCGCACGGTGATGGGGATTGAGCTGCCCAATGCAGATCGCGAGATGGTTGGCCTGCATGAAATGATTGGATCAGATGCCTTTGCCCAACAAAATGGCCAATTGCCGATTATTTTGGGTAAAAATATTTCTGGTGATCCGGTGATTGCCGATTTGGCCCCCATGCCGCATTTGTTAATTGCCGGTACGACAGGCTCGGGTAAATCGGTGGGGTTAAATACCATGATTTTATCACTGCTTTATCGGTTAAATCCCGATGAATGCCGCATGATCATGATTGACCCGAAAATGTTGGAATTAAGCATTTATGATAATATTCCCCATTTGCTTTCCCCCGTGGTGACCGAACCGGCAAAGGCGGTGCGCGCATTAAAATGGGCGGTGGAGCAAATGGAGGAAAGATATCGTATGATGTCTGGTCTTTCGGTCCGCAATTTGGCCAATTTTAACGAAAAAGTGCGTGCGGCAAAGGCAAAGGGCGCCCCGCTGGGCCGCCGTGTTCAGGTGGGATATGACCCCGCAACGGGCCAACCACAATATGAGGAAGAAAGTCTGGAATATAGCGTCATGCCGCAAATTGTGGTGATTGTGGATGAACTTGCCGATTTAATGATGACGGCGGGTAAAGAGGTTGAATTTTTAATCCAACGATTGGCGCAAAAGGCGCGGGCGGCGGGTATCCACCTTATCATGGCGACGCAAAGGCCATCGGTGGACGTTATTACCGGTGTGATTAAGGCGAATTTGCCCACGCGGATTAGTTTCCATGTGACATCCAAAATCGACAGCCGCACCATATTGGGTGACCAAGGCGCGGAACAATTATTGGGCAAGGGTGATATGTTATATATGGCGGGCGGCAAGGGGTTAACCCGCATACATGGCCCATTTGTTTCCGATGATGAGGTGCGCGCCGTGGCCGACCATTGGCGCGGACAGGGGCAACCGGAATATATTCAAGCCGTTACCGAAGAACCAGCCGAGGGTAGTTATGCATTGGATGGTATTTCGCCCAGCAATCCAGAGGATGAACAATATGCACAGGCATGTCAGATTGTCTTGGAAAGTCAAAAAGCATCGACCAGTTGGGTGCAACGCCAAATGCGTATTGGATATAATAGCGCGGCACGGTTAATCGATCGGATGGAGGAGGACGGCATTGTTTCTGCGCCCAACCATATTGGGCGTAGAGAGGTGCTGCGCGATCAAAATGGCCAAGCTTTATAAAATACGGGCAATATAGATGAATGCCAGAAAAATCATGGGTTCAGCCCATGTTAAAGCCAGCATCAATATAAAAATATTGTAAAGTTAATTAGTTAGGATATTTGGGCCTGTCCCAATGGAGTGAAAATGATGAATATGACCAATTTGCCAAAATATATCGCCATTTTGGGGATCAGCTTTGCCGCCACCATGACGGCGCCGCAATCAATTGAGGCGCAGCAAAATAATGCGACATTGGGCGAAATTTCCACCCATTTAAAATCGGTGGGCACGATGAGCGCGAGCTTTACCCAAACCGATCGTCGCGGACAGTCATTATCGGGCACATTATTGTTAAAACGCCCCGGTAAAATTCGATTTGAATATCAAAAGGGCGTGCCATTATTGATTGTTGCCGATGGTTCATCGCTTAACATGATTGATTATGAGGTGAATCAGGTGCAGCGCTGGCCGATTAAAAACAGCCCGCTTTCCGCGCTTTTAGACCCTAATCAAGATTTGTCCAAATATGGCAAATTACAACCGACCAGCAACCCCAATGTGGTGAGCGTGCAGGTGAAAGACCCCAAACGCCCTGAATTTGGCATGATTACCATGATATTCCTGCGCAAGGCGGGCGCACCGGGTGGTTTGACTTTGGATAGCTGGGTCGCGCTTGATTCGCAAAATAACCGCACCACGATTCGGTTGAAGAATGTAAAATTTAACACGGCAATTTCTGATTCGTCATTTCGCTGGACCGACCCTCGCCCGAAAAAACGCAGATAATATAAACCAAGCGATTAGGCGAGTTCTGACATAGATGAAATGAGTGAAGAAAATTTATTGTTCATCCTAGCGTCAGGAAGAAAGAGTATAAATGTAAACATTATCCGGTTTGATTTCATATGGGTTTCCCCCTGTTACCCATCTCCCAAAGGACCGGATAATAGCGTGACGAACGCGAAAATTGACCCTCATCCCAAATGCCCCCGGGATGAGGGTTTAATTTTTTGCATATTGCCGAAATGCTGCCATGTCCCTAAGCAGTTTTTATGACACAAAAAATACAAATCGCATCTTGGAATATTAACTCAATTCGCGCCCGAATTGAATTGGTTGAAAAATTCCTTATCGAATATCAACCCGATATTTTATGCCTTCAAGAAACCAAGGTGGTGGACGATCTTTTCCCATCTGCGCCATTTCGCATGTTGGGATATAATCATCAGGCATTGCACGGCCAACCTATGCACCATGGCGTTGCCATTTTAAGCAAGCTGCCGCTGCGCGATATACGGCGCCATGATTGGCAACAAAATGGGGAGGCGCGGCATGTTGGCGCATCCTTGGCCAATGGAATGCGCGTTGAAAATGTATATGTTCCGGCGGGCGGTGATATTCCCGATGCGGAGGAAAATCCAAAATTTGGGCAAAAATTAAATTTCATCAATCAAATGATTGCATGGTCACAGGATGTGGAAACCCCCACTATTTTGACTGGGGATTTCAACATCGCCCCATTGGAGCATGATGTGTGGAGCCACAAACAACTTGCCAATGTGGTCAGTCATACACAAATTGAAATTGATTTATTAAATAAATTACAAGGCACAGGAAATTGGGTGGATTTGGCGCGGCATTTTACCCCGGCGGAGGAAAAATTATACACATGGTGGAGTTACCGTGCGCGTGATTATGCCGCATCCAACCGTGGCCGCCGATTGGATCATATGTGGGTAACGCCCAATTTATTAGAAAAAGCGGCTAGTCATCAGGTGCATGTAACATGCCGTGGATGGGCCAAACCGTCTGACCATGTGCCCATTGTCACCACATTTTCGCTATAGGGTTGTTCAAATGAACCAAGGGCAAAGCGGTAATGGGCAAACAGGGGCGGTGAATGTCGCGCGCTGTATTGACGCGCTGCGCCGTGGGTGGCCTATCTCTATTGGTGAAAAAGAAGGACAGATTTGCCTGATTGCGGTGGAACGATTTGCAGATGGCACGGTGGCCGATGATAGCATTTTGTCGATTATGATTTCTGACCAACGTGCCGCAACGTTAAAATTGGGCAATCAGGCGGCGGTTCACGCATCGGATAAAATTGGCGCAGCGGTGCATATTAAACGGCCCGCTGATTTTAACGCATCATTGGCGATGGCGATTGCCGATCCGACATTGGATTTGCGCCACCCGATGAAAGGCCCGTTTAAGGTGGTGGAGGGCGCGCATCCCATATTGGCGCATATTGCCCTTAACCTTGCGCGGGAGGCGGGATTGCTGCCCGCATTTCTGCAATTAAATGATGATGTCACACCATTGGCACAAATGATGGCAGATGATTTTGCCGATTATAGTCAATCGGAACATTTGAACATTGCGGTGCGGGCCAAATTGCCCGTTTCGGCCAGTGAGGATGCGCAAATTGTCGCCTTTCGCGCACAAAGCAACGGCGCAGAGCATATTGCCTTGTTAATCGGCAAACCCAATGGCAAAGCGCCGATTGTTAGATTGCATAGCGAATGTTTAACAGGCGATGTTTTGGGCAGTTTGAAATGTGATTGCGGCCCGCAATTGCACAATGCCATGCATCAAATGGCGCATGGCGATTGGGGCATTTTGCTATATTTAAGGCAGGAAGGGCGCGGCATTGGGCTGGTCAATAAATTGCGCGCTTATGCTCTCCAGGATCAGGGATTCGACACGGTGGACGCCAATTTGCGCCTTGGATTTGCCGTGGATGCGCGCGATTTTTCGGTCGCGGCGCGGATGTTAAAATTATTGGGGGCGCAGGAGATAAGGTTGTTGACCAATAATCCCAAAAAGGTCGCTGGATTACAGGCTGAGGGGATAAAAGTGGTGGAACGTTTGGCGATAAAAGTGGGCGAGAACCCGTTTAATATTGATTATTTAAATACCAAACGCGACCGCACGGAACATATTTTATAATGGCGGGCGAGGATGACATACATCCGCCGACACCTGCACCGACGCTGGCACAGCAAACAAGATGCTGGCAAATTTGCCAATTATCAGGAAAAATGAACGTCCCCTATGCCAAGGGATATAAAATTGCGCCCATGGGGGAAATGAGTGCAATTTACCATTTTGCATCTGGGCAAAGCCATTTAGTGGCATCGCCCGTGCCGGAAATATTGGATATTTTGGATGGTTCGCCATGCGATGAAAAGGCGATTTTTGACCAATTAAGCGCGATATTTGATGTGGATAATGATGATGATTTACGCATTTTAATCACACAGCAAATGGACGAATTATACGCGCTTGGTTTAATTGAAAGGGCGGATAATGTTTGAACTTCGCCTGCGCATTGGGCCGGCATCCTTTCGTTTATTATCCGCATGGAAAGCCCCTATTGATGAATTAAGGGTGCTATATTCACCCTATCCAATGGCACAATTGCCCGATTTTGCTTTTCCTGACTTTACTGTGCGGTTAGAGCCTGTTTCATGGATGCGTAAATATATCCGCCCTTCGGTTAGGATAGAGGCGGATTTCATGCTGCCCGATGCTGCGCCATTGCCGATAAATCAGGCTTTATTGGCCGCCGAAATGGGCATGAATTTGCAAATGGCGCTTGGTTGGCGGCGGCAGCTTATTTTACATGCAAGCGCGGTGGAAATGGGCGGGCGTTCCATCATCATGACGGGGGAGTCTGGTTCGGGAAAATCGACCATGGCGGCTTTATTGGGACATGGGGCAAAATGGCGATTTATGGGTGATGAATTCACCCTAATGTCATTGGATAGCCATGAAAATGTCGCCTTTCCGCGTCTTATCAGCTTAAAAAATCAGGCGATTGCACAATTACAAATGGCCGCCCCTAACGGCAAATTTGGCCCGTTAATGAAGGATACGCCAAAGGGGGATATTTGCCATTTAATGCCGCCCATTGATGCGATTTCCCGAATGGATGAGCCTGCCATTCCCGCCTTAATTTTATTTCCCAGTTTCGGCAATGCGCCGGAAATTCGCCCCATGGAACGCGCAGAAACATTTATGCGATTGACGCAGGCTTCAACCAATTTTGTCACATTGGGGGAGGCGGGATTTGATAGGTTAAGCATGTTGGTCAATGATGTTCCCGCCTTTGCCATTGATTATCCCGATGGCGAAACGGGCATGAAAATGGTGGAGCAATTATGGCAGGATGTGGCTGATGGTTAAACCTATAAATAACGCCCAAATCCTTGCCGATAGTCTGCGTAATCCGGGCATGGCTGCTACATTTGACCATGAAAAATGGACCAATTTATTGACCATAGCACGGGCCGAATTGTTAATCGGATCATTGGCGCACCAATTGCAAAAAATTGACGTGCCGCCGTCCGTCCGCGCAATTTTGGATGATGCCATTATCACCACCACACAGGAAAAGCGCATTTCAAAATGGGAGGCGCGATGCGCTGCATTGGCGCTTGCACCCTTAACGAAAAAGATGGTTTTGTTAAAGGGCGCGGCCTATGCCATTGGCGATTTGCCGCCCGTTTCCGGCCGATATATTGGTGATTTGGATATTTTATTGCCGCGCGAGATGCTGCGTCCTGCTGAACCTTATCTGATTAAGGCGGGGTGGCATTGGGTAAAGGAAAGCGAATATGATGATGCATATTATCGCAATCATATGCATGAACTGCCCCCTTTAATCCATGCAGACCGCGATAGGATGATTGATGTGCATCACACTATTTTGCCCCTTACCGCAAAGCCGCGCCCCGATGCGGCGGCCCTTTGGGAAAATGCCGTGCAATATGATGGCAATTTATATGCGCTTTGCCCCACGGACATGGTGGTGCATTGCGCCGCGCATTTAATGGCGGATGGTGATTTGTCAGGGGGAATGCGTAATTTATGGGATTTTCATTTGTTGATACAGCACTTCTGCGAACAAGATGCGGGATTTATTGACCAGTTAAAAAGCCGCGCGGACCATCATCAATTGGGCGCTGTGGTGGCGCGGTGCGCGCGGATATCGGCGCATTTATATGGGACGGGTATTGGCGGTCAATTTGGCAAAATGCGCTTTTTTGATAAAATGGCGGTTCGGCGAATATTGGCGCGAAATGGATATGGGCAAATGACGCGAAAATGGCTGCGCCTTGCATTTTATATCCGTTCGCATTGGCTGCGAATGCCGCCCATCATGCTGAGTAAACATTTATGGACCAAATGGCGCTCTGGCCATAAGAGCAGGAAATAAGGGCGGATAGTTTTGAACGTTTATTTTTTGGGGGCATTGGGGCGGGTGAATAATTTGCCCTTTTCCGACCATAAAATAAATGCCAGCGCCAATAATCCCGTGATTAAAAATCCCAGCGACATGGGAATTAAGCTATTGTTAAATTGCTGGCCAATAAACCCGCCCAAAATCGCGGCGATTAAGGTTTTGACAAAATTTTGATAGGAGGATGCTGTGCCTGCAATTTTGGCAAATGGCTGCATTGCAATTGACCCGAAATTTGATCCAGTAAAACCAATCATTGCCATGTTACAGGTCAGCAGGAATAGGAAAATCGGCATGGAAGTGGGGATCAATAATGCCGCCAATAATTGTAATAATCCCAAAATAATGAAACAGAAAAGGGCGCTTTGCGATACGCGGCGCGCGCCAAAACGTTCCACAATTCGGCTGTTGGTGAAATTGGCCGCCGCAATGCCAATGGCGACAATGGCAAAACCAATGGCGAAAAAATCTGCCGCGTTGAAAATTTTATCAAATATTTGTTGGGAGCTGTTTAAATATCCAAATAACGCGCCCTGCACCAATCCGCTGCCCAAAATATAGCCCATAGCGCCGCGATGCATTGAAACCTCGCCCCATGATTTGGCAATATTGGGCAGGTTAATCGGCACAGCATATTCGCGATGCAGGGTTTCGGGCAGACGAAAATAGACCCAAAAAATCGCGCCCACGCCCATGATAGCCAATAGGTCAAATATTAAACGCCATCCGGAAATATACAGGATTAACTGACCCAATGTTGGCGCAATAACCGGCACAACCATAAAGATTAAGAAAATAAGCGACATGCGTTTGGCCATCGCGTCCCCTTCAAATTGGTCGCGGATAACGGCGGCCACCAACACGCCCATGGCCGCGCCAAAGCTGCCCTGTATCACCCGAAAAATAAGCAACATGTCGAAACTGGACGATAGGCTGCATAAAGCGCCAAAAACACTATATCCCGCCACAGTGGATAAAATAACGGGCCTGCGCCCATATCGATCGGACAATGGGCCATAAAATATCGACCCAATGCCAAGACCGATTAAATAAGCGCCGATTAACAATTGCACCCTATTTTTATCCACCAATCCAAAAGCATGGGAAATTTGCGGAAATGCGGGCAGCATGGCATCAATGGCAAGCGCGTTTAATGCCATCAACGATGACATCATCACCACCAATTCGCGCGGGTTGATATTTACCGGCGTGGGGCGTTTTTTAATTTTGGATTTGTTTTGGCTTGAATCTGCATGTTGCATTTTATGGGGGTAGGCGGCTATTTACCAATTTGCAATTGGATAAAGGCTTTGCAGCCCATGTAAATGGCATATATATTTATAGGATGGGCGATATTCGCAAAATCATACATGTCGATATGGACGCATTTTTTGCCAGTGTGGAACAACGCGACAACCCCGATTTACGCGGTAAACCGGTGGCGGTTGGCGGTTCGTCCGCGCGCGGCGTTGTGGCGGCGGCCAGTTATGAGGCACGAAAATTTGGTGTGAAATCGGCCATGCCATCGGTGACGGCAAAGCGGCTTTGCCCCGATTTAATTTTTACCAAGGGCCGGTTTGATGCATATCGGCAGGTAAGCGGGCAAATCCGCGAAATATTTAGGCAGCATACCGATTTGATTGAGCCTTTATCATTGGATGAGGCATATTTGGATGTCACCCATGATAAACAAAATATTGGATCTGCCGTAAAAATTGCCAAGCAAATCCGCGCGGAAATTGAAAAGCAAACCCAGCTTACCGCATCAGCAGGGGTGAGTTATAATAAATTTATCGCCAAATTGGCGAGTGATCAAAATAAACCCAATGGCATTTGTGTGATATTGCCCGAAAAGGGGGCTGAATTTGTCGCCAGCCTGCCCGTACGGCGTTTCCACGGGGTTGGCCCACGCACGGCAGAAAAAATGCAGCGGCTGGGCATTAAAATGGGGCAGGATTTGCTGCAATATGATGAAATTTGGATGGCGCAGCATTTTGGCAGCTATGGCCAATATTTATTTTTGGCGGCGCGCGGTATAGACAATCGGCCGGTGCAGCCATCACGAAAGCGCAAATCAGTGGGGGCAGAGCGCACCTTTGGCGAGGATAAATCAAGCGCAGCCGACTTAACCGCGATCATGCATGAGGTGGGCGAAGATGTATGGGCGCGGATGGACAAGGCCAAGGCCATTGGAAAAACGGTTATTTTAAAGATTAAATATAATGATTTCACCCAAATCACCCGTTCCTTAACCCCCGGCGCGTTTATAAAGGAAAAAAGGGAATTATTTGATATTGGTGAAATATTGCTTCGGCAAATTTTTCCCGTTCAAAAACCAGTGCGTTTATTGGGTTTGACCATGTCAAATTTATCCACAAATGACATGGGGTCCGAAATAGAACCAAAAAATGCGCAGCCCAGTTTTGATTTTTGAAAATTGGCGGGGCATTTTTCCTGATTGGGGCGATTTTCCTATTCACGGATTGGGTAAAATAAAGATTGAAGAAAATCATCATTTATCATAAAACTGTATTAAGATTATATATCAGGATGAATTTATGGCCCGCCCCCAAACCGATATTGACGCAGTAAGAGAAGAATTATTGACGATTGTGGAGGAAATAATCCGTGCGCGCGGCGCGGTTGATATTACTTTATATGATCTGGCCACACAGGCGGGAATGTCGCCGTCCAATATTTATCGTTTTTTTGAAAGCAAAGAGGCGTTGATGGAGGCGGTGGCCGAAAAATGGTTTGCTGATAAAATTACCATTATGGAAGAAGTGGTAAATAGCGATGTGCCGATTGAGCAAAAATTATATGATTTTTTTGCCCGCCGTTATGTGTTGATGAGCGAAAAGCACAGGCAAGACCCCGATTTATTTGTAAGCTATTGTGAGCTGGGCAATGTTCATTTTGAGGTGGTGCGCGGTTATGTTGATTTGGCGGATCATTATTTGGCAATGGTGGTCGCAGAGGCAAGCGGGCATGGATATTTTGCAGGGTTAAGCATTGATGATGCGGTGTCTTTAATCAATATGATGATACAGCCATATTGCGACCCGCATAAAATGGTGCAAATGCAAATGGCGTTGAATGAGAATAAATTGCGGCTTGTCATCAACACGATTTTATTGGGGTTAAAGGCAGAAAATACACCGTCATTATCCAGCAATGCGCCGCCGCTGCATCAGGTGAAGCTGGTTCAATAAGGCGTTTTGCAAGAAATAGCATTTGCCACAAAATGTTTATTAAATCTGTTGCGCCTGCGAAAAATTTTATCCCCCATGCTTGCAAAATGGGTTAAATTTCATATAAGGAAACTGTGTTTAACCGCGTAATTAACTTTATCTGGTTTCAACTTAACGATAACGTAAGGTAAAAATGATGGGCGAGATGCTGCCAAATGATGAAATCGTTGATTCTCGCCCGCTTTGCGGATTTCGTGTTGTGGAATTGGCGGGCATTGGTCCTGGTCCTTATGCTGGGCAGTTACTGGCCGATATGGGCGCGGACGTTATTATTATTGACCGGCCATTGGGCAAGGGGGCGATGCCCCACGGCATTGATGGACGCGGCAAAAAATCTATCGCGCTGGACCTTCGCCGGCCAGAGGCGGTGGACATTGTTTTGCAATTGGTGTCGGGCAGCGATATTTTAATCGAGGGATTGCGCCCAGGCGTGACCGAAAGATTGGGCGTTGGGCCAGATGCCTGTTTTGCCGTGAATCCAAAGTTAATTTACGGACGGATGACCGGATGGGGACAAAATGGCCCATGGGCGCAAATGGCAGGGCATGATATAAATTATATCAGCATGACCGGCGCGTTGCACGCCATGGGTCAGGATGGACAGCCTCCCATGCCGCCATTAAACCTTGTCGGGGATTTTGGTGGGGGTTCGTTATTTTTGGTCAATGGTATATTGGCGGCGTTGTTAAAGGCGCAAAAAAATGGCCAGGGCAGCGTGGTTGATGCCGCCATTGTGGACGGCGTAAATCATATGATGAGCTTTATTCACGGCATGGCGGGGCTTGGCGCATGGGTCAATAAACGGCAGGCAAATTTGCTAGACGGGGCGGCGCCATTTTACCGTTGCTATATGACCCATGACAATAAATTTATGGCTGTGGGCTGTATTGAGCCGCAATTTTTTGCCGAAATGGCGCGGTTGCTAAATTTGGATTTGGCCGATTTTGGTGGGCAAAATGACCGCAGCAAATGGCCGGCACAGCATGAAAAGCTGGCCCAAATATTTGCCAGCAAATCACGTGATGAGTGGGAAGAAATTTTTATCCCATCTGATGCATGTGTCACGCCCGTTTTGGATTATGAGGAGTCGATTTGCCACCCCGCCAATGCACAGCGTGAAACGCATAAAATGGGGGGTGCCGCGCCAAATGGGAAAATGTGGCAGCATCCGCAATCTGCGCCCATTTTATATGGTCAAGCAGCTGAAATAAATTTAGAAATTGCCCAAAATGGCCGTCATAGTGAAGAGATATTACGGAATTTAGGCTTTGATGACACAAAAATTGAACAATTATTTGCAACCCAAATTGCATATAAAAATTAAATAAAGGAAGAGATGATATGAGCGAAGCATTTATTTTTGACGCGGTGCGCAGCCCGCGCGGCAAGGGGCGCAGCGATGGCGCATTGCACGAAATCACCCCATTGGACCTTTCCGCTCAGGTTTTGGCCAGCGTGCGGGAACGCAACAATCTTCCTGCCGAGGCGGTAGAGGATATTTCATTTGGCTGTGTGTCCCCCGTGGGTGAGCAAGGCGCGGTGATAACCCGCACCGCCGCATTGCAGGCGGGATATGCCGAAACAACATCGGGAATTCAGGTAAACCGTTTTTGCGGTTCGGGGCTTGAGGCATCAAATATCGCGGCAGCCAAGGTAAAGGCGGGTGAGGCCGATTTAACCATTGGCGGCGGCATTGAATCGATGAGCCGCGTTCCCATGGGTTCAGATGGCGGCGCATGGCCGGTTGATCCGCGCTCTGCCATTGCCAATTATTTTATTCCGCAGGGTATTTCTGCCGATTTAATCGCCACCAAATATGGCTATAGCCGCGATGATGTGGACGCATATGCGATGGAAAGCCAAAAACGCGCCGCGCGCGCATGGGCCGAAAAACGCTTTGCCAATTCCATTTTGCCCATTCGTGATGTGATTGGTGAGGTGGTGTTGGACCATGATGAGTTAATGCGTCCTGAAACCGACATGCAATCATTGGGCGCTCTTGCCCCTGCATTTGCGATGATGGGGCAAGCGATGCCCGGTTTTGATGATATCGCCAAAATGCGCTATCCCGATATTGAAAATATAAATCATGTGCATCATGCGGGTAATAGTTCGGGCATTGTGGATGGTTCAGCCGCCGTGTTAATCGGCAATGATGTTGCGGCCAAAAAATATGATTTGAAACCGCGTGCACGCATTGTTTCCATGGCCAGCATTGGTTCAGAGCCAACCATCATGTTAACCGGCCCCGAATTTGCCGCGCAAAAGGCATTGACCCGCGCGGGGATGAGCGCGTCGGACATTGATTTGTGGGAATTGAATGAGGCTTTTGCCTCGGTAGTATTACGTTTCATGGATGCGATGAAAGTTGACCATAGCGATATTAACGTCAATGGCGGCGCAATTGCCATGGGCCACCCATTGGGCGCGACCGGCGCGATGATTTTGGGAACAGTGGTTGATGAGTTGGAGCGTTCGGGCAAATCGACCGCGCTTATCACCCTATGCATTGGTGCAGGCATGGGCACCGCCACCATCATTGAGCGCGTATAATCGCCGCCTACAAAATTATAGATTTGGAAAAATAATATGACATATAAATGTTTTACAGTTGAAATAGACAGCGACGGTATCGCTTTATTAACTTTGGATGTGCCAAATAATAGCATGAATGTGTGGAATGCGGATTTAATTGCCGAATTCCCAAAATTTGTCGACGAAGTGTTAAGCAATGACGAAATTAAGGGCGCGGTCATTACCTCTGGCAAGGCCAGCGGATTTATGGCAGGGGCCGACCTTAACATGTTGGGCAGCAGCAAAGCCGCCAGCATGGGCGAGGCGTTTGAAAATGCATTCGGACTGAACGCCACCCTGCGAAAAATGGAAACCGGCGGCAATAAAGCCAAGGATATGTTGAAAGGCACCGCCTTTGCCAAGCCATTTGCGTGCGCGTTAAACGGCCTTGCCCTTGGTGGCGGGTTGGAATTGGCACTTGCATGTCATTACCGCGTGGCGGCCGACAATCCAAAAATTCAGCTTGGCCTGCCCGAGGTAATGGTTGGCCTACTTCCCGGTGGCGGCGGAACACAGCGTGTGCCGCGCCTTATCGGTTTGCAAAATGCCGCGATGATGATTGTGCAGGGCAAATCATTAAACCCCGCAACTGCAAAGGCCCAGGGCCTTATCCATGATGTTGTGCCAGAGGCGGATTTAATCGCCAAGGCGAAAGAGTGGGTAAAGGCGAACCCCAAAACCCTTGCCCCATGGGATGCCAAAGGATTTAAATTCCCCGGCGGCGCGGGCGCGATGGACCCACGTTCGGTGCAATTATTTGTTGGATTAAACGCGATTGCCCATAAAGAAAGCAAGGGTAATTATGAAGCGGTAAAGGCGATTTTATCCTGCCTTTATGAAGGCTCTATCCTGCCCATGGATACCGCATTGCGCGTGGAATCAAAATATTTCACCAAATTATTGTCCGGACCACAGGCAAAAAATATGATCCGCACTTTATTTGTCAATAAACAGGCAGCAGAAAAGGGCGCGGGCCGTCCAGCGGGCGTGCCAAAGGTTGATTTGAAAAAAGTCGGCGTCCTTGGCGGCGGGTTAATGGGTTCAGGCATTACCCATGTCACCGCAAAGGGCGGCATGGATGTGGTGGTTTTGGACCGCAGCATGGAAGACGCGCAAAAGGCCGTCGCCTATTCACAAAAAATTATGGATAAGGCGGTCGCACGCGGCAAAATGACCAAGGAAAAGGCCGATGCCTTTATGGCGCGGATTACCCCAACAGATAATTATGACGATTTAAAAGATGTTGATTTAATTATTGAGGCAGTGTTTGAACGCCCCGATGTAAAGGCTGATGTGATTAAAAAGGCCGAGGCTGTTATCGGCAAAGACGTGGTTTTTGCGTCCAACACCTCCACCCTTCCTATCACTGGACTTGCCAAAAATTCATCACGGCCCGAACAATTTGTCGGCCTGCATTTCTTCTCACCTGTTGAAAAAATGCCTTTGTTGGAAATTATTCCTGGCGAGCAAACGGGCGATTTGGCGATGGCCGTGGCATTTGATTATAATGCCAAAATTCGCAAAACCCCGATTGTGGTAAAAGATGTTCGTGGTTTCTTCACCAACCGCGTATTCCCGCCATATATGGGTGAGGCGATGCTGTTGGTTAGCGAAGGGGTAAAACCCGCCTTAATCGAAAATGTCGCCAAAAATATGGGCATGCCCATTGGTCCATTGGCGCTGCTGGATGAAACCACATTACAGCTTGGCTATGATGTGATGCAATCGACCAAGCAAGAGCTTGGCGCGGATTATCGCCCATCAGGAACAGAGGATTTCCTTGAAAAAATGGTGGTGGAATTGGGCCGTAAGGGCCGCCGCTTTGGTTCAGGATTTTATGATTATGATGATAAGGGAGAGCGTAAGGGCCTGTGGGCCGGAATGGCGGACCATTATCCGATTGCCGATCCACAGCCAAGCGCAGAGGAGGTGAAGCAGCGCCTGCTTTACATCCAACTTATCGCCACCGCGCAATGTTTTGATGAAGGCGTTGTTCCCGATCCGCAAAGCGCGGATTTGGGCGCGATTTTCGGTTGGGGCTTTATGCCATATACGGGCGGCCCGATTAGCTATATTGACACAATTGGCGTGGAAAATTTTGTCCGCACCGCCGATAATATGGCCCAAAAATATGGCGAACGCTTTAAGCCTCCGGTCAGTTTCCGTAAAAAGGCCGAAGAAAAAGGCACATTTTATAAGGCTGCTTAATCCATATAAAATATTGATATAAAAGATTTAGGCCCATTTTTTAGGTTATGCCAACCTGATATGGGCCTTTTCTTTGCTCAAAAAAATATAACCAAATAGGTTATTTATATTGACATCGTTACGCCATTATGGCACATATACGGAAGATCGAGATGATGTGATTCGCCGACATGGCGATATGATAATCAAAAAAATATCATATATTTTATGGAACATACCCATATAGGCCGCCCTGCGATATGTAGGTTTCAGGATGCGGCTGTTTAATTATATTTCAAACCAAGGAGCAGTTATGCCGCAAAAAATAACGTCCGCCAACGCGCGGCGGGGGGATGGCCGCACCCGCAATATTGGGCCAAATTATAAACAGCAAAATAGGGATGAAGAAATTGGATATGATGCGGTTAAAAAATTGGTTTTAACGAAAATCAGAACAAAAAAAGGCATCCCCAAATTAAAATTACAACGTGAAAATAAACGCGCATTTTCAGACAAGAAAAAAGCAAAATTCCTGCAAATATTGGCCGAAACTTGCAATGTTACCTTTTCGGCAAAACAAGCAGGTGTAAAGCCCAGCACAGTATATCGACACCGCAAAATGGACGCGATATTTGATAAAAATTGGATGGAGGCGTTAAAAATCGCCTTTGAGAATTTGTTACTGGAAATGTTGCAACGCGCGCGTTTTGGCGTGGAAAAACCCATTATCCATGGCGGTGAGATAAAGGGGCATTTCAAACATTATGATGATGCCATGGGATTGAAATTATTACAACTTCATGCGTCCACGGTGGCGCAATATCAATCGCAAATGGCGAATGAAAATCAAAAGGATAATAGCAGCGATGCCGTAATGCATGATAATTTATTAAATGATATATTGGATAAATTGGAAGAAACCAGAGAGCGGTTAAAAGCCGATAATATCGGTGGAATATAGCATTTGGCAGCAAATCAGCATGTTGCCGCCGGATGAACTGCACAAATTCATAAATTCCCTGTCGCCAACTCAATTGGGTAAATTAAAATATGAATGGCGCATATTGGCGCGGCCATCACAGTTACCGCCAAAGGGAAATTGGCGTATTTGGTTAATAATGGCGGGGCGCGGTTTTGGAAAAACCCGTGCGGGCGCGGAATGGGTGCATGACATTGCCGCCGCAAATCCACATGTAAAAATTGCATTATTGGGGGATAATTTATATGATGTTCGCGCCACGATGGTGGAAGGGGATAGCGGCATATTATCAACGCAGCGCCGCCATTTACCAGTAAAATGGGAATCCAGCCTGCGCCAAATAATATGGGCCAATGGGGCGGCGGCATATTGTTATTCCGCCCAATCGCCAGAGGCATTGCGCGGCCCGCAACATAGCCATGCATGGTGTGATGAATTAACCAAATGGGAACATAGCGGCGGAAAAAATATTGACGCATGGGATAATTTGGCCATGGGCCTTCGTTTGGGTAAAAAACCGCAAATTTTGGTAACCACCACGCCGCGCCGAAACATATTATTGCAAAATATCATGGCGCGGGACGATGTGGTCATTACCAAGGGCACAACACAGGATAATCGCGCGGCTCTTCCCCCCGATTTTATCGCCGCGATGGAGGCGCAATATGGGCAAAGCAATTTGGGGCGTCAGGAATTGTCCGGCGAATTGCTTTGCGAAATTGACGGCGCATTATGGACGAGGCCAATATTGCAGAAATGCCGAATTGCAACGCCAATTGAGCCAGAGCAAATATCGCGCATCATCATATCGGTTGATCCACCCGCAAGTGATAGAGGCGATGAATGCGGCATCATTGTCGCGGCGGGGTTAACCGATGGGCGCGGCGCGCTGTTATATGATGGCAGCATTGCCAAGGCTTCGCCCGAAAAATGGGCGCGGCAAGTGGCCAATTTGGCCGAAAACTGGGGTGCGGACCATGTGGTGGCCGAGGCAAATCAGGGCGGTGATATGGTGGGCAGCGTACTTCGCGCGGCGAATATCAACCTGCCCATCAAACTGGTCCATGCCAGCCGTGGCAAAATGGCGCGGGCCGAACCGGTCGCGGCATTATATGAGGCGGGGCGCGTTGTGCATGCCGGACGATTTGACGCATTGGAAGATCAATTATGCGGCATGATGATTGGCGGAAATTATGAAGGACCGGGCCGTTCGCCCGACCGCGCCGATGCGCTGGTTTGGGCGATGACGGAGTTGATGCTGGGCAGGCGGGCCATGCCCAAAATTCGTTTTTAAGAAAAATTGATAAAGGATTATCTTTATGAAGATGATGGAAAAATTCCGTGCCCTTATTCGGACGGGGCAGGGCGGCGATGATATTGGAAAAAAATCATCCGCTGCAAATATGGGCCATATATATGGCATGACTGCCCCGCCATGGGCTCAAAATATCAAAAATGATATGGCGGTTCAATTTGGCAATGGGGCAAATTATATTGCCCATGCACAGCAGGCATATTGCGAAAATCCGGTGGCACAACGCGCGGTGCGAATGATTACCGATGCCATTTCCGGCGCGGTGTTGAAAATCAGCTCGCCAGAAATTGCCGCATTGATTGACAAAAATGATGGCGGATTTACTATTTTAGAAGATGTGAGCGCACATTTCCTGCTTCACGGCAATGCGTTTATTCATGTGCAGTGCGATTATTTGGGACGCATTTCTGCTTTATATGCGCTGCGTCCCGACCGCGTCAAAATTATTGCAGGTGATGATGGATGGCCGGTGGCTTATCAATATCAGATCGGGCAGAATGTGAGCGAAATTGCCGCCTATGATGAGGCGGGGCGTCCGCAAATCATCCATTTACGTGGGTTTAGCCCCCATGATGACCATTATGGCACAGGATGTTTAGCCGCGTCGATGCGCGCAGTGGCGGTGCATAATGCCGCGACCAAATGGAATGAGGCATTTTTGGACAATGCGGCGCGGCCATCGGGCGCGTTAATTTATGACCCTGGCGATCCCACGGCCACCCTGACCAGTGAACAATTTGATCGTTTAAAATCGGAAATGGAGGCGGGATTTTCCGGCGCATATAATGCGGGCAGGCCTTTATTATTGGAAGGCGGGTTAAAATGGCAATCATTAAGCATGTCGCCCGCCGATATGGATTTTGTGGCGTTAAAGGCGGCATCGGCGCGTGAAATCTCGCTTGCCTTTGGTGTGCCGCCCATGTTGATGGGCCTGCCAGGGGATAATAGCTATGCCAATTATAAAGAGGCAAATCGCGCATTATGGCGGCTTACCCTCATCCCCATGTGTAATAAGATTTTCGGCGCAATATCGGCAGGGTTAAACCCATGGGTGAAGGGCGCGAAAATTGAACTTGATTTGGATATGATTACCGCATTGGCAGAGGATAGAGAAAAATTATGGGCGCAGGTCAGCAGCGCCGATTTCCTGTCCAAAGAGGAAAAACGCGCCATGTTGGGATTGACCCATTTATGCGTGGAGGCAGGCGATGAATGAGACCAAAATGTTGGGCCATTTAACCCGTCAGGCGGAACAATCGGGCGCGGATTTGGCCACTATTTACGCCATTATCGACCAATCAAGCGAGGCAGGCGCAAGGCGGGCATTGGCCAAATTGGGATTGTCCGATGACCATGCGCAAAAGGATTTGACCGAACTTCGTTTATTATTGGCCGCATGGCGCGATGCGAAAAAGGGCGCGTGGAAGGCGGCAATTGATTGGATGGTAAAGGGGGTGTTGGCCATATTTTTAATCGGCCTTGCGGTTCGATTTGGCCTGACGGAATATCTAAAATGAGGGGGCGTGAGAATTTATTGCCAAAAAAAATGCTGCGCTTTGCGGGCTATGCCGCGATTTTTGACCATATGGACAAGGGCGGGGATATTATCAGCCAAGGTGCATTTACCGATAGCCTGCGTGATTTTATGGTAAATGGGCGGAGCATCCCCCTTTTATGGCAGCATGATCCGGGGCGGCAAATTGGCGTTTTGGATATGGCGGGGGAGGATAGACGCGGGCTGCGCGTGATTGCGAAATTATCGTATAATGAAGATGTCCAAATTGCCGATTATGTGCAAAGCGGCGCGGTGCGCGGGCTTTCCTTTGGATATAGAGTGCAGGAAAGTAGCGGACAAAATCCGCGCCATTTACAAAAATTGGAATTGGTGGAGGTCAGCATCGTCACCCACCCCATGCAACCGCGCGTCCATGTACATTTGGTGGATGGGTGAGTTTGCTGTTTTTTTTAATATTGATATGAACTTAATGGCTATTTAATTTATTGTTAATCGCGTTTTGCTATATATTGGGATTAACCAATAATGGCGTAAATTTAATATGCCATAATGGTATAAAAATATTGTATAATGCGTTAACAGATAATATATCAAATAAATACTCGGTAACGTAAAGGCTACTGAAAGGCTTAAAAAAGGAGCGTATCATGAGATTATATGAAGGTCATGGAGGCTAATAGATTTGATAGAATCTATACATGAATTTTGGACGGTTTACGGCTCTCTCATAACTGGGGGAGCCGTTATTATATCTGCTATATTGGCTTTTGTCACAATATATTCAAACCGTAAAATGGCGAAGCGGCGCGGTACATTAGATTTAATAATGCATATTGAATCGGATGGTGATTTAATTGCGGCGCGTAAAGAGTTTATCAAATTGAAAAAAGGCGAGTTTAACTCCGCGAAATGGGGAAAAGAAGATGAAAAGGATTCGGAAGAAGCCAATAATATTAGGACAACATTAAATGTAAACGAATTGGTCGCGGTTTCGATAAAAGAAGGCGTCATTGATGAAATGGTGTTTCGCCGCTGGTTTAATGGCGCCTATATTGATGATTATCAAACCATGACAGGTTATTTAAATGAAGTTAGAAACTATAAAAATAATCCAAAAATATTTTGTGAGTTTGAGGCATTGGCCAAAAAATGGCAGGATGATAAGGATTGGGACGGCAAGCCCAATTGGATGACCCGTAAATGGAAGGCAATATGTAATATTTTTGCCGCTTAAGCGTTAGAATATTTCAAAAAAATAGCAACCGTCCTTTTGGGCGGTTTTTTTACGCCCAAAATTAGGCCAGCCAGCAATAGGCCAGCCAGCAATAGGCAAGTCTAAATAGCCCATAAATACCAAAAAATATATAAAATTTCACCTGCGGCTTTCATGAATTTCATGCGGCTTTGCGGGCGAATTATTGTGCAACAAGGAAAGATATTATATGAAAAATATTGAAATTAAGGCAGAAGCAACATCAAATAATCACATTGATCCATTGGAGGCATCATTTGATTTGGTGGATAAAATTGAGGCGCAGGAAAGCGTCATTTCACAATTGAGCGAGAGTGTGGACGGCGTGAAATCCGATGTGGAGTCGGTGAAGACCCGTTTGGACAAGGTGGCATCGGCCGCCGCACGCCCCGCATTGTCCAATCCGCAAAATGGCGGCAATGTTGAGGGTAAAAAATCGCTTTATTCATCCGCTGCATCGCGCAGCTTTGTCGATGGATATTTACGCAGCGGACGGGAAACTGAGTTAAAGTCGCTGTCCATTGGTTCGGGCGCAGATGGCGGATTTGCCGTGCCGCGCGAAATTGACACAATGATTGGGCGCATGTTAACCAATATCTCCCCCATTCGCGCCATTGCCAATGTGGTCCAAACGGGCAGCGCGGGATATCGCAAATTGGTGACCACCGGCGGCACGCCCTCTGGCTGGGCATCGGACAGTGCGCCGCGCCCGATGACGGCAACCCCCAATTTTGTTGAAATTGCGCCGCCAACTGGCGATTTATATGCCAATCCTGCGGCCAGCCAAGCCATGTTGGACGATGCGGCATTTGATGTTGAAAATTGGTTGTCGGGTGAAATTGCTGCCGAATTTGCCCGGGCGGAGGCCGCCGCCTTTATCAACGGCACGGGCGTGAACCAGCCAAAGGGTTTTTTAACCGGCCCGACCACCTTGGAAAATGATAATGTTCGCGCATTTGGCACATTGCAATATATTCCATCGGGCGCGGCGGGTGCATTTGCCGCCGCCAACCCACAGGATAAGATTGTTGACCTTATCCACGCGTTAAAACCCGCCTATCGCCAAGGGGCGGTTTTTGTGATGAACAGCGCGACCGTGGCGCGTATCCGCAAAATGAAAACCAGTGATGGCGCATTTTTGTGGCAACCATCTATGGCAGTGGGACAGCCTGCGACTTTATTAGGGTATCCCGTGATAGAGGCGGAGGATATGCCCGATGTGGCGGCGAACAGCCTGTCCATTGCATTTGGCAATTTTAATGCGGGATATTTAATTGCAGAGCGAAGCTCGACCAGCATTTTGCGTGACCCATATAGCAATAAACCCTTTGTGCATTTTTACGCGACAAAGCGCGTGGGCGGCCAGTTGATGAATAGCGATGCGATTAAAGTAATGAAATTCGCAGCGTCATAAACCCCCGTTAATAGGACGAAGCTCCCCCTGCTGTTAATTTTTAACAGCAAACTACGCCGCCCCAGCACAGCATGTTGGGGCGGTTTTTTATTAAAGATAGAGGCGATGATGAGTAATTTATTTTTTGCTGACCTAATCGGTGAGCGCACAAATAGCGAGGGTTTGGGTGAGATTAGCTTAGATGGCGCAATTGCCGGCCATCGCCGCTTTACCGATAATGTACCGGCGGGACAAAAATTCCATTATGCCATTTCGGGCATTACAAAGGTCGGTGAATGGGAAGTGGGTGAGGGGCAATTAACCCAAAATGGCGCATTAAACCGCGTCGTCATTTTTTCATCATCCGCAAATGGGGCAAAGGTGGATTTTACCGCCGGATTAAAAATGGTTGTTTTAACCCCATCGGCCACATGGTTTATGCAGCATGGCCATGACATATCCTCCATCACCGGATTACAAAGCGCGTTGGACGGTAAACAGGCGGCGGGCAGCTATAGCTTATCAAGCCATATTCACCCCATATCCTCCATCAGCGGATTATCAGCGCAGCTGGCCAATTGCCTGACCAAAGATGCCAACGGAAAATATAGCAGCGGCACAGGTTTTAACATTACATCCACGGGTAAAGTGGGCATAGGCACGGATAGCCCCGCCGAATTATTGGAGGTGCATGGCACATCCCCCTATATCGTCACCAACAGCAATGTTTTAAACAATCGCGGCGGGATGAAATTTAAGGCGGGCGGGGTCGAACGTGGCAGTGTGGATTTCCTTGCCCTGGTTGGGGAATTAAAATTAACCGCTGGCTATGCCAATTGGGGCGGGCGGATAAATTTTAACACCAATGGCATGGATCAAATGACCATAGATGCCAATGGCGGGGTATATGCCGCGCGGGATAATCAACAAAATTTGGGCCATGCCGGGGCCAGATGGGCCAGCATTTTTGCAGGCAGCGGCGCGATAAACACATCGGATGAAAATGCCAAAAAACATATTGGCAAAATTCCCGATTGCTGGATTGACGCATGGGGTGATGTTCAATGGCAAAGATATCGTTTTCGCGGCGGGAAAAGATGGCATGCAGGCTTAATCGCACAGCGCGTTTTTGACGCATTTGCCGCACGTGGGTTGGACGCATTTTCCACGGGCCTTTGCTGCCGTGATGAAATTGGCGATGTGGATAAGGATGGCGAGACGCACTATCGTTGGGGGCTTCGCTATGACGAATGTTTCGCGATGGAGGCTGTATGGCAAAGACGCGAATTTAGGCGATTATCGGAAAAATTGGCGGCGATAGAAAATAGGCTGGCAAAACAAAGGCTGGCAAAACAAAGGCTACCAAATCAAAAACTGGCAAAAAAATGACGGGCGCATATTCACTTGGTCGATACGCCATTTGCCATGCCAATTTAACCCGCACATCTGACATGCAATTGGCCATCAGACAGGCAAAATATTGGGGCAATAAGGCACGCGGTATCACCCCGTCTATAGCTGGTGATGGCGTAATTTCCGCACGCAAAAAAAATGCCCCGCCGCAATTTTGAAATTTGCCATTACAGACGGCATAGCCCCCTATTTCCTTAAAAAATTAAAGGATTTCATATGACATTATTATTAAAAGACCCGCAATCGCGGGTTGATTATCGTTTTGATTGGCACGCGCAATATGCCGCCAATGAATTGATTGAACAAAGCAGTTGGACAATTATACCCGTGCATGAAAATGGGGTGGCCATTGTCGGCGATGGCCATGACGGCACGCATAGTTTTGTGTCCATTGAAGGCGGCAAAATAGGCGCGACATACAGCCTATCCAACAAAATTATTTTCACCAATGGGACATGGGATGAACGCAGCATTTCCGTGCGGGTGGAAAATTTATGACAGGCGCGATGACAAATATAAAATTGGACCGTCCGGTTATTTCGGCCTCCGCACTGCATGAATTAAAGGGCGATTTGCGGATCAGCATATCCGATGAAGACGCCCTTTTAATGGGTCATATCCGCACCGCGATGGACATTTGCGAGAAATTTATCTCTGCCCGTTTATTATTGCGGCGGGGCAGGGTGGAAATGCCAATATGTTCAGGATGGCAGATGATAAAACAGCGCCCGATTATTTCAATTTATGATGTGGAGGGTAAAATCCTGGTCATGACAGCAGGAGCGGCGGGCCGAATAAGGGCATATTTTGACGTGGGATGTCATGCCCATTGGGATGATATTGATGCGCCGTTGCGCATGGGAATTTTGCGATTGGCGGCATTTTTATACCGGCAAAATAATGGCGATATAGCCAATGAAAATATGGGTGAAATTCCGCCTGTAATTGCCGCTTTATGGCGGCCATATCGGGCGATGCGTTTATGAAAATGGGCCAAGAGATAAGCAGTAAATTACACCAATATGCAAAGAAAAAAGCGCAGCAAATATGCCATGAAAAGGGGCAATATATCGCATCTGATTTGGGGCAATTTAATGGCGTAAATGCAAAGGCAGAAACGGACAGCATCATCATTTCCGCGCCATCATTATCGGCCAAATTGGATGAAAATCCCCTGATGCGATGGACCATTAAAAAATAAAGCAAAAAGGAATATGGCCGATGAGTTATGAATATAAATTATGCGGTGCGATATGCCAATTGCTGCGCGAAAATGCAAAAATTATGGCGCATGTAAATGCGGTATATCTCGCGCGGCCGGATAAGGCCACGCCGCCTTATATCAACATTCAAAACAGCATGGCATTGCCATGGTCAGGAACAGAGTTTCAGGGGCAGGAAATACGTATGGCATTGCGATATATTGCGCCGCGAAGCGAGGAGGTGGGCGGCGAAGAAATCCATCAATTATTACCAAAAATGATTGAAAATATGCCCCGCGCTCAAGACGGTTATGACATTATCAATATGCAAATTTTGCGGCAGGAAACTTCACGCACTGCGGACGGCAAATGGACATTTGATTTGGGTGTCATGGCCCGCATTTCAATCCACAATCAATAAATTTTAACAATAGTCGGAGACATATTATGGCAGCAGAAAAGGGCAGTGCCTTTTTATTAAAAAATGGCGATGGCAACACCCCCATAGCTTATCAAATAATGGCGGGATTACGCACCACACAGATGAGCGTGAACGGCGATAGCGTCAACATTACCCATAAGGGGTCAAATGGGTGGCGCGAATTATTATCCGGCGCTGGCGTGCGTTCCGTATCGGTGTCGGCGGCGGGTATTTTTACCGGATCACAGGCGGAACAAAGATTGCGGCAAATGGCGATGTCAGGGTTGATTGATGATTATCAATTATGTTTTGAGAGCGGTGAAAAATTGTCGGGCAAATTTCTGGTCACGCGGCTTGATTATTCCGGCGATTATAATGGAGAGCGCAATTATACCCTGTCGTTGGAAAGCAGCGGTCCGGTGATAAGCGCATGAACAATATTGCAAACCCCCATCGCGGAGAGGCCGCGTTAAATTTGGACGGCGAAATTTATATATTGCGGCCCAGTTTTGAAAATTTAATCGCGGCAGAGGAAGAAATTGGCCCTTTATTTGAAATGGTCGAACAAGCAGCGGCAGGACAATTAAAATTGTCGCATTTATCCGCCCTTTATTGGCATTGTTTGTGTGATAAACCGGTGGATAGAAAAATATTCTCGGCCAAATTGGTGGCTGGCGGGTTGGCCAACGCAACCCCGCCATTAAAAATATTATTACAACAAATTTTAATGGGTCGATGATGATGCAGTCGGATGATTATTTTGCCGGCTTTATCATGAAATTACATGCTCAGTTGATTATAAATTTTGGGTGGACGCTGGATCAATGTTGGCAGGCCACACCATCAGAAATCGCCCATATTTTTGCCGGTTTGTCGGCGCCATCATCACCCGAAAAATATCGCGACATAATTGATAAATTAACGAAAGATTTTCCAGATGAATAGGGATATTGATGAACTTGTCATCGCCATACGCGCCGACACGGGCGGCTTTGCCCGCGATTTACAAAGCATGAAGACCCAGCTTGACGGGCCATTTGCCGATGGGTTGGAACGGGCGGGCCGCGGGCTTGAACGCGGGTTATTAAGCGCGATAGAGCGGGGCAAATTTGGTTTTGAGGATTTGCGTAAAATTGCATTATCGGTTTTGTCCGATATTGCATCCTCTGCGATTAAATCGGGTATTGGGACAATATTTGGCGCCAGTGCAGGGGGGCAAAGCGTCGGGATAAGCGGGATTTTGGGCAGTTTGGGCCAAGTTGCCGCGGCGGCATTGGGCGCACCGGGGCGGGCCACAGGTGGGCCAGTATCATCGGGCCGGGCATATATGGTGGGGGAAAATGGCCCTGAATTATTTGTGCCAAGTAGCGGGGGAAATATTGTGCCGCAAATTTCAGGACGCGGCGCAAATGTGAACATTAACATCAATGTGTCTGATAATGGCCGGGGCAGCGCACCAGACAGCCTGCGTAAATCCAGCAGGCAAATTGCAAGACAGGTCCGCCAAGCACTTTCCTCATAAAGCGGCTGTCTCAAAAGCAAGCATTTTTCCCAATAAATTGGCGCATTTGCGGCGAATAAATAATGATGAAGGGGCATATTTTGATGAGCTATTGGCTTTGTAAAGAAAGAAGTGTGCAGGACAAAAATGTTCTGATGCGCTTTGACCCAAAATATTGGAGTGTGAATTTCCCAAGGCCGATGATGGCCAGCGTGGTGACCACCGCGCCCGATGCCATGCGGGTGGAGCATATTTTTTATCATAAAAATGAGATTTGCGGTCTGATATGGAATAGTGAGGATGAGTGGGACCACTCGCTTTTATCCTATACAACAAATCGCGATTATCGTCATGTGACATTGAAATTTCATTGGAAATCACATGGCATAGTCGCATTAAACGCAGTAAATGGTCCTGTTTTAACCATTGAAGGGCGCGATGCAGCTGGCAACGCCATGTCATATTATGTGCGGTTGTGGAATTATGCACAGGGCAGCCCGTATGACGCGCAAATCACCCTTAATTTTGCTGATTTATATGGCGGTTTTCTCCTCCCCAATGAAGGCGTAAAGGTGCATGCCGCCGATATTGACCGCATGTTCATTTCCATGGCGCCCGCCGGATATGACGGCACAAATACCCCCTTTGCCGGTGGCCAACATGCTTGGGCGGAAATTTCGGAAATAAGCTGCATCGGTGAGGGCGCAATTTTGGATATTGGCGATGTGTCCTTACCCGAACATCATGTGCGTATGGCCAGCGGTTATGATGATCATTATCATGTCACCCCAGAACGGTTAATGTCGCAAATCCACGCCCTTGGTTACCGAAAAAGCATCAACCATTATGTGGGGATGAGCCATTATTTCAACCTTAACCCCCATAATGGCGGGCATATGATCGACAGCGTGAATGACGCGTTAAATTTGCCTTGCCAAAAATGGCATGAGAATTTTGCGGACTTTGCCAAAATTTATGGATTTGAGCTGATATTCTCGCTTTCTTATGAATTATTTGATGCGCATTGCCCAGATGATTGGAAACAGCGCGCGGCCAATGGCGATCCCGCCCTTACCGGATGGAGGCCGCCATCAACTTTATTATCGCCCGCAAATGATGCGGCAATGGGATATTTACAACATGTTGCGCGGGCATTTACCCGTATTTTATTGGCGGCCAATTTACCGGTTATTTTCCAAATTGGCGAGCCATGGTGGTGGGTGACAAATGACCATAGGCCCTGTTTGTATGACGAGGCGGCGATTATAAAATTTGACAATTTATTGACCAGCATTGCCGATATTCGCGGGCCAAAAACCGCCGTACAAAACGCGATGTTGGACAAAGCAGGTGATATTTTGGGGCAGTCAACCCTTGCCCTGCGCGATGCGGTAAGGGGGCAAGCGGCAACATTTGGCGCCAATGCGAAAATAGCATTATTGGCATTTTTACCAAGCATATTAAACGAAGAATCCCCCGAAATGGCCCGCGCAAATTTGCCTTCAAATTGGGCATATCCCGCCTTTGATATATTACAGTTGGAAGATTATGATTGGATAGTGGAGGGTAATTTTGGTGCATCTGACCGCGCGATAAGGGCGGCCAATGCGCGGCTTAACTATCCCCCAATGCATCAACATTATTTTGCCGGTTTTGTCCTGCGAGCGCAGGATGATCATCAATGGACACATATTCATCAGGCGATTTTATCTGCATCAACACGCGGCATAGGCGATATTTTTATTTGGGCCTTGCCACAAATTTTACGCGACGGTTTTGTCTATTTTAATTTGAATAAAGAACAGGAGGGCGCATTGAACAATTTTGAACAAATATCTTTCCCCATCAATATTGGCATGGGCGCGACCATCAGCCCGCAATTTTCCACCATTATTTCCACCACGCAAAATGGCAATGAATATCGCAATGCCCAATGGGCCAATGCGCGTAATATTTATGATGTGGGCAGCGGGCTTCGTTCACAACAGGATGTGGAAAGCGTTTTGCAATTTTTTAAAAGGATGAAAGGGCCGGCCAAGGGGTTTCGCTTTTTTGATCCATTGGACAATAGTTCACATAATATGACCGGCACGCCGAGCGCATTTGACCAAAAAATTGGCATTGGGGATGATGTGCAAACTTCGTTTCAATTGGTGAAAAATATAGGCGAAGATGGGCATGATGTGCGGCCAATATTTTGTCCCATTGCCGATACGGTTACAATATCTCTAGACGCAGCCATTGTGCAAAATTGGACATTGGGCGATAATGGCATGATTATTTTTAACAATCCCCCACCAAATGGCGCGGTGATAAGGGCGGGTTATTTATTTGAAGTGCCGGTGCGGTTTATGAACGATCAAATTGATTGTTCCATTTCACAATTTGGTGCAGGGGAAATCCCCAATATAGATTTGATAGAATTAAAAGAAGCACCGATTTTTGACGGGGCAAATGGCAATGGATAATCAACATGATGAAAATTTATCATCTGCGCCGCCATTGACCAGTTTTTGTTATATTTGGCAAATTTTGCGCCATGATGGGATCATGTTGGCCTTTACATCACATGACCGAAATGTGGCAATAAATGGGATAGATTATCATGCCAGTAGCGGGTTAATCCCCACCAGCATCGATGCGGCATTGGGACTTGAAAATAATGGGCCGGATGTGGATGGCATTTTGTCCAATAATGCCATTACCGATGCGGATATACGGGCGGGAAAATGGGATTATGCGCAAATAAAATTGGCCATTGCCGATTGGGACAAAAAAACCATTATTGATGATGAAATGTCCATTTATCATATGGGGGCGATCCGCCATGATGGGCATCATTTCACCGCAGAGTTGGAGGGAATATCGGCGGCGTTATTATACCCCATCATTCCCAAAACATCGCCAACATGCCGTGCGCGATTGGGCGATGCAAAATGCGGTATAAATTTGAATAAATATCGGTGCAGGGCGCATATTGAAAAAATTGAGGGGGAACGAATTTTTATCACCCCGGCGGTGCAATTAACCCCCCATTATCTGGCACATGGCAGCATTAAATTTTTAAGCGGGCGATCATGCGGACATAAATCGGCCATTTGGGATAATGATGTAAATAGTGTGAAAATTGTCGATATGCCTTATGCCTCAGCGCAAGTGGGTGATATGATTTTATTGACCCAAGGCTGCCCCAAAAGCATTTCGGCATGTGGCGATCGTTTCGAAAATGCCCAAAATTTTCGAGGCGAACCATTTTTGCCGGGCAATGATTTATTGACCCGATATCCCAATGCCATTTAACCAATAATGGCGCATCACATTATGCAAAATTGCCTCTGTCGGGCAAAGCTGTTTAGCGCAGCACAGAAATATATTGGCACATCGTTTAAATTATGGGGGCGAAGCGCCGATACGGGGTTGGATTGTGTTGGGACATTGTCCTTATCTTTACAAAATATTGGATTTGTGGGCGATATTCCCATTGGATATAGCCTGCGGCAACGCAGCAATAAACGGATAAGCGATTTTTTCACGCGGCCGGAATTTTGTCCAATTAACATTGATAGCGCATATCATGTGGCGGGAAATATCATTATGGTTCGGCCCGATGCGCGTCAGGTGCATTTTGCCATTACGGCGGGGCGGGGTTTATCCGCTATCCACGCATATCATGCTGTTCAATCGGTGGTCTGTGCGCCCATGCCGGATAATTGGCCCATATCAGGGGCATGGAAATATTGCGCCTGTCCAACATCATCCGGTCAATAGGCATCATCCGGTCAACAGGCATCATCCGTTAAACAGGGGTAGGCCAAAGGGGCTGGCCAAAGGGGCGGGCCAAAAAATCATCATATATTGAAAAAGGATTTATCATGGCAACCATCGCGTTAACATTGGCCGGAACGGCAATTGGCGGGCCAATTGGCGGCGCCATTGGATCAATTTTGGGCGGGCAAGTGGATAATGCCATTTTTGGCAAACCGAAAATTGGGGCTGGCCGGTTAAAGGAATTGGATGTTCAAACATCCACCTATGGCGCGGCCATCCCCAAAATTTACGGCACAATGCGGGTCGCTGGATCGGTTATATGGGCCAGTGATTTAATTGAAAATAAGGTGAAATCAGGGGGCAAGGGGCAGGCAAACAGTGTCAATTACAGCTATTCGGCAAATTTTGCCGTGGCTATTGCCTCTAATCACATCAAATCAATTGGCCGAATTTGGGCCGATGGTAAATTATTACGCGGCGCGGCGGGTGATTTGAAAACAGGCGGGATGATGCGTTTTTACCCTGGCGATGAACAGCAACAAGCCGACCCGTTATTATTGGCCGCACAGGGAATGGATAAATGTCCGGCATTTCGCGGGATCTGCTATGTGGTGTTTGAGGGGCTGCAGCTAGCGGATTTTGGCAATCGCATCCCGTCGCTTAGTTTCGAGCTGTTTGAGGATGAGCAGCATGTGTCATTAAACCGGATATTAAATGACATTGCCCCCAATATGGCCGGATCGACAAGCGATGAACAGTTAATCGGTTATCAAATTATACAGGAAAATGCCCGAGATGCGTTGGCGGATTTAGCATCCTTTTATTCAGGGTTTTTTACTGAGAAAAACGGCAAATTATATTATTCAAATGGCCGAAAAATTACCGATTATGCCATTGGCAAAGAATATATAATTTCGGTTGATAATAAAAAAATATCAAAGCCAGAGCATAATATAGGCGCGGTGGGCGATGCGCCCAGCCATTTGTTGATACGATATTATGCGCCAGAGCGGGATTATCTGCCCCATCAGGTGGAGGTGCAGCGCCCCGGCCAATATGATCGGCATTTGAACATTGATTTTCCCGCCACATTAAATATGCAGCAGGCGCAATGTGCAGCGATGGCAATGTTAAACGGTCATTATGATGCACGCCATATATGGACAGCCATGTTGCCGCGACATTATAAAAAAATGGCGGTGGGTTCTATTATTTCGGTTCATGGCGATCCATTTTCATGGCTGATTACCGAAACACAGCAAAATTTGGCCGGAAATTTAATAAAGGCCAGACGATATAGCGATATGGCCGCGATGATGGATAATTTGTCCAATATGCCCGATATGCAGGTCGCGGGGCATATTGCCCAATTTGATGATGTGCATGGACCGACAATATTGCGGGCATTTGCCGCGCCCATTTTTGATGCGCAATATAGCCATCGGCCAATGGTTGCTATTGCGGCTAATGGTGCGCAACATGGATGGCGCAGGGCCGCCATATTTGTTGAAAATGCGGCTGGTGATGCGCTTGTTCAGGCAGAAAGCATTGCGCAAAATTCAATTACCGGAGATGTGGTGCAGGCCGTATTGGCGCCAGCAAAGGCCGAATTTTGGGATTTAAAAAGCAGGATCATTGTCCAGCTTGACCGCAAGGATGACATATTGGTCGGCGCATCAAATGCCGATATTTTATCAAATAAATATCTAAACCTTGCCCGAATTGGGGAAGAATTTGTGCAATTTGCCACATGCCAGCCGCGCGGTGATGGACGATTTGAACTTAGCAGTTTTTTAAGAGGTCGATTTGCCAGCGATGAAGCGATTTTCAATCATATGGCAAATGAACAATTTTTGCTGATTGAGCAAAATAGGATGAATATTATTGATATAGAAGCATTATTACCCGCAGGCATGCCGACATCCTCATCCTCAGACTCAGCCGTGTCGGGTGAGGAAAATTTGTCCAGATTGGATGGCATGTTGCATATTGAGGCACAGGGGCTTGGCGATGAAATGCCAGTGGAGGCGCAAATTGCCAATTGGGATAAATTTACACGCCCCCTGCGGCCCGTGCATCCCGCAATATATCATCATCCAACGGACGGCACCCAAATTTCATGGCAAAGGCGATCGCGGATTGACAATGGGTGGCGCGATTATGTGGATATTATTTTGGATGAACCAAGCGAGAAATATCAAATTTCGGCATTTGTGAATGGCGGGGTAAATGCCCCAAATAATGCTCAAAAAATCGAGCTTTCCTTTACCGATAAGAATAATTTCTGGCTTTTGGATTCTGAAAAACAGGCAATAAAGGCCAGCTTAAATATCCCGCCGGATGAATTATTGGGATTGGAGGTTCGGCAAATGGGTGAAAATGCGCCATCTGCGCCGCTTATATTTCTTATTTAACCATAAATTTTCTTAACATATTAAAGAGGCGTGAATGACACAGACATATAATTTTAGGCTGCCTTTATTGGTTCAGGGGCAGGCACAAAAGGAAATAAGCCATAATGAGGCATTATTATTAATCGATATTTTATTAAATCCCGTGGTGGAAAAGAAATTGGATAATCCAGCATTATTGATCGGCGAACAGGCACCTATATTTGGCAACTGCTATTTAATTGGGGAAACCCCCACGGGAATTTGGGCGAACTATGCCAATTATTTGGCGGTATATTTTGAAAATGGCTGGCGGTATATCGCACCAAAGATAAATTTACGCATTTGGTCAAAACATCAAAATAAAATGCTGCGCTATGATGGCAATATTTGGGGTGGGGGCAATATTGTCACTGCGCCAAATGGCGGCACGACAATAGATGTAGAGGCCAGATCAACTTTGGCTCAGATTTTGTCATTATTACAAGCACAGGGTTTGAGCGCTTAGAGGCAAATGAAAACAGCATAAAAATCAAAAATTATAAAATTCATCGAATCATGAAGCGTCATGCATTTATATTGAGGTATATTAACGCGGTCATTGTTTAATCAGGGTCCTATAAAGTAAATACCCGTAAAAATGCGTGAATTTTACAGTTTTTTATATGTTGAAAAGGCAAATGGCGACATTTTAGCAACATATTATGCGAAACTATGCTTGCATCATGCGAATTGAGGATGTAACAACTGCCTATCGAATTTTATTCCTAAATTAAAGAAAAGGGGAAAGTATATGCGTAAGTTTGCCATCGGTTTGGCTCTTGCATCAACTGCAATCGCTTCACCTGCTTTGGCCCGTGACGGCCAATGGTATGTGGGCGTTGACGGCGGTGCAATGCTATTAGAAGACCTGCAATTGGACATCGCCAATGTAGGCACACCTGCAACATTGGATACCGACACTGGTTATGACTTTGGCGGCGTTGTAGGATATGACTTCGGCGGTTTCCGTTTGGAATCAGAAGTTTCCTATCGCAAAGCTGATATTACTCAATCACGCAGCAATGACCGTGCATTTCCTGTTACAAACAGCGGCAGCACAGTTGGCACTGCATTAACTTCAAATATCGCATCAACCGGCGATGCAAGCGCATTGAGCTTCATGGTCAATGGTATGCTTGATTTTGGTGATGATGACGGCATTCAAGGTTTTGTTGGCGGCGGCGTTGGCGTTGCTCGCGTAGATATTGAAAATGTTATCACTTCAACCCCTTGGTTGAATGATTCTGACACTGGCTTTGCATGGCAAGTTCTTGCCGGCGTTCGCGCTCCTTTGAGCGATAGCTGGGATGTTGGTTTGAAATATCGCTTCTTTAACGCACCTGGCGTTGACTTGGTTGACCGTTTGGGCCGTGACGTTTCAACACGTTTCCGTTCACATTCATTAATGGGTAGCTTGGTTTACAACTTTGGCGGTGAAGAGCCTGCTCCACCACCAGTGGTTGTTCCTGTTGCTGCACCACCAGCACCGCCACCGCCACCACCACCACCACCACCGGTTGCTCAAAAACCAGTATGTAATGTTGGTCCATATGTTGTGTATTTTGATTGGGATCAATCAAACTTGACACCTGCTGGCGCAGACACATTGAACAACGCTGTATCGCAATATGCAAATTGCGGTAGCGCGAAAGTAATGCTTGCTGGTCACGCTGATACCTCAGGCGCACCTACTTATAACGTAGGTTTGTCACAACGTCGTAACGCGACTGTTCGTGGTTATTTGGAAAGCAAAGGCGTTTCAGCCGGCGCAATCAGCACCCAAGCATTTGGTGAAACACGTCCTGCTTTGAACAGCGGCGACGGCGTGCGCGAAGTTAAAAACCGCCGCGTTGAAGTAACCTACGGTCCTGGTTCAGGAATGTAATAGCTTTTAATTAAGTTAATGAATTGAGGGCGGTTTATCCGCCCTCTTTTTTTGTGCATAAAAAATTTTTAATGTGCATTATATCTATAAAATTTATGATTTTATGATGATTATATTCTTGCCTTTGGGGCATAATTCCTAAATTATGCACAGGCCGATTTGGGGGAGCAGGCATGGCATTTCATCATAAAAAATATTATATTGCGGCTTTATTGGCGCTCGCCTTAACATCTTGTAAAAATGGCGATGAAGGCGGGCAGCCCGCGCGCAATGTGCAACCGGTGGTGGATATAATCACCATTGGCAAAATTGATGAAGCATTTGACGTTCAGGCGGTTGGCACAATTAGTTATAGAGAAGAAACCCCGCTTGGTTTCACAACATCAGGAAAAATTGCGTCAGTCAAATATCGCGAAGGTGATTTTGTAAAGGCGGGCGCGTTGCTTGCCACATTGGACAGCACCAATGTGGCCGCCGATGTAAAGGCAGCGCGGGCCGAATATGACCGCGCCAATGCGGAATTTACGCGGTCCTCCACCTTATTTAAGCAAGGATGGATTACCAAGCCCCGCGTTGAACAGGCACAGGCTGCGATGCTGGCGGCAAAGGCCCGCATGTCACAGGCCCAATTTGCGGCCAGCACCTCGGCCCTATATGCACCTAGCAATGGGGTGATTATCTCGCGCAGCGCCGATGCTGGACAAGTAATTGCCGCTGGCACGCCTGCGTTAATCATTGGGCGGGCGGATAAAGGCTTTGTCCTTAAAATTTCTATCATTGATAAATATTTATCTCAAATCGTGCCAGGAAAGAAAATTTCTGTCGCCCTGTCTGGCGCAGAGGATAGGCCATTTGACGCAGTGATTAGCGAAGTTGACGGGCGCGCAAACCCTGCAACGGGAAGTTTTTTTGCCTATGCCCAGTTGCCTGCAATCGCCAATTTGAAATCCGGCCAAATTGCCAAGGCCAAAATCCCCCTATATTCAGATAGTGAGAAGTTGGTGGCCATTCCTGCATCTGCGATTTTCGGGGTGCGGAATAATGAAGCACTGGTTTATATTTACGACCCGCAAAGCCATGTGGCATCGATACGCAATGTGCAGCTGGGCCAATTGACTGATAAATGGATAATTATTGAAAATGGTTTGAAAATGGGTGAAAAAATCATCGCATCTGGCCATGAAAAGGTAAGTGATGGGCAGAAGGTCCGGCTTGGCAATCAATCGAAAATTGCAAAATAAAATGGCCAAAATACACATGAAATATAAGGAAAAGCAAAGGTGCATTTAGCCGAATTTGCCATTAAAAGATGGCAGCTAACTGCTGTGCTTTTCCTGTTGCTTAGTGCATTGGGCATCAATGCATTTATGTCCATTCCGCGCGCCGTTGACCCGCATTTTCCCATTCCGGTGACAAATATTGTCGCCATTCAACCCGGCGCAGATGCCAGCGAAATGGAAGAAACCGTTGCCAAACCAATTGAAGAAGTGTTGCAAGGGTTGGATGATGTAAAGCGAATTTCTTCCACCAGCCGCGATGGCAGCGCGGTAATTACCATTGAATTTGATTGGGCGGGCGATCCCGATGAATATTATAATGATGTGATTAGGGAAATTGGCGCGATAAGGTCGCAGCTGCCATCTGGCCTGCAAAGATTGGATTTTCGCCGCACGCGAACCACAGAGGCCGCCGTTGTTCAATTGGCGATGATAAGCGAGACAGCAAGCTGGCGGCGTTTGGACAAATATTCTGATGATCTGTCCGATATTTTAAATCGCAATAAATCGGTCCGGCAGGTGAAGAAATTTGGCATCCCGCAGCCGGAAATATCCGTTTTAATCGATAATGATAAATTGGCCGAGCTTCGTTTGCCCGCCACCATGGTTGCCGATATTTTGGCACAGGGCGGGGTAGATTTGCCGGGCGGCGCGGTGCAAAGTGGGGCGCGGCGGTTTAATGTCGATGCGGGGGGCGCATATCGCGATTTGGACCGAATAAAAAATTTACCAATTAGAACAAATGAAGGCACATTATTGACGCTTGGCGATGTTGCGCAGGTTTCGTGGGGACAGGAAGAAAATCTGCACATAACGCGGCATAATGGAAAGCGCGCATTATTGATGTCGGTTACGCAAAAACCCGGAACGGACGCCACAAAGGTTAAGGATTTGGTTGTTCAGCAAATGCATGACTTTGCCGATCACTTGCCTCCCGACATTAAAATGGAGCTGCAATTTGACCAGTCAAAGGATATTAGCTTTCGGTTAAGGGAATTGGCCCGCGACTTTATTATCGCGCTGTCATTGGTTCTTATCACCCTATTGCCGCTGGGTTTTCGTTCATCGCTTATTGTGATGATATCCATCCCGTTGTCGCTGGCTTCGGGGCTTTTGGGCATAAATATGGTGGGGTATAATTTTAACCAATTGGTTGTTTTGGGCTTCATCCTATCGCTTGGTTTATTGGTTGATGATTCCATCGTGGTAACGGAAAATATTGCCCGCCATTTACGCATGGGCAAGGATAGGGTTGTTGCGGCAATTGATGCGACAAAGGAAATTACGCCGGCCATATTGGGGTCAACAGGCGTGTTATTATTTGCCTTTTTTCCTTTATTATTCCTGCCAGAAGGGGCGGGGAAATACACCAGAGGATCATTTGTTGCGGTGATTTTCACGGTCAGCGCATCATTGGTCATTTCCCTGACCGTTATTCCATTTTTGGCAAGCCGCGTTTTGAAACGTGATGAAGATCCAGAGGGCAATCGGATTTTCCAAATATTAAATGGCGGTATCAACAAGTTCTATCGCCCCATTTTGCACCGCGCATTGGATAATCCGCGTAAGACATTTTACGGATCGATGTTGCTTACCTTTTCGGCATTTTTATTGGTTCCGATTATGGGGTTTTCATTATTCCCTGATGCCGATACATCATATTTCCGCATAGAGGTGGAGGCAGAAAAGGGCAGCAGCATTGCCAATACGGACCGGATTATAAAACAAGTCGCAGAAATTGTTCGCGCAGAACCCGATGTTAAAATTGTCGCTGAAAATGTGGGCGCAGGTAATCCGCAAATATTTTACAATGTATTTTCCAATATGCAGGCCACCAATTATGGCGATATTTTGGTGATTATGGATGAATGGAAGGGCAGAGAAAGCCGAGAGATGGTGGCGCGGCTGCGCAGTAAATTAGATGATATATCCGGCGCACAGATAAAGGTAAAAATGTTCCAAAATGGCGCCCCAATTGAAGCACCCATTGTGATGTTTGTTCAAGGGCAGGATTTGGGCATATTAAAAAAATTGGCCAGTCAGGTTGAGGCGATAATGCGAAGGACGCCGGGGCTGCGCGATGTGGAAAATCCGGTTGCGACCGACCGTATTGATTTGGACGCAAATATTGATGTGCAAAAGGCGGCTTTATTGAACATTGCCGATGGTGCGCCGCGCCGCGCAATTCGGCTTGCCCTAAATGGTGAACAGGCATCGCGTTTTCGGGATAATGAGGGGGATGTTTATCCGGTTACGGTTCGTTTGGCATATGATAAGGAATTGCCGATTTCGGCGTTGAAGAAAATTTATGTCTCTTCACGCGATGGACAGCCCATTATGTTGGATCAAATTTCAAATCCGCGATTATCATCTGTGCCGCCGGAAATAAAAAGGCATCAATTGGAAAGAAATGTTTCGGTTACCGCTCAATTACGGCCCGGTGCGGTCATTACCCTTGCCAATAATGCAGTGTTGGAAGAGGTGAGTAAGTTAAAATTACCTCCTGGATATAAGATTGTGGTGGGCGGTGAGGCGTCGAAAATTGATGAAACCTTGTCGGGATTTGGTCCTGCGGTGATGATTGCATTATTTGGCATTTTTGCCATTTTAGTTGCCGAATTTGGCCGTTTCCGCGAAACCATTGTGGTTGCGGGTGTTATTCCGCTTGGATTATTTGGCGGGATTATTTTATTATTCCTTACCGGCAATCCGATAAGTTTCATGGCTGTTATTGGCTTTATCGCCTTAATCGGCATTGAAATTAAAAATTCCATTTTGTTGGTTGATTTCACGACCCAGCTTCGTGAACAGGGGATGGAGCTTCGCGAGGCGATTGAAAAAGCAGGCGAGATACGCTTCATGCCGGTTTTGCTTACCTCTGTGACGGCGGTGGGCGGTTTACTGCCCCTTGCCTTATTGGGCGGGGCTTTATTTTCCCCCTTGGCCACTGTTATAATTGGTGGGTTGATTACATCGACAATATTGTCACGGGTGGTCACGCCCGCCATGTATTTATTGGTATTAAGGGCGGGACAAAAAAGGGATAGCCGCAAAATGCACAAAACAGCCAAGCTGCAGTAATTTATGATGAGATGCGCGGGCAAGGGCCACTTGATTTATAATATTTACCCCCCATTTTAGCCGATAGAAATGGAGTATATTATGCAGGATGTTGCAATTTTCGCGGGTGGTTGTTTTTGGTGCACAGAAGCAGTTTTTAATCAATTAAACGGTGTTTCATCGGTGACGAGTGGATATATTGGTGGGCATGTTGAAAACCCCAATTATAAACAGGTTTGTGGCGGCGATACCGGACATGCAGAGGCGATTAAAATTGGGTTTGACCCAAATGTTATTAGCTATTCTGACTTGCTCGATATATTTTTTGCAATTCATGATCCCACGCAATTAAACCGTCAGGGCAATGACATTGGCACCCAATATCGCAGCGCCATTTTCCCGCAAAATGATGCGCAATTGGCCGAAATAAAGCCCGCTATGGACAGGGCCGCGGCCGATTGGCCTGCGCCAATTGTGACCACGGTAGAACATGCCGATAATTGGTATGATGCAGAGGATTATCATCAAAAATATTGGGATGTAGAGGGTCAGAATAATGCATATTGCATGGCCGTCATTCCGCCTAAATTACAAAAATTGCGCAAAAAATTCGAAGAAAAACTATCATAAACAACCAATAATTAATCGCTTTATAGTAAAAGAAATTTGATGTTTTGCCGTCATAGGCTTTATAGTCATCATTATTTAAAGGGCGGTTCATGGACCATAAGAAGATAAAAAAGGCAGTTTTTCCAGTAGCAGGCATGGGAACAAGATTCCTGCCAGCAACAAAGGCGATACCAAAGGAAATGCTGCCCGTTGTTGACAGGCCGTTAATTCAATATGCTGTTGATGAGGCGATAGAAGCCGGTATTGAACAAATGATTTTCGTGACCGGCAGGGGCAAAAGCGCGATTGAGGATCATTTCGATATCGCATTTGAACTTGAACGCACCATGAAGGAGCGCGGCAAGGATTTAAGCATATTAGAAGCGACAAGGTTAAAGGCCGGCGCCTGCGCCTATGTTCGTCAGCAAGAGCCAATGGGTCTTGGCCATGCCATATGGTGCGCACGTGATATTATTGGGGATGAACCATTTGCGGTGTTCCTGCCCGATGAATTTATGCATGGCAGTCCTGGATGCATGGCGCAAATGGTGGATGCATATAATAATATTGGCGGTAATATTATCAGCGTGTTGGAAGTGCCCCATGAAAAGGTTTCAAGCTATGGCGTGATTAACCCGGGCGAGCGCGACGGTAGCTTGACCGAGGTAAAGGGCTTGGTTGAAAAACCCAAAATGGAGGAAGCGCCATCCAATTTAATTGTATCGGGCCGTTATATATTACAGCCAGAGGTAATGCGGATATTGGAAAATCAGGAAAAGGGCGCAGGCGGTGAAATTCAATTAACCGATGCCATGGCGCAGATGATTGGGTCACAGGCTTTCCACGCATTAACTTTTGATGGAAAAAGATATGATTGCGGTTCGGTCGCGGGATATGTGGAGGCCAATTTGGCGCTTGCGCTTGAACGGCCAGATATTCGCGATGAGGTCCGCGCCAAGGCGGCGGCACTGCTTAATTTATAAAAATATAAAGGCATATGATGCGTAAATCCATGACATTGATAATCGCAATTAGCCTGAATGTTAGTTTGAACGCCTGTGTTGGACGCATCGTCGGTGATGTTGTGACTGCGCCAATTAAAATTACTTCCAAAACCGTTGATTTATTAACCACCAGCCAGTCAGAGGCCGACGAAAATCGCGGACGTAAAATGCGTGAGCAGGAAGAAGAGCTGAAAAAATTATCGAAACAGCAGCATAAATTGACGCGTAAATGCGACAAGGGCGATCAAGATGCATGTAAAGATTTACGCAAAGTCGAGCGTAAAATTGACAAGGTTAAACGCGCATAATTTATCTGGATTAGGGGCGTTAAAGTGCCTTTTTAATAATTGGTCCATGCGATACAAAAGCCCCCCGGAATGATATTCCGAGGGGCTTTTTATTACGATTATCGAGGTAGATTAAGAAAATCAGCCTTCTGTTTCATCGGCTGCTGTTTCAACAATAACAGCTTCTGCGACAGCAACTTCTTCTTGTGCTGGGCTATTATCTGCCTTGGCAGCAGCCTTGCTTTCTTCCTCAGCAACAATTGCGTCTTGCAACTTTTTATATTGAGCACGAAGCGCGGCATCGCGGCTATTTGCCGTAACGCGGATGCGGTTCATGGCGGCACCTGTCCCTGCGGGGATTAAGCGGCCAACAATCACATTCTCTTTCAATCCGGTCAATATATCCTTTTTCCCTTCAACCGCAGCCTGCGTCAATACGCGGGTGGTTTCTTGGAAAGAGGCGGCGGAGATGAAGCTGCGGGTTTGTAGGCTTGCCTTGGTAATACCCAATAGGATGGGGTGACCTTCGGCAGGTTTTTTACCCTTTGCCAATTTGGCGTTCACTTCTTCCATTTCTTCACGGTCCACTTGCTCACCGGCAAGCAAAACAGTGTCGCCACCTTCGGTGATTTCAACTTTTTGCAACATTTGACGCACGATGACCTCAATATGCTTATCGTTGATTTTCACGCCTTGCAGACGATAAACCTCTTGAATTTCGGCGCATAGATATTCGGCTAAAGCCTCCACGCCCAATACTTCAAGAATATCATGTGGATCGGGTGAACCAGAGACCAGATTATCGCCCTTGCGGACCATATCGCCTTCTTGCACGTCCAATACTTTGATTTTTGGAATCAAATATTCAACTGTTTCACCTTCCTCAGGAACAATTGCGATTTTACGTTTTGCTTTATAATCGCGGACAAACTCAATCCGTCCAGAGATTTTGGCAATAACCGCATTATCCTTTGGCTTACGTGCTTCGAACAATTCAGCAACACGTGGCAAACCACCGGTAATATCACGTGTTTTCGCAGATTCGCGGGTCACACGGGCAAGAACATCACCTGCCTCAACCCGTTGGCCATCCTCAACCGACAACATCGTGCCAACGGCCAGCAAATAACGCGCCGCTTCGCCGCTTTCATCGTCAAGCAAGGTCAAGCGAGGACGCAAATCTTCCTTAACAGAACGGCCCGCCTCACGATATTCGGTAACAACGCGCTGCGCGATACCGGTCGCTTCGTCGGTTTGTTCGGCCAATGTTTTACCGTCGGCCAAATCTTGATATTTCACAATGCCTGGTTTTTCGGTGATAAGCGGCATGGTGAATGGATCCCATTCAACCAAGCGATCGCCAACATTTACCTTTTCACCATGATCATGCAGGATGTGCGCACCATAAGGAATACGGTGCATTTCCATTTCACGGCCTTCTTTATCCAAAACAACCACTTCGCCAGAACGCGCCATTGCCAAACGGCGGCCACGTTTGTCAACGATTGTTGGCAATTCGCGAAGTTCAATTGTACCAGCCGATGATGCCTCAATATTTGATTTCTCATTCAACTGAGCCGCACCACCAATGTGGAAAGTACGCATGGTTAGCTGCGTTCCTGGTTCACCAATTGATTGCGCCGCAATAACGCCAACGGCTTCACCAATATTTACCGGTGTCCCGCGGGCAAGGTCACGGCCATAACATGTGCCGCAAACGCCGACTTTAGATTCGCAGACCAAAGGTGAGCGAATTTTAAGCGATTGTAGGCCGATTTCTTCCATCAAACTAATGGCTTTTTCATCGAGCAATGTACCTGCTTTAATGGCAATTTTGCCATCGCTGCCGACAATATCTTCGGCGGTGGTGCGGCCAAGTACGCGGTCGCCCAATGATGCGATGGTTGAACCACCTTGAACAATTGCCCGCATTTCAAGCGCTCTTTCGGTGCCGCAATCATTTTCAACAATGGTGCAATCTTGTGACACGTCAACCAAACGGCGGGTCAAATAACCCGAGTTAGCGGTTTTCAGCGCGGTATCGGCCAAGCCTTTACGTGCACCGTGGGTTGAGTTAAAATATTCAAGAACCGTCAAACCTTCTTTAAAGTTTGAAATAATCGGTGTTTCAATAATTTCACCCGATGGCTTGGCCATCAAACCACGCATACCGCCAAGCTGTTTCATCTGAGCTGGCGAACCACGCGCACCGGAGTGGGCCATCATGTAAATGGCGTTAATCGGTGCTTCACGGCCATTTTCATCCTTTGGCGTGGCTTTTAATTTTTCCATCATGGCGCCGGCGACAAGGTCACCACAACGGCTCCACGCGTCAATCACCTTATTATATTTTTCTTGCTGGGTAATAAGGCCGTCCTGATATTGTTGTTCAAAATCAGCAACAACGGCGCGTGTATCCTCTACCATGCCGTCTTTTTCCTCTGGAATGATCATATCATCCTTACCAAAGGAAATACCCGCCTTAAACGCATGTCTAAAGCCAAGGCCCATAATCGCATCGGCAAATAGCACCGTGTCTTTTTGGCCAGTATGACGATAAACTTGGTCAATCACATCACCAATTTCTTTCTTGGTCAGCAATGTGTTGACGATATCGAAGGGCACTTTATGTGATTTTGGCAAGCATTCACCCAAAAGCATACGGCCAGGGGTCGTGTTAAACCGTTTCAAATAGGTTTTGCCATCTTCATCGGTTTGTGGAACGCGGCTAATAATTTTGGAGTGGAGCGTCACCGCGCCTACTTCCAATGCCTGATGCACTTCGGCCATGTCGGTCAACAACATGCCTTCGCCCGGTTCACCTTCACGGTCCATGGATAGATAATAAAGACCCAGAACCATATCCTGTGACGGAACAATAATCGGTTTACCATTTGCAGGTGACAAGATGTTGTTAGTGGACATCATCAAAACACGTGCTTCCAATTGCGCCTCTAGGCTCAATGGAACGTGGACCGCCATTTGGTCACCGTCAAAGTCAGCATTAAATGCAGAGCAGACCAGCGGGTGAAGCTGAATTGCTTTCCCTTCGATTAGCACAGGTTCAAATGCCTGAATCCCCAAGCGGTGAAGCGTTGGCGCACGGTTTAAAAGCACGGGATGTTCGCGGATGACTTCTTCCAAAATATCCCAAACTTCTTTACGTTCTTTTTCCACCCATTTTTTCGCTTGTTTCAAGGTCATGGAAAGACCCTTTGCGTCCAAACGGGAGTAAATAAATGGTTTGAACAATTCCAACGCCATTTTCTTGGGCAGACCGCATTGATGCAATTTCAATTCAGGACCGGTAACAATCACAGAACGACCCGAATAGTCAACACGCTTACCAAGAAGATTTTGACGGAAACGGCCTTGCTTACCCTTTAACATGTCGGAAAGCGATTTTAATGGACGTTTATTCGCGCCGGTAATGGTGCGGCCACGGCGGCCATTGTCGAACAATGCATCAACCGATTCCTGCAACATACGTTTTTCGTTACGCACGATAATGTCGGGCGCACGAAGCTCAATCAAACGCTTCAAACGGTTATTACGGTTGATAACACGGCGATATAAATCGTTAAGGTCAGATGTCGCAAAGCGACCACCATCCAATGGAACAAGCGGGCGCAGTTCGGGTGGAATAACCGGAACAATATCCAAAATCATCCATTCAGGACGGTTTCCTGAATCGATAAAGCTTTCCACGACCTTTAAACGTTTAATGATTTTCTTTGGTTTTAGTTCAGATTTGGTGGTTGCCAATTCTTCTAACAAATCATCACGTTCACGCTCCAGATCAAGATCCATCAACATGACTTTAACTGCTTCAGCGCCGATTCCGGCGGTGAAGGCATCTTCACCATATTCATCTTGAGCTTCCAATAGCTCATCTTCGGTCAATAATTGGAATTTTTCCAATGCGGTCAGACCGGGTTCTGTAACAATATAATGTTCAAAATAAAGCACGCGCTCCAACTGTTTTAACTGCATATCAAGCAGCAAACCAATACGCGATGGCAATGATTTTAAGAACCAAATATGGGCAACCGGCGCGGCAAGCTCAATATGGCCCATACGTTCACGGCGAACCTTGGTAACGGTAACCTCAACGCCGCATTTTTCGCATACAACGCCTTTATATTTCATGCGCTTATATTTACCGCATAGGCATTCATAATCCTTTACAGGGCCAAAAATACGGGCGCAGAAAAGACCGTCACGTTCGGGCTTAAACGTCCGATAGTTAATGGTTTCAGGCTTTTTAATTTCACCAAATGACCAGCTGCGAATGCGCTCAGGCGAGGCGAGGCCGATTTGAATTTCATCAAATGTTTCGGGCTTTGCCATTGGGTTGTTAAATTTGCTTAGTTCGTTCATTTTTTATTCCTTGATGGGGTCATCCATATTTGACCCGATAGAATTATATAGTGCGGTGCGATATGGGCAGGGTTTCCCCCGCCCAAACTCGCTTATTCCGCCGCCTCGGCAATGTCGTCGTCATCATCATGTGATTTTAACTCAACATTCAAACCAAGCGAACGCATTTCCTTGACCAAAACATTAAAGCTTTCTGGGATACCCGCATCAAATGCGTCGTCGCCCTTTACAATTGCTTCATATACTTTGGTACGGCCAATCACGTCATCCGATTTCACGGTCAACATTTCCTGCAATGTATATGCTGCGCCATATGCTTGCAGCGCCCAGACCTCCATCTCACCAAAGCGTTGGCCACCAAATTGCGCTTTACCGCCAAGTGGTTGCTGCGTGACGAGTGAATATGGTCCGATTGAACGGGCGTGGATTTTATCATCAACCAAGTGATGCAGTTTCAGCATGTAAATATAGCCTACTGTCACCTTGCGGTCGAATTTATCACCCGTGCGGCCATCGAACAAATCAACCTGACCAGATGTATCCAAATCGGCCAATTTCAGCATGTGCGACACATCAGCTTCACGTGCGCCGTCAAATACTGGTGTGCCCATAGGAACACCTTGGGCCAATAATTTGGCAAGCTCAACCACCTCTGTATCGCTGCGGCGGTTCAGTTCGGCTGCGTAGGTTTCACCATAGGCATTTAACAAACGCTCTCGCACTGCCTCAGGCGGGGCAGCGGTTTCTGGATTCGGGTTGGCATGACGCCAATCGGTCAATGCCTTTTGAATTTGTTGACCCAAACCACGTGACGCCCAACCAAGGTGGGTTTCAAAAATTTGTCCAACATTCATCCGCGAAGGCACACCCAATGGGTTCAACACGATATCAACAGGGGTCCCATCCTCAAGGAATGGCATATCCTCTTGTGGCAAGATGCGCGAAATAACACCTTTATTACCGTGACGTCCGGCCATTTTATCACCCGGTTGCAGCTTACGCTTCACCGCGACAAATACTTTAACCATTTTCAAAACGCCCGGTGCCATTTCGTCACCACGTTCCAATTTTTCACGGCGATCTTCGAATTTCTCGACGATTAACTTTACCGCATCATCATATTGGCCCTTAACGGCTTCTAAATCGGCCTGAACCTTGTCATCAGCAACGGCGATTTTCCACCATTCATGCTTTTCGACTTCTTCCAGCATTTCTTCGTCAAGCTGGCTGCCTTTCTTAATGCCCTTTGGCGCAGCAATTGCTGTTTGGCCAATTAACATGTCACGAAGGCGGTTATAGGTCGCACGGTTCAAAATCGAACGTTCATCCTCACGGTCTTTGGCAAGACGGCTAATTTCTTCGCGCTCAATCGCCATTGCACGTTCATCTTTATCAATGCCGTGGCGGTTAAACACGCGAACTTCAACCACTGTACCGGCCACACCAGGGGGCAAGCGCATGGATGTATCGCGAACATCAGATGCCTTTTCACCAAAAATCGCACGCAGCAATTTTTCCTCTGGCGTCATGGGGCTTTCGCCCTTCGGTGTGATTTTACCCACCAAAATATCACCAGGGTGAACCTCTGCACCAATATAAACAATGCCCGCTTCGTCAAGATTACGAAGCGCTTCTTCACCCACATTTGGAATGTCGCGGGTAATATCCTCTGGCCCTAATTTGGTATCGCGGGCCATGACTTCAAATTCTTCGATATGGATGGATGTGAACACATCATCCTTCACGATACGCTCTGAAATCAGGATACTATCTTCATAATTATACCCATTCCATGGCATAAAGGCGACAAGGCTGTTTTTGCCCAATGCCAATTCGCCAAGTTCGGTTGATGGACCATCAGCAATAATATCACCTTCGATAACCTCATCACCAACATTTACCAACGGGCGTTGGTTGATGCAGGTATTTTGGTTGGAACGTTGGAATTTTTGCAATGTGTAAATATCTACGCCTGATTTTCCAGGTTCAACCTCTCCGGTCACGCGAACAACAATACGTGTTGCGTCCACTTGGTCAACAATACCGGTGCGGCGTGCGCCAATGGCCGCGCCAGAATCGCGGGCCACGGTTTCTTCCATCCCTGTGCCAACCAAAGGCGCCTCTGCCTTTACCAATGGCACAGCCTGACGTTGCATGTTTGATCCCATGAGAGCGCGGTTCGCGTCATCATTTTCAAGGAAGGGGATTAACGATGCCGCCACCGAAACAAGCTGTTTCGGACTAACGTCCATCAGGGTGATTTGTTCACGCGGGGCGATTAAAAATTCGCCGCCTTCACGCGAAGAAACCAATTCCTCTTTAAAGCTGCCATCTTCGTTCAACTCCGCATTTGCCTGCGCTACGGTGTGCTTTTGTTCTTCCATCGCGGAAAGATATACCACCTCGTCGGTGACTTTGCCGTCGATGATTTTGCGATATGGCGTTTCAATAAAGCCATATTTGTTCACGCGGCTAAATGAAGCAAGCGAGTTAATCAAACCAATATTCGGACCCTCTGGCGTTTCAATTGGGCAAATCCGGCCATAATGGGTTGGGTGAACGTCACGAACCTCAAAACCGGCACGTTCACGGGTCAAACCACCAGGCCCAAGTGCCGATACGCGGCGCTTATGCGTCACTTCGGATAGGGGATTGGTTTGATCCATAAATTGTGAAAGCTGTGATGAGCCGAAAAATTCACGAACCGCAGCAACCGCTGGCTTCGCGTTGATAAGATCATTTGGCATCACGGTGGACACGTCCACGCTGCTCATCCGCTCCTTTACCGCACGTTCCATGCGCAGCAAGCCAACACGATATTGATTTTCCAACAATTCGCCAACCGAACGAACACGGCGGTTGCCAAGATTGTCAATATCGTCAACCTCGCCTTTGCCGTCTTTCAAATTGACCAATTCTTTTACAACCGCCAAAATATCTTCGTTGCGCAGGGTGACAACATCATCGGCGGCATCCAAATCAAGACGCATGTTCAATTTCACGCGGCCAACCGCAGAAAGATCATAACGCTCTGGATCAAAGAATAAACCAGCAAATAAAGCCTCTGCGGTTTCGCGCGTTGGTGGTTCACCAGGACGCATGACACGGTAAATTGCGTCCAGACCCATGTCGCGATTTTCCGCCTTGTCCGCTTTTAATGTGTTGCGGATCCACGCGCCGGTAATCACATGGTCAATGTCCAATAATTCCAGAACATCCAATCCGGCCTTGTCCAATTTTTCAAGATTTTCGGCGGTAATTTCATCACCCGCTTCAATATAAATCTCACCGGTTTTTTCATTGATTAAATCAAATGCTGAATAACGGCCGAAAATTTCCTCGGTCGGGATTAACAATGATGTCAGGCCGTCTTTCACCGCTTTATTCGCAGCGCGCGGGGTGATTTTCTCACCCAATGGGAAAACAACTTCGCCGCTATCTGCGTCAACCAAATCAAATGCAGGTTTTGTCGCGCGCCATTGATCGGCGTTAAATGGAATTTTCCAGCCATCTTTTTTACGTTCAAATGTTACGCGGTCATAAAAATGATCCAAAATCGCTTCATCATCCAAACCAAGACCATATAGCAAGGTGGTGACGGGCAATTTACGCTTACGGTCAATCCGCACATTGACGATGTCTTTGGCATCAAATTCAAAATCAAGCCATGAACCACGATATGGAATAACGCGCGCTGCGAACAAAAACTTGCCGCTGCTATGTGTTTTGCCGCGATCATGGTCAAATAATACGCCGGGCGAACGGTGCATTTGGGAAACGATAACGCGCTCTGTCCCATTGACGAAGAAAGTGCCATTTTCGGTCATTAATGGCATGTCGCCCATATAAACATCTTGTTCTTTAATGTCCAAAACCGAACGTGTTTCAGTGTCAGGATCAACTTCAAAAACAATAAGACGCAATGTCACCTTCATTGGCGCAGCATAGGTTATGCCGCGTTGACGGCATTCCTCAACATCATATTTCGGTTCTTCCAATTCATAATGGACAAAATCCAATTCGCTGGTACCTGCAAAATCGCGCACAGGAAATACCGAACGTAGAGTTTTTTCCAAACCCGAAACATAGCCAATTGACGGGTCAGAGCGTAAAAACTGTTCATAGCTTTCACGTTGCACCTCAATCAAATTGGGCATTTCGATGACTTCGTGAATATCACCGAAAATTTTACGAATGCGCTTTTTGCGCGACAGGGGAGCTGTCTTTGTTGCCATGGTAAATTGGGCCTCGTCATAAGTTGTGCGCGAAAAAAACCGAAAATGCTGAACGACAAAAAAGCCGCACGACCAAGGCCCATTTTGAACCAGATCAGCAGCTTTGACGCGTCAACATTGTTATGTCACTTCAAATTCTTAAGAAACCACTGCGCGACGGCGGCCCTTTCCCGAAGATAATAACTATGGCATCTGCATAGGCGAAGTATATCATTTGGTCAAGGGGGAAGGGAGGCATAGCTTATAAAATCACCACTTTTTCAACCTCAATTGCCGCCGCCTTTGCCGCGCGGTGCAAATTGGCGCGAAATGCAGATGGGCTGTCATCATTTGCATTATCGCTTATCGCCTTTACCGCCGCCCATGGGATGTTAAATGCATGGGCGACCTGTGCCATTGCTGCAACCTCCATATCGACCAACTCTATCCCTGCATCACGCAAAATTTGGGCATGGTCTGGGCAGCTGACAAACATGTCCCCTGTACCTATAACGGCGTCTGCAATATTAAGGGATTTAGGTTTGTCCATGGGGGTAAAGGCCACATTTTTCGGTTCACCCATCGGCCAAGTGCCCCCGCGATAGCGTGTCATGCCGCTGCTGCGCAATGTGCCATAATCATGTTGCTGTGCGCCGGAAATCCAATATGCGCCGTCGGGCAGGGCGGCGATATTGCCGCATGTGCCGGTCATGATGATGAGGCCCGGTAAATATGCGCCAATCATAAAAGTGGCGGCAATGGACGCATGAACTTTGCCAATGCCACATGTGGCGATGTGAATATTTATATCATTTATCTTTACCAAGCGAATGGGGAGGGGGGCGGTATCGACGATGCTGCCTTGATTTTCAAAAATGGCGTCTGCTTCTTCGGGCAGGGCCGCGATAATGGCAATATTTTGCATCTTGCTTAATCCCCGTCAAAACAAATTAAGGAATCGGCCTTTATTCCTGAATGGCGCAATTTATCGGCGCCGCCCAAATCGGGCAAGTCAACGATGAACAGGCTTTGTTCAACAATGCCGCCGGCCTGATGGATAAGGTCCAGCCCGGCCAAGGCGGTGCCGCCCGTGGCGATTAAATCATCGACCAATAATATTTTGTCGCCTGCGCCAACATGACCAATATGCATCTCCAAACGGTCTGAGCCATATTCCAATTCATAATCCACGCCGATTTTCGCGCCCGGCAATTTCCCCGGCTTACGAAGCATCACCTTGCCCAGGCCAAGCGCATAGGAAAGCCCCGCCGCGACTATGAATCCGCGCGCTTCTATGCCCGCAATAAATTTTGTATCGCTGTCCACCATGGCGGCCATGCGGTCAATCATGGTGCGAAACCCTGCTCCGTCCAATAATAATGTGGAAACATCACGAAACATAATGCCCGGTTTTGGATAATCGGGAACGGTGCGAATTAACGAACGTAAATCGTCATTATCGTGATGATGGTTCATATATGCTTATCCGGTTAAAATTATAGACTGTCTGCATATAGAATGGGACGGAGAAATCACAAAATATTCTTTGGTCAAATGATGATTTTGTTAAAAATACAGCCAAATATAATAATTTGGCAATTATATAAAAATCGTCTATGTTCATAAAAATGTCAGAAATGATATTTATATATCCAATGAAAATATTTATATAAATGCACAGATAAAATGCTCAGAAAGAGGAGGGGTTGATGAAAATTTTGATTAAATATTTTATGATTGCCTCTTTGGTCATGGGCGGCTTTGCGCTTTCTGGATGCAGTGCGCAGGATGATAGGAAAGATAAATCTCCATCAGAGATTAGCCCATTTCCTCTCGCTTAATCATATAAAATTTTGTTAATATATATGCGTGGCTAGGGCCATTTTGCTGCGGCCCCTATTTGATGGCTACGGCCAAAATATGATGACCTATGTCGGAATAAAAGTCGATTTCGGGTGATTTGGCCATTTTATGAGGCCGCACGTCTTTGCCATTTTATGAGGTCGCAAGTTTTTGCCATTTTATGGCATGGCGCATAAAAAAAGACTGGCCCCAAAGGGCCAGCCTCTTTTTCGTTAAATAATTTGCCCCATAAATGCAGCAAATTAATTTAAAATTACTTCAACTCTACGGTGCCGCCAGCTGCTTCAATCTTAGCTTTGATTTCTTCAGCTTCTGCTTTATTTGCACCTTCTTTAAGAGGCTTAGGTGCGCCTTCTACCAATGCTTTGGCTTCTGAAAGGCCAAGACCGGTGATGGCACGAACTTCTTTAATCACGTTGATTTTCTTGCCGCCGTCGCCGGTAAGAATTACGTCAAATTCGTCTTTTTCTTCTGCAGCAGCACCGCCGCCAGCAGCAGGTGCAGCAACTGCAACAGCAGCAGCGGCACTAACGCCCCAAGTTTCTTCCAATGCGGTCGCCAATTCAGCGGCTTCCATAACAGTCAATTTAGACAGTTCTTCAACTAATTTAGCAATATCAGCCATTTTCAATTCACTCCAAAATTCTATTCGCAATTTAGGACCAGCAAAATGCCGGTCTGGTATGGTTTATATATATTATGCGGCTTCCTTGGCGCCATAGGCCCCAAACACGCGTGCCAACTTCGCAGCCGGTGCATTGGCCAATTGTGCGATTTTGGTCGCTGGTGCATTGACCAGACCAACCAATTTGCCGCGCAATTCGTCCAATGAAGGCATAGAAGCCAGTGCCGTAACGCCAGCAACGTCCAACACGGTATCGCCCATTGCACCGCCAACAATTTCCAATGCAGGATTTGTTTTGGCGAATTCAACTGCGATTTTAGCAGCTGCAACAGGGTCAGTCGAGGTGGCAAGCGCCACAGGTCCGGTCAACAAATCGCTGATCGGGCCATATGACGTTCCGTCAAGGGCAATTTTGGCAAGGCGGTTCTTGGAAACCTTGTACGACGCATCTGCTTCGCGCATTTTGTTCCGCAATTCGGTTGATTGAGCCACTGTCAAACCGTTATTACGGGTGACAACGACAACAGCCGCTTCAGAAAAAGTTGCGTTTAGCGCAGCAACCGCTTCGGTCTTTTCAGAACGATTCATGCTTTACTCCTTTTTTGGATGATGCCGCCGAAACGCCAACATCCAACACGACGATACAAATAGGCAATTGCCCATTTGCGATTAATAGTCCGTGGGGAAGGGTATCGCCGCATTTTGACCAACCAATTAAAACTGGTCTAAATTATGACGAAGATGGAATGACCATCTTAAATATCTATCCCCGTCTAGGCTGGCAATTAAGATGGGCAAATTCCCACCACCAACTGTCTCGGACGGTGATCGTTCATAGCAATAGCTATAAACGTCATTGGCGTCTCTAAAGCAAGGCAGTAATTTGTCAAACAAAATATCAATTTTAGGATGAAATGGCCGTTATTGCTTATTTCAGATAAGATTTAATATGCACGGCCAATATTTGGTAAACCGCCATTACATAAATTTTACACACTAAAATCAGCAATTTATTAACCAATTAACTTTATCAGTTATTTGCAATAATAATTAATGGGAAAATTTGCGTGATGCAGGTGGAACAAAATAAAGATATTGCGCTGGAATTACCCCTATTGCGCCGATTATTGACCGAGCATGCGCAAAATAGCATGGCTTCTATCTTTGCGAATTTATTCAATGCCTTAATCATATCTTATTTTTTCTGGTTGGATGGGAATAAGAATATTGTGCTTGCCGGCGCGGCAATTTTCATCCTGATTGTCTCTCGCCGATATATGTTGGCGAAACAAATTAAATCTGGTGATGTGGCCGATGATGATTTGGTTAAGATTAAACGGTCTATAGAGGTTAATGCGCTTGCCCTTGGCGGGTGGTGGGGCGCAACGATAAGTGTGTTAATGATAAATGCTGGGCCGGGGCAGGCGATATTATTGGTGATTGTGGGGGCGGGTAAAATGGCCACCGGGGCAATATCTTATCGCGCCATATCACGCGCCGCATATTATTTTATTGCATCAAGCGGCATAGGCTGCGGCGTTGCTTTGGCAATATTTGGCAGCTCCTCCACCATGGCGGGCGCGTTTTTATTGGCCATTTTCATGTTGATTTTAATGCATAATGTGCGGGGAAATTATCAAAATATATTGGAGGAATATCGTAAATCGCAGGATATTAAAAATAATAATGAAACCATCAATATGTTGTTGCATGATTTTAAGGAGCAAGGTTCCGATTGGTTGATTGAAATTGATAATGATGGAAATGTGGTTGATCCCAGCGCGCGCTTTGCCCATGCGATGAACATGACAATTGCCGAATTATCGGGGGCAAATTTCCTAAATTTATTTAAATCTGGCGGGGATAAATTACGCGTTGCCGACAATATTAAAAGCAATCTTGCCTTTCGCAATCGATATTTAATGTTTGATAATGGCGCAAATGAACATTGTCTGGCGGTTAGCGCGCGGCCGGTGCGCGATGCGAATATTGCCTTTCGCGGCGTGGCCAGCGACATTACCACACAACGCGCAGCTGAAATGAAGGTCAGCTATATGGCGCATTTTGATTCCTTAACCGGACTTGCCAATCGATTTCAATTTAACCAGCGGTTAAACGCTTTGTTGAATTCAGAACAAAATAAACTCGCCCTTATATTGATTGATTTGGACCAATTTAAATCGGTAAATGATTCATTGGGCCACAGCGCGGGGGATAAATTATTAAAAGGCGTCGCCAGATCGCTGCAAAATTGTTTGACGGCGGATCAATTTGTCGCGCGGCTTGGCGGTGATGAATTTGCCATCATCATTCCAGATGGCGGCAAGCAGGATGTCCAAAATGTGGCAGACAAAATTCTGGCCGCCTTTAAACAACCGATTTTATGCGATGAGCAATCCATTGTTATCGGTGCCAGTATCGGCGCGGCGCTATGCCCCGATAATGGGGAAAATAGTGATGAGATTATGATAAATGCCGATTTGGCGCTATATTCCGCAAAGGCTAATGGTCGAAATCAGCTTAAATTTTATCAAGCAGATATGAGCGATATCGCCAAAAACCGCCAAATATTGGAACAGGATTTGCATAATGCGCTGGCAAATAATGAGTTGGAGCTGCATTACCAATCATTTTTGGACATGAAATTGGGCAAGGTTGTTGGCTATGAGGCGTTGCTGCGGTGGCAACATCCCACCCGCGGCATCATCATGCCCAATGATTTTATCAGCATTGCCGAGGAAACCGGCCTTATCGTGCCGATTGGCGAATGGATAATTCGTCAAGCAATGGAGGATATGAGCCATTGGGACGAAGATATTCAAATGGCGATAAATTTATCGCCCATCCAATTGCGCAGCAGTAATTTAATTCCGACGATCATCAATGCTTTGGCGACCAATGCTGTTAATCCGGCGCGTATATCAATGGAAATAACCGAAAATGTTTTGATGCAGGAAAGCGAAGCCAATTTAGAGATTTTGCATAAAATACGTGAACTTGGCTTGAAAATTGCGCTTGATGATTTTGGAACAGGTTATAGCTCGCTTAATTATTTACGCACATTCCCTTTTGATAAAATCAAAATTGATCGATGCTTTGTTGATGAAATAAATGAAAGAGAGGATTGCCGTGCCATTGTGCAATCGGTTGTGAATTTGGCCAATCAATTGGGCATGACCACAACGGCTGAGGGTGTGGAAAATGACCTGCAGGCGGAACGTTTATTGGCCCATGGCTGTGACCATGCACAGGGTTTCTTATATGGCCGCGCCGTTCCTTTGCGTGATACAGCCCTGCGGCCGATTATTTCGGAAAATATTTTGGAAACGGCGCTGAATTCATATAAAAAATTACCCGTTACAAAAGGGGCACATACGCGCAGGTCCCATAAAAAATATCGTGCATAAAATAACGCACATTGTAATTATGGTATAAAATTCGCGCATAAAAAAAGGCCGGTCCATTTCTGGACCAGCCCTTTTAATGAAGCAGATGTTTAGCGATTAAGCGCCGGCAACATCGGCCAAATCAATTTTCAAACCAGGGCCCATTGAAGAGCTGATCGCCACGCGGCGAACATATTTGCCCTTTGAACCTGCAGGTTTTGATTTGATAACCGCATCAATAAATGCGTCGATATTTTTGCGCAAATCCGCATCAGAAAAGCTTTGTTTGCCAACGCCGCTGTGGATGATGCCCATTTTTTCAACGCGAAATTCAACTTGGCCAGCCTTTGCCACTTTAACAGCTTCGGCAACGTCCATGGTGACTGTGCCCAATTTTGGATTTGGCATCAGGCCCTTTGGACCCAAAACTTTACCCAAACGGCCAACAACGCCCATCATATCAGGGGTTGCGATAACGCGGTCATAATTAAGATTGCCCGCTTGCATATCGTCCATCAAATCTTCTGCGCCAACCTTATCTGCACCAGCAGCCAAAGCAGCTTCGGCTTTATCACCACGTGCGAACACGGCGACTTTCATGTCTTTACCGGTGCCAGCAGGCAATGAAACCATGCCGCGAACCATTTGGTCGGCATGACGTGGGTCAACACCCAAATTCATGGCGATTTCGATGGTTTCGTCAAATTTTGATGTCGCAAATTCTTTAATGGTCTTCAACGCTTCATCGATGGTGTATAATTTATCACCGTCAAGTTTTTCAGCCCAGACTTTTGCTTTTTTTGTCAATTTTGCCATGTCGATTATCCTTCTACCTCAAGGCCCATTGCGCGGGCAGAGCCAGCGATAATGGAAACGGCTGCATCCATGTCATTGGCGTTCAAATCGGCCATTTTAACGGTGGCGATTTCTTCCAATTGCTTACGGGTAATTTTACCAGCAACAACTTTACCAGGCTCTTTTGAACCAGATTTTAGGTTCAATGCCTTTTTAATCAAAAAGCTTGCAGGCGGTGTTTTGGTTACAAAGGTAAAGCTGCGGTCAGCATATACGGTAATCTTTGTTGGGATTGGGGTGTTTTTGTCGAAATCCTGTGTCGCAGCATTAAATGCTTTACAAAATTCCATGATGTTAACACCGCGTTGACCCAAAGCTGGACCAATTGGAGGTGATGGAGTGGCTGCACCTGCAGGAACCTGCAAGTTAATATAGCCAGAAATCTTCTTTGCCATAATCGGCGTCCTTTCATTCTGTCAGGAATAGCTGCTTTTAAGCTTTGCTATACCTTCAAATTAAGCGGTCAAACAGATGGGATAAACCACCCTCCCGCGCGAATCCCGCCGGCCAAAGCCGATGGAAGCGCTCCAGCTATAGGAATATGGTTTTTTTTGCAAGCGCGAAATGGCCTATAAAATAAGCCTGTAAATATATTCATCATCGCGGTGCGTGCCGACCATGAAAATAGTATCGCAATAATAGGTAAAGCCATATTTTTGGTAAAATGACTGTGCGCGTGGATTGTCGCTATAAACACTCAGCACCAATTCCTTAAAACCGCGCGACTTTGCGCTTTGTATTGCCCAATCCATCAATTTTTGGGCAACACCGCTGCCATGATGGCTGGCCAACACATATAATTGTGAAAATTCACATGTGTGCGGCCCATTTTGGTCATAATCCAATTTGGATTTCTCGCTAATCTTACAATATCCGATAAGCTTGCCATTATCTGCGGCATCCTCGGCCAACATATAATGCACATTATTGGCCTCAATTTGGGCGTTGATATTCTCTATATTGTGAACATCATTTAAAAAAGTGGTTAAATTTTCGGCTGAATATAAATGGGCAAAGGCTTCACAAAAACTATCTCTGCCAAATTGGGCAAGCATTGCGGCATCATTTGCAACGGGCGGGCGAAATATAATATTATCTGACATATTACGCCCGCCAATATTTAATTATTTTAATAATTCAACTTGTTCAAAATCAAGCTCAACCGGGGTAGCACGCCCAAAAATGGAAACAGAAACCTTGACCCGATTTTTTTCAAAGTCCAGCTCCTCGACCAGCCCGCTAAAGCTTGCAAATGGGCCGTCAAGCACCTTGACCTGATCGCCAATTTCATAATCAACGCTAACTTGTTCGCGCGGTTGGTTGGCAATTTCTTCGCGTGTGCCGAAATAGCGCATCGCTTCTTTATCGCTAATCGGTTGGGGTTTGCCATTTGCACCCAAAAATCCCGATACTTTGGGTGTGTTGCGGATAAGGTGATAAACATCATCATTTAATGATAATTTTGCCAAAACATAGCCGGGCATAAATTTACGTTCAACCTGAACCTTTTTGCCGCGCTTAATCTCTGTAATGGTTTCGGTGGGCACTTCAACCGCCTCAACCAATTGGGACAGATCAAGACGTTCTGCTTCAGATAGGATTTGATCCCGAACCTTATTTTCGAAACCCGAATAAGCGTGGATGATGTACCAGCGTGCCATGATCAAATGAATCCCTTATTTTATTTGCGCCAAATATATTGGCAATCTTTAAGTATAATATATTTGTATAATACCAAAAAATATCAGGATATTTCCCCTGAATATTATTTGATTAAATTAAGCTAGTGACAATAGCCATTTTACAATGCCCGCGAACATCGCATCAACGCCCAAGAAAAATGTCGCCAAAATAATGGTCATGATAAGAACCATGATTGCGGTTTGTATGGTTTCCTGACGGGTGGGCCAAACGACCTTCGCAACTTCGCTGCGAACTTCGCGGATAAATTTCCCCGGATTTGGTTTTGCCATCTTCATTTTCCTCAAACATTAAACGGTGGGTAAACCGCATTATATTGTCAATATCCTGATTTAGAAACATCTCTTTTGGGTAGAGATCATCGCTCCGACCATTATATAAAAGTCGGGAGCAATATGGTTCCAAATTTGGGAATAGCAAGCCCAATAACTTTTAAGGGCCATTTTTGCAAGTAAAAAAACGGCCCTCAATGCATCATTAAACCAAAATTATATTATAATTTAACCAGCATCTTGCCCATATTGCTGCCGTCAAATAGTCCCAAAAACGCGTCAACGGCGCTTTCAATGCCATCATGCACGGTTTCACGGCCAACAACCTTGCCCGATTGTATTAACGCCGCCATATCGGCATTAAATTCGGGAAGTTGCCCCATGAAATCGGGGTATAAAAATCCCTTTATGCTAATCCGACAGGCGATAATGCGCGGCAAATATTGCATTGGCTGTGCCTTAAAATCATTATACACATCAATCATGCCGCAAATGGCAAAGCGTGCCCATTCACGTGCGGTGGCAAAGGCCGCGTCCAAATGTTCGCCGCCGACATTGTCAAAATATACATCAATGCCATTTTCACCAATTGATTTCAGCGCGTCGGTTAATTGAGGTAGAACAGGCCCTGCCTTATAATCAATAACCGCATCTGCACCCAATTCGCGCACCCAATCGCATTTTTCTTTACCGCCTGCTGAACCAATGACTTTCATGCCCTTGGCCTTAGCCACTTGCACGATGGTAGAGCCAACTGCACCGGCGGCAGCCGACACGAAAACGGTTTCACCTTCTTTTGCTTCGGCCACTTTTAACAAACCAAACCATGCCGTGCCGCCGGGCATTCCCAATATGGACAGCCAATGTTGGTCTGGCACGCCCAATTCGGGCAATTTTACAGGCGGCATCCCCGCAGGAGGAGTTAACCCGCCGCCAAAGACACATGCTTCACGCCAACCACCCATATGCAGCACCTTTGCGCCCACGGGATAATCGGCATTATTGGATTGTTCAACCACGCCAACTGCGCCGCCTGTCATTGCCTCACCCAATGCATAGGGTTCAGCATAGCTTTTGGCATCATTCATTCGTCCGCGCATATAGGGATCAACCGATAACCACAGATTTTTGACCAAAAACTGCCCTTCGCCTAATGTGACGGGGCTTGCCTCGGCCAGCTCAAAATTATCATGGGTGGGCAGGCCATTGGGGCGGCTTTTCATTTGCCAATTTCTGTTCATTATGTTCCTCCTAATTATTTAATTGCTTAGTTATATTATGATATCATGTCCTTGGAACATATTTTCAATATTGGCCGCTAAAAAATACTCTAATATAAATTTTGCGCCGTTTAATTATTTTTCGTCCATTTTCTTTATATGATTATAAACAGGACGCCCACCAACCCATGTTTCCAGAACCTTTGTCTTTCGGATTTGCGATGGACTGGCCAATAGGGGATCGGTATCCACCAAAATAAAATCGGCGCGATGACCGGGGGTCAGGCTGCCCAATTTTTTCTCAGCAAAGGCGGCATATGCCCCATCTATGGTAAATCCGGCCAATGCCTGTTCACGGGTCACGCGTTCAGCGGGCAGCCACCCACCAAATGGCTGGCCATCTGCATCTTCGCGCGAAATGGCGGCGGCCAATCCGGCAAAGGGATCAGCCGATTCCACCGGCACATCCGAACCCAGCGCCAATCGCCCACCGGCCTTTATAATGGATTGCCATGCATAGGCGCCGTTTAATCTTTCTTGGCCCAAACGAACCTCTGCCATTAAACGGTCGGATGTTTGATGCACGGGCTGCATCGATGAAATTATACCATGTTGTCCCAATTTTGGTAAATCGGCCGGATCAACAATTTGCACATGTTCAATGCGCCAACGTCTGTCCCCGCCATAGGTTTGGGACAAATCCTCTATCGCATCGATAACATCGGCATTTGCCGCATCACCAATGGCATGGACGGCGGGTTGAAACCCATCCATTGCCGCGCGGGCCATATAATTGCGCAGGTCGCTAAATGATAAAAATTGCAAACCCGTTTGCGTCGGCGCATCGGCATATGGTTTTTTCAGCCATGCGCCCCTGCTGCCCAATGCGCCATCAAGATATAATTTCACCCCGCCAAGGCGCAATTTATCATCATATAACCATGGGGTAGGGCCAGGTCCTGCAATTTTGACCATTTCCTCCGTGCCCGCAGCATAGCCAAAAATGCGAAACGACAGCCATCCCGCATCACCTGCGCGGCGATATGCCTGCCAATCATCAATGCTGGTCCCCATATCGGCAATGGATGTTATGCCCAATGATAATAATTTTTCCTGCGCCTTTGCCAAGGCAAGGTCGCGGTCACGGGGTAAGGGGACGGGGACATGTTTTTGAACCAATTCGCTGGCGGCATCAATAAAAATGCCAATGGGCTTTCCATCAATTTTTTCAATCCGTCCGCCATTGGGAGAAACGCTCTTTTCATCTATTTTGGCAATTTGCATTGCCATGCTGTTCGCCCATCCGGCATGGCCATCCACCCGTTCCAACCATACTGGCATGTCGGCAACGGCGCTGTCCAATTCCTTTGCCGTGGGAAATCGGCCAAGACCCCATTTTTCCTGATTCCATCCGCGCCCGATTATCCATTTGCGGTCTGGATTATCGGCGGCATATTTTTTAATTGCGGCCAAAGCCTCCTCCAATGAATTTGTGCCCGACAAATCCAATGTTAACAGCTGAAAGCCAAGCCCCATGACATGGCCATGCGCATCAATCATGCCCGGCAGCATAATCTGCCCCTTGCCATCATGATTATAATCCAGCTGCTTTGGTGCTTTATCCTTGCTGGTCAATAATTGTGACACATTGCCATTGGCGTCGATTAACATGGCTTCGAACCGGATGACCTTGCCCTCTTCATCCAATGTAATGCCATTGACATTGGAAATTAAACCATCGGCATAGGCCGCGTTGGAGGATAGGCCGCATAATAAAGCGGTCAAAAGGGGTAATATTTTACGTTTCATTTCTTTAATATCCTTCGCACCAACGCGCTGGTATCTTGGCGATTGCCGCCCATTGCCTGAACCTCTGCATAAAATTGATCGACCATCGCGGCCAAGGGGATGGTCGCGCCATTGGCCCGCGCCTCATCAAGGGCAAGGCCCAAATCCTTTCGCATCCAATCCACCGCAAAACCGAAATCAAATTCATCCCTTGCCATGCTTTTCCAGCGATTATCCATTTGCCAGCTTTGCGCCGCGCCGCCCGAAATTGCGTCAAAAACCTTATCTAAATCCAAATCGCTTTTTTGGGCGAATCTTAATCCTTCAGAAAGGCCCTGCAAAGTGCCAGCGATACAAATTTGGTTCACCATTTTGGCGGTCTGCCCGGCGCCTGCCTTGCCCACATGGACAATCCGGCTGGCATAGGCGTTCATAATGGGGGTGGCAAGGTTCAGCGCATCCACATTGCCGCCGCACATAATGGATAATTTTCCGGCCTCCGCGCCTGCTTGCCCGCCCGATACAGGGGCATCAATGCAAAATATGTCCTTTGACTTTGCCTCCACCGCTAATTGACGGGCAAGCCGCGCCGAAATGGTGCTATGGTCAATATATACCGCCTGCTTTTGCATAGAGGAAAATGCGCCCTCATTGCCCAAAATAACATTGGTTACATCATCATCATTGCCAACGCAGCTGATAACAAAATCTGCGCCTTTTGCCGCCTCTGCGGGGCTTTGCGCCACTTTGCCGCCATGTTGCGCCGCCCAATGCTCTGCCTTGGACAAGGTGCGATTATAAACGGTCAATTGATGACCCGCTGCGGTTAAATGCCGCGCCATCGGGCCGCCCATGACGCCTAAGCCGATAAATGCTATTTGTTTCATATGTCCATATCCTAAACGTTGTTTGCATTAACTTCCAGATGGGTTAGAGGCATTTTGTTGCTTTTTTTAAGACAAGCCATTTTTAAATAAGAATCCGTAAAGGAAAGAACCAAGATAATGTCCGATAAATTGACCCTGCAAGATGTGCAAAACGCCCATGAACGTATAAAGGGGGCAATTGTGCGTACCCCAACATTGCATAGTAAGACATTATCCGACATTACCGGCGCAAATATTTATTTAAAATTTGAAAATCTTCAATTTACGGCGGCATATAAGGAACGCGGCGCGTTAAATGCGCTTACCCTATTAAATGATGAACAACGCGCAAAGGGCGTTATTGCCGCATCGGCGGGCAATCATGCACAGGGGCTTTCCTATCATGGGACGCGTTTGGGGATGCCCGTTACTATCGTCATGCCGCTTTCCACCCCCACGGTAAAGGTGATGCAGACAGAGGCTGTGGGCGGTAAAGTTGTTTTATTTGGTGAGAAATTTGACGATGCCTATTTACATGCGCGCCAATTGGAAAAGGAAATGGGCCTGACCTTTGTTCACCCATTTGATGAACCAAATGTTGCGGCCGGACAGGGCACAGTGGCGATTGAGATGTTGGAAGATGTGCCCAGCATTGATACATTGGTTGTGCCTATTGGCGGTGGCGGCTTGCTTTCGGGGATGGGAACAGCCGCGCGCGGGATTAAGGCAGATATTGAATTGGTCGGGGTGCAGGCGGAATTATATCCCTCCATGTATGGTTTGTTAAACGGGCTTGATCTGCCATGTGAAGGGGACACTTTGGCCGAAGGCATTGCAGTGAAACAGCCCGGTGCCTTTACCTCGCAAATCATTGCCGAATTGACCAAGGAAATTTTATTGGTCAGCGAGCCACAATTGGAAAGCGCGGTCAGCCTGTTATTACAAATTGAAAAAACCGTGGTGGAGGGGGCAGGTGCGGCCGGCCTTGCCGCCGTTATGGCCAACCCAGAGCGATTTGCAGGCAAAAATATCGGCATTGTTCTATGCGGAGGAAATATTGACACCCGATTATTGGCCAATGTATTGCTGCGTGATTTGGCGCGTTCAGGCCGTTTGGCGCGGCTGCGTATAACATTACAGGACCGCCCAGGCGCATTGTTTAAGGTGATGCGTTTATTTAATGAGCATAATGTCAACATCATTGAAATTTACCATCAGCGCATTTTTACCACCTTACCCGCAAAGGGGTTGATAACCGATATTGAATGTGAGGCCCGCGATGGCAAGCAATTACAGGCACTTATCGATGGGTTAAAGGATGCGGAATATATTGTGGAGCGGGTTGAGTTAAATTAAGCGCATATATATGGTAAATATGCTTTTAATTGACGATAAATTTCGGCATTGTTCATCTGTTATTTTTATAAATTACAGCTGACAGGATTTTATTGTTTTTATGACCGCTCCGGTAAAATTTCCGCGTTTTTTCCTGACCAGTCCGGCGGCATGTCCTTATTTGCCGGATCGCACGGAACGCAAAATGTTCACCGATTTATCGGGCGATCATGCCAATGAATTAAATGATGCATTGGGGCGGATTGGATTTCGGCGCAGTCAAAATGTTGCCTATCGGCCAAGCTGCGAAGGGTGCAAGGCGTGTATTTCCGTTCGCGTTTTGGCGAATGAATTTCGGCCAAATGCTACGCAGCGTAAAATTATGCGCCGCAATGATGATGTGGTGGCAACCGCGTGCAAACCATGGTCAACATCCGAACAATATAATTTAATGCGGCTATATTTGGAACAACGCCACCCCGATGGCGGCATGAATGATATGGATGATGTCGATTTTGCTGATATGATTGAACAAACCACGGTGACCAGCTATGTCATTGAATATCGCCTGCCCAGTCATGATGCGGATGGCAATGCTTTACCGCACGGCGGCGAATTAATCGGGGCCTGCTTGACCGATCAACAGGGTGATGGCCTGTCAATGATATATAGTTTTTATAATCCATTATTAACCGATCGCAGCAGCTTGGGCAGCTATATTATTTTGGACCATATTGACCGCGCGGCAAAGGCGGGGCTTGATTATGTATATCTTGGTTATTGGGTCAAAGGTTCGCCAAGGATGCAATATAAAACCAGATATAAGCCGATGGAAATGCTTGGCCCTGATGGATGGTATCGCGCCGAATAATTTGGCGGTTTTGATAATCTGGACATATTTAAAAAACAGAACCCGCATTTAGGGATTATATGCATGGCAGGCATGTATATGCGAGGCATGTATATGACCTGCTTCCCATAATTTATAAATAATGCACATCAACGAAAAAGGGCCCGCTTAAAATAAACGAGCCCTGAAATTTCACCATAATATTAAAATATTTACCGCCTTAACAGCTGCATTTCGGCTTTGGCTTTGGTGTATATTTTCTTTTCGGCGCGACATAGCGTTTCTTTGGCGCGGCGCGGACCGTTTCATAAACATATTCCTCGGTCACGGTGGTGGTGGTGCTTTGCCCGCCATCAATGATGATGGTGGTTGTGCCGCCATTTTGTTGCGGCGGGTAATAAACGCCAGGATAATAATATCCATTGGCCACATATCCGCCGACAATTTGCCCTTGGCTCCATCCATAGCCCGCAGGCGTCTGACCCGTTTGTGCAGGATAGGCTGATTGCTGCGGATATTGGGGTTGCGGCGCAGGATAATATTGCGGTGCTGGTTGATATTGCGGCTGAGGTGCGGGGCGATATTGCTCGCATTTTTGGCTGGCCTTATCAATGGCCGAACCTGCAATCGCGCCCAAACCACCACCAATTAAGGTGCCGCCTAATCTTTTGCCCTTACCCGCAATGCGGTTGCCGGCCACGCCGCCAATGACGCCGCCAATCACCGCACCGCCAATGCCATTATCACGCTTGCACCGTTCATAACCATCAAAGCTGCGGTCATAATTTACGGGGGCGGGACGTGCATTATTTTGATATGGTGCGCCATATTGGCCCTGATATTGGCCCTGTTGCTGCCCGCTATACCCATATTGTGGGGGCGATGATTGGCCTGTTCCCGCCTGATAATATGGATCGCCGACCATTGTTCCAGAATATGTGCCCTCATAAACTTGGCCGTCTTCATTGGTATATGTGCCGTCCCATTGGCCGCGATATACCTGATTTTCTGGATCAACATAACGCCCGGTCCAGCTTCCTTCATAGACACCGGCCTCGGTCGATGAACCAGCAGGCACTTGGCCATATACGCGCGGATCGGCGGCAATATTGGGATTATATTGTGGTTGATAAACAGGGGCATTATCCTGATATCCTGCGCCATAGCCATTTTGATAGCCATCTTCATAACCATCATCATATTTGTCCCATGCAATATTGGAACGATAATCATAAACGCGGCCCTGATTATCGGCCAAAACGGCGTCATCATAATAACGTGACCAATAATAACCATTTGTCGGTTGGGTCAGGCCATAGCGGCTGTAATTAACAATATAAAAGCTGGGATTTACCCAATAGCGCGGCATGATAAAACCATAGGTAGGGCGCGAATATGCATTCCAACCGCCCGGCGCATTATATCCTGCAAACCAACGGCCATTTACTTTCTTGCCCCAATCATGTCTCATTTTGGGGGCGTTTATATGGGGCTGGCCCATATTGCCCATTTTCTTACCCTTTGCGCCATAAGCCGTATCAAATTTCATCGCCATTTTTGATGAAGGCGCGGCTATTTCAGCGGCATTTGACGGCATAGCAATCGCGATAGCAGCGGTGCCAATTGCAAGGAATAATTTCATCATAAAGCTCCCAAAAGAGTTAATTTCCACCTTATTAAGGCAGAGTCGTTCTAAATTTGGGAAATATTAACATTTTTTTAACTATATAACCACGCTGACATGGTTAATATTTTGTAAAATAATATTTTGTCTCAAAATGGCGCAATTATGGAATATGGTTTAATATCTGAATATATAGCCATTTTTATAATCGGTCTGAAATATGGGTGATAAGTTTTTCCATCGCATCGGCAATTTCGGCATTAAATCGTGATGGCAGCGGGCTATCCAAATCCAACACGCCTACAATTTTGCCATTTTTGATGATGGGGACGACCAGTTCCGACCTGCTGTCTGCATCACATGCAATATGCCCGTCAAAGGCATGAACATCGTCCACAATTTGGGTTTGCATGTCGCGCGCAGCCTTGCCGCAGACGCCCTTGTGCAGGGGAATGCGAATACAGGCGGCCTTGCCCTGAAATGGCCCAAGGACAAGCTCATCCCCCACCATACGGTAAAATCCAGCCCAATTTAGATCAGGCAGCATTTGCCAGATAATTGCGCTGATATTCGCCATATTGGCAATGGAATCATCCTCTCCCATCGTAATCGCATCACATGTTTGGTGCAGCTCGCTCAACAGCTTGGAAAGGGGTAAATTTTTGGTGTCGGTTATATTAAACATAATATGTGAATAGTCATTCCATTCTAACTTTACCACGGTTTTTCTTTATCGTGGCACGACTTTTTTTGCCATCAACCCTTTTTGCCTTGGCAGCCCGGCTGGGCTTTGTGGCCACACGGCGCACGGGGCGGATATGGGCCTCTGCAATAATTTGTTGTGCACGCATCCGTGCATCATCGCGATTGGCCTGTTGCGATCGATATTTTCGCGCAGTGATTATCAATTCGCCCTGATCGGTTATTTTGCTGCCCGCCATAATGCGCAGGCGGCGATACACATCGGGCGCAAGGCGCAGCGCAAATATATTCACGCGAAGCTGACATGCGGTGGCAACTTTATTAACATTTTGCCCGCCCGGACCAGTGGAGGCAAGGAAGCTTTCTTGAATATATTTTTCGGGAATAACAAAGGTCATAATGCGGTCTATATCATAATCAACATATGATTGACCACGCAAATTGGCGGTAATGATGTTTATATATTGGACGGTGATAATTTAACTTTGGCACAATTGCTGTTTTATCGCCAATCGCAATTTGGGTAAAATTTCATCCTCAAACCACGGATTTTGCCGCATCCAATTTGTGCTGCGCCATGATGGATGGGGCAGGGCGATGACTTTGTTATTATCGCCATTATTATTACCGCCCTTATTGATATTAACGCCCTTATCGTCTTCAAAATTATTGATGCCAAAATTTCGCACCCGCTGTGTCATCGATAATTTTTTATCCTGCGGCATATAATATATCTGGGCATAACTGCCGACCAGCAGGATTAATTTATCCGCCGGTAAATGGCGCATTATTTGGTCATGCCATGCCGGTGCGCATTCCCTGCGCGGCGGTAAATCGCCGCCTTTTCCTTTGCCGGGATAGCAAAAACCCATGGGGATAAGCGCAATTTTATCCTCATCATAAAAAATATGCTTATCCACATTCATCCATTGGCGTATCCTGTCCCCGCTATTATCATCCCATGCGATGCCGCTTTCATGAACGCGGCTGCCCGGGGCTTGGCCAATAATCAATATTTTGGATTTTGCGCTAAATTGCACAATGGGGCGCGGCCCAGCCGACAATGCTTCCTTGCAAATATCACATTGTTTAATGTCATTTTTCAAATTTTCGATTTTATTTGGGGCCATGATTAAGATGATAGTTAATATTTTATCGCAAGATAGGGGGCAAATTTGATAAATTTTATAATAAAATTGCGCCATATCATGTCAATTCATGTAAAATAATATGGCCCCAAAATATTATTTTATTAACCATATTATGCGCAAATATGGCGTTAAGCCCCCAAAATGAATCATTAAATCAAAAAATATATCCGCCGCGACTCGCCGATTTTTATGGGTTAACCAGAAATTAACCTTTTCACTTCATATATTTTATGGTTAATTAAATCCAAATTTCGAAATGTGCAGATAAAACGCATTTTTGATTTTTGGGGGATGTAAATTTTTTTGGGAAAAGGGGCTGCCAAATGCGCGTGCTGCTAATTGAAGACGAACCGACGACCGCAAAAGCAATTGAAATGATGCTGTCGACCGAAGGGTTTAATGTTTACAATACAGATTTGGGCGAAGAAGGCCTCGATTTAGGTAAATTATATGATTATGACATCATCTTACTTGACCTTAATTTGCCCGATATGCACGGATATGACGTCCTGAAAAAATTACGTGTTGCCAAGGTACAAACGCCTGTTTTAATCCTTTCGGGGATAAGTGAGATGGACAGCAAGGTCCGATCTTTTGGTTTTGGCGCTGATGATTATGTGACCAAACCTTTCCACCGCGAAGAATTGGTCGCCCGCATCCACGCGGTTGTTCGTCGTTCCAAGGGGCATTCTCAATCGGTTATCCGCACGGGCAAATTATCGGTTAATTTGGACGCCAAAACGGTTGAGGTTGACGGCGCACGCGTTCACTTGACCGGCAAAGAATATGCGATGTTGGAATTGCTTTCTTTGCGTAAGGGGACAACATTGACCAAGGAAATGTTCCTAAACCATCTTTATGGCGGAATGGACGAACCAGAATTGAAAATTATTGACGTGTTTATTTGTAAATTACGCAAAAAATTGGTGCTGGCATGTGGCGGCGAAAATTATATCGAAACCGTATGGGGGCGCGGATATGTTCTGCGCGACATGGCCACCGACGAAGAAGTTGATATGCAGGTTGCTTAAATAATTAACACCGCAGCAATATTAAGACGGCTCTGTTGTTACAGGGCCGTCTTTTTTTGCATCAGCCTATATTATTAAAAAGTTATTTATTATTTCTGGGCGGTAATCCGGCAAATGTGGCGATGCTTTCCTCCCCATTTGGGCCAAGGGCGGCCACCGCAAAAAAATGATCATCGACAATCATGCCGGTCAATTTAATGCTGGTCGCGTCGGCGGGGGCAATTTCCGATCCCTGCCATTCGGGGCTGTCCGATCGGCGGTAATAAATTTTATAACCATGTGCATTTTCGACCGCGCTCCATTTTACATCGGTGTCGGACGATACCGCGCCGGATAAAATGGCGGATGTGGGCGCGGGCGGCGCATTGGCCAAATCCTGTGCCAAGGCAATGTTCAAATCGGTCACCTTGGCCAGATAGTCAAAATCCATTTTATCCACCGTGTCGCCATATTCTATACCATTTTCGGTGCGTAAATCCTGATGTTGATGATGATAATTTTCCACACCCACGGTAAATCTTATCGCAGGATAGCCAAGCTCCAGCGCGGGTAAATGATCGCCGCCACGGCTGAAACGGTCGGGTCGCCGCACGCCAAATACCTCCAGCCCAATATCATCTTTTTTTGCACCAACATGCTGCGCCGCGCGCATCAACGCACGCGATGGGCCATCATCTTCCCCCCCGCTATTCCTTCGCGCCATTTGCTGTTCCAAATCCTCCGATGCGCGAATCCCCTCGCTAAATACCCGAACGCGATTATCCACCACGCGCCCATCCGTGCCCAAAGTGCCGCCGACAATATCATTGTTCAACATGGCGGAAATGTTCCATCCGCGTTCCTTTGCGGTTTCGGCGATTAAACGCCCGCCAAATAAACCCTGTTCCTCCCCCGACAACAGGGCATAGATGATGGTGGCGCGATATTTATGCTGGCTCATTATCCGCGCTGCCTCCATGACCAGCGCCGTGCCCGACCCATCATCATTTGCGCCCGGCGCGTCGCTGTCCGCGTCCATCACATCGCTGACCCTGCTGTCAATATGGCCTGATATAATGATGACATGGTCCCACCCGTCGCTGCCCATTTGGATGCCAAGGACATTGACGATATTCACCCCATTGGGCACGCGGTTGCCGCTCATCACGCGCTCCACATTGTCCACCGTCATGCATCCCCCGCAATTGGCGGCAATTTTGGCAAATTCACCCGCGCCCCAACGCCGCGCCGCGCCAATGCCGCGCGTGGGATGATCCGCACTGGATAGGGTATGGCGCGTGCCAAAACTGACCAATTTTTCAACCTTTGCCTTTAATAAATCGGGGCAGGCCTTTTCTGTATCGTTAACAGCATTTTTTTGTGCTGCGCCGTGACTTTGTTGCGCGGCTTCACGGGCCAATAATGGCGCAGGTGAAGCCAATGCCGCCGCACAAATTGATGCATATAATGATAAAGCAAAAGCAGATTTCATGACGGCGTCTCCAAAGGGAATATTATCGTGGCGTTTAATTGACCATGACGACCGCATGATTGCAAGGGGTAGCTTGTATATTATCATTTCCGCCCCATAAAAAAGGACGTCTGAATTGCTCCAGACGCCCCTTTATTTTTGCTAAGCTGCTAAAGCAATTAGCTGCTATAATACATGTCAAATTCAACTGGGCTTGGGGTGGTTTCCCAACGCGCCACATCTTCCCACAATAATTCGCTATAGGCGTCGATTTGGTCCTTGGTAAACACATCACCCACGCATAGGAATTCATGATCCGCTTGCAAGGCATCCAATGCTTCACGCAGGCTGCCGCATACGGTTGGCACTTGCTCCAACTCTGCAGGGGGCAAATCATATAGGTTTTTGTCCATGGCATCGCCAGGGTGGATTTTATTTTTAATCCCATCAAGGCCAGCCATCAACAATGCAGAATAGCAAAGATAGGGGTTGGCCATCGCATCAGGGAAACGGAATTCAACGCGTTTCGCCTTATCACCCGTACCATATGGAATACGGCAAGATGCTGAGCGGTTACGGCTTGAATAGGCAAGAAGCACAGGTGCTTCATAGCCAGGGACAAGACGTTTATAGCTGTTGGTTGTGGGATTGGTAAAGGCGTTCAGCGCCTTTGCGTGCTTAATCACGCCGCCAATGAAATATAGGCATGCCTCGGACAGGCCGGCATATTCATTGCCCGCAAATTTTGGCTTACCATCGGCCCAAATGGACATGTGGGTGTGCATGCCCGAACCATTATCTTCTTTAATGGGTTTTGGCATGAAAGTGGCGGTTTTGCCATATGCATGGGCCACTTGATGCACCACATATTTATAAACCTGCATCCGGTCGGCGGTTTCCACCAATGTGCCAAAGGTTAGGCCAAGCTCATGCTGGGCTGCGGCAACTTCATGGTGATGTTTGTCACAGGGAAGGCCCATTTCCAACATGGTGGCAACCATTTCGCCGCGAATGTCAACCGCGCTGTCCACGGGCGCAACGGGGAAATATCCGCCCTTTGCACGGGGACGATGGCCCATATTGCCGGTTTCATAAACACGGCCCGTATTGGTTGGCAATTCAATATCGTCAATTTTAAAGCCTGAACCATTATAGCCATCTTCGAAACGGACATCGTCAAACATGAAAAATTCGGCTTCTGGTCCAACATAAATTGTATCGCCAATGCCGGTTGTTTTCAAAAATGCCTCGGCGCGTTTCGCGGTGGAACGTGGGTCACGCGAATATAAATCACCGGTGGATGGTTCCAAAATATCGCACACCAAAATCATCATTGGGGTGGCGGAAAATGGATCCATATATACTGCATCCAAATCGGGTTTCAAAATCATGTCGGATTCGTTAATGGCTTTCCAACCTGCGATGGACGAACCGTCAAACATCAAACCATCTTCCAACGCATCTTCGTCAATGGCGCTGGCGCACATGGTCAAATGTTGCCATTTACCACGTGGATCGGTGAAGCGCACGTCCACCCAATCAATTTCTTCATCCTTAATCATTTTAAGGATATCTGCAGGCTTCTTGGTCATTATATTTCCTTCCGACTATTGGGGCGGCTTATGCCGTCCTCTTAATTTTCACATTAATGATAATATTTTTTACACTATGGTAATTTTGGTTTTTCGAATTTTATGCGTTTATTTGCGCGTCATAATGCAGCCTTTATATTCAAAGGCGCATTATGCAGTGATGCAGGATTAAACTGCGTCGCCGTCACGTTCGCCGGTGCGAATACGCAGCGCGGTTTCAACTGGAATGACAAAAATTTTGCCATCGCCAATGCGTCCTGTTTGGGCGGCAGCGGCAATTGCCTCAACCACACGATCGGCAAGTGCGTCTTCGACCACGACTTCCAATTTCACTTTGGGCAGGAAATCGACAACATATTCAGCGCCGCGATATAATTCGGTATGACCTTTTTGACGGCCAAAACCCTTTGCCTCGGTCACGGTGATACCGGACACGCCCACTTCATGTAAGGCCTCTTTCACTTCGTCCAGTTTGAAAGGTTTAATGATTGCTTCAATTTTTTTCATACCGTCATGATCCCCGATAAAATTTATGTCCCGATATTTTGAATAATGGCTTTGCCCATATATTGGACAATATCGCCGGTTTATTCATATCATATGACTAATAATGCATTAAGCGTGCCAATTTGGAATCTTACCCATATGGGCGCGTTGACGATAATATAAGGAAATAGGGCGATGGCGATATGCTTAAAATTTAATCATATGCCCAATTTTTAGGCGGCACATAAATGGAAGAATAATATCCATTCCTGTCCCGCCTAAAATTACATTTTTACCAATGCTGGAAAATTTTTGAATAATCAGCTTGTTTATTATCCTATTTATTATTTTGCCGTATTTTTTGCTTTTACGGCCTTATCCGACTTGGTAATTTCTGCCTCATTTTTTTGTGCATAATGCGCGCGGCTAATCACATATTGCCGTATTTGGTCAGCCTGTGCAGGCGATAGGACATTGGCAAAACTGACCATGCCATTTTGCGCCAACATGCCATCAATGATAATGCTTTTCCATGTCTCGGCATCGGCCAAAGTGCCCGATTTACGAAGGTCGGGAAGCACCGCATTACCCACCGCGCCCGAACCATGACATGTCATGCAGTAACGTTGGAAATGTGCTTGCCCGGCGGCGATGTCTGCCGCCTTGCCTTCTTGGGCAGGTGGATTCCACACATGCTCGCTGACCGCTGGCAGGGCAGGGAATTTTGTCGTTCCGCCAATTTTCATGACCACCAAACGCGCAATATTGGGAACAGCCATGCTGGCCCCGCCGCCATATCCCGCGACCAAGGGGAATGCACCACCCTTGCCCGTTAAAAATGCAATATATTGCTCCCCATCAACCATATAGGTGGCGGCCCCGGCAAGGACGCCCGATTGTACGGGAAAGCTCCATAATAATGTGCCCTTATCCGCGCTATATGCGTTAAATTCGCCGGTCGATGTGCCTTGGAAAACCAAATTGCCGGCGGTCGTCATCGTGCCACCATTCCATGGCGCGGGATAATCCACCGTCCATGCGACCTTATTTGCCTTGGTATCAAATGCCACCAATTGGCCGGTTGCAGCTGCCTTTGCTGCCTTGACGATATTAACATCATCGGGGAAATCAAATCCTGCGCTATTGATGCCTAAATTAAATCCCTTTGGCTTTGATGCGGCCTGATCCGCATTTGCGGGGGGTAAATATGCCGCAGGAACGATTTGCGCGGGAATATATACCATGCCAGTATTGGGATTATAACTCATCGGGTGCCAATTATGTGCGCCAAGCGCCGATGGAATGGACATGAACATTTCGCCCGTTTTGTAAAAACGTGCCTTGGGATTTTCAATCGGGCGGCCCGTTTTCATATCATATCCGCTGGCCCAATTTATCCCCTTAATAAATGGTTCTGCGCCCAATAATTGGCCATTTTTACGGTTAAGGGTAAAGAAAAATCCGTTTTTCGGCGCATGATATAAAACCTTGGTTATGCTGCCATCTTCGGCCTTTTTATCGGCCAATATAATGGGCTGGGTCGCGGTGAAATCCCATGTTTCGCCCGGCGTTTCTTGATAATGCCAAATATATTCGCCAGTATCGGGCCGTAATGCGACGATGGAGGATAGAAATAAATTATCACCTTCTCCATTGGACCTTATGCCATGATTCCACGGGCTGCCATTGCCCACACCAATATAAAGCTGGTCCAATTCATGATCATAAACAATTGCGTCCCACACGGTGCCGCCGCCACCGCTTTGCCGCCAATTGCCGCCCTCTTTACTCCAACTATTTATCGCGGTTTTCAAAATGGAATCGCTTATCTCGCCGTCTGGCTCTCCCTTTGGATTGGGCACGGTGTAAAAACGCCAAAGCTGCCGTCCGGTATTTATGTCATAGGCGGTAACATAGCCGCGTGTGCCAAATTCTGCCCCGCCATTGCCAATGATGACCATATTTTTAACAACGCGCGGCACACCGGTAATTGTGCCATTGGATAATGGGTCCAATGTCGCCACGCTCCATAATTGAACGCCGGTGGCGGCATCAATGGCGATTAAACGGCCATCCAATGTGCCCAAATATAATTTGCCGTTAAAATATGCCACGCCGCGATTAACCACATCGCAACATGCCTTTGCCCCCGTTTCTTTGGGAACTTTGGGGTCAAAATTCCACAGCTCTTTGCCCGTTTTTGCATCATAAGCAAATAATTTGGACCATGCTGTGGTGACATATAATCTGCCATTTACAATGACGGGGGTGGCCTCTTGCCCCCGCGCATCGGGCAGGTCAGCAAACCATGCAATGCCCAATTGTTTGACATTTTTGTCATTTATTTGGTCTAAAGGGCTATATCTTTGTTCGTCATAGGAAAAGCCGGTCATCGCCCAATTGGTGCCATCCCCGCCCGTTTTAAGATATTCGCTATCGACGATTATATTTTTAGCTATGGGCGTTTTATCATCATCATTTTTGCCACAACCATGTAATAATAAGATAGAGCCCATAAAGGCAGCTGCCAAAAACGGCTTAAAAAATGGCCGCATTTTATGTTTTTCTTGACCGCCCATGGCCCTCTCCCCCGAAATCATTGTGCAGTAATTATGGGACAATAGCAATAAAAGCGGGCCATTTGCAATTATTCAATGCAAAAGGCACAATATCCTAAATTAAGCCCATTTTTAAAAGCTGTTGCATCAATTTTGGTGGCATGGGTTCATTGTCGATTATCTCGCCATCATCATTTGCCAAATCATTTGGCGCGGCATCATCTTCCAAATATCGCCATCCCTGATGCGCGCGCTTTGCCTGTGGCTCGACCAAAATCAATCTTGGCTTTAACCTTATCCAATATCGCCCTGCGCCATTTTCTTGAAACCCGATAATGGGGCTGCGCCCGACGATTAAACCGCTATGTATCCAATAAAGCGATGCCCCATGCATTTCATCTGCTCTTTTGGGCATATATCGGGTTGTTAATAATGCCTCACCCGCGCCGCCATTGTTGGCGGCATGGCTTTCCAACCATGTTTTTAATGTAGCCGGGCTTTCGCTGCGAAATGCAATTTTGGTTAAATGAACGGGCATATTATGATGATAAATTATATTGAAACTGGAAATTATTCTGAAATTGGGTCAATTTATTCACACAATATTGCTTGCCACGGCAAGGCCAAGAAATAATAAAAAACCCATTGAATCGGTAATCATGGTCACAAAGATAGAGCTGGAAACTGCAGGGTCCTGATCCAATCGGTCTAAAATAACCGGAATAATCACCCCCGACATGCCCGCAATGACAATATTACATAAAATCGCCGCTGCTATCACCGCGCCCAAAATCGGATTGGTGAAAAAATAACCCGCACCCAAACCCGCGATAATCGCAATGCTAACCCCCATTGACAGGGCGACATAAAGCTCCCTTTTTATGGCCCATATGGTGTTGGATTGGGTCAATTGATTGGTGGCCAATGCGCGCACTGTTACGGCCAATGTCTGCGTTCCCGCATTGCCGCCAATGGATGCCACAATGGGCATTAAAACGGCAAGCGCAACCATAGAGGATATTGCCGCGCCAAATTGCGCAATAATGAATGACGCGATCATCGCCGTGCCCAAATTAGCAACCAGCCAGCGAACCCGCGCCTTATAACTATCGATAATCGGTTCGTTAATATCGCCTTCGCCTGCACCCGACAGGCGCAAAATATCCTCGCCCGCCTCTTCGGAAATAATATGCGCAATATCATCGGCGGTAATCACGCCGACCAATCGGCCTTCATCATCCACCACAGCCGCGGAAATTAACGAATATTTTTGGAAACGCAGTGCGACTTCTTCTTGATCCAAATCAACAGGAATTAAGCTTTGATCGCGTTTCATCACATCGCCAAGCGGGATGGAGCGCGGCGTGCGCAAAATCCAGCTTAATTGGCATGTGCCAATGGGTTTATAATGCGGGTCAACAATGAAAACTTCCCAAAATTCGGTGGTTAAATCACTACGCACACGCAAATAATCAATCAATTGCCCTACGGTCATGGTTTCCGGTGCGGCGACCAAATCGCGTTGCATAATCCGGCCCGCCGATTCTTCGGGATAGGAAAGGGCATTTTCAATTGCGGCGCGGTCTTCAGGACCCAAAATGTCCAAAACCGCACGCTGTTCATCCTCTTCCAAATCTTCAATAATCGCAACCGCATCGTCGGTTTCCAATTGCGCGGCAAGGTCGGCCACCTGTCCAGCGGGCAGGGCGTCAATAATATCTTCGCGCACATAATCATTGATTTCGGCAAGCACATCCGCGCTCATCAAATCGCCAAGGGCAAGCGCCAATTTGCCGCGATCATCGCGCGGGGTTAATTCAAATAAATCGGCAATATCGGCAGTGTGCAGTGGTTGAACCAAGCGATAAATTTGTTCATTATCATCTTCATCAAGGCAGTCATGCACCTGATCCACATATTGTGAACGCAGGCGGTTATCCTCATCCAACACCTCAATTACGGGTAAGGTTTCGGCCTCGTCAGGGGTAAAGCCATGATTATTAGATTGAATATTATCTGTCATCTGGCCCCCTTTTTCTATAAATCATCTATGTTAATCGTCGCTCTAGCTGGCACATTTAACAGCTTAGAGATAATATTAAAGCAATTTAGGCAAAAATTTCTGTCTAAGGCATTTGCAACGCAGTTATATTTGATTAGAGAAGGCAGGTAATTTTATAAATTCACATAAATGTAATAATATTAGATTGGAAAAATTGTGGCATTTGAAACATTGACACTTCACACATCAAGCGGCGATGTAAAAATTAAATTGCGTCCAGATTTGGCCCCTGGCCATGTTGCGCGTATCACCGAATTGGCGCAGGAAGGATTTTATGACGGGGTGAAGTTTCACCGCGTTATTGACGGATTTATGGCGCAGGGCGGTTGCCCCGATGGCACAGGCATGGGCGGATCGAAAAAACCAAATTTGACCCAAGAATTTAACGATTTGTCGCACCAGCGCGGCGTATGTTCAATGGCGCGTGCCATGGACCCGAACAGCGCGAACAGCCAATTTTTCATCTGTTTTGATGATGCATCCTTCCTTGATCGCCAATATACCGCATGGGGCGAAGTGATTGAAGGTATGGAAAATGTTGATGCCTTACCAAAGGGTGAGCCACCAAAAAATCCCGGTATTATCAACAATATCACTTTGGCATAAAGTTTAAGGGGGCTGAACCAATGGTTTGGCCCTTTTTCTTAAAAAAACCGACAAAAAAACGGCCTGTCCAAATGAATGGCAGGCCGTGATAAGGAAAAGGACATGTGCCGTAAAACGGTTTAGCCCTTTGGGTCGCAAGCGGTTAGATATGGTAGAAAATTCCAAAAATATTGGATAGAAACGACATTTTGCTATTAATATGCTGTATAATCTCGCAACTAAATTTATTTTCGCACTTGATGCCGAAAAAGCACATAGGCTGGCCATTTCTGCGCTTAAATTAAGCCCCATTGTGAATAAGCCATTCAAGGATAGTCGTTTATCTCAAAATATATGCGGCATAAACTTTCCCACGCCCATTGGTCTTGCCCCCGGATTTGACAAAAATGCCGAAGTGCCGCGCGAAATAATGGCCATGGGCTTTGGCTATGTTGAAATTGGCACGGTCACGCCCTTTGCACAATTGGGAAATGATAAGCCGCGTTTGTTCAGATTGACCCAGGACCGAGCGGTTATCAACCGCATGGGTTTTAACAATGATGGCCATGTAAAGGTTTTGGAGCGTGTTAAAAGAGCGCGCCAAAATGGCCTTTCTGCGCCATTGGGGATAAATATTGGCGCGAATAAGGATAGCGGCGACCGCGTCAATGATTATGTTCAAGGGGTGCAGATTATGGCGCCCTATGCCGATTATCTTACCGTGAATATCAGCTCCCCTAACACGCCGGGATTGCGCGATTTACAGGGTAGCGAGCAATTAAATATATTATTGGCGGCGGTGCATCAGGCGCGTCAATCCGCAGAAGAAAATGGCAAAAAATGCCCGATATTTTTGAAAATTGCGCCTGATTTAATGGCCGAAGATATACAGGATATTTATAATGCCGCATTGGCGCATCATGTCGATGCGCTTATCATTTCCAACACCACCATTTCACGGCCCAATTTATCATCCAAATATTCTGGAGAGGCGGGCGGGCTTTCCGGTGCGCCGTTAAAGCAATTGGCCCTGCAAAGGCTGCGCGATTTTTACGCGCTGTCGCAGGGGGGTATCCCCTTAATCGGGGTGGGCGGCATTGAAAATGCACAGGATGTGATTGACCGGATGCGCGCGGGCGCATCTTTGGTTCAAATTTACAGCGCGTTGGTTTTCCATGGCCCATATCTGGCCAAAAAAATTGCCGATGATTTATTGGCATATATGGACGCGCATCAAATGGACCATTTATCGCAAATTATTGGCACAGATGCCTAAAATTATATTGGCGCATCATGTGGGCATTTGACCGCAAAATTATCACATAGATTATCACATAGATTATCACATAGAAATAGTATCGCTTGCCAGCAGCCCCTTTGCGGGTTTAGGATTTAGCCACATAATATATTTAAATTTATATTGGGGAACGCAATGTTAAAAGGCTTTATTAAAACCGGATTATGCGCGGCATTTTTGGCGCAAACGGCCTGTGCTGCCTCGGCAATAAACGCATCGGCTGGGCCAAATATTGCGCATAATACCGCCGCCTCTACCGCCGAAAAAACGGCAGATGAAAATGCGGTTAATATTGGCAATATGGTGGCAAGTTCCGCCGATCCGCGCGTAAGTGAGGCGGGAATGGAAATTTTGCGTCAGGGCGGCAGCGCGGCCGATGCAGCCATGGCGATGATGCTTGCCCTTAGCGTAGTTGAACCGCAATCCAGTGGCATAGGCGGCGGCGGATTTTTGCTATATCAAAATAGTGAAAATGGCCAGATTAGCAGCATAAATGGCCGCGAAACCGCACCCGCCGCAGCAAATAGCAACAGATTTCTGGATGCTGATGGCAAAGCATTATCATTTTATCGGGCCGTGCCGGGCGGCAAGTCGGTCGGTGTGCCGGGCAATATGCGCTTAATGGAAATGACGCATCAAAAATGGGGTAAATTGCCATGGGCTACATTATTTGCACCCGCCATAAAATTGGCTGAGGACGGTTTTGAGGTGAATGCGACCTTAAATTCTAGATTATTAGCAGTGGAGCGATTTTGGGTCGATTTTCCCGAAACGCAAAAAATTTATTATGTGGATGGAAAACCAGCGCCCGTTGGGTCTATTATTAAAAATCCAGAAATGGCCGCGACATTGCGTTTAATGGCCAAGGAAGGCGCGGATAGTTTTTACCAAGGTAGCATCGCTTCGTCCATTGTGGACAAGGTGCAAAATGCGCCCGTTAACCCTGCCGATATGACGATGAGCGATTTGGCCAATTATAAGGCAAAAGAGCAGGATGCGATATGTTCACAATATCGGGTTTATGTCATTTGCGGCATGGGGCCGCCATCATCCGGCGCGTCAACTGTGCTGCAAATTTTGGGTAGTATAGAGCGTTTTGATATGGGCAAATTGGGCAAGGATAACCCTCAATCATGGCATATTATTCATGAGGCTATGCGCCTTGCCTATGCCGATAGAGAGAAATATTTGGCCGACCCTGCCATGGTTGATGTGCCGATTAAGGGATTATTGGATAAGCAATATTTGGCTGAGCGTAGCGCGATGATTGATCCAGAAAAAAGCAGGGCCGATTATCCCGCAGGCACGCCAAAGGGCGCACCGCCGCGCACCGCCGCCATTTCTTCGGAAGTTGCCGGAACAACCCATTTTGTTGCGGTGGATAAAAATGGCAATGTGGCCAGCATGACATCCACCATAGAGGGTATTTTTGGCAGCCAAATGACGGCATCTGGTTTTTTCTTAAATAATGAATTGACGGATTTTACCTTTGCCCCTGAAAAAGAAGGCGCACCTGTTGCCAACCGTGTGGAGGCAGGAAAACAGCCGCTTTCTTCCATGTCACCGACCATTGTTTTTGACAAAAATGGCAAGGCAATTTTGGCATTGGGTTCAGCAGGCGGCAAGCGCATCATCATGCATGTCACCAAAAGTTTAATCGGCGTTTTGGATTTTGGTCTGCCCTTGCAAGAGGCGATTGCATTGCCCAATATTTATTGGTCAGGCGATGTTGTGCAGGTCGAAGAAGATACATTTTTATCCGCGATGGCGGATGAATTGGCCGCATTTGGCAAGGCTGTGCAGGCCAGCGATTTAGGGTCAAAGGTAAATGGAGCTGAGTGGACCGATAAGGGATGGACCGGCGCGGCCGACCCACGCAGCGAAGGCACAGCGATTATTTCCGATGAAAAGGGCAATATTATTGCGGTCACGGGGCAGGAAGCAGATACACCGCCGCCGCCCAGCGTATATTAAACGGCGTGCCTAATTATCTATGCTTTGATTGAATAAACCGCTTAACTTATCCATCGGTTCGCATTAGCATCACATAATGATGCAATATGTGCATATGAATATTTATTTATGCCCAAAAGGGCAGATGGTGGCGCAAATAATAAAAATAATGCGTCATTTTATGGAGGAAAATAAAATTGGATATTCAAAATTTGAATAAATTTCCAAATGTATTGGAAATGTTTTTTGACCGTGCAGAACGTAAGGGCGATGCCCCATTTTTATGGGCAAAGAATAATTTTGATAAAAAATCAAATGAGTGGCAATCCATTTCATGGCGACAGGCCGCGCAAATGGTGTCTGGCCTTGCCAGAAATCTTCGTAAAATGGGCCTGAAAAAGGGCGATCGGGTCATGTTGGTTTCGGAAAACCGGCCCGAATGGTGCATTTCGGATTTGGGCATTATGGCGGCGGGGTGCATTACCGTGCCAACCTATGTCACCAATACACAGCGCGACCACCAACATATTATTGAAAATAGCGGCGCCCGCGCCATCATTATTTCAACCAATAAGTTAATTTCCACTATATTACCTGCGGCATTGCATGGCAATGATACCGAATTTGTTATCGCAATCGAACCCTATAAATCTGCGCAAAGGGGATCGGTTAAATTTTTGGACTGGTCCGATTTGGCTGTGGGCAGCGATGATGATGTGGTGAAAATAAGGGCGGATATTCAATCCATTGGCCGCGATGACACCGCATGTATCATTTATACCAGCGGCACGGGCGGTGCGCCGCGCGGGGTGATGCAACATCATGGTTCAATATTGCATAATGCGCGCGGGGCGGCGTTAATATTGGATGAGGATTTTGGTCTGGGGGATGAGGTATTTTTATCCTTCCTACCACTTAGCCATGCATATGAGCATAGTGGCGGGCAGTTTTTACCCACTAGCGTGGGCGCACAAATTTATTATGCTGAGGGGTTGGAGAAATTAGCCGCCAATATTGAGGAAACTCGCCCGACAATCATGGTTGTTGTACCCCGATTATTTGAGGTATTGCGCCAACGGATGATTAAAACGGTGGAAAAACAGGGCAAGCTGGCCAATGGCTTGTTAAGCCGTGCGCTTAATATTGGGGAGCGCGAATATGATGGAAAAAAACGTTTCCGTGATCTGCCGATGAAATTATTGTTGAGCCGGACGATAAAACCGAAAATCCGTGCCAAATTTGGTGGTCGGATGAAGGCGATGGTATCTGGCGGTGCGCCATTAAACCCCGATATTGGGGTGTTTTTTGACTCGCTTGGTTTAACTTTATTACAAGGATATGGCCAGACAGAGGCTGGGCCGGTGATAAGTTGCAATCGCCCCCGTGCAGGCATTAAAATGGACACTGTCGGCCCGCCATTGGCCGATACCGAAGTTATCATCGCCGATGATGGTGAAATTTTGGTGCGCGGCGAATTGGTGATGCATGGATATTGGCGTAATCAAGCCGAAACCGACCGTGTGTTAAAGGACGGGTGGCTGCACACTGGAGATATTGGCCATATTGATGGTGCAGGGCGCATTGTGATTACCGACCGGAAAAAGGATTTAATAGTCAATGATAAGGGTGATAATGTCGCCCCGCAAAAGGTGGAGGGCATGTTGACTCTGCAACCGGAAATCATGCAGGCAATGGTGCATGGCGACAAACGCCCCTATATTGTCGGGTTGATTGTGCCTGATCCGGAATGGGCATTGGAATGGGCAAGGGCGCAGGGCAAAAAATATGATTTTAATCAATTGCAATGCAATCCGGAATTTCGCGCTGCCATCCGCGCAGCGGTGGACCGGGTGAATGTCGATTTATCGGTCACTGAAAAAGTGCGCAGGTTTGAATTTACCGAAGAACCATTTTCCATTGAAAATAAAGAACAAACGCCGTCTATGAAAATCCGCCGGCATGTCATTCGTGATCGCTATCAATCATTATTAGATGGCATGTATAAGGCGTGATAGGCCGTTTTGCTTAATTTACGCCTATTATATGAAGGACGGCATTATGGTGCATTATTTGAAATTTATGATCGCTTTACCGCGTAGATTAAAAATTCAATATTGCCCTTTGGTCCGGTAATTGGGCTTTCGACAATACCCATAATATGCCAATTGGATGCGGTGAGCCAATTGGCGACCTCGCCGCATACTCTTTGATGAATGGCGGCATCGCGCACCACGCCGCCCTTGCCAATCTCATGGCGCTGTGCCTCAAATTGGGGTTTGATTAACGCGATTAACTGTGCATCATTTTTGGCAAAGCTGATGGGGCGTTCCAATACTTTGGACAGGCTGATAAAACTGGCATCGCAAACAATCATATCGACAGGTTCATCAATATGGGCGGTGGTTAAAATCCGCGCGCTGGTTTGTTCATGCACCATGACGCGCGGGTCTTCGCGTATTTTCCACGCCAATTGGTTGGTGCCGCTGTCCACCGCGAAAATTTTGCGCGCACCATAATGTAATAAAACATCGGTAAAGCCGCCGGTGGAGCTGCCCACATCAATCGCCACCTTATCCTGTGCAGACAGGTCAAAATGCCGCATGGCATGATCCAATTTCAACCCGCCACGCGATACCCATGGATGATCCTGCCCCAATAAACGCACATCGGCATCATCGGCAATTTGTTGCCCCGCCTTGGTGATTTTTTGTTCGCCGACCATCACCTTTCCCGCCATGATAAGCGATTGGGCGCGGGTCCTGCTGTCCGCTAGGCCAAGTTCGACAAGATATTGGTCAATTCTGATTTTATTTTTCGCCATATAGATATGGCCTTTAGTAAATTTATTGGGCATAAGCAAAGCCATGCTTAATAAATATCATCTTATCGCTTTATCACTTTCCCTTATGGCGGGGGCATGTGTGCCAAATGCTCCGGCGCCAGAGCCTGCGCCGCCCACAAAATCGCAGGAGATAAAAGCGCCGCCGCCTGCACCGTTGGAGAATCGCGCAGATTGGCCAAAGGGCGAATGGACAGATTGGCCCATTTCATCGGGCAATTGGGTATATCGCAATGATGCGCGCGGCTCTATTGCCCTATTTGGCGTGCCAAATGATGATGCGCTGGTGACGCTGCGATGCGACCAACAAATGCGTAAATTATATTTTTCGCGGCAAATATCGGGCGCTCAATTGGGGCAGGCGGGGATGAAAATGACATTGCGGGCCAGTCAGGGGTTAAAGCAATTTGACGCATTGCCCGTGGGCGGTGAAAATACATATGTGGCCGCTGTCATCAACCAAAATGATCAAATATTGGACGCGTTAATTTATTCGCGCGGCCGCTTTGCGGTGGAATTGACCAATGTAAAGCCGGTGGCCATTCCTGCATGGCCGGAATTGGCGCGCGTGGTTGAGGATTGCCGATAATAATATTGGGGCGGCATTTTCCATTTTGCGAAAATATTTCGATTTTTTACTTGTATCTTTTGGGGCTTTGATTCATCCTCTTAATCGTAGGAGGTAAAACCTATGCAAAATTATTCTTATCAACAATCGAAAGGAGGTGGTCCGATGTCTCATGGTTCATTAAAGGGTCGGAATCCCGTTCGGAGGGCAGGTCTATAATCATTTACCATCTGTAAAAGATGGAAATATTTTTTGACATCACCTCCGGCAGCGGTCTTTTCGATCGTTGACCCATGTTTAGGGGCTCATGGCTTTGCTATGGGCCCTTTTTCAATGCTGCATATAAGATATTTAACGCCCAATTTCATTATAGTCTGTAATGCTTCTTGTCGGTCATAATCGCCATTGGTCGAAGCCAATTTTATATTTGCTTTAAAATCATGCATATAAGATAATCTAATTTTATGTCTGTGATAAATAGGCATAATTTAATGTTATATATGGGGAAATATCTGTGGCTTTTGTCAAAAATGCTTGGAAAATCTTGGTGGCGTTTAAGGATTTAATGGTCCTTATTTTCATGTTGCTATTTTTCGGGCTTTTATATGCGGCGCTTTCTGCTGCGCCCAATCCCGCAAAGGTAAAGGATGGTGCACTGACCATCAGCTTGGACGGGGTGATTGTTGAACAAAAAGCACAGGTTGATCCCTTTGCTGCGATTTCCGGTTCGTCTTCCGATATTGCAGAGATAGAGGCGCGTGATGTCATTCGTTCCTTGCAAATTGCGGCAAAGGATGAACAGATAAAGGCCGTGGTGCTGGACATGGATAAATTTTTTGGCGGGGGTAAGGCAAATTTGTCCGATATTGCCGGCGAAATGATGAAAACAAGAAAAGCAGGCAAAAAAATATATAGCTTTGCCACCGCATATAGCGACGATAGCTATTATTTGGCGGCGCATAGTGACGAAATTTGGGTTGATCCATTGGGCGGGGTCATGCCCGTTGGGCCAGGACGGACAAGATTATATTATAAGGATTTAATCGATAAATTGGGCGTAGAAGCCAAAATTTACCGTGTCGGCACATATAAAAGCGCGGTTGAGCCATATATGTTGAACAAACAATCAGAGGAATCTGCCGCCGCGACCAAGGCAGTTTTAGAAGAAATCTGGACAAAGTGGAAAGATGATGTGGCCAAGGCACGGCCACAGGCGCAAATTGCATCGCTGTTCACCACCCCCGCCGATGCGATAGAGGCGGCAAAGGGCGATATGGGCAAATTAGCCATCAATTTGAAATTGGTGGATAAATTGGGCGATCGGATGAGTTTCAACAAATATCTTGTCCAGAAGGTTGGCGCGGATGATGAAGAAAAATTGGGTGATTATAACAGCACCGATGCCGCGACATTATTGGCCGCCAACCCCATGGCGGAAGAAGGCGAGGCGATTGCCGTCATTACTGTTGCTGGTGAAATTGTTGATGGAGAGGGCGGTCCGGGAACGGCGGCTGGCGATACGATAAGCCAGTTAATTTATGATGCCATTGGTGATGAAGATGTAAAGGCAATTGTCTTGCGCGTGGATTCGCCAGGTGGGTCGGTCACGGCATCTGAAAAAATCAGGCTTGCCTTAATGGAGGCAAAGGCAAAGAAGTTGCCAATTATTGTTTCCATGTCCAATTTGGCGGCCAGTGGCGGTTATTGGATTTCGACACCTGCGGATTATATTTTCGCCGATATATCGACCATTACCGGTTCAATTGGTATTTTCGGGATGATACCCGATGGCAGCAAAGCATTGGCCAAAATTGGCGTTAATTCGGACGGTGTCACCACCACGCCGCTGTCTGGACAGCCCGATGTGATGGGCGGAATTAACGAAGAATTTGACCGTGTTGCCCAATCGGTCATTGAAAAAGGATATGGAGATTTCTTACAACGTGTAGCCACATCACGTAAAATGAGCGTGGCGCAAGTTGATTCAATTGCGCAAGGGCGCATCTGGGCGGGAGGCACGGCGCGTCAATTAAAATTGGTCGATCAATATGGCAATTTGGATAATGCATTGGCCGAGGCGGCAAAGCGCGCAAAAATTTCTGGTGATTTTTATGCCAGATATTATGAGCCGCCAATGGATGAATTTGCCGCATTATTTGCCGGACTTGCCGGACAAGCAAAGGCAAAACCGCAAATGTCGGGCGATTTATTTGGTCAAGTCTCGCTGCGTCAACAAATGACATATCGCCAACTGGCGGCTGATATAAATTATATAATGGGGACATCGGGCGCGCAAATTTATTGTATTGAATGTGCATCGGTGGAGCGACCATTAAGCGCGGCGAAAATCAATAATTTGGAAAAAATAGACCAAGGATGGTTGATGAAATTGGCCGGCATTTTTGGATGATTTCAAATATAAAATGAGGAAAAATATCCAATGAAATATAAGCTATTTGGATTGATGGCGGCGTCGTTCATTTTACATGGCGCAGCATTGGCGGAAAATTACACCCCGAATTTCAACCCTAGCCAGCTTAAAGGACCAAAAAATGGAGAGACTAGCCAGCTTTTAATATTGGGATCTATGCATTTATCGCAAATGCCCGAAAATTATAAGGTGGAGCAATTAAAGCCGATAAATGATCGTTTGGAAAAATGGGGCCCCGAAATTATCGCAATAGAGGCAGTGTCCGGCCCACAATGCGAATTTATGCGTTCTTATCCAAATCGATATAAACAAAGCGTTGAATATTATTGCTGGGACAGTGCACCTGCTAAAGCCGCCACGGGCTTGAGCGTGGCCGACGCGGCCGCAAAGGTTGAAAATATTTTGTTGAATTGGCCCGAAAACCCAACTGCGGAAGTGCGGCGTAATCTTGCAGCATTATTTTTGGCCAGTGGAGACCAAGCATCGGCATTGGTGCAATGGCTGCATTTGCCGGAGGATGAACGCAAAATCGGTGATGGATTGGATGAGGCATTGGTAAAACGCCTCAACATCTTACAAAATCGTAATAATGAAAATTACCAAATTGCCGCTGTTTTGGCCGTAAAATTAAATTTGCAGCGTGTATATCCCATTGATGATCACACATCCGATGCCGTGATATTGGACAGCAATGCATATGATGAGGCCATTTCCAAAATTTGGGATAATCCAGCAACAGCCAAGCGTATTGAGGAACATAATGAAATGGCAGCCCATTTGGAAGAACCAGATGGTTTATTAAATATGTATCGTAAGAGCAATTCACCCGAAACCGCGATGCTTGTATATGAAAGCGATTTTGGGGCGGCGATGGAAGATCCCTCGCCGAAAAAATATGGCCGAAATTATTTGGGATATTGGGAAACGCGCAATTTACGCATGGCGGCAAATTTACGCGATATTATGGGTATGATGCCGTCAAAACGCGCGCTTGTCATTGTGGGGGCATCGCATAAGGCTTATATAGAGGCCTATATGCACCAAATGCATGATGTGGAAATTGTCGATACATTGGATGTACTTCGTTAATCCCATAAAGTAAGACTGGCTAACGTCATTATTAGCCAGTCTGTATATCAAAATATTAGATTAAGAAAATGTTCCGGTTCAGCTTTTTACCGCGCAAATTAAACCAGATGAGCTAACCACGCCTAGAATTTCCGGGTCCTGCAGCGCCTTAGTTTTTTTGATAAATTCGTTCATGCTGATATCACCAGCATCCTTATTTTTTAATTTTTTAAGGCCGCGCAATTTATTTAATTGCAGCAAAGACAGCCTGTCCACCATGCGTTCGGCCATGCACCCTGCCACAGGCTTTGATAAGCCTGCGTCGGTTAAGGCAGTACGAAGCTGTGTCTGCGGCGTCGCACAGGATGCAATCAGCATGGTGGAACATAGGCCAAGGGCCAAAATATATTTATTTATCATAAGGGATATTACCCTTTATTTTTGGCGCGTTCAATAGCTTCCATCAAGATTTGACGGGCCTCTGTCGCATCGCCCCATTTGCCAACACGAACCCATTTTTCTGGTTCTAAATCCTTATAATGGGTAAAGAAATGTTCAATTTGCTGCATGATGATTTCGGGCAAATCATTGGATTCGTCAATTTTACGATAATAGGGGAAGGTCGCGTCAATTGGCACGCACAGCAATTTTTCATCGCCGCCATGTTCATCTTCCAAATTTAATACTGCAATGGGGCGCACCCGCACAACCGACCCCGGCATAAAGGGCGAACGTGCAATGACCAACGCATCCAATGGGTCGCCATCGGGTGACAAAGTATGGGGAATAAAGCCATAATTTGCGGGGTAACGCATAGGGGTGTGCAAAATACGGTCCACAAATAATGCGCCCGATTCTTTGTCAAATTCATATTTTACCGGTTCGCCGCCAACGGGAACTTCGATAATGACGTTCAAATTATTCGGCACGTCTGCGCCAACCGGAATTTTCGAAATATCCATAAATACTACCTTATTGGGAGAGAATTTTCATTACTGTTCATAATATGTCCTAGCCCATACATCCTTCGATGCACAATTCCAATATTTAACGGCACATTATTGCTATTTTTTATAAAATTATTGCGATCGGCGGGCTGTTAACAATAAATCCAGCGCGGTTTCTCCTTCGCCAATTTTTTCCAAATGGGGATATTTTATCCCGTCATGATAATTTATTAAAATGGTGCGAACACGTCCGGCCCGCTCAACAATCAATTTAATCGGCGTTTTGCCATCACGCGCGGTCTGCATCGCATCACTCATCGCCTCTGTGCTATAGCTTAAATCGCCCACAGCAATGATTTTTGTGCCCGCAACCAATGCTTCATTAAATGCTGGGCTGTTCCATATCACGTTGCCAATTTCGCCGCTTTTCCCAATGGTTATACCGATGCTGTGCGACAGGTCCAAACCGCCAAATTCTTTACCACGTTGTTTGTCATAAACATTGGGGGTGTCTTTCCACACCAATTGATATCCGCCCGCAATAATACCCTCCAATGGTGCGGCCTGATTGGGCATGATGATTCGATCATGCAGAAATTTTGCCCAATCATAGGGGGCAATATCGTTTAATATGCCGGTTATTGTATCAAAATTATAGGTAAGCTGTCCCCAATCGCCATCATTAACCCCGAAAAATGCCTTTGCAAAATCATCAAGCGATTTATTCCCGCCCGAAAGTTCACGCAATTTCATATCGGTGGCAAGCCAAACGAGAGAGCCTTCATTATAATAATCCTCATTTCGTTGCCAGCTGGAAAAAGGTTTTGCCTTACGCGCCGCGATAATCGGGTCATGGGTGGTATCTTCCACCGAACGCCATTCACGGCCCGGTTGCGTAGCATAATATGCGGCATATCGCGCCCATTCGCCCAGCACCAATTCCTTGCTTTGGATTCCGGACCGCGCGCCCAGCACCAAATCCCAAAAACTGGTTTGGCCTTCATATACCCATAATAAATTATCCTGCATGGGCGTGTCAAAATCTGGCGTCCATAATTTTTCCGGGCGGCGATATTTGCCATTCCAACTATGCACTAATTCATGGGGTAATAATCCCCTGGTCCATTCTTTTTCATCCCATTTGGTGAAATATCCCGTGTCGCGGGTATTTTCTGATGATCGGTGATGTTCCAATCCCACGCCGCCCAATTTTTCGGTTAGGCCAAGTAAAAATTCATATCGGTCAAAATGTTTTGCGCCAAATAATATGACCGCTTCTTCCACCAAATTGCGGTGAACGGCGATATGTTCGTCCTTTGCCTCCAAAAATTTGGCATCATCGGCAACCACATTTAACGTGACATTATGGCCCAAATCCCATTTTTTATAATATTTCCCTGCGAACATCGGGCTGTCCACAAATGTTTCAAAATCGGTAACATCATAATCAATGCGAACGCCCTTTGCATTATTGCTTATCTTTGCGCCGTCCAATGCGGCAATGCCGGTCCATCCAGTGGGCAGGGTGACACTGGGCTTTATAGGGATTTGGCGGGTAAAATATCCCGCAGGATATAATGCCACCATTTCCCATTGAATATTCATCATTTCATTGGTCACGGTGATGCGGCCCTCATCGCGTTGAATCGGCGATAAAAATTGAAAGCTGATGTCCAAATTTATATTGTCGGATGGGACATCAATATGAAAAGCATAAACATTTAATGGATCGCGCGTCCAATTTAACAATTTACCATTTGCCATGATTTTCAGACCGGCCATTTCGGAAATTGCGCCGCGCGGCGCATGTTTGCCGGGCAGCCATTCGGGATATAGCAAGGTCATTTTGCCGGCTTTTTTAACGGGAATGGTTTGTTTTACATTAAAAATTGCACGTGAAATATCGGTCGCATCAACATCCAATATCATGGTGGCGGGATAGGGGATATCCTGCGCCTTTGGCACATTATCCTGTAAAGGTATGGGCTGCGGCGCAGATTTTGCCGCTTGCGCCATAAGATTGGTGGGCATTGCCATGATGGTGATAATGGGTAAAATGGCGGCGGATAATTTATATTTAAAATTTTTCATAACCGCAATTCTTGCCATAAATTATTGTCCTGTCCAATATAAATATTTGGCATATTTATTGGGGCAAAAAATTCTGTCAAATTTCGTATAATATTGATGTTTCACTTCATCCAAAAAAGCGTTAGGGAGCATTTATGGCTAAAATACAAACTCCCAATCCGGTTCGTGGTACGCAAGATATTTATGGCGAAGCAGAAGAACGCTTTGCCCATATTATTGCTGTTTTTGAAAAGATTCGCGCCCTTTATGGTTTTAAGGGGTTGCAGCTTCCGGTAATTGAACCAACGGGCGTTTATTCGCGTTCATTGGGCGATGCGACCGATATTGTGTCCAAAGAAATGTACACATTTGACGATAGAGGCGGGGATAGTGTGACCATGCGTCCGGAATTTACCGCCGGAATTTGCCGTGCATATTTAACCAATGGGTGGCAACAACATGCGCCGATGAAATTGTCCGTGCATGGGCCATTATTCCGCTATGAACGCCCGCAAAAGGGGCGTTATCGCCAATTTCACCAAATTGACGCGGAAATTTTGGGCGCAGCAGAGCCCATGGCCGATGTGGAATTATTGGTCATGGCGGACCATTTATTGCGCGAACTTGGCATATCCGACGGGGTGACGTTAAATTTAAACACATTGGGCGATGGCGACAGCCGCGATGCATGGCGCAGCGCATTGGTAGAATATTTTAACGCACATAAGGACGTGTTATCCGAAGATAGTTTACGCCGATTGGAAAGCAATCCGTTACGCATATTGGACAGTAAAGACCCCGATGACAGGGGTGTGTGCCATGCCGCGCCCGTCATTGATGATTATTTGACCAGCGAAGCGAGCGATTTTTTCGCCGCTGTGACATCCGGCCTTGATGCGGCGGGTGTGGCGTGGAAACGCAATAAACAATTGGTGCGCGGCATGGATTATTACCGCCATAGCGCATTTGAATTTATTACCGACCGATTGGGCGCACAGGGCACGGTTTTGGGCGGTGGCCGTTATGATGGATTGATAGAGGATTTGGGCGGGCCGCACACACCCGCCGTTGGCTGGGCCGCCGGGGTAGAGCGGTTGGCCATGTTGATTGATATGCCGAAGCAGGCGGTTTTTGATGCCGCTTTAATTCCCATGGGGGAAAGCGCGCAAATGGCGGCAATGAAAATTATTGCCGATTTGCGGCGCAATGGGCTGCGCTGTGAAATGGCATATAAGGGCAATATGAAAAAACGCATGGTAAAGGCCAATGCGATTGGTGCCAAATATGCCATTATTTTGGGTGATGATGAATTGGCTGCGCAATCCGCGACTGTAAAAAATCTATCCGATGGTAGCCAAATAACCGTGCCTTTTGATAAATTGGCCGAAAAACTGGCCCAGAATTTGGCATCATGATCCGCATTTCTGATGATCGAATTGCCCAGATTGAAGGGCGCTTTAACGAGCTGGAGGCGAGAATGGCCTCTGGCACGTTGGAGGGGGATGAATTTGTCGCCGCCAGCCGCGAATATGCCGAAATGGAAGAAACGGTAAAGGCCGCGCGCGATGTGCGCCGATTGCGCGCGGAAATGAACTCGCTTGACATTATGGCAAATGATCCCTCGGCAGATAGGGATTTGCGCGATATGGCGGTTGAGGAATTGAACGAGGTGTCGGATAATCTTTCCTTGGCGGAACAATATCTTGCCATTACTTTATTGCCAAAGGATAGCGCCGATGCGCGTCCCGCCATGTTGGAAATACGCGCAGGAACAGGCGGGGATGAGGCGGCATTATTTGCTGGGGATTTATTCCGCATGTATAGCCGCTTTGCCGAGCTGCAAGGATGGAAGATCGAAATTATTTCTGCAAATAGCGCCGATGTCGGGGGGTTTAAGGAGGTGGTGGCTTCGTTAAACGGACAAAATGTGTTCGCCATGATGAAATTTGAAGGTGGTGTGCACAGGGTGCAGCGCGTGCCGACCACCGAAAGCGGCGGGCGTATCCACACATCGGCGGCCACAGTGGCAGTATTGCCCGAACCCGAAGAAGTGGATGTGCAAATTAACGATAATGATATCCGTATTGATGTGTTTCGCGCATCGGGCGCGGGCGGGCAGCATGTGAACACAACAGACAGTGCGGTGCGCATCACCCATATTCCCACCGGTATTGTGGTGTCGCAACAGGACGAAAAATCACAACATAAAAATAAGGCAAAGGCGCTTAAAATCCTGCGCACCCGAATTTATGAGGTGGAGCGGAAGCGCACCCAATCCGCAGAGGCCAGCGCGCGCAAAGATATGGTGGGATCGGGCGACAGGTCCGAACGCATTCGCACCTATAATTTTCCGCAAGGCCGCGTTACCGATCATCGGATAAATTTAACCCTGCATAAATTGCCCGAAATATTGGAAGGCGGCGGCTTAGCCGAATTGATGAAGGCGTTAATTGCAGAGGAACAAGCGCAAAAATTGGCCAATATTGACGGCTTAATTTAATGGCAGATATTGCGCCATGCCCGCGTGATGCATCAGGGGCGCTGCGTTGGGGCAGGCAATTGCTGCACGGGATAAGCGATAGTGCGGCGTTGGACGCAGAATTATTATTGGCCCATGCGCTGAACATTAACAGACAGGCGTTGTTATTGGGAATGCGTGATTTTATTGCGCCGGAAATTTTTGCCGCCTTTATTGAACGGCGAATGCAGGATGAACCCATCGCCTATATTATCGGGCGGCAGGCATTTTGGGATTTTGAGGTGCGGGTGACGCCCGATACGTTAATTCCGCGCGCGGATAGCGAGGTTTTGGTTGAAATTGCGCAGCAAATATTTGCCCATCACGCGCCAAAAAACATCATCGACCTTGGCACGGGATCGGGGATTTTGGCGATAGCGGCAAAGCGTTTATTTCCAGGAAGTGACGTACAGGCGATGGACCAAAGCGTCGCTGCGGTTGAAATTGCCGCGCAAAATGCCGCCGATATTTGCGGGCAAGGCAGCATTGATTTTCACATCTTAAATTGGCGTGATGGGGGGTGGATGTCGGCGCTGCGCCCGCCATATGACCTGATTTTATGCAATCCGCCCTATGTGGAGTTGGATGCAAAATTGGATAAAATGGTGGTGGATTATGAACCGGCATCGGCATTATTTTCCGGTGCAGACGGGATGGATGATTATAAAATTTTAATGGCGGCGGTGAAATTTTTATTGGCCGATAATGGAATATGCCTGTTCGAAATTGGACATGAACAGGGCGATAAAATAAAAAAATTAGCCGATTTTCATGGGTTAAAATGCGATGTGAAGCCCGATTATGCGCGGCGCGACCGTGTGGCCATTGTCCAAAAATCATAAATAAAATGGTGATTAAAAAAATTTTGCTTGGCAAGGGTAGAAACCATGTCTAAAACAAAAATTGTCGATAGCATCGGAGGTAAGATAGCCCCAGATAATCGGCCGCACTTCTCCACATAAAAGCTGATATGCTGCTTTGGCTTAAAGCTTGGATTAGGTGCTGATACCAACGGATAAAAACAGGACGGCAATCCTATATGAATAATCGTCAAGCCAGCCGCAGACGCGGCAGAGGCAATAACCGACCCCAAGGTGGAAACCGTGGTGGAGGCGGTGTTGATTACCAAAATCGTGTGGATAATCGCGCACGCGGTAATGCAAATCAAATGCTTGAAAAATATAAAAAACTTGCCAATGATGCGCAATTAAACGGTGATCGTGTTAATGGCGAATATTATTTGCAATTTGCCGACCATTATTTCCGCGTTTTGGCCGATTTCAAATCCCGTCAAGAGGCAAAGCAAGAGGATCATCGCCGTTCGCGCCGTGAACGTGATGATAATGACGATGATCAAGATGATCAGGATGAAGGCGAAAATAATAACGCCGATTCCAACGATGATGGCGATGATATGGATTCTGGTTCGAATCAATCACGTTCACGTCAAAAAAATTCCCGTTCGCGCCAAAATGATGATGATGACCAAGATGGCGGCGATAATTATCAAGAAAAACCAGCGCGCAGACCGCGCCAGCAAAATTCGCGCCCACAAAATTCGCGCCAGCAAAATAAACGGCATGATAATGATGAAAATCAGGGTGATGATGATGGCGATACAGCATCAAGGCCGCTGCGCGAGGAAAGAGAAGCGCGCCAACCAAAGCAGTCCCGCCAGACGCGTCAACCACGCGCAAAGAAAGCGGATAATGCCCAATTGGGATTGGATGCGTCCATACTTCCCCCGTCAATTGACACATCGGGTCATGGACCAAATGATAATGGGGCAAGTGAAAATGAGGTCAAAGTGGAGGTGGTAAAAAAACCGCGTATCCGCCGTCCGCGAACACCAGTGGACAATGCAGCTGAGTCAAATTCAGAGATAAATGCAGCCGAATAAGCCGATTTTCATCAATGATGAAGGCATGATGGATATTACCAAAGGATTTTGTTAATCCTCTGGTAATCCAATATGTTTGAGTATATCCTGATAATATCTTATTATTTGGGGAGCTTATCATGCGTCATCATTTGTTAAAATCATTTGCTATTATCATGGCGATGCCGATGGCGGCAATGCCTGCATCCATGGTGGCCGCCCAAAATACCGATATAGATCCGGATAAAAGCGCACAGGGTGATGTCGCCCTTACTGTTTATAATAATGGTCAGGCATTGGTTCAGGATGAGCGTCAGATTAACCTGCCCCAAGGGCGCAGCATACAGCGTTTCCCCGATGTTTCCGCGCAAATTCGCGCCGAAACCGTCACGCTTACCGGGCCGGGAATCGGCATTGTTGAGCAAAATTTTGATTATGATTTATTGACGCCTGCCAAATTGATGGAAAAGGCGGTAGGGCAGAATATTACCTTGGTTCGGACCAATCCGGCAACGGGCGTGGAAAGCAGGGTAAGGGCCAAGGTACTGGCGGCAAATGGCGGGGTTGTTTTGCAAATTGGCGACCAGATAGAGGTGCTGCGTGACGATGGATTGCCCGTGCGGGTGATTTTTGACCGTGTGCCGCCAAATTTACGGGCAAAGCCCACGCTTTCGGTGACTTTGGAATCGGCGAAGGGCGGCATGACCCCCACCAGATTAACCTATTTAACCCCAGCTATGGGGTGGAAATCGGACTATGTGACCCTGTTTGATGAGGATAAGGGGACAATAGATGTGCAGGGTTGGGTGACATTGACCAATAATACAGGCACAGATTACACCAATGCCAATATTTTATTGGTGGCAGGAAATACAAATTCAGGCGGCGGGCGCGGCAATTATAATGCACGCGGCGTCAGCTGGCCCACAGGAACTATAGAAGAGGCGGGCACAGAATCCAATGATCGCGAACGATTGGGCGATTTTTATCTATATCCCTTGCCAGAGCGCACCACCGTGGCCAATGCACAACAAAAACAGGTGAGCTTTTTGGATGTAAAGGGCGCAAAGGCCCGCAAAGTATATGAATTTACCAATAGTTGGATGTCCACCAATGAGGCGGCCAGCGCGTCATCGGTTTTGAAATTTTCCACATCACGCAGCGGCGGCCTTGGCGACCAATTGCCACAGGGTGTGATACGCGTCTATATGCGTGATAAGCGCGGCGATCCGCAATTTATTGGCGAAAATCAAATAGAGGCAACCCCCATGGGGTCGGCTATGTCCATTCGCACCGGCGATGCATTTGATGTAAAGGTAAAAACCGTGGTAGAGGAGCGCACAAGGTTGAGCAATCGGCGTTGGCGCACCAAAATGCGGTATGAAATTACCAATGCACGGTCCACAATATCAAAGGTTGATTTGGCGCAAAGCGGCCTTTGGGGGGATGTTCGCATCGTCGAAGAAAGCATGACCAGCACGCGTGTGTCGGCGGATAAAACCGAATGGAGCGTTGATGTGCCCGCCAATGGTGCGGTGACGATTACGGCAACATTTGACACCAGATATTAAGGGGCAGGCGATGCGCTCCTTATTCTATATATTGTCATCTTCATTCGCGGTTACAATAAGTGGTCCGGCCATATTGGCACAGGATGTTGGGCAAAATATTGAGCAAAAAAATGAAGTCAGCCCGCAATATGTAAAGCCGCAAATTGTGACCTCCACCCAGCGGGATAAAGTGAATTTAACCGTTTATCGCGATCCAAATCGGGGGCAGCGCGCGATGAGTAAAAATTGGCCGCAGGGTTATGCAATGGTTAGCGAAACGCGCACTGTCACCATTCCGGCGGGTGAAGCGGTGATACGGTTTGAAAATGTGGCCGAGGGTATGTTCCCCGAAAGCGCGATTATTTCCGGCCTGCCCAATGGGGTGCGCGAGAAAAATATGGATGCGCGGTTATTATCGCCTGCCGGTTTGGTTGATGCATATTTAAAAAGACAGGTGACGATTACCCGAACCGATAAGGCCACGGGCAAAAGCATATCCAGCGAGGCAATGATTACCGCAGGGCCATTTGGCGGGGTGATTTTGGAAAGCGAAGGCGGGTTTGAGGCGCTGCATTGCACGGGCCTGCCCGAGCGTATGTCATATGGCGGCGTGCCAGAGGGTTTATCGGCCAAGCCGACCCTGTCCGTTCAAACGATTAGCGATAAACAAATCACCGCCACATTGACCATTACATATTTATCCGCCGGATTCGATTGGGATGCCAATTATATTGCCGAGGCAAAACCAATTGATGGCAAAATGGCGGGCAAGGTTGATATTTTTGGATGGATGACCGTGGCCAATGGCGGCGCGACCAGTTTTGACAATGCCAATTTAATGGCAGTGGCAGGGCAGCCAAATCGCGAACGCAGCAGCCCCGGCCCGCGCCCAGTTGAAAAGGGGCTTAACCTGAAATGTTGGCCAACACAGCGCACGCATGAAATCCCCTATCATGGCGGATATACTTCCGTCCTGCCGCCCCCACCACCGCCAGCCCCCCCCATGGCGATGATGGAAGCTGATGCAGAAAATATTGTTGTAACAGGGGCAAGGATAAAGGTTGCAAAAAGCATGGCGCCCATTGCCGCCGTGGTGGCCGTGCAGGAAAATTTGGGCGATTTAAAATTATACCATGTCCCCATTTTGGTAAATATCAATGCCAAGGGGCAAAAACAGGTCGCCATGATTGTAAAGCCTGATGTGAAATATGACCATATTTACCGTATAAATGTGGATAATATTTCTGCTTATTATAATGATGATGATGATGATCAAAGCAAGCCCATCCCATTTTTATTAAAATCAATGAATAAGACAGAAGATGGATTGGGATTACCATTGCCAGCAGGACGGGTAGCCATTTTTGAAAATAGCGAATTTGGCCCATTATGGCTGGGTGAAAGCAGCCTGACCAACCGAGCGGTGGGAGATGAGGTAGAGGTTGAAGTTGGTGAATCTTCGGCGGTTCGTATCACGTTGAGATTAATGCAAAAAAAAAGAAACTCTGAAGAATATAGGCTTATCCTAAGCAATGCATTGCCCTATGCGGTGCGGGCTGAGGTTGAAATCCCCTATCAACTTTCTGGCAACCCAAAATCTGTACGCAAAATTGACGGGATACCCACTTGGGAAGTGGTTGTTCCCGCCAATGATGAGGTGAGTTTAATTTATAAGGTTAAGCTGCAATAATGAATTTAGGTTAAAGCGCGGGCGGCAATAAACGCGGGCGATGATCCTCATCCAATGCGACAAAGGTGAACAGGCCGTCGGTCACCTTAACCTCTTGTTGGCCGCGCGCACGTGTCGCCACCACCTCTATCCGTATCGCAATGGATGTTTTGCCGCGGCGTTCCTCATGCGCGTAAACCGAAATAATATCGCGCAATAAAATCGGCGCAATAAATGTCATGCTTTCAATCGCCACAGTGGCGCACGCCCCTTGGCTAACGCGGCCAGCAACAATACCGCCGGCAATATCCATTTGGGATAATACCCAGCCGCCAAAAATATGGCCGTTGGAGTTAATGTCCGATGGACCGGGGGTAACGCGCAAAATGGGGTCGCTGCGTTGCGGCATATTTTTGACATTATTGGTCATTTTTCTTCTTCTTTCCAATTTGGGGGAGATTTATTGTCAATTACTTCATCATGTCCCGTGCCACTAGATAAAAAGACAAGTCCCATCAACCCTGCGGTCAACATGATTGAAATAATAATCGCAATTGATGTGGCAATATATAGATGGATGGAAATCATGCCATAATTATAATAAAAAACCGACAGAGCGATTGCCGTGCAACCAACTGCCAAACCGGCCATCCACCGCATTAACCGCCAATATCGGCCCCATGCAAATTTTGAATATGCCGGATTATCCAAATTTGATGGACGAATTTTGGGCGATGGGACGGGGGAGATATTTTTGTTGGACATGGAATTTCCTTTACATCGCCCTTATGCTATATTCATATAATAAGTGGAAGAGTTAAGATGATTAAAATGAGGAAAATTTAATAGGGGGAATAGCATGACAATATCGGCCATTATTGAAAATAGACAAGGCGGTGTCATCAGCGCCGCGCCGGATGACAATGTGGCAAAGGTGGCGCAAATATTGGCGGATAAACGCATTGGTGCATTGCCCATTATTCAAAATGACGATGTTGTTGGCATTTTTTCTGAACGTGATTTGGTATATGGCATTGCCCAAAATGGTGCCAAAATGATGGAAATGAAGGTGGGTGATGTGATGACCGCCCCTGCGATTAGCATTTCATCCGACACGCTGATACTTTCCGCTTTATCATTGATGACAAAACGCAGAATTCGCCATTTGCCCGTTGTGGACAATGGCCGTTTAATCAGCTTTGTTTCCATTGGCGATTTGGTGAAATATCGCATTGATAAGATTGAGGCAGAGGCCGCAGCGATGCGTGATTATATTCAAATGGCGTAAATATAATGGCGCGGTTTATCATCATCTTCATGTAAAACCACGCTGTCCTTATGCTTATTTGCCATATCTTAATGGGCACAACCCAATTCAGCCATATCTTAAACTGGTATGCTCTAATCGGCCTTAACCGCTTCTGCTGGTTTGCGGATTAACATGACAACCTCGTCAAATAATGGCCTTGCCATGAACCTTAATAAACCAAGGAAACAGACCCCGCCAATCGCAACCAACATGGAAAGACGGATGGATTGATAGATATGCGCCGCTTCGCCGAAAAACAGATGGTCCGATAAATATACTATGCATGCCATGATGCTGCTCATCCAAATGGCGGGCCATAAAGCGCCAATGACATCCATGATTGAAACGCCGATAATATTTCGCGCTTGATAATAGGTAAAGGCCAGCAATAAGGGAAAGGCGATTAACCAGCCAATTGACAATCCAATGCCGCCATAATGCACCCCGAATAAAAAGGCACATGGCATGATGATAGCGCCCGCTATGGAATTACGCGCGGTCACATTGGGGCGTCCTGCAGCATTTATGGCGGGGTGAAATAAAATTTGCAGGGTCATAAACGGCATGGCAAAGGCGATGAGCCGTACCATGGGAATGGTTTCATGCCATTTATCACCAAGGATGATTTTGATGAACGGGTCGGCCGTCACCGCCAAACCAAAATAAAGGGGCAGGGTAACGACCATAATCATCCGCACGGTTTTCAACCATGAATTTTTGAACAGATGGGCATCATGTTGCATTCGTGAATAAGCTGGAAAGGCAACCTCATTTAACGGGGGAATAAATTTGGAGGCGAAGATGGTGGTGATGAACATGGCCTGTGTGTAAATGCCCAAATCATGCGGAGACAGCGCCCGGCCTGCCACAATAATATCGGCCTGGCTTTGCACAATCCAAAATCCCTGGCTAATCATAATTGCGCCGCCAAATTTTAACATTTTTCCTGCACCGGAAAAGTTGAAAATGGGCAAGACGCGCATTTTAGTGATGGCAACCAATAAAATGGCGCGCACCCAAAAACCAATGACGGGCGCAAAGACCAGCGTCCAAACACCTTGATCCATTAAAGCAAGAACCAGCGAGCTTCCTGCACCCGCAATGGCCGCAGCAATATTGACAATGGCGGGTTTTTTGAAATTTAAATCACGCACCATCAGTGCCTCTGACATCACGATTAACGGTGTGGATAGGTAAATAAGCGATTGCCAGATTAGCATATCTTTGATGATGGGGTGGCCATAATATGCCGCCACCGCAGGGGCTGCCAATATTTGACCGATGGAAAGGGCGATATTTAACAATATCATCATGCCAAATGCCTGGCTTTTCTGCCGCTCGGTCACTTCTTCGCTATGCACCAATGAACTGGCAAAGCCATATCCGTTCAAAAAATTCAAAAATGCCATCACCACGGTCGACATGGCAAACAAACCATAATCAGTGGGGTCAAGCAAGCGAACGACGATTAACGTCGCGCTCCACCCAATGATTTGCGACAATATTTGCGAACCCGACCGCCAAATAACGGCCTGTCTGACACGGCCTGCAAGCGGCGCATTATTATTATCGCCGCCATCAATATTTTGGCTTTTATCAATGATATTATTGGCAATGCTCATCTAATCACCCATTACCATATAATATATTGCCGACAATTTGTTCCGCCACACGTTCGATTGTGCGGGCGGGATTATGGGGCAATATTTCATCAATTTGATGCCCCACCATCGGGTCGGGCATATTGGCAAATGTCACAATATCCAAATCATCAATATCGGCAATCATGGCGCATGCTTTTTCAAAACGGCGCCGGACAATATGGTTTATTTTTTTGCGGTTACGGCTCAATAATTCAAAACTATGCGATACAATGATGAAATGATGCCGTCCTAAATAAACCGCATGGTTTAACGCATCAAAAATTTCCCGTGCGCTAATCGCGGTAATTTGGGCATGGCGCTGGGTCCCTGATGGGCCGGAAATAGCCCCAATGGGCATTTCTATAACGCCATGATGATAAATGGGCTGCCATTGATCGGGCGGCAGGTTAATTTGACATGCTGAATTTAATATGGCGGGGCAAAAACTGCTGTCATATTTAATGCCCATATCGGCCAATGCCCGCAAACTATCGTCATTTGCGCCATAATTTCCCGCGCGAAATGCGGTGGGGCGGGGTGCGCCTGCCTTGACCAAAATATCGCATCCCGCTTCAATGACGCGTTTTTGCATTTCATATGGCAACATATGCATATGATGTGCAAAAAATGGCGTAGTGCCAAAATATCTATCGCTTATTTTTTGGGAAAAAGTGGATAGCCATTCGCTATGAATATGTAATTGCACCTCATGCCCGCGTTCCAATATGGGATGGACAATCGCATCAATGGACTCTTGCCCAAATAATAAAGCGGGCATGGGATCGACGAAAAAAACCGCCTTCATCCCATATTGATCAAAAATATCCATTTGATATTCAATGCCAACATCGCCATCCGCCGTTTCACAGGAAATGGAACGCGCATAATTTTCACGCCAATCCATTGACGGATTTTTTTGATATAATCCGTGTGAATATTCTGTGTCGATAGTGATAAGTGCGCTTCCCATTTAGGCGGCATAGCAAATATATGTTTACGATTGGTTTAGGCGCAATTTATTTATGTGGCATCGCGATGTTTCGATTAAGGGTTGCAGGATGGTTTTTATCCTGCTGCGGCGTTTTTCATCGCGCAACATATTATATACGCTATTCGCCAAAATATCGGCCAATTGGATACCATCGCTATTTTTGCTATCTTCCAATATGGCCTTGCCCCAATTGCCCAGTAAATCGGCAATTTCACCCTTTATGCCCGACAATATCATGGGGTCATATCGGCCATCATCGATAATAACATCGCCGCACCCGCCGGTTAATGGCAATAAATCACCCACTGCTTGTTCCAATAACATGCTATAGGCTTTTTTATCGTCCATATCGCCAATTTCGGCCTTTGCGGCATAGGAAACCGCAATATTAACCGATTTTTGTGATAATATTTCAATAATTAACCCGCGTTCGGTCAAATCAATTCGGCTGCCCTTTAACTCACCGGACAGACCGGTAATGCCGCGATATCGTGCCTGTACTTGGGCGGCGTCATCCGCGCTAATATATATGGCGGCAAAGCTCATATATCCGGTGCCTAATCCGCCGCTTTCATCGCAATATATGGGCAAAATATTTCTCCGTTATGCAAATATTATCCTGATGTAGCGAATATTATATTATTTGCACGGATATTTGCGAACCATATAATCACGCATAAATGCATGCATGGTCATTTGTTTGCGTTTTGTTTGACCCGCGGCGGATAATTCTGAAATCAATTGGTCGGATGACATGCTGCTATTTTTCGGGGGGCAATATAATGGTTTTCCAGTCTTTTTCGCCTTTTCATTTTCGGCGCGTAAATTGGTTCTAACATTGTTCATTTCGCCCTTTAAAATATCCATATCCTTGGACAATATCGCGCCAACACCCTTTTTCTTTAATGCAACCGCCTTAACATAAAAAACTTCTGCATTCATGGATGCCGCCAATAGGGGGGCAGCAAAAGATAAAGCCAGAATACAGGCCATAAAGGGCATGAAAAGATAATTTTTCAACAATTTTATCCTTTTTATAAGGGCGATAATTTGCCGATATTTTGATGATGACGGCTTATTCGGCCAATATAATTGCTTTATTAAATATTATTTTTGAATGTAAAATGAATATATTATCTATTTATTAACCTTATTATTTAGCCAGATTTAAGTCATGTCTGATTATGACGTTATCTTATGTTTTGGCATCTGCACTATAAAAATCGCCGTAAAAATGGATCGGTAAAGGCATCTTATATGGGCATATTATTATGCGCGGCGACCGCAATGTCGGCGGCGATAATCCCATCTGTGGCGGCCCATGCCTTGAACGAAGGGTTGCAATGCGTTCCCTATGCCCGCGCGTTAAGCGGGATAAATATTTATGGCGACGCACATACATGGTGGGGACAGGCCGAGGGAAAATATAAACGCAATAATCGGCCCGATATTGGCGCGGTCATGGCATTTAAACCCCATGGGGTGATGCAATTGGGCCATGTCGCGGCGGTAAGCAAAATTATTGATAAACGCACAATTTTAATTAGCCATGCCAATTGGTCCACCATAAATGGCACGCGCGGCCACATTGAAGATAATGTAAAGGCTATTGACGTGTCAGAAAAAAATGACTGGTCATTGGTGCGGATATGGTATTCACCCATTGATAATTTGGGTGGGTCGGAATATCCCATACATGGTTTTATCCATCCAAATAGCCAAAATAATGACCGCGATATTCGGTTGGCCGTGGCTAATTTAACAGGCAAAACGCCTTCACATTCGCCAATTTTGGGCAAAAAAGGCAAAAAGAACGAAGATCGCCCATCGGTGCGCATGGCCGATGCCCGCCCGGAAAAATCAAAAAAACAAGAAAATCGTGCGCAAACCAGCTTTACCTTATCCGCATCAACCCTACGTGATGCAGAATATGGTGCGCGTCATGAAAAGGTAAATAAAGCAGCCGCGCAAAAAAAGAGTATTGCTGAGCCGCAACACGCCAATGAAGCACCAAGAAAAAAAGATGAAATTGGTGATTTATTGGCGCAAATTGGCGCGGGTAATTAACCGATTTTATGGCCCAATTTATGGCCCAACTTATAACCCAACTTATAGCTAGGCGCGGTGATTAAACAAATTTTATCCCGCCTTTGCAACGGGTGCATCATCGCCCAAATCCTCAAACCATGCCTCAACATCGCCTTTCAAGGTCAACATCATAGGGCGGCCTTTGCGATCCAATGATTTGCCGGCCTGCACCTTTATCCAACCTTCGGAAATGCAATATTCCTCAACATTGGTGCGCACAGAGCCCTTAAAACGGATGCCAATGCCGCGTTGCAAAATTTCGCCGCCAAAATGCTCACTAAAAGCATGAATGGAAAGGCGATCGGGTGGTGTATCTTGTGTATTTGTCATGAAATTCCTTTGCCGTAAAGCGGCGCATCTTGCAATAATATATATGGGTCAATTTTCATTTGAAAAAAATTGGATGATTAAAATATCAATGTCTTTTGCGGGTTCAAAATTGCTTTTTCGAACCTCAAATTGGGTGGGGGATATTTTTTTAATCCCGTCCATACACAGGCTTAATAAATTATTTTTATCGCCCTTATCCACGACAAGATGGAAATTTTTTATCGGCCCGCGCCAATTTGCGCCCGATTTCAAAATATAACTTAACCATGTTTCATTATAAAATATGGCATATTCTTCATCATTATTTTTGCGATGTTGGGCCATTTTTTTATCAAATCCGGCTAGGAAATCATTATCAATACAATATTGCGCTCTATATTCCGCAAAGCCGGAATTGGGTGCTTCTCGATAATTTTTGTCCATTGCGCCCGCGACGCTGCCGCCAATCATGGGTTTATATTCATGTTCGACAGTGATTTTCTTTCCAGCGGGGAATTTTTGATGGCGGTTCATAAATGTGGCAATTTGCCAATTGGGATATATTTCCCCCATATCACCTTTGACCAATAATCCCTCATCAATATATGCTTGTTTTTCCGTATCATTTAGCGATCTTATTATTTCCCAAATGCTGTCATCATGCCAATAATTTATTGGCCAGCCCAATTGCGCCAAGCGAAGATTGATATTTTTACCCTTTATTTCGGCATTGTCGATTTTGGATAAGGAGACGGGCTGTCCATCAACCAAAGTCGTAAAATTTAATTCATCCCAATTTGCGCCATATTCAGCGGCCAAATATTCCTGTTCTATAAAGGAAGGTGTGACGGGCAGGGGAAATGAAATTAAAATATCTTGATCTTTGTCACTATGGTTAAAATATTGATATTTAACCTTTGCCTTGTCCATGGAGAGGAATAAATATTCGCTTTCCATGCTGATATTATCATTTTTTATTAACTCCAACCCGCCTATGGCAATGGCGGCCTCACTATCATTGGCGTGGGCGGGCAAAAATTGACAACTTGCTAATAAAAAAGCTGCGGTTAACAGAGAAAATATGGGGTTTTTCATCAATTTTCCAATGATAAGATTTTAGGTAAAGGCAATTCTTATCCTTATTTTTCATATGTGCAATTGGCATTTTGTAACCATTTTAAGAAATTCGGCGAACATCTTTTTATAAATATTTAAAAGAGGAAATGACGATGCCGCATCTACGCCATAAAAGCGAAATTTATAACACCAATAGGGGAACAAAAACATTACGGAATATTGCCCTATTTTTTGCCATATCCGGCGCGATGATGGGCAGCGCATATGCAAAGGATGACGATGAAAAGCAGGTCAAATTCACGCCTGAATCCGGGTTTTTTGTGACCGCTCATGCCGGATTATCAACGCCGCGTGATGCAAAATATGATGGCGTGCAATCGCCCAATAATGGCGTTCCGGGCATGGTGGGTGCGCCAGCAAATGTTCGGGTGGAATTTTCCAATGGAGAATTTTTCGGCGGTTCAATTGGATATAGGCTGAACCGCCATGTCTTTGGTATTTTCCAACCCAGTATAGAGGTTGAGGCAAATTATTCGAATGCAGATGTAAATGGTGGGTCGTTTAATGGCGGCAATCAACATTTTGGCGGCAATCAAAAGGCGATTAGTTTTTCACTTAACTATCAATCGGACATTCGTTGGTCCGATGATCAAAAAATCATCCCCTTTACTGGCGGGGGCATTGGTGTGACGCAGGTTGAAAATAATATTTTATATGGAGGAAATAGCTCGCCAAATGCCGCGCCTTCATTTGGGGTGGTGGGTAGTGATGCGGGGCTTAGCCTGCATAATAATATCGGCCTGACCTATGTTATAAATGATAATGTGGAATTAACCGCGCGGGCGCGGTATCAACGGGTTAGTGGATTGAAATTTGACCGCCGTTTCCTTGCCACGGGCGGGTTAAATGCCAATGTGGAGGGTAAATATGAAAATTTAATATTCTCCGCCGGGATAAGGAAGCGTTTTTGAGGCGATTTTTACCATTTTAGCCAAAGTCACGCATTTTAACCAAAGACAATATGTGCATTTCATGAAATCGCGTGATAAGGCGGCGCGATGGAAAAACATGATTTAACAAATTTTGATGTCATTATTTTGGGCGCAGGTGGCGCGGGCTTAATGGCGGCGGGCGTTGCGGGACAACGCGGTAAAAAGGTGCTGGTCATTGACCATGCACAGGAAGCGGGCAAAAAAATCCTTATTTCCGGTGGTGGACGATGTAATTTCACCAATATTAACGCCACGACACGCTTTGCGCAGGAGAGATATTTATCAGCCAACCCACATTTTGCAAAATCGGCGCTGGGCCGATATACGCCGCGCGATTTTATCGCCTTGGTCGATAAATATGGCATTTCCTATCATGAAAAAACATTGGGGCAGCTTTTCTGCGATGACAGCGCGTCACAAATAGTCGACATGTTGCTTGATGAATGTGAGTTTGCCGAAAATTGCGGCGGCAGCGTTGATTTCTCCTTTGGCCGTCCGGTGCATGGCGTTTCCCATGAAGATGGGCAATATCATGTCAGCTTTGGCGAACATAGCGCCAATGCGCCCGCGTTGATTATTGCAACAGGCGGGCCGTCCATTCCCAAAATGGGGGCAAGCGGATTTGCTTATGATGTGGCGCGGCAATTTGGATTGAAAATAATTGAACCGCGCCCCGCGCTTGTGCCCTTTACCTTGGGCGGAGAGGATGTGTTGTTTCGCGAATTGTCTGGCATATCGGCGGATGTGGAGGCGATTTGCGGCAAAACCAAATTTCGCGAGGCGGCATTATTAACGCATAAGGGGCTTTCTGGTCCGGCCATTTTGCAAATTTCCAGCTATTGGAAACATGGCGATGTGGTGCATATAAATTTTTGGCCCGACCATCCAAAGGGGCATTTAAAGGCCGCCAAACGCGAAGTGCCGCAATCACATATTAAAAAAATCCTATCGGAGGATTTATCCGACCGATTGGCAGAAACATTGGCCAAAGAAATTGGCGAATGGCGCAACTTGGCCGATTTAACCGATAAATTTTTAGAAGAAATTGAAGCAAAAATCAGGGCATGGCCCTTTACCCCTAATGGAACAGAGGGCTTTGCCAAGGCCGAGGTGACAATAGGCGGCATTTCCACCGATGAATTATCGCAAAAAACCATGGAAGCGAAAAAAATGCCCGGCCTTTATTGCATAGGCGAGGCGGTGGACGTGACCGGATGGTTGGGCGGATATAATTTCCAATGGGCATGGGCCAGCGGCGTTGCAGCAGGGCAGGCGGTGTAAAGGGCTGGCGGTGTAAAGGGCTGGCCCATAAATAATCTATAAATAATATCGCCCATAAAAAAATGCGCCGGAGAATATCCAGCGCATTTTTTATTTGTTATGGTAGGTTTATCCCTGCTTTTTGGCGCGTGATGCCTTTTTACGCTCATTGGGATCAAGCTGTGCCTTACGCAGGCGGATTGATTTTGGTGTAACCTCCACCATTTCATCATCGCCAATATAGGCAATGGCCTGTTCCAATGTCATGCGCCATGCCGGGGTTAAGCGGATGGCATCATCCTTACCCGTGGAGCGGAAGTTGGTAAGCTGTTTCGATTTCATTGGATTTACTTCCAAATCATCCGATTTCGCATTTTCACCAATAATCATGCCTTCATATAATGGCTCACCAGGTGATACCATCAAAATGCCGCGCTCTTCCAATGGGCCAAGCGCATAGGCAACGGCTTCACCCGCACCATTTGAAATTAAAACGCCATTTTTACGGCCTTCAATATTGCCCTTATGCGGGCCATATTTTTCAAATAAACGGTTCATAATGCCGGTGCCGCGTGTGTCGGACAAAAATTCACCATGATAACCGATAAGGCCGCGTGATGGGGCGCTGAATGAAATGCGGGTTTTGCCGCCGCCCGATGGGCGCATGTCGGTCAATTCGCCCTTACGTGTGGCCATTTTTTCAACAACCGTGCCGGAAAATTCATCATCCACGTCAATCACAACGCTTTCATAAGGTTCGGTCTTTTTGCCATTTTCATCTTCGCCAAATAATACGCGCGGACGCGAAATGCCCAGCTCAAACCCCTCACGGCGCATAGTTTCAATTAAAACGCCCAATTGCAATTCGCCGCGTCCGGCAACGTCAAAGCTATCTTTATCGTCGCTTTCGGTAATGCGAATGGCAACATTGCTTTCCGCTTCACGGAATAAACGGTCACGAATCATCCGGCTGGTCACTTTGTCGCCTTCACGGCCCGCCATTGGGCTGTCATTAACGGCAAAGCGCATGGACAAAGTTGGCGGATCAATTGGCTGTGCCTGCAATGGTTCGGACACGCTGACATCCGCAATGGTATCGGCCACGGTGGCGGTGGTTAAGCCAGCAAGGGAGATAATATCGCCCGCCTTTGCACTTTCCACAGGAACGCGTTCCAAACCGCGAAATGACATGATTTTCGATGCGCGGCCCGTTTCAACTACCTTGCCTTCAGGGTTTAACGCATGAATTTGTTGGTTGGTTTTTACTGTGCCGGAAAGGACAAGGCCGGTCAAAATACGGCCAAGGAAATTGTCACGGTCAAGCAAGGTGACAAGCATTTTAAATTCGCCATCAACGTCCGCCTTTGGTTCGGGAACATGGTTGACGATGGTTTCAAATAATGGGGTCAATGTGCCTTCGCGTGCGCTGTCGTCGGTGGAGGCATATCCATTGCGGCCCGATGCGAATAATACAGGGAAATCCAATTGTTCATCATTGGCATCCAAAGAAACGAACAGGTCAAAAACCTCGTCCAAAACCTCTTGAATACGCTCATCAGGGCGATCAACCTTATTCACCACCACAATCGGGCGCAGGCCAAGGGCAAGCGCCTTGCCGGTCACAAATTTGGTTTGCGGCATTGCGCCTTCGGATGAATCGACAAGCAAGATAACGCCGTCCACCATAGAAAGAATGCGTTCCACTTCGCCGCCGAAATCGGCGTGTCCGGGGGTGTCCACAATATTGATTCTTGTCGGCGTCCCATTTTCACCGGCCCATTCAACGCTGGTGCATTTGGCCAAAATGGTAATGCCGCGTTCTTTTTCCAGATCATTGCTATCCATGGCGCGTTCTTCAACGCGTTGATTGTCACGGAAAGTGCCGGATTGGCGGAATAGTTGGTCAACAAGAGTGGTCTTGCCATGGTCAACGTGGGCGATAATCGCGATATTGCGAAGGGACATGATATTTGGCCTTAAACATTGGAAAATGGAATCCATCGACAGTATCGCCGACAAATATTAACGCGCCCTTAGACGCTTTTGTGCTGCGGCGCAACAAGCGATGCTTGCAAAAACGCATATCTGACTGCAAAAGCGGTAAAATGATAGCTTTTGTAAAAAAAATTCTGCCCGATCGGTTTATTTTAATGCTGCTTGCTGCATTGGCGATTGCATGGGCGGTGCCGGTGTCGGGCGATATTTTGTCTATGACTAGGAATATCAGCTTTGCCGCGATATTTGGTTTATTTTTTCTTCATGGCCTGCGTTTATCGCGCCAACAAGTGGGTCAGGCAATGCGCGATTGGCGGGTTCAGGCGGCCATTTTTTTTATGGTTTTTATCGCCATGCCGATATTTGGGTGGTTGTTGATAAAAATAATATCACCGCCGCTTGTCCCTCAATTGATTACTGGCATATTTTTTATGACAATTTTGCCATCCACGGTACAATCCGCGATTAGCTTTACATCATTGGCACGGGGCAATGTTGCCGCATCGGTGGTGGCGGCAACGTTAATTAACCTGTCTGCTGTTATCATGACCCCCATGATGCTCGCGGCATATAGTTTAACCTCTGGCGCGGCATTTGAATGGTCATTGGTGCGAAACATCGCTTTATTATTGTTATTGCCCTTTGCACTTGGCCAAATGATGCAGCCTTTTTTGGGCGAATGGGCGGCCACAAAAAGCGCGATGTTGGCCAAATTTGACAAGGGGGTTATTTTATTGTCGGTTTATGTCGGCTTTGCGGCCAGTGTGGCATCAGGCGCATTGGGTATTGTGGATGTGCGTGCGCTGTCATGGATATTTGCTATTTGTGCAATTATGCTGGTTTTTTCATTTTCTGCATCTTGGCTGCTGGGTAAATATTTGGGTATGAATTTGGAAAATAGGATTAGTATATTATTTGCCGGCGCGCATAAAAGCATTGCCACAGGTGCGCCGATGGCGGCTATATTATTTCCCAAGGAAACCGGGCTTTTCCTGCTTCCCGTCATTATTTATCATATTGGGCAGCTTATCATCTCTGCTCCATTGGCGGATAAACTGGCACAAAAAATATACAGGAATTATCGGCCTGATAATTAAGACAATATATAGGATATGATTAAACATAGTGGGGATTATATGCAAAAATTACATCATAAAAATGCCCTTATCACCGGTGGTGCGCGCGGCATTGGCGCAGCAATTGCCCAATTATTTGCCGTTCATGGTGCGCATATTATTATCGGTGATATTGACGCGGAAAATGGCACGCGCTTGGCCAATAATCTTGGGGGCGAATTTGTTACATTAAATGTAGCCAAGCAGGATGATTGGGCCAGCCTTGCCGAAAAATATCCGCAAATGGACATTGTGGTGAACAATGCGGGCATTACCGGATTTGAAGATGGGCCAAAGCCGCATGATCCGGAAAATTGCAGTCTGGCCGATTGGCATGCGGTTCATGCGGTAAATTTGGACGGGGTGTTTTTGGGGTGCCGCTATGCCATTGCTGCGATGCGGGCCAAGGGTGCGGGGTCGATTATCAATATCTCGTCACGTTCTGGATTGGTCGGCATACCGATGGCCGCGGCCTATGCCTCATCAAAAGCGGCAGTACGCAATCATAGCAAAAGCGTCGCGCTATATTGTGCAGGGCAGGGGTTAAATATCAGGTGCAATTCCATCCATCCCGCCGCAATTTTAACCCCCATGTGGGAGGCGATGATTGGCGATGGACCAGATAGGGAGCAGCGCATGGCCGCCTTTGTCGCCGACACACCAATGAAAAGATTTGGCACAGCGGCAGAGGTTGCGGCACTTGCCCTATTATTGGCCAGCGATGATGCCGCCTATATCACCGGAAGCGAGATGAGTATAGACGGCGGATTATTGGCCGGTTCGGCCGCGTCACCGGGCGGTTGAGATTATAGCTGGCGCAGCGCCTGTGCTGGGCGCACGGTAAGGGAGGGGAGCGCCCCCAATAATCCGATAATCAACGTTACCCCGCCGCCCATGGCAAGGGTTAATAAAATAAGCAGCGGATCAGGATTAAAGGCAAAATCAAAAATCTGCACCACCACCATATAGGCAGCGGCCAAGCCGATAATTGTTGCCAATAAAGATAATATCAACGCCAAAGCCAAATATTCAAATGCCTGTGCCAATAAAATTTGCGCCCGCGTTGCGCCCAACATTTTCATGACGATGCTGTCATAAATGCGGGTGGATTGCTGCGCCGAAATTGCACCAATTAACACCGCTATGCCCGCCAAAATGGCAATGGAAGCGGCCAATGCAATGGCGGTGGACATTTGCCCCAATAAAGTCGTGATTTGGGTGATGACATCGCCCACCTCTATCATGGTGGCAGAGGGGAAATTTTTCGGAATGGCGCGGGCCAAATCGCCTTCGGCCTTTTTATCCACCAATATGGTGGCGACCATATTATGCGGCGCATCGACAAATGTATTTGGGGAAAATACCAAAACATAATTTAACCCAAAATTATCCCATGTCACCTTGCGTAGGGAGGCAATTTTGGCCTCAAAATCCACGCCCAAAATATTGACAACTATCCTGTCGCCAATGTCCAATCCCAATATGGAGGCGACTTCTTCCTCCATGCTGACCAGTGGCGGCCCTTTATAATTGGCGTCCCACCATTTGCCCTTTGTCAATTCGCTGCCTTCGGGGATATTTTGGCTATATGTAATGCCTCTATCCCCGCGCAAAACCCATGCATCCTCTGGTAATTCTTGCAAATCTGCGACCACAATATTTTTATATTCGGTAATCGACCCGCGCAGTGCAGGGATTAAATTAACCTTTGCCTTTGCATCATTTTTTTTGATAAGCGCGTCAAAGTCGCCTGATTTTTCCTTTGGAATGTCCAGCACAAAGAAATTTGGTGCTTCCTTGGGCACATTATTCGCAATTTCATTGTTAATGCTGCTTTGGATTGCGGCCAATGTTACAAACATTGTAAGGCCAAGGCCAAGCGCGACAATCAACATTTTGATATTTGAACCAGGGCGATAGAGATTTTTTATCGCCATGCGCAGCACAATATTTTTGGGCAGCGGCAAAGATGCAGAAATTTTGATAATGGCAATGGCCAGCATCCATAATATAGCAAAAACCAATAATGCAGCGATGATAAATCCAGCTGAAAATAACTTTTCCCGTGCGGTCAGCACCGCCAATGCCGCAATTAAAATTAACGCGGCGACATTTACCCATTTGGCCCATTTTGGTGTGGGCAAATCATCCTCCACCGCTGAACGGAAAATCCGTGCGGCGGGAACCAATTGTGCGGTGGATAATGGCCGTATGGCAAAGGCAAGCGCGGTTAATGCGCCAAAAGCCGCGCTGATAATTAAGGGCAGAGGATAAATATCCACGCCCGGCTGCACCGGCAATATATCACCGGCAAAAAAAGTAATGACAAAGGGCGCAAATATGCCAATGGCCAATCCCGTGATAATCGCAAAAATACTGATTATCGAAATTTGCAAAAGATAGATGGTGAAAATTCCCCGACTATCCAATCCCAAAATTTTTAATGTGGCGATGGAGGATTTTTTTCCTGCGAGATAAGAACTGACCCCATTACCCACGCCAATGCCCGATATGGTCAGTGCTGCCAAACCGACCAATCCCAAAAATTGACCCATTCGTTCAATAAATCTTTGTGTGCTGGGCGCACCATTGCCCGCATTTTTAAAATCAAAACCTTGCTTGCTATATTTTTTTTCAAATGATTTGGTCAAATTTTCTAAATCAGGCTGTGGGTCATTATTGGGCGTATTTCCCGGATTATTGGCGGATAATTGCAGCCGATATTTTGAACTATATAGGCTGCCAGGCTGCACCAAATTGGTGCTGGCTATATCGTCAATATTGATAATGGCGACGGGGCCCAAGGTAAAGCCCTCTCCCAAACGATCCGGTTCATCCTTGATAATTGCCTTTATGGTAAAATCTGCCTGACCAAAACGCAATTTTTGACCAATGTTTAGCGAAAGCCGGTCCGCCATAGCCTGTGCGATATAAATTTCGCCCTTTTGCGGCGGGGTGTCGGATGCCGCGCGATGGGTGGCCAATGCACCATAAAGCGGATAATTATCATCCACCGCCTTTAATTCGGAAAGGGCGCTTTCCTCATTGGCGGGGTTAAAAGCCATGGCCCGCATTCTTAACGTTTTAGACAGGCGGCCATAGGCAGTAAATTCGGCCAATTCTTTATTATTTGCCTGTCGCTGGGACAATGATATTTCGATATCGCCGCCCAATATATTTTGCCCCCTCGCGGCCAGCTCTGCGGCAATGGAGCTGGTCAAACTGCCAATACCGGCCAATGTTGCCACACCCAATAAAATGCAGATGAATAATAAACGCAGCCCGCGAATTTTAATATGCATATCGCGCAGGGCAAGACGCCAAAGGGTCGAAAATTGATTAACATTACCCATATTGCTGCTCACAAACTATCTTCGCTCAACATGCCATCGGCCATGCGCAGCACACGGTCGCATTTTTGCGCCAGACTGGGATCATGGGTAATCATCAATAATGTCGCGCCAATGGCTTTTTGCCGATCGAACAATAATTTGATAATATTTGCCCCGGTTTCGCCATCCAAATTGCCCGTGGGTTCATCGGCAAATAAAATGGCCGGCGCACCCGCTGTGGCCCGGGCAATGGCAACGCGTTGTTGCTCCCCGCCCGATAATTGGGTGGGGTAATGGGTGACACGGTGGGACAGGCCAACCGCCGCCAATTCCTGCCTTGCTTTTTCTTCATAGCCATCAACACCCGCCAATTCCATAGGGACCATGACATTTTCCAATGCGGTCATTGTGGGGAGCAAGTGAAAAGCCTGTAATATAATTCCAATGCGCCCCCGCCGCGCCAGTGATAATTCATCCTCATTCAAAGAAGTAAACTCTGTCCCATCAACGATGACCGTCCCGCTACTTGCCCGTTCTAAGCCTGATAATATCGCCATAAGCGAGCTTTTGCCCGAACCAGATGGGCCAAGAAGGGCGATGCTTTGCCCGCGCAAAATCTCTAAATCCACGCCTTTCAGAATATCAACCTTGGATTCAGCGTCGCCAAGGGACAGCTTTAACTTGCGCGCAGCGATTGCGACATTATCTTGTTTAAGATTATATTGGGTCATGGAAAAAAGGATGTGCCTTAAAATGCGTTTATTTAATTTTATAAGATATGGGGTTCTTATCCTTTTTTTCCAAGGTTTATCGGCCTGTGATGGACAAACAACAGCTGGTATCGACCAACAGCAACAAAATAATATGGTTGATGTTGCAAAGCCGCAGCAAGAAGATGCTAAATTTTTGGTTCTGGCCTTTGGCGATAGCTTATATGCTGGATATGGATTGAAATCGGGTGAGGGGCTTGTCCCCATGTTGCAATCCTCCCTGCAGGCAGATGGCATGTCGGTAAAGGTTCACCCTGCCGGCGTGTCGGGTGACACCACAATGGCAGGGCTTAAACGCTTTTCATTTGTGCTGGATAATTTGAAACGCAAACCCGATCTTATTTTATTGGGGCTTGGCGGGAATGATATGCTGCGCGGCATTTCGCCCGCACAGACCGCAGAAAATTTAACCCAGATGATGGACATTGCCAAATCAAAAAACATCCCCGTCATGTTAACCGGCATGATTGCGCCGACCAATATGGGCGCGGAATATGTAAATAAATTCAATGCAATATATCCAAAACTTGCCAAAAAATATCAGGCAAATCTATACCCCTTTATTTTGGATGGGGTTGTCACAGATAAAAAATATATGTTGCCAGATGCTATTCACCCCAATGCAGAGGGGATTAAAATTATTGTGAATCGCATTTCGCCGATGGTGAATGACAGTTTACAGAAAGCTGCTAGGTAAATTGACCAACATTTATATATTTCATAAAGATATAAATTATAATTTTTTTGCATTATATTTTTTTATAGGGCCAATATGGCGCCAATGAACGTTTAGTTAAGTCAGGGAACAAATATGTCAGATGATAAGAATTTAGCTGCTAATGCAACCGCCACTAAAGCGGCAGAGGCGCCCGCATTTGATTTAAAATTGGATCCGCCATCGCCCGTTCCCACAATTAAGGCGGAAAGCGCCATTGGTTTGGTGCCGGTCAGTGATGAACAAAAAAGCCAATTGGAAGTAAAGGTTGATAGCTTTGTTGATGATTTAATCGCCCAAGATGTGAATTCACCCGAATTTGGCAAGCGTGTTGACCAATTGACCAATATGGGGCGCAAGGAAATTATGGCGGCAGCCGGTCAATCAAACCGTTTTCTTGACCGTCCTGTTCGCGCCATGGATGATGAAGCCAGCGTGGGCGCAAATTTGGCCGAGCTGCGCCGCACGATTGAGGATTTGGATCCGTCAAAACAGGGTAATTTATTAACGCCGAAAAAATTATTCGGCATTATTCCCTTTGGCAATAAAATGCGCAATTATTTTGACAGTTATAAAAGCTCTCAAGACCATATCAGCACCATTTTGGCGCGTTTGGCAGGGGGCAAAGACGAATTATTGATGGACAACGCCTCCATTGATGTGGAACGTCAAAATTTATGGGCGGCAATGGGTAAATTGGAACAGATGATCCATTTGTCCAAGGTGATGGACGCCAAATTGGAAGATAAAGCCAATGATTTGGACGCGTCCGACCCCGCCAAGGCAAAGGCAATTCGTGAAACTGCCCTATTTTATGTGCGCCAAAGAACCCAAGATTTATTGACCCAAATGGCAGTTACGGTTCAAGGTTATTTGGCATTGGATTTGGTAAAGAAAAATAATGTTGAATTGGTAAAGGGCGTGGACCGCGCCTCCACCACCACCGTTGGGGCGCTGCGCACCGCGGTTACCGTGGCCCAGGCAATGACCAACCAAAAATTGGTGTTGGAACAAATTACCCAATTAAACAGCACCACCGCCAGCATCATTGACGGCACAGGTAAAATGTTGCGCGAAAATACCGCGACTATCCATGAACAGGCCGCCAATTCAACCATTCCATTGGAAACATTGCAACGCGCGTTCCAAAATGTGTATGACACAATGGACGCCATCGATACATTTAAGTTAAAGGCTTTGGACAGCATGAAACAAACCACCGATGCCTTGACCAATGAGGTTGAAAAATCGCGCGGTTATATTGCCCGGGTCGAAGGGCAGGCAAGGGCAACACAGGAAGCTCAGGATTCGGGGCTGTTAAGCTCTTTAGGGAATTAAGTTACATGGCTGAACGATTGGATAGTGATGAAATTTTGGCATCAGCCGCGCGGTCATATGCACGGGTAAAAATGGGGCCGCACATCGGCATTAAAAGCCAAGAATTGAAACGTAGCGATTTGAAAAGCAAGGCAGGGCGAACCTTATTTGCCATTGGCGCAATATTGGTGGGTGCGGGCATTGTCGGTTCGATAATTGACGGTATTGGCATTACCGGTGTGATGATTACCGGATTATTGGGCGCGGGCGCGGCATATATGTTCATGCGGTATCCGCGCATGAAAATGCCCACAATGGAAAGTTTGCGTCAAACAGATTTGAAAACTTTGGTCGGCAAAACCGAATTATGGTTGGAGGCGCAACGCGGCTATTTACCACGTCAGGCAGTGGAAATTTTGGACGGCATTGGCACCAGATTGGACCAGCTTGCCCCGCATATTGTCGAATTGCCCGAACATGAACCGGCGGCCAATGAAATTCGAAAATTGGTGGGCGAACATTTGCCCGAAATGGTGGGCAGTTACCGCCGTATTCCCGATTCATTAAAAAATAAATCTGATCATGGGCCAACACCACATCAACAATTAATCGGCGGCTTAACCTTAATTGATCAAGAAATCGAAGCGGTGACCAAGCAAATTGTGCGCGGTGAATTGGACAAATTGGCCATTAGAGGGCGCTATCTTGAAATGAAATATGATAAGGAAGCGGCGGAATAGGGGTTTATACCTCCACCCTATTTTTTCATAATCTGGCCATATATTATGGCAGCTTTATATTATGTCGCCGCTATTTAATGGGGTGGGAATATAATGGGGTAGGTATATAAATCGCACCCATTATTTTTTGATGATGCCGTCGGATAATATGCCATGGGCAATGTTTGCAACCTCACTCGCCGTCATTTCTTCGGACCAAATGCCGTAACGTAATCCTAAAAATACGTTCATTCCCATTATTGCCCATGCATGCGCCTCGGTCAGTTGAGTGCTTAATTCACCGTTATCCGCTCCTTTTTGTAGGCGCATGAAAATCCGCTCTGCCGTTCCTTGATAATGTTCGCGGTAACTTTGCGGATCGGCAAATTCTGCTTCGTCAATAATTCGGTATATTTCCTTATGCTCCCTTGAAAATTCGATAAAAGCGGACAGGGCGGTGCGTTCTTTTTCCAATGCATTTTCCCTGCCTGTCATGGCGGCGGCGGCTTGTTCCTTTACCCGTTCGCTCATATCCTTGACCAAGGCGCGGAATACCTCTTCCTTGCTATCAAAATAGGTATAAAAACTTCCCAATGCGACCTTTGCCCTTTGTGTGATGGAAACAATGGAGGTTTCGCCAAAGCCATTTGCGCCAAATTCCATGGCCGCCGCGTCCAATATGGCGCGCATTGTCCGCCGTCCGCGTTCGGTGCGGGGGACTTTATGGCCAATTGCATTGTCACTTATGGCCTGTTTTGGTCCGTTTTTTAATATTGGTTTTTTAGAGGCAGGTTTTTTGGCAATTATCTTTTTAGAATTGGCCTTTTTACCAATTACCTTGTCGGCAATCGCCTTTTTACCAATTACCTTGTCGGCAATCGCCTTTTTAGGTGCGGCATTTTTTATCACTGTTGCCTTTTTAGCACTGCCTTTGGTCATAATATTGCCTCATCCATTTCATAGTTGAAAGTTGGTTCAACTTTCATTATTACTTATTTCGATTTCATACTCATAGAGTATTGAAACCAATATGAGGAGAGAAAAAATGAGAGATTTTCAGCGCGCAATACGCTTTGTGGCTTTAAGTAGCGTGGCGATAGGGGGCTTGGCCGCAGCGCCTTTATATGCACAATCAACAAAATCAGTGGCGCAAGAAGCAGATGATGAGGGCGTTATCATTGTTACCGCCCGCCGCCGTGACGAAAGCCTTACCGATGTCCCCATTGCGATTACCGCCTTTTCGGGTGAGCAATTGGAACAACAAGGCGCGATTGATATCACCGATATTGGTTTGACAACGCCCAATACCACATTGGAGCCATCACGCGGAACAAATTCAACGCTGACTGCCTTTATTCGCGGTGTGGGACAGCAGGATCCCGTTTCCGGATTTGAACAGGGCGTTGGCATATATTTGGACGATGTTTATTTGAACCGTCCACAGGCGGCGGTTTTGGATATATATGATGTGGAACGGATTGAGGTGCTTCGCGGCCCGCAAGGGACATTATATGGCCGCAATACAATTGGCGGCGCGATTAAATATGTCACTAAATTATTACCGCAAGAACCATCATTTAAGGCGCGGGTCGCCTATGGCAGTTTTAACCAAGCCGATGCCGTCATATCGGGCAGCTTTCCCATTTCCGATATGGTGCGTGTTGGCGCATCGGGCGCGCGATTGTCACGCGGGGGATTTGGTGAAAATTTAACCACTGGATTGGATAATTATAATAAGGATATTTGGGCCGCGCGCGGCACATTTGAAATGGGCGGATATGGTGCGCCTATTTTAATCCGCATTTCGGGTGATTATACCAAGGATGAAAGCAACCCGCGCGGCGGCCACCGGCTTATCCCGGGTGCGCGTTCCGGTGCGCCTGTTCTGTCCGATGTTTATGATACGCGCGGCGCATTAAATTTCCCGAAACAGGATGTGGAGGCTTATGGTCTGTCGATGAATATATCGGCCAATTTGTCGGACAATATCACCCTTCGTTCGATAAGCGCATGGCGCAAAGATGACAGCGCATCACCAATTGATTTTGATGCTTTGCCTGCAATCGACCTTGATGTGCCTGCGGTATATCGCAATGAACAGGTCAGCCAGGAATTCCAAATCCTATATGAAAGCGACAGGTTTAACGGGCTATTTGGATTTTATTATTTAGATGCCACCGCCGATACCGGTTTTGATGTGCGCTTGTTCACGGCCAATGCCGCATTGCCAAATTTAACCGCCTTTACCAAGGCAAATGTCGATACTGAAACCTATGCCATTTTTGGCGATTTCACCTATGATCTGACCGATCAATTAAGCGTGTCTGTTGGCGGGCGATATACTTGGGATGAACGCAGCGCCGATATTTTGCGGCAAAATTACTTTTTGGGAACAATTGGCGGCTCACCATTTTTTGGCGGCAATAGCATCGCGCTTGGCGGGCCAAGCACCAATTTTAAGGGCAGCGAGGATTTTAAGAAATTTACCCCCCGCGCGTCCTTAACATTTAAACCCACCCCCGATCACACCCTTTATGCCAGTTTTTCACAAGGGTTTAAGGGCGGCGGGTTTGACCCGCGCGGTGTTGGTGTCAACGCACCTGCGGCCATTGTCGGCGCGCCAACCAATGAAGAAATCGCCTCCTTCCTCAGCTTTGACCCTGAAAAGGTAAATAGCTATGAATTGGGGTATAAGGGCAGTTTATTTGATGGCGGCTTAAACCTTGCTCTTGCAGGATTTTATGCTGATTATACCGACGTGCAAATTCCAGGATCAGTCGCGTGCACCGTGGCTGGTACGCCAAGTTTCTGCGGCGTGGTGTCCAATGCGGGCAAGGCTACGTTTAAGGGTCTTGAATTTGAAGCTAATGCAAGACTGGGCCGGGATTTAATGACCTCTGGCGATCGGTTAAACCTGTCGGCGACAATGGGGTATATTGACGCGCAATATGATGAATATATCACCAATATTGGCAATGTTCCGACCGATGTGTCGCAATATCGCGAGGTACAAAATACCCCAAAATGGACAGCCAGCGGCAGTTTATCCTATACTATGCCCATTGGCGCGGGTGATTTATTCATGGGGACCAGCCTGTCTTACCGCAGCAAAACCTATCAATTTGAGGTGCCAAACCCCTATATTGATCAATCTGGATATGCCCTATGGGATGCCAATATTGTCTATACCGCGCCCGATGGCCGGTGGAATATTGGCCTGCATGGCAAAAATCTGACGGGCAAGGAATATATCACATCGGGTTATACATTTGTGGTGGCCAATCCGGTGACGGGCGCCATTACCAATGGCACAAATAATCTGCCCATTCCCTCGCTTGGTTTAGAAGGCACATTGACCGCATTTTACGGCAATCCGCGTCAGGTCTTTGTGACTGCGGGAGTAAAATTCTGACCCAGTTGGCAGATAAAGCCCCCAATTTGGGGCAAGAAATAGAGCATGGCCGCGCATATCGCGCGGTCGTGCTTGCCATGTTGTTATTGGTTTATACCTTTAACTTTCTGGACAGACAGATTTTGGGAATTTTGGCCGTTCCAGTAAAGGCGGATTTGGGATTGTCCGATACGCAATTGGGCGCATTGGGGGGCATTGCATTTGCATTATTATATTCCACAATGGCTATCCCGCTGGCCTTAATTGCCGATCGGACAAGCCGGACATGGGTGATAACAATTTCGCTTGTTATATGGAGCGGGTTTACCGCCCTATGCGGGATTGCCAGTAATTTTTGGCAGATGTTTTTATATCGTTTGGGCGTCGGAGTGGGCGAGGCGGGCGGCGTTGCGCCATCCTATGCAGTGATTGCGGATTATTTTCCCAGCCATGAACGCGCCCGTGCATTGGCCATATATTCATTGGGAATCCCATTGGGTTCGGCCGCAGGGGTGTTATTTGGCGGATATATTGCCCAGCAAGTTGAATGGCGCACCGCCTTTATTGTCGTGGGGGTGGCAGGGATAATCATCGCGCCATTTTTCCGTTTAATAGTGAAAGAGCCCAAAAAGGCAAAGGCCCCTGAACCAATATCGGGGCAGCGCGCGGAAACAATTGGCACGGTGTTCAAAATTTTGGCCGCAAAAAAAAGTTTCTGGCTTTTATCCTTTGGCGCGTCGATGAGCTCGCTTTGCGGATATGGTATTGCATTTTGGTTGCCCAGTTTAATGCAGCGCAGCTTTGGCCTTGATTTAATCGAAACATCGCATTTTTACGGCGCCATTTTGTTAATAGGCGGTATATTTGGTGTGTTGGGCGGTGGCTGGCTTGGTGATTATTTTGGCAAAAAGGACCGCGCTGCCTATGCATGGCTGCCCGCAATATCATTCATATTGGGCGTGCCATTATTTGCAGGGGGCATTTTATCGTCCACCGCATCAACGGCATTTTTCTTTTTCTTAATTCCGCAGGCATTGGGTTATGTGTGGTTGGGGCCGGTTCTTTCGGCGGTCCAACATCTTGTCCCTGCGCATATGCGCGCGACCGCTTCGGCCAGTTTCTTGTTCATCAATAATTTAATCGGGCTTGGCTTTGGCACATTAATTTTGGGCGCATTATCCGATTATTATACCGGCCTTTATGGGGGTGAGGGGCTGCGCTATGCGATTTTAACCGCATTAATTTTTTATGTTTTCGCGGCGATATTTTTGGCCTTTGCGGGCAAGCATTTGCGCAAAGATTGGACGATATGAAGATGAATGACAATGATGGTCCATTATATCATGATCATTTTTATCGCAGCGCCGATGACAGGTTAAACCTATATGCGCGGATATATGATATAGGTGCAAAGACCACCCCTATATTATTGATGCATGGATTAACCCGTAACAGCGCAGATTTTGAAAATTTGGCAGCCATTTTATCCCCGCATCATAATTTAATCATTCCCGACCAACGCGGGCGCGGCAAATCAGATTATGATAATGACCCAAGCCAATATAGGCCTGATATTTATGCCGCAGATATGTTCGCTTTATTGGCGTCGTTAAATGTCAAGGAAACAGTGATGATTGGCACGTCAATGGGCGGTTTAATCGCCATGTTAATGGCCGCCCATCATCAACCAATTTGCCGCGCCCTTATATTAAATGATATCGGGCCAGAGGTTGAGAGCAAAGGTCTTCGACGTTTACAGCAATATGTTGGCAAAAGCCCCAAAATGAATAATTGGCAAGATGCGGCCAATTTATGCAGGGCCAGCAATGAAATTGCCTTTCCCGATTATGATGAAAAAGATTGGATGAAATTTGCCCGTCGGACATGTGAAATGGGACAGGATGGGGCATTAAAATTTGCCTATGACCTGTCCATTGCAAACGGGGTTCAGGGCGATAAACCAAATGCTGCGCCGGCCAATTTATGGCCATTATGGGAGATATTAAACGGCATTCCCATATTATGCATCAGGGGAGAGACATCCGATATTTTAACCCCGCAAATTTTACACAAAATGCACCATAGCCATGCCCCAAATTTTTCATATATCGAAATAATGGGGCGCGGCCATGCACCCATGTTGGATGAGCCAGATGCTGTTCGCGCCATTGAACAATTTTTACAGATAAATCGATAATTTACTGCCGATTTTTGGAATATATTTTCTGTCCATTTATCTGGAGCGAGAAGGGATGATTTAATCATAAATCTTAAATGCTTGAAATTTTCGGTATAAGGCGCTAAATATCCATTAAGTTTAACGCAAATAAATGCGTTCTGGATAATATGAAGAGTGAGTACGGCATGGTCGATAAGACCGGACCATCGCCGCAACGACCGAAAAATGCTGGGGGCACTGGACATTATCGGTCAAATCGGGCGGCGAGAAGTAAGAGTGCAAAACCATCTACGCAGCAAAATTTTGCTGTAAATAATCATGGCCAGCGGAAAAAACCATTAAATGGCCCAGCAGTTAATGGTTCATCAGTTAATGACGCTTTCGTTAATGGCCCTGCAAAAGCCCAGCCTAAAAAAACGCCGCAAAGCCATGTAAATGGCCGCAAAACCTATGCCGCGCTGGACCTTGGCACCAATAATTGTCGTTTATTAATTGCCAAGGCGGGTAATGCAAATTTCACCGTGGTTGATGCCTTTTCAAAGGTTGTGCGATTGGGTGAGGGGATTGGCCAAACCGGCAGGATAAGCGACGCTGCGATTGAACGCACCATCGATGCATTGCACATTTGCGCGCAAAAATTAAAACGCCGTCATGTCATTTTGGCGCGCAGTGTCGCGACCGAGGCGTGCAGGCGGGCGACCAATGGACCAGAATTTATTGAACGGGTGCGCCGCGAAACGGGCATATATTTGGACATTATATCTGCCGAGGAAGAAGCGCGTCTGGCCGTCATGGGGTGCCATGTTTTATTGCCTCCAGGGCAAGGGCCAGCTTTGATTTTCGATATTGGCGGCGGCTCGACCGAGCTGGTCCTTGTCGATACGGATAAGGGGATACCGCGTATTTTGGATTGGGTCAGCATCCCATGGGGCGTTGTTTCATTGACCGAGGCACAGCCAAATGTAAGCAGTGATGACGCGCAAATTCGCGCACAAGCATATGAAGAGATGAAAAAAATTGTCGCACAAGCATTTACCGGATTTGCGCAAAAAATTAACGGTTTAATGGCTGGCGATATGCGAATTTTGGGCACATCAGGCACAATTACGACTTTGGCCAGCATTTATTTACAATTGGATCATTATGATCGTTCGGTTGTGGATGGCTTGGTGGTTCCATCAAAAGATATGCTGGAAATAAGCCATATTTTGGCGGGCCAAACCCCGCGTCAACGCGCCGAATATCCCTGCGTCGGTAATGAAAGATCCGATTTGGTGGTGGCGGGCTGCGCGATTTTAGAAGAAATATTGACCCTGTGGCCAAGTGACGAAATTTGCGTGGCCGATCGCGGGATAAGAGAGGGTATATTGCGCCTGTTAATGGCCAGTAACAATAAAATGATTCCGCAAATTTTAAGTCAGAAAAATATATGAAAACCAAAGGAACAAGCGGCAGATCATTTGGTGGCCGCCAAAAGGTAAAGACCGCCAAAAGAAGATCCGCCCAATCAACCCGTTGGTTGGAACGCCAATTAAACGACCCCTATGTCAAATTGGCAAAGGCACAGGGATATCGCAGCCGCGCCGCCTTCAAATTATTGGAATTGGATGAAAAATTTGATTTCATCCGCCATAGCAAGGCCGTGGTTGATTTGGGCATTGCGCCAGGCGGGTGGACACAGGTAATCCGCAATAAACGCCCCAATGCGCCGATTGTTGGCATTGATTTATTGCCCGTTGAGCCGATTGAGGGCGCGGTAATTTTTGAAATGGATTTTACCGATAATGATGCACCGGAAAAGATTTTGGAGGCGTTGGGCCAAATGCCCGATTTAATCATATCGGACATGGCGGCAAATACGGTGGGGCATAAACAAACCGACCATTTACGCACCATGGGTTTGGTGGAAATGGCGGTGGATTTTGCGGTTCAACATTTGGTGGTTGGCGGCACATTCATTGCAAAGGTTTTTGCCGGCGGCACGGATAAGGCGCTGCTTGATATATTAAAGGCCAATTTTACCAGCGTGAAACATGCCAAACCTCCCGCCAGCCGCAAGGGCAGTGTTGAATGGTATGTGATTGCAAAGGGTAAGAAAGAAAAGGCTGCGGACCAATTTATTGATAATCGCGAAATTGATAAGCGCGAAAATAATTTTGGCGAAGAAGATTAAATTTTCTTTCGCGCCTTATCAATGGCAGCTTGTAATTTTTCCTTGCCCACTGCGCCTTCAATCACTTCATCACCGATGATGAATGTGGGGGTGCCGGAAAATCCAATTTGCCGAGCATAACCAATATTTTGCGCAATTTCATTTTTCGCTTCGTCGCTTTTGATAAATGCCTCGGCAGCGGCCATATCTAATCCGGCCTTTTGCGCCTGTGCGCGGATGATATTATTGTCCAATCCCTGCACTGCGAATAATAAATTATGCATTTGTTGATATTTGCCTTGCTTCGCGGCGGCCAAGGACCAAAATGCTGCTTGCTGGCTTGACTCTGCCAAAATGGGAAGCTCCCTAAACACCACTTTGACATCTTTATTGGTGGCTACCAATGCCTCTATATCCGAAACCGATTTACGGCAAAAGCCGCAATTATAATCGCTAAATTCTACTATTGTAATTTTGGCATTGGCTGGGCCAATAAAGCCATTGGCAAAGGGTTTTAACAATGCCGATCCCGCCTGTGACAAATTGGCCTGGCTTTGTTTATTTTTTAACCGTTCCATTGCTTCGGGAATAATTTCCGGATTTTCCAAAATATATTGGCGAATAATCGCCTCTGTCGCGGCGCGTTCATCCTTGCTAATCCCCGCATCGGCAATGGCGGCTTCGTCTTCATTGTCGCTGGACGATGCACTTTTTCCATATTGGCTCCAAATAAACATGGCCGCCAAAAGGATAGCCAAAATGCCTGCCAAAATTATAAATGGCTTAACGGATGGGGAAATGCTGCTTTTTGTCATAAGATGGCCTTTATCAACCTATGCGGCAAAGGTCTTGTTATTTTTCTTAACGCCGTTGTTTTTTATTATTTTTATCTTTTTCCAGCTCCGCCTGCGCCACCAATTTAATATCCTGTGCCCTAATCCAATCGGGGCTATATTCTTTTAACCCCGCCATTGCTGTGCTGGCATTGGGCAGGGCAAGTTCGGGTGCGCCAACCATTAAATATCGCTCTGCACTGGCCAATGCCGCGCGCGCAGTGTCGCCTTCATATTGGTAAACCACGCCCAATTGATACCATGCAAAGGGATTGCGATTATCCTTTGTCACCGATGCTTTTAACACTTTTTCCGCCTCGGCATAATTTTCTGCATTTTCCGTGGCGATTAAGGCATGGCCAAAAATGGCGGCGATTAAGGGTTGGTTATTGGTAATTTGCGTTGCCTTGCGCAGCGATGCCAGCGCCTCATCCGGTTTGCCGCTTTCCAATAATATCTGCCCACGTAGTTCAAGAAAATATGGGTCCAAAGGTTCAGATTCGACCAACCTATCTGCCTCCTCCAACGCGCGAAGCGGATAGGCGGATTTATGCCATGCATAGGCACGGGCATAGCGTGCAGGGATGCTATTATCGCTATTGGGATATTCACGCAGGGTTTTATTGGGATCGTTAATATATCCCATTAACTTTGCCTTGACCCGTTTGAAATCGCTTTCCCATTTGGGGTTTAAGGGCGCGTCCCATGCCGGATCAACGCTATAGCTTTCTTGTAAAACCTGTACCCGTTCGCCCGATAAAGGATGGGTGCGATTATAGCTATTTTCCTGGGGGATGCCCAATCGAAATTCCAAATTCTGCAATTTTTTAAAAAAGTTAATCGACCCTTTGCCAGTAATGCCGGCGGCAGAGAGATATCGCGCGCCCGATGCGTCGGCCACGCCTTCTTGTTGGCGGGAAAATGCCAAAAATTTACCCAATGCAGCTTGCTGTCCTGCGGCCAATATCCCCGCGCCCGCTTCTCCCGCACCTGCGGCAATTGCCGCAGCGGCAAGGATGAGTGAGGCAATGGAAATTTTTGACGCCGCGCCCAATCCTTCGTCAAAACGGATAACATGGCCGCCCTCTACATGGCCCAATTCATGGGCAATCACGCCTTGCACTTCATTGGCGGTGTCCGCTGCCTCTATCAAGCCGCTGTGAATATAAACCGTTTGACCGCCCGCCACAAATGCGTTGATGCTGCCATTATTAATCATTACAATTTCGACATTTGCCGGGTCAAGATTTGCCGCCTTGATTAACGGCACGGAAATTTCATGTAAAAACGCCTCTGTTTCGGCATCGCGTAAAATTGATTGTGCCATAACAGGCTGCACTGTGAATAAAAATGCGGCGGCAATGGCCAAAATATTGGCAATTTTTGTTGGAATATATGTCAGGCGATGTTTTGTATTGTCATGCATCATCCCTATTTGCCCTTATTTTCATGAACCAGAAATGAAGGATAAGCAGATATAGCATAAATTCAAACATAATAGTTTGCGCTCTGCCCTTGCTTGTTCCTATGGATAGTTTATTCAAATTGAAAAAATGATATTAAACAGGTCAATGATATTGCGGTTTTGGATGTTAAGTTAAAGGGCATGGGCGTTGAATAGTAAAACCAAAGATATGGATGTTGAAAATAGGGTAAATAAAAATCCCACTATGGTCGATGTTGCACGTCATGCTGGTGTGTCGTTAAAAACCGTCTCCCGCGTGTTGAATGGAGAGGCGCATGTCCGTAAAAAAACCCGTGATGCGGTGGTGGAATCGGCCAATAAACTGGATTATCGGTTAAATTTGGCGGCGCGTAATTTGCGCGTCGGGGCACAGCAAAATATATTATTATTGATGAATAATCCCAGCCGAAGCTATATTCAAAATATGCATTTTGGCGCGATGATGCAATGTCAGCAAATGGGCATTCAGGTGCATTTGAATATCGACCCGTTAAGCGCCCAGCAATTGGAAATCATCATCCAAAAATTATCCCCCAGTGGGATTATTGTCGCCCCCCCATTATGCGATGATGACAGTATTTTGGATATTTTGCATAAATTAGATACCAAATATGTGGCGATTTCACCCAAAAATCCGGCAAAAACAAAATTATCGGTTAATATTGGTGATGAAAAGGCCGCATTTGAAATGACCCAATATTTGATTAAATTGGGCCATCGCGATATTGGCTTTATTAAGGGGCATCCCGACCATGGGGCGAGTGAAAAGCGGCTGCGCGGATATTTGCGTGCGCTGCGTTCGGCCAATATAACCCCCAATGAGGATATTATTTTGGACGGTTTATTCGATTATGACAGCGGGCTGTCCGCCGCACAGAAATTTTTCAACCTGCCAAAATATCCCAGCGCAATTTTCGCCAGCAATGATGACATGGCCGCCGCCGTGATGTCAGAGGCATATCGGCGCAATATTCGCATACCCGATGATATTAGCATTGTGGGATTTGACGATTCCCCCATCGCATCGGTAATCAGCCCGCAATTAACAACATTGCGCCAACCATTGGAGGCATTGGCACAACGCGCGGTGCGTTTATTGCATGATAATTTGTCGATGATGTCGGGGGGGCAAAAAATACTTACCCTGGAGCATGAGTTAATAATCCGTAGCTCCTCCGGCCCGATGGCATAATCAAATAGCATCACCCCATATAATTTGGACAATATATGAGGTCACGATAGGCGTCATGGCGATGATTTACGGGTAAAATTGCTATTGGGCTTGCTTATCTTGCAAAAGCAGCCTTATATCTTCCCTTGGCCATATGGAGAGATGTGGCCTTAAATGTAAAAATTTCTTTGGGAGAGGAAAAATAATGTCATTATCGCTTATCGCAATTATTTGCGGTTTGCTTGCAGTTATTTATGGCTTTGTGACCAGCCGACAAGTGCTGGGCGCATCCGCCGGAAATGAAAAAATGCAAGAAATCGCTGCTGCTATTCAAGAGGGGGCAAGCGCCTATCTTGGCCGGCAATATCGTGCCATCGCCATTGTTGGTGTGGTCGTTGCCATTTTGGTTGGCTGGTTTTTGGGTGTTACATCGGCTGTTGGTTTTGTCATCGGTGCTTTATTATCCGGCGTTGCGGGATATATTGGAATGAATATTTCAGTTCGCGCCAATGTGCGCACCGCCGCCGCCGCGCAAACCGGCCTGCAACAGGGATTGACCATGGCGTTTCGCGCCGGGGCAATTACCGGCATGTTGGTCGCCGGGCTTGCATTATTGGCGATAAGCTGTTTCTTTTATTTCCTTACCGATGTTCAGGGGATGCGCCCCAATGATCGCCATGTGATTGATGCTTTGGTTTCATTGGCATTTGGCGCGTCGTTAATTTCCATTTTTGCGCGTTTGGGCGGCGGTATTTTTACCAAAGCTGCCGATGTGGGCGCCGATTTGGTGGGCAAGGTAGAGGCCGGAATTCCAGAGGATGATCCACGTAACCCCGCCGTTATTGCCGATAATGTGGGCGATAATGTGGGCGATTGTGCGGGCATGGCCGCCGATTTGTTCGAAACCTATGTGGTGACCGTTGGCGCAACCATGGTGCTGATTGCTTTGTTGGTGAAAAGCGCGGGCGATTTGTTAATGCCGTTGATGAGCCTGCCTTTGTTAATTGGCGGCGTGTGCATTATCACTTCAATCATCGGGACTTATGCTGTTCGTTTGGGCAGCTCAAATAATATTATGGGCGCAATGTATAAGGGGTTTTTATTAACCGCGATACTTTCCATTCCGGCAATTTGGCTTTCAATCAGCCATGCCCTTGGCGGTATGGAAACGCTAATTGGCGCGGATTTAGAGGGTAATGGCGGCTTTACAGGGCGCACATTATTTTATTGTTCCTTGCTAGGTTTAATCGTCACGGCGCTCATTATTTGGATTACCGAATATTATACCAGCACCGAATATCGCCCCGTGCGTTCGATTGCCAAGGCATCGGAAACCGGACATGGCACCAATGTTATTCAAGGATTGGCGATTAGTTTGGAATCCACCGCATTACCCACATTGGTTATTTGCGCAGGCATTATTATCGCGCATCAATTGGCCGGTTTAATCGGCATTGCCTTTGCTGCGACCGCCATGTTGGCCTTAGCCGGGATGGTTGTTGCATTGGATGCCTATGGCCCGGTAACCGACAATGCCGGGGGTATCGCCGAAATGGCGGGCATGGACGATAGTGTTCGCGAAAAAACCGACGCGCTGGACGCCGTTGGTAACACCACAAAGGCAGTGACCAAGGGATATGCCATTGGTTCGGCGGGTCTGGCGGCATTGGTGCTATTTGCGGCATTTACCGCCGATTTGCGGGAATTTTTCCCCAATTTGACAGTGAATTTCAGTCTTGAAAACCCCTATGTCATTGTCGGATTATTGCTGGGCGCTTTATTGCCATATTTATTTGGTGCAATGGGCATGACGGCGGTTGGCCGCGCGGCGGGCGAAGTAGTGAAAGATGTGCGGGAGCAGTTTAAAAATAATCCCGGCATCATGACCTATGAAACCAAGCCAAATTATGCACGCACCGTTGATTTGGTGACAAAGGCGGCGATTAAGGAAATGATTATTCCATCATTATTGCCTGTTTTGGCGCCTATTGTGGTTTATTTTGTGATTGCAATGGTTGCTGGTCCGGCAAATGCATTTGCGGCGGTTGGCGCATTATTGCTTGGCGTGATTGTGGGCGGTTTGTTCGTTGCCATTTCGATGACATCTGGCGGCGGCGCATGGGATAATGCCAAAAAATATATTGAAGATGGCCATCATGGCGGCAAGGGTAGCGATGCCCATAAAGCTGCGGTGACCGGCGACACGGTTGGTGATCCATATAAGGATACCGCCGGTCCAGCGGTAAACCCCATGATCAAAATTACCAATATTGTGGCATTATTATTATTGGCCGCTTTGGCCGCATAATGCAGTAAACAATATTATATTTATACAAAGGATACCCCGTCATTTTGGCGGGGTATTTTTTGCCGTTTTTAAGTTACAAAATTTCATTATTTTATTACATCAAATGCTTGTTAAGTCATTTCATTTGGCTATATTAAAAATATAAGAGGCGAAAAGCCCACCATATTTTATCAGGGAAGATTAGAGGATATTATCATGAAAACTATTTTTGCAGCTTTACTGGTCGCTTCTGCTGCGCCAATTGCGTTAATGGCGGGCAGCACCGTTTCAATTGCACAGGACGCAAATAATATTAAAGCGGGCGAGGGACGTGTCGCGACCGAGGTTTTTGGTCGTAAACCAAATATGTTAAACCCTGTATTATCGCCATCGGGCAATAAAATCGCGTTTAAATCGGTTCAGGGTAGCGATGATTATATCGTCTATATTGATATGACGAAAAAGCCTGTTGTGCCTGTTGTTGTTTTGGCCGCAAATGAAGTGGTTGATGCGGGTGACCGCACGGTTGTTAGCTGGCGTTGGGTGGGGGAGGATAATCTTGTCCTGACCATGCAATCGCGTGATATTTTCTTTGGCCAACGCGGCGATGTGTCGCGTTTGGTGAATTATGATTTGGAAACCAAAAAATTGGTGACCCTTGCATGGGATGGCGCAGCGGGCAATGGCGGTACCATTATGCATATTGATCATGAAAATGATAAAATTTTGGTGCAACGTTCCGCATTAAGTGATCGGGGACGTCCAGAGGTTATCAGCATTGATGTAAAGACCGGAAAATATAAAAATGTTGAACGCACAAATTCAATCATCAACAGCTTTATCGCCGATTCAAAAGGTGTGGTGCGCGCGGCCTATGCCAGCGGGGATGATGGAAAAAGCCGTGTTTTATATCGTTCCGATGAAAAGGGCACATTGAAAACTGTTTTAAAAGATCAAGATAAGGATTTTACCGGCGAAGGGTTGATTGTACCGGAAATATTCCTGCCCAATGATATGGCATATGCGACAAGCCGCCATGAAAACACCACCGCCCTTTATAAAATAAATATGGCCAATGGCGAAGTGGTGGAAAAGGTTTTTGAAAAAGAAGGTTATGATATTAACGGTTTAATCCGAAATTATGATGGCGATGATATTGTCGGGGTCAGTGTGTTTGACGGCCAAAGTTATAGCGAATATTTTGAACCAAAACGCCAACAAGTCATGGAATTTTTGAACGAAGAATTTGGTGAAAAAAATGCGCGTTTGGCCTCGATAAATAAAGATTTTACCAAAATATTAGTCCAGCTTTCAAAGCCATCACAGGCAGGAAGCTATTATTTATATGATTTGGAAAGCGGCAGTTTCAATAAATTGGGCGATGTTCGCAATGTCCTTGGCAATGCGGAATTAAACCCGATGGAGTCGGTATATTATACCGCAAGCGACGGCATGAAAATTCAGGCAATTGTCACCTATCCCCGTCATCGTCCTTCGCGTAAAAATTTACCCGTTGTGGTGATGCCGCATGGTGGCCCATTTGGCATTAAAGATGAAGTTGAATTTGGTTATTTTCCATGGACACAGGCAATGGCGGAATTGGGCTATGTCGTGATCCAACCAAATTATCGTGGTTCGGGCGGCTATGGTGCGGAATTTGAAAAAGAAGGCCGTAAGCCAAATGGATATGGCGAGCGGATGCAGGATGATTTAAATGACGCGCTGACCGCATTTTCGGAAACTGGGCTGATTGATAAAAATCGCGCTTGTATCATGGGCTGGTCATATGGCGGATATGCCACCGCGCGCGGGGCACAGCGCGATGCCGATAAATGGAAATGCGCCATTGCGGGCGCGGGCGTTTATGATTTCCCGATGATGAAGGCATATGACATAAATGCATTTGGTTCATTTGGTGCGGGTTATCAGGCGACATCTGATGATTTGGTCGGCATTTCATCTGCGCGTAATACCGATGGGCCATGGGCGCCAATTTTAATCGTTTCTGGCCTTCGCGATGCACGCATCCCCATTGAACAGGCGCGCACTTTGGTGTCGCGTTTAAAGGGTTCAGGTAAAAAAGAGGGCGTGGATTTTGAATATATTGAAAATAAAAAAGGCACGCACAACCTTCCTTATGAAGATCAACATGTCGAATGGTTGGAAGGTGCGGAACGTTGGTTAAACAGGTTTAACCCCGCCTATATTGAAAGCGACATTGATAAACCCGTTCCGGTGAAATTAATGTCGAAATAAATTTTCATCGCTATTTTGAAACAGAAGGCCGTCCGTTAATTTGGGCGGCCTTTTTTCATGATAATGGGTAATTTTTCGCCATTAGTAATTTATTACATTCTTGCTGTTATAGATTTTTGCAAAGATTGTTTGGGAAAAGTGAATGGCCGATAATTTGGCACAAAATTTGTCGTTGCGGACATATGATAGTATAGACGGGGGATATGAAGATATTTCGCCGCGCGGCGGCGCACAAATATCTGCTGCCCCGCCACCTCACTATATCAGCCGGATTATGCATTTTGAGGAATTAAACTGCCAATTTGGCCATGAATGGGATGATTTGGAAAAAAAGGCGGTTGAACCAAATTGTTTTTACAGCAGATGGGCCATGGCGGCTTCTTTACCGCATTTTGATATTACAAAGAAAATTCGTTTTTTCACCCTTTGGCTATATGAAAATGCCGACCCTGAAGACGCAAAATTATGTGCCTTAGTGCCCATAGAGCCGATGTATCAATATGGTAAATATCCCATCATTCATTGGCAAAATTGGCTGCATCATAATATTTTTGCTGGCTCGCCATTGGTTTTGGAGGATGCGACAGAGGCATTTTGGGAAGCGATACTTAAAAAATTTGACCGCCAAATGGGGTTATCATTATTTTTGCATATCAATTTAATGCAAAGCAATGGCCCATTGGCGCGGGCGTTGCGCGCGGTTTCATCGCGAAAGGGCCGCCATACCGCCATGGTATGGCAGGAAAGTCGGGCCATGTTGATAAAGGGACAGACGCCCGAAAATTATTATGAAAATGTCGTGCGTTCCAAAAAACGTAAGGAATTACGCCGCCAAGCCAATCGATTAAAAGAATTGGGGGAATGTAAATTTATTAGATGCGATATTAACGATCCCTTATTGGTTCAAAATTGGATTGATGATTTTCTGAAGATAGAATCTGCAGGATGGAAGGGCGCAAATGGGTCTGCATTAAATACGCACCCCGATAGTTTGGCGTTTTTCCATGATATAATCATCAAAGCCGCATTTGAAGGAAAGGCGGAATTATTATCGCTTACCCTAAAGGGAGAACCAATAGCCATGTTGGTGAACCTATTTTCTGGCGAAGGCTGTTTCTCCTTCAAAACCACCTATGATGAGCAATATTATAAATATTCACCCGGTGTGCTGTTGCAAATTGAAAATCTTTTATTGTTAAACCGTGATAATTTCCAATGGTGCGATAGCTGCGCAGTAGAGGGGCATCCGATGATTGATAGTCTATGGAGTGATAAGCGCAGCATGGGGCGGTTTTCCATTGCAATTGGTGGGCCAATAAAACAGGCGATTTTTTCTCTATTAAGACGGGTGGAGGATTATAAATCGGGCAAGGCTGCGCCGCGATTTGATATAATCAATCAAGCATAATTTATACATAATTTGGCAAAGGCAAAATATATGAACGACATGACCAAGATTGAACATCAGGTTTTTGATGATGAAGCGCGTCATATTTTTGAACAAAATTATCCAGAAATACCGCATAAAATTAAGCATCAATTAGAAGGCCATAAATTATTAACCTTGGATGCTTTGGCGTTGTTGGGCGATGCGTTGCCGCCGCAATTTGTTGAATATAATAAAGGCGATTTACCCATTGGGGTTGATCCGGATAATGTGCCCAAAAATGGCATGAGCATTGGCGATACCATTCGCAATATTGATGTGGCGAAAAGCTGGGCCGTGTTAAAAAATATTGAACAAAATCCGCAATATGAAAAATTATTATTGGATTTATTGGCGGAAATTAAACCGACAATAGAGGATAAAACAGGCGCGATGCTGCGCCCGCAGGGGTTTATTTTTGTGTCATCGCCAAATGCGGTCACGCCATATCATTTCGATCCGGAACATAATATTTTAATGCAGCTTCGCGGACATAAAAGCATGACCCAATTTCCGGCGGGCGATGTGCGTTTTGCCCCGCCATCATCCCATGAAAATTACCATAGTGGCGGGCCGCGCAATTTAATTTGGTCCGATGATTTTCTGGACAGCGGGACGCAATATACACTTTACCCTGGCGATGCATTATTTGTTCCTGTCATGGCGCCGCATTTTGTTAAAAATGGCAGCGAGCCTTCCATTTCGCTTTCCATCACATGGCGTTCAAATTGGAGCTTTGATGAGGCATATGCCCATGGGTTTAACGGCATGATGCGCAAATGGGGCATGTCGCCCAATCCACCCAAAAGATATCCTGGGCAAAATAAATTTAAATCAATCGCATATCGCGCGATAAATAAAATTTTGCCGCAGGGATAATCTTTATTTTTTTAAGCCTATGTGAAATCGGGATTAGAATAATTTCCTAAGCCCGATTTCAAATCTCCGTCCCACAGGGTCGATTAAATCGCGTTGATAGCCAATGGGCACAAGGCCATCTCCATCGACGGTGGTAACATAATCATCCAAAATATTATTCACGACAAAGGATAATCTTGTCCCCTTCATAAAGGGAAGGGCGGATTTCAACCATTTGGCGCGTTCGTCCAAATTGATGAAGAAACGCAAATCTATGTCCAATTTATCGCTGAAAAATAATTCCTCACTATTGGTCATGCTGTCGCTCGCAATTTTTGTTTTACCGCGATAGGTGGCCGAAACTCGGCTGCCCATGCCCTTGTAAAAAAGGCCGCCTTCCATCGTGACGCTGTGGCGCGGTGTCCCGCCAAGGCCCGATACGCCAAAACCATCCAACCTATCCAAAACGGGCAGGCCAGTGCGCAAAATTGCTTGATCCTTTAATTGGATATTATGGAATAGCGATAATTGCCAACCACCATCGGGCCGATTGCCGCCAAACATGCCGCCTGGCCCGCCGCCGCCTCTTGACCCGCCACCACCAGCACCGCCACCACCGGCACCACGTGGTCCTTCACCTCTTGGCCCGCCGCCTGCTCTAGGCGCGCCCTCTTGGCCTGAATTCGGGCCTGATTGCGGGGCCGCCGATTTGGGCATGAATTGGCCCGATAAATTTAATCCCCAGCGCAGGGTTTTGCTTTTTTCTTCTGCAATGTTAATCGACCGCCGGTCAACTGAGACAAGCTGCCCAAATGAATCGCGCACCACACGTTCGGGGAAATATGTCTCAATTAATGGGGTTAATAGGGGCAGGCTGCCAATGCTATTTTCGGTCCGATTATTGACCAGATTCAATTGCAATGATTTTCGGCCATCGGAGGAAAGGGCAATATTTGCGCCAATGTTAAAATCATATCGCCTTTCGGGTCGTAAATTGGGATTCCCACCGCTGATTAAATCGGCAAATACCGTATTTCCGGTGGTAAAATCAAAAGTTTGCACATTGGGGGTGACAATGATGGGCGCACCAATTGCGGATATAGATGCAGCATTTTCATTGCTGGTATAACCTAAATTTAAATTTAAGAATTTAAATGGCCGCCAATTAACGCCGCCGCCATATTCATATAATTTGCCAACATCGCTGACATCATCGGCTGCACCATTAACATTTAACGACAAATAACCCAATTTGCCCAAAAATCCTTCCTCATCATCCAAAATAGGAATATTTAGATTTAACCGAGAGGATAGGGTTTGGCGGTTCAGGCTGCTGTTCGTTGTGCCGGTTTGGCGCAAGGTCATGCTATGTATATTTTGGTCGGCATAGCTGCTGTTTATCGACATTTGCACTGGCCCAGCGGGCAGTTCAAAAATCGAACCTGAAATTAACATATTAAATGTTAAATCCTTATTCACCTGATCCGAAATATCGGGCGCAGATTGTGATAAAGCAGCATAGATATTTGGATCAAATGGGTTGGCCGTGCCGGCCAATATGGCCGCCTGTATCGCATCAATATCCAATGAACGCGACGTGATGATATTTGATTTGCTAATATCATAATTTGCCGATGCGCTGATATCCCATTGGCCAACGGCATGGTTTAGGCCCAATGAAAATTTGCTGTCATGTGATGTGCTATTGCTGCGTAAAATGCCAGCGCCGGTAACATAATTATTCACCAAAACATCATTTGAAAATGGGGAATATATGCTGGAGTCGGGCAATAATAAACTGACCTGTGACAGCCCATTTAAAGAATTTTTGTCGGTTAATTCATATGATGCATTGGCGGTTAATTTTGTGCGCGGGGCAAGGGCATAGCTGATCGTGCCATTTACCGCAAAGCGATCTTGCGATGGGGAAAGCGTGCGAAATGGTTGCACAGCATTGGGATCGATAATTTGGCTTTGCGCGGCAAAATCGGTCAAATTGGGGTTAATTGATACGGGGGCCAAAATTTGGCTGGTGGTATTTCCGGTTAAGGATGAAAGCGCGGGATCAATTTCACCATTGGGTAAAAGCCCACTGACCGCCCCGCCAAGCGCATAGGGCAGGGATGCAGATGGGCTGATAATATCCCGCTCATCCTCTGTAATGGCGTTATTGGTCGCATATTCCGATTTCAGGCTTAGCCTTATTTTTTGGCCAATGGAGGTAAAGCTATTTTCCCATTCGACATCATTTTGACCTTTATTGCCCGTTTGGCCATAATCAACATCAAAATTAAAGGCGGAAAAACCGCTTTTCAAAATAAGGTTCACCACGCGTTGATCGGCGCGATACCCATATTGCAGGGCAAGTTCCTCGGGGAAAATTTGCACCTGCCTTATCGCCTCTGGCGGCAGATCGCGCAATTCACGAAAACTGGAAATACGCTGGCCATTTAATAAAATAACAGGCGCGCCATCGCCGCGTCCACGGGAGCTGGCGGTTTGTGGTGCCAATGCCTGAATTAATTCAGCGGTTGATGACGCGCCATAGGATGCAATATCGGCTTCGGTTAATTCGTTAATTGGTTGCACATCGGTAATGACCGCGCCGGGTAAACGTTCGGCGGTTACGATGATAGTTTCTTGGCTGTCATCAATATTATCATCAAAAACTATTTGTTCAGGTTCATTGATTTGCGTTTCAACCTGACCATGGGCCATTGGAGTGAAAATAAGCGCGCAACCGCAAAATAGGCTTGAATAAAAGCAGGTCGATACCTGCCCTTTGGGGGAGAATGATAAGTTCATATTTCTTCTTTTTATAAAAATTAAATGTTAAAAATTCGGATTATGTCCATTTGGATATAAATATGATGCACTCTTTAACAGTTTTTATTTGTAGCAAAATGTAACCATGACGAACAAAATATATATTATTTTTAGACCAAAGAGGTAATTTTGCCGACAAGGGGGGTGTTAATGCGGCTTTTCTTTTCACTCATTTCCATGTATGGGCGCGACATTGGTTCAAAAATTTTTTTTGACGATCAGAATAGTGAGAATAAATGGCTAAAGAAGAATTACTCGAAATGCGCGGCACGATTAAGGAATTATTGCCAAATGCAATGTTCCGTGTCGAATTGGAAAATGGACATGAAGTATTGGGCCATACGGCCGGAAAAATGCGCAAAAACCGTATCCGCGTTTTGGTGGGTGATGAGGTGTTGTGCGAACTTACCCCATATGACCTGACCAAGGGCCGCATTACATATCGCTTTAAATAATAAATAATTTGTGATGTTTTAATGCAGTTAATTTTGGCATCATCCAGCCCGCGCCGACGCGATTTATTGGCCCGTATCGGCGTTATTCCAGATATAATTCAAAGCCCAAATATTGACGAAACGCCGTTAAAGGGGGAATTGCCGCGTGATTATGTGCTGCGTATGGTGCAGCAAAAGGCGGCGGCGGTAACGCGGCCACCATCGCATATTGTGTTGGCCGGTGATACCAGCGTCATTTTGGGCAGGCAGATTTTGCCCCAAGCGCAGGATAAAGAAACCCAGCGTATTTTTTTACAAAAATTAAGCGGGCGGCGGCACCGTGTGATAAGCGGTGTGTGCGTTATTGATGATAAGGGGCAGGCCCGCAGCGAGCTTTGCACCACCATTGTGCGCTTTAAACGCCTGCATAGCGACGAAATAGAGGCATATGTTCAAAGCGAAGAAGGTTTAGGCAAGGCAGGCGGCTATGCCATTCAAGGACGCGCAGAGGCGCTTATCAATTGGATGAGCGGCAGCCATAGCGCGGTCATTGGCCTACCATTATTTGAAACGCGCAAATTATTGCGGCATGCTGGCTATCATGTCGATTGATAATTATGTCCATTGATAATCAAGGCCCGCAATGGATTTATGAAGATGGCATTGGGGAACAGCGCGCATTATTGATACAAAATGGCCAGCCAATTGCGCTGCGCCTGCAACATCCGCAAATCATGCGTTATGGCCGTATATTTGATGGTAAAATCGTCAAAAAAATATCGGGAAAAAATCTTGCCATTATTTTGGATGACAATGATGTGGAGGCATTATTACAGCCCATTCCCAAAGGGGTGAGTGAGGGGCAGCATATACGCGCCGAAATTAAACGCGAACCTATTGAAGAAAAAGGGCGGTTTAAATTTGCGCTGGCCAAGCCTGCATTGGATTTAGCCAAATTGTCCAACGGATATGATTTGGCGCAAATTATATCAGCGCCGCTAGACTGCAAACAGGCAGAACCAAAAAAGTCTGTTTCAACACTGGTAGCCGCGAATCAGCAAAAGCCTCCACGAAAATTAACCCCGCAAATTGAAAATATATTCGATTATGGGTGGGAGGATTTATACCAAATGGCATGGGATGGTCAGTGGGTTTTTGAAGGGGGGGAATTGGACATTCATATCACCCCGGCAATGACGTTAATTGACATTGACGGCAGCCTGCCGCCATATCAGCTTGCCAAAAAGGCCGCAGAACAAGTGGCGAAGGCCATTTACGCCTTTGATTTGCAAGGGTCGATTGGCGTTGATTTCCCGACATTGGCATTAAAATCAGAACGTCAGGAAATCTGCGATATTTTTGACGCACATATGCATGCAAATTGTGAGCGCACTGCGGTTAATGGATTCGGTTTTATGCAAATTGTGCGCAGGCGCACAGGGCCATCGGTGGTGGAAATATTGCAATATCGGCGCAGCTATGCCGCCGCCGTACAAATATTGGCGCGTGCCGCAAATATAAAGGGCGCAGGGCAATTGCAAATTAAGGTTCATCCCGCAATTGCCGCCTTATTGGAACAGAATCAGGGGCTGGTCGATTCACTGCAAAATGCGTTGGGCCGTCAGATAAATCTTAGTTCATCGGGTCATTTGCCAATATATGGGGCATTATTTCATAATGAGGCGGAAATTTATGGATAAAATATCAGGAACAAAATGTCCCTCGTGCCGAAAAAATAGCAATAGCGAATTTGCACCATTTTGCAGTGCAGGATGCAAGGATAGGGACCTTTTGCGTTGGTTGGGCGAGGGATATCGGATTGCTGGAGAGCGTGTCGACCCGATGGCGATGGACCAATTTTCGGACGATGAATAATAAAATCACTAAAAATTGCATAAAAGGCTTGCCAAGATGAGGTGCTGCTGCTTATAGGCTTCGCTTCCGCATCAATGCGGATAGCTTGCAATAATTTGCAAGTGCCCGAGTAGCTCAGGGGTAGAGCAGCGGATTGAAAATCCGCGTGTCGGTGGTTCAAATCCGCCCTCGGGCACCATTTTTCTTGAGAAGTTTGCAAAGGCATATTTTTCAAGAAAAATATGCTACTTTATTTTTTGGGCGCAAGGCGCGGCGAAATTTTCCTCTTATCTTAAATATATCCAAAGACCGCTGCGGTTAGGATATTTGTTGCAAAAGATGGGATTTATGCCACTAATTTACCATGAATAATGAAAAGCAGCCAAAAAATATAATAAATGTAGAGCCGTCTAAAGATAAGTCGTCTAAAGTTAAGTCGTCTAAAGATAAGCTGGGCAAGGATAAAGTGCCCAAAGTAAAAGCCGCACCCTTTATCATCTCTGGAGAGAGTATCGCGCCTGGGACAGCGCGGCGTGTCGCCCTTCCGGTCAGCGACCTTTCCGCCGGTATGCAGGCAAATTTAGAAGTGCATGTGGTGCATGGCAGATATAAAGGCCCCACTATTTTTATCAGCGCCGCAATACATGGCGATGAAATTACCGGCACAGAGATTATCCGGCGTGTAATTGCAAAACTGCGTCCCAAGGCGCTTGCGGGGACGATTTTGTGCCTGCCCGTCGTCAATATGTTTGGATTTATTGCACAGCAAAGATATTTGCCCGACAGGCGCGATTTAAATCGGTGCTTTCCTGGTTCTAAAAAAGGTTCACTTGGTTCACAGCTTGCCTATATTTTCACCTCAGAAATTGTGGATCGATGCTCGCTGGGCATTGATATTCACTCTGCGGCGCAGCATAGATATAATTTGCCGCAAATCCGCATTGATGCGGGCAGCGAACGGCTTGCCGAATTGGCAAAGGCCTTTGCCCCGCCTGCCATTATCGTTTCTGCGCTACGCGATGGTTCTTTGCGAGCCATGGCAAAGGAGCGCGGGGTGGAAATGTTGTTGATGGAGGCGGGAGAGGCGCTGCGCATTGATGATTTTTCGGTTAATATTGGGGTGATTGGTATTTTCCGTGTCCTGCAAAATATGGGGATGATAAAAACCAAAAGATTGGGCAAGGTGGCGGCAAAGCCGGCCCGTGCAAAGGGCAGTTTTTGGCTTCGCGCCAGCCGTGGGGGATTGTGCAAAATGTTAAAAACATCGGGCAATGCGGTTAAAAAGGGGGAGGTAATAGCCGAAATTTCCGATATATTTGGCGAGTGTCCAGAAGAATTAACCTGTCCTGCCGATGGTTTAATTATTGGCCATTCAAATTTGCCAATTGTGAATCAGGGCGATGCATTATTCCATATTGCCGAGGTTAAATTATTTGATGATGTGGAGGAAAGGATTGAAAAATTATCCGATGCAATTTTCAGCGAAACTTTATTAGATGAAGATGAGCTTTTGTAAAAATCATCTTTTGCGCCGGCATCTATCGGAACAATATTTTACATCATCCCAATTTTTTTCCCATTTTTTGCGCCATGCAAAGGGGCGGGCGCATGCCGCACATATTTTTTGCGGCAAGGTAGATTTTGTATAGCGGCCCATTATGAAAGCTTTTTTAGAAAATTTTCACTGCTTATTTTTATCGCTTGTTTTTCTTCTTCGCTAAATTTTTCATAGGTGCGCAGCATTTGGCCAATTCGGGGATTGGTTTTCAATTTATCCGCATGACGGGACATAAAATCCCAATATAAAGCATTAAAAGGACAGGCATCTTTGCCGGTGCGTTTTTTGACATTATAGGCGCAATTTTTGCAATAATTTGACATGCGGTTAATATAAGCACCGCTGGCCGCATAGGGTTTTGATGCCAAAAGCCCGCCATCTGCAAATTGGCTCATGCCAATTGTGTTGGGCATTTCAACCCATTCATATGCATCGGCATAGACGCTTAAATACCATAAATGCAGTTCATGGGGATTAACCCCGGCAAGCATGGCAAAATTTCCTGTGACCATCAATCGTTGGATATGATGGGCGTAGGCGTGGCGTTTTGTTTGGGCAATTGCGTCTTTGACACAAGACATGTCGGTTTCACCCGTCCAATAAAAATTGGGCAGGGGGCGGTGATGATTGAAAAAATTCTCATTTTCATATTGCGGCATTTTAAACCAGTAAATAGCGCGAATATATTCACGCCAACCGATAATTTGCCTTATATAACCCTCTGCGGCATTTATCGGCACGGTGCCTGCATGATATGCCGCCTCTACTTTGCGGCAAATCTCCAGCGGGTCCAATAAACCGCAATTAAGATATTGGGCGATGACCGAATGATATAAAAATGGCTCACCTTCCAACATGGCGTCTTGATAATCACCAAAATTTGGCAATGCATTTTGAACAAAATGGTCAAATGCGCGGCGTGCATCATCCCTGGTGACGGCAAATGTAAATGGTTCTATATCACCAAAATTATTGTCAAATCTTGTCGAAACAAGGTCGAGAATATTTTGGGTTGTCGCATCTGGCGCGAACTTTTTTGGCTGCGGCATGAATAAATTATTATCCGCCGGTTTTCGGTTTTCAGTATCAAAATTCCATTTGCCGCCAACCGGTTTATCATCATCCATTAAAAGGCCGGTTTTACGGCGCATATCGCGGTAAAAATATTCCATGCGCAATATTTTGCGGCCATGAGCCCAATTTTCAAATTCTTTCTCTGTGCACAAAAATCTTGTATCTGGGGCAATATGTATATTTATTTTCAGTATATTTTGCCAATTTTTGAACATTTGCGATAAACGCCATTCGCCCGCATCGGTCACAATGATATTTTGGGGTTTAAAATGCTGGATGGCTTTTTGGGTTTGTGCAGTAAAATCGCCCTGATTATCGGGGGAATCCAATGTGATATAAAGCACGGTCCAACCAGATTGGCGCAATTCATCGGCAAAATGGCGCATGGCGGAAAATAAAAAGGCGATTTTCTTTTTATGATGTTGAACATAGCTTGCCTCTTCGGGCAACTCGGCCATTAAAATAACGTCCTGCATCGGATCGGCATTTTTTAAGCTGGAAATTTTGGGGGTTAATTGATCGCCCAAAATTAAAATTAAGTTACGTATTTTTGCCATTATACCCAAAGATGATTATTTTTCATTGGCAGATTATAATGGGATGATGATAGCCTGTCATTACGGCATAAATGACATGTTACCAATGAGTATGCGGCTGATTTTTTTTGAAAGGCGCAAATATTTTACCGCCTGTTTTTCTTCAATATTAGGTTTCGGTTTTCACCCAATGCCTTTAATCGGCTGTGCCAATTGCTTTTATTGCCATGGCGTGGACACGATTGCCCGGAATATCGCCCAATGCATTATTCACCATGCGTTGCCGCATCACCCGATTGACATTGTTGAACGCGGCGCTTTTAATCTCAATTGAAAAATGGCTTGCGCCCGAACCATCATCGCCGCTATGCCCTTTATGATTGGCGCTATCATTATTGACGGATAAATATTCGGGCGAAAATGCGGCCTGTAATAAATTTTCAATTTCAATGTGCACTGGACCTTTGGTCATAAAATCCCCATATAAATATTTCGTTTCAAATATGGGTATTAAATCCGCAAAGTCCACTTTTTAAATTTATGAATAAAGAAAAACATGATCGTTATGCAGGCCGAATTGCCAATGAGGGGCAAATTTGTATGGCGGCGGATTGTAATGAAGCGGGCGAGTTTCGCGCGCCGCCCCTGTTGGACCGGCCAAGTGATGGGCCGCCGCAATGGCGATATTATTGTTTGGAGCATGTTCGTGCTTTTAACAAAGGATATAATTTTTTCGATGGCATGGACGCTGCGGAAATTCACGCGGCGCAGCATCCGGCAAGTGGCTGGCATAATCCGCGCAGCAAATGGCCCGATGGCAGCGACCATTTCACCAAAAGCGGCCCGGCATGGAATGATTTTTCCGATCCATTGGACGCGATAGGCGCGCGGTTCCGTGAATATCGCCAAAATGTAGAGGGCCAACATGCATCGGGCCATTTTTCCTCGACGCCGCAACTGCCCCCTGAACAGGCAAGGGCGCTAAAAATATTGGGATTGAGCCAAGATGCCGACGGTGTTGCAATCCGCAAGGCCTATGCCCAAAAATTAAGGCAATATCACCCCGATAATAATAAGGGTGAGCGCCGTTTTGAAACCAAATTACAAGAAGCGGTGGATGCTTATCAGCTGTTAAGGGCGGCTGCAAACCGTCAATAGACGCTATTTCTGTCCGACAAGCGCGAATAAAGCGCCCTGTGGGTCAATGCCATGCAGGCAAAACTCATCACCCGGAATGGGTTGCAATTCGCCAACGGACAATGCGCCATTTTCCTTTGCGATTGCGGCTGCTTTTTCAAGGCTGACCACGCGGAAATAATAAACCCAATTGGGCACGGGCATTTCATCCGGCTTTGTCATCACCGCGCCAATCATAAAATCATGGCGCCAAAATTCATATTTGCCCATGGGGCCCATATCCATATCGCCATCAACTACCCATCCAAATATGGCGCGGTAAAATGTCTTTGCGCCTTCTTGGTCGGTGGTGGAAAGCTCATTCCATGCAGCATGGCCAATGCGCGGGGCAAGGGCGGCAAAGCTTTCGCTGGCATGGTCATTATTTAACGGGGCCATGATGTAAAAGGGGATGCCCTGTGGGTCGGTAACAAAGGCGGTGCGGCCCACGCCGTCAATATCCCATGCGGGCATTAAAACCGCGCCGCCATTGGTAATAATATCGGCGCAGCATTCATCCACATTATTAACGGCAATATATCCCGTCATATTCGGTTTGGCGCCGCCAGCCATCATATCCTCATTCAATTGCAAAAAGCCCCCAATTTGAGTGTTGTCATGGGAAAAAATGCGGTAATCAACATCTGACCCTGGCACGGTTTCAAATGTCCAATTTAACAACGGGCCATAGAATTTTTCTGCGCCGTCAATGTCGCTGGTCATCAATTCATACCAAATAAAATCACCATGTTTATTTTTGTGATTTGTCATATAATATTCCTTAATTTAATTGGACCACGGGGGTGAATCCTCCAAAAATCATCCTTTTTCCATCAAATGGCATGGGATATTTTTCCATATCCAATCGCGGGTCATCATTTTTCGGGTCCATCATGACGGCATAGGCTTTGTTTCGGGTTTCCTTATCCGGCCATTCAATCCAGCTAAAGATGACATCTTCATCCTCCTTTGCCTGCACCGCCTTGCGAAAATCTGTCAAATTTCCATTTGGAACATCATCGGCCCAACATTCAATAACGCGGATCGCGCCCATTTCCATGAATATGCTATCCATATGATTGGCATGATGAATGAATTCTTGTTTCTTTGCCTTGGCACAGGCAATAACAAAACCTTCAATATAGCTCATAAGGCATCTCCGCTTAATCCTTAATTAGCCTATGTAACATTATTTCATATAATATGCCATGATATTTGTCCAAAAGGACATCTCGCTCTCGACATATAATATGTTACTCTTTAAGGGTTCATCAAATGATTAAAAAAACGCCAAATTAAGATATAAATAAAGGGTATATAAATGAGCGACATCCCCAATATTACCGCCGGAACAGCAGGCGACACCATCATGGCCGCACCGGACAAAATGGTAAAGGCACGCGATGTTTTTGGCATTGATTTGGACATGGAAATTCCCGCATTTTCCGAAGCAGACGAACGTGTGCCGGATTTAGACCCCAGCTATGTTTTTGACCATGAAACCACCGCCGCCATTTTGGCCGGTTTTGCCTTTAATCGCCGCGTCATGGTGCAAGGATATCATGGCACGGGTAAATCCACCCATGTGGAACAGGTCGCGGCCCGGTTAAATTGGCCCTGTATCCGAATTAACCTTGACGCACATATCAGCCGGATTGACCTTGTCGGGCGCGATGCAATTGTGCTGCGTGATGGAAAGCAAGTGACCGAATTTCGCGAAGGTTTGTTGCCATGGGCGTTGCAACATCCCACCGCCATTGTGTTTGATGAATATGATGCGGGCCGTCCCGATGTGATGTTTGTTATTCAACGTGTGCTGGAAAATGAAGGCAAATTGACCCTTTTGGACCAGAATCGTGTTATCCGTCCTAATCCATATTTTCGTTTATTTGCCACGGCGAATACTGTCGGCCTTGGCGATACAAGCGGGCTTTACCACGGAACGCAGCAAATTAACCAAGGGCAAATGGACCGTTGGAATATTGTGGTGACGTTAAATTATCTGCCCGCTGAAATTGAGGCAAAGGTTATTTTGTCAAAGGTTGGCGAAACCGATCCTGATGTTGTGGCCAATATGATAAAGGTGGCCGATTTATCCCGCGCTGGATTTATCAATGGCGATATTAGCACGGTGATGAGCCCGCGCACGGTGATAAGTTGGGCGCAAAATACCGCCATTTTTGGAGATATTGGCTTTGCCTTTCGTTTATCCTTCCTCAACAAATGTGATGAGGCAGAGCGCATGATGGTGGCCGAATATTATCAACGTGTTTTTGGCAAGGATTTGCCCGAAGGCATTATGGGGAAATCGGCCAGTTAATATTGGTGAAATGACATGACCAAACGCACCGCACTTGATGATTTGAAATCCGTGCTGACCGGCACGGCAAAGGCAATGGCGCGTGATGAAAATGTCGAATTGGCATGGACCGCCGATGCACCCAGCCAATCGGGCGTGCATTTCAAACTGCCCATGCCGGGGCGCGATTTACCCGCCGATCAAGTGGCGGAGGCGCGCGGCTTTGCCGATGCGATGGCGCTGCGAGTTAAATATCATGATGCGGCGGCGCATTTGGCCAATCGGCCGCCCGAGCCCCTTGCTGCGGCGGCATTTGATGCGTTGGAAACCGCGCGGGTGGAGGCATTGGGCGCACGTTCCATGTCGGGCGTGGCGGATAATTTGGCCCATGCATTGGACATGCGGATGAAATCTGATCCGATTAGCCGCGCCAGAGCCGCCGATGAAGTGCCCATTTCCACCGCGCTCGCCCTGATTGCGCGGGAAAGATTAACGGGCGCGGCAACACCCGACCGCGCGTTAAACGGGCTTAACATGCTGCGCGATAGCATTGAGGCAAAGGGCGCAGGCGATTTGGATTTGCTAGGCGGATTATTGGACGACCAAAGCGCCTTTGCCGCCATGGTGCAAAGCCTGTTGGAACATTTGGATTTGAGCAAGGGCAATGCCGACCCCGAAGATAGCGATGATCAGGCGGGCGAAGATAATGAGGATGAAGAAGAAAGCCCCGATGATAATGATGAGGGCGATCAAGATGCCAGCGGTGATGCCGGCCAAGTAGAAGCAAGGGCCGAGGAGCAGCAGGGCGAGGGTGAAGATAGCGACGCCGAATATGACGACATGGAAATGGACGACATGGACGGGCAAGAAGGCGATATGGGCGATGAAGGGATGCAGCCCGTCAACCCACAACGCCGCAATATCGGCAATCAACCACAAAGCGAATATCGGGTGTGGAGTGACAAAAATGACGAAATTGTCACCGCCAGTGAATTGGCCGATGAGGAAGAATTGGACAGGCTTCGTGCCTATCTTGATCAACAGCTTGCCGGATTGCAGGGCGCGGTGACGCGGCTTGCCAACCGTTTGCAACGCCGTTTAATGGCACAGCAAAACCGCAGTTGGGATTTTGATCAAGAAGAAGGACTTTTGGATGCGGCCCGCCTGTCGCGTATTGTGGTGTCCCCAGGCAGCTCACTTTCCTATAAAATGGAGCGTGATGTCGAATTTCGCGACACCATTGTCACCTTGTTAATCGACAATAGCGGGTCAATGCGCGGACGGCCCATTTCCATCGCGGCGATAAGCGCGGATATTATGGCCCGCACATTGGAACGTTGCGGGGTGAAAACCGAAATTTTGGGCTTTACCACCCGCGCATGGAAGGGTGGGCAATCGCGTGAAAGCTGGTTAAATGCGGGCCGCCCTGCATCGCCCGGACGGTTAAATGATTTGCGCCATATTATTTATAAAAAGGCGGATGAACCATGGCGCCATGCACGGCGCAATTTGGGCTTGATGATGCGTGAGGGGCTGTTGAAAGAAAATATCGATGGGGAAGCGCTGCTTTGGGCGCATAACCGTCTTATCGCGCGGCCCGAAGAACGCAAAATCTTGATGGTAATTTCCGACGGTGCGCCCGTGGATGACAGCACTTTGTCGGTTAACCATGGCGCATATTTGGAGCAGCATTTACAAAGCGTTATTGCATGGATTGAAAGCCGATCGCCCGTGCAATTAAACGCCATTGGCATTGGCCATGATGTGACGCGATATTATAAACGCGCCGTGACCATTAACGATGCTGAACAGCTTGGCGGGACAATGATGGAACAATTGGCGGGATTATTTGACGAGGATTGATGAAAGCACATCTAAAATTAATTATCGCATTGATTGCATTTGCGATTTGCAACAAAGCAATAGCTGCGGATATCGAATGTTATGATGCAAAAATTCGAGCAAAACCAATTGCCCAGATTCCCACGGTTCTGGGAGACAGTGGTGAAGACATAATAATCTATTGGCCGTGGTTTCTTGATCTTAAAATAAAGCGGGTCATTGAAGGTGAAGTGCCTGAACGTGAAATCACAATTTTAGCTCTGATGCATTCATATTTCAGGGAGAAAACTCTAACGATGCTGCTTCGCCGTAACACAGCCGGAACATTTAATTTAATACGTGCGGAGCCTTCATCTATTCGGCGTTGTGAAGCGGGCAGTGAACCCGTTCCACCCTATTTACGTCCGGGGGATGGAAAAACTTTAGATGACTACCGACGTGAGGGCGAAGAAGAACTAAACGGTATAAATAAGAAATAGGATATTTACTATATGACCCCATCCGAAGCCGTTGCCACACGCCGTTCCATTCGGCAATTTACCGATAGGCCAGTTGATGCCGCCATTTTGCGCCGTGTGTTGGAAAAGGCGCAGCGCGCGCCATCGGGCGGCAATACACAGCCATGGAATGCCATTATCGTCACGGGGGATGAACTGGCCCGCATTACCGCCGCGATTAAGCAAAAGGCCAAATCCGCCCCAATGGGGGAGGGGCATGAATATGATATTTACCCCAAAAATTTGGATGGCCGATATGAAGATCAACGCAAAGCAGTGGGCCGCGCGATGTTTGATGCATTGCAGCTTAAAAGAGACGATGGCGCGGGGCGCATTGCCCAAATGATGAAAAATTGGGACAGTTTTGGTGCGCCCGTCCAACTTTTCACCTATTGCCCCAAATATATGGGGCCCCCACAATGGAGCGATATGGGCATGTGGTTACAGACCGTCATGCTATTATTACGTGAGGAGGGATTGGATAGCTGTGCACAGGAAATTTGGGCCATGTATGGCACATATATGCGCGAATTGTTGAATGTTGGTGATGAACATATTTTCTTTTGCGGCATGGCAATTGGCTATCGCGATGTTGATGCACCAGTAAATAATTTTGATGTGCCGCGTATGTCCATTGATGATGTGATAAGTTGGCGTGGTTTTTGAAGGCTTGATTTTGCAAAAAACTTGCCGCATTTGCACATGATGACCAAATTAAAATTATATAATAGCCTGACCCGTAAATTAGAGGTTTTTACCCCCGTTCATGATGGGGAGGCGCGCATTTATACGTGCGGGCCAACCGTGTATAATTATCCGCATATTGGCAATATGCGTGCCTATGTCTTTGCCGATATTTTGGGGCGGGTCATGACATATAAGGGGTATAAATTAACCCATATTATCAACATTACCGATGTGGGCCATTTAACCGATGATGCTGACGCGGGTGAGGATAAAATGGAGAAAATGGCCAATGAACGGGCCAAATCCATTTGGGATATTGCACAGCATTATACCAAGGCATATTGGGATGATGTAAAGGCGTTAAACATTCGCCAACCGGCCAAATGGTCGATCGCCACCGATTATGTCCCCCAAATGATTGAATATGCCAAGGGGATAGCGGACAAGCATTGTTACCAATTGGACAGCGGGCTATATTTTGATGTCAGCACCGTGGCCGATTATGGCAAATTGGCCCGCAGCCAGACCGAAGAAGGCGAAGGCCGGATTGAAACGGTGGAGGGTAAACGGAACGGTGCCGATTTTGCCATTTGGCGCAAAACACCGGCGGGTGAAAAACGCCAAATGGAATGGGACAGCCCATGGGGCAAGGGTGCGCCGGGGTGGCATTTGGAATGCAGCGTGATGAGCGAGGCTTTGCTGGGTTTCCCATTTGATATTCACACTGGCGGGATTGATCACCGCGAAATCCATCATGCCAATGAAATCGCCCAAAATCAGGCACATTCGGGTTGTGGCAGCCTTGACTGCGCGGATAATAGCGGCGCACGAATATGGATGCACAATAATTTTTTAATCGAACGCAGCGGCAAAATGTCCAAATCATCGGGTGAGTTTCTGCGGTTGAAATTATTGGTTGATAAGGGGTTTCACCCGCTCGCCTATCGTTTAATGTGTCTTCAGGCGCATTATCGCAGCGAGCTGGAATTTAGCTGGGAGGGCTTGCAGGCGGCGTTCACGCGGTTAAAGCGTATGGTTATGGGCGTGGAACGATTGCGCAGCGACAATCAATCTGCCGATGAAGTGCAGCATCCAAAATTGATAGACGCGTTGCAAAAATTTGATGCCGCCATATCGGATGATTTGAACAGCGCGGTTGCATTGACCATATTGGACGATGTTATTGCGATGAAGAAAATTGAGGGAGAGCAAAAATTATCGCTTATTGCTATTTTGGACGGCGTCCTTGGCCTTGACCTGCTTACACTCACCCGCAAGGATTTACGCATTCGTCCCCAAAATGCACAGTTGACCGAGGATGAGATTGAGGCGGCATTGATAAAACGAAGGGAAGCCCGTGCAGCAAAGGATTTCGCCGCATCCGACAAAATTCGGGATGATTTAATCGCCAAGGGTGTGGAGATTATGGACGGTGACCCATTGGGTTGGGAATGGAAGTTGGATATTTAATATTTAATATAATTGGGGGAGAGAAATGATATGACCAAAATAAAGGCGGCGCTTTCTTCGCTTATTCGGCCCTTGGTTGAACCCCATTTGCCCGATTGGGTCGAGCCCATTTGGTTTATGTCCAATGAAGAGGCAATGGCCGCCGCGCCCATGGCCGAAATTGGCTGGTTCGACATGTATGACAAGGCCGAAATGATGAAGGTGATTAGCGCCGCGACCAGCCTGAAATGGCTAAACAGCATTTATGCCGGCGTTGATGGCATGCCATTGGAGCAGTTAAAAGCGCAGGGCACTATCGTCACCAATGGCGCGGGAATAAACGCGATTACCATCGCAGAATATGTGGTGATGGGCATGTTAAACATGGCCAAGGATTATCGCGCCGTCATCCGCGCACAGGAAAGGCGCGAATGGTTGTTGGACAGCCCGGGCAAAAGGGAGCTTTTCGGGTCAAAGGCATTGTTAATCGGTTATGGCGCGATTGGAAAGTTAATCGATGAACGATTATCGGCTTTTAATGTGGAGGTGACAAAGGTGCGCCGCACGCCCGCGCCCGATACATTATTGCCTGATGAATGGCGCGGCAAATTGGGTGAGTTTGATTGGGTAATATTGGCCGTTCCCGCAACGCCAGAAACCGACAATATGATTGGCGCGGCGGAGCTTTCCCAAATGAAAAAAGACGCGATTTTAATCAATATCGCACGGGGCAGCGTGGTGGACCAAGATGCGTTGATATCCGCATTGCAATCAAAATCCATTGGCGGTGCATTTTTGGATGTGACCACGCCCGAACCATTGCCCGCAGACCATATTTTATGGACATTGGATAATGCGCATATTAGCATGCATTTATCGGGCCGTGCGCAAGATAAAATGTTTATGCGCTCCGCGCAGCGTTTCATTGAAAATCTGGGCCGCTATCGGGGCAAAGAGCCTTTACAGCCGCAGGTAAATTTGGATTTGGGATATTGAAATGGATGCATTGCCGCAACGCAAAATTGCCCTGTCCACGGGAATTACTTTGAATATAGCAGAGGCGGGCGATGCACAAAATCCGCCGATAATTTTCCTGCATGGCTTTCCAGAATCGCACCGCACATGGCGGCATCAATTTAATGAATTTTCCAATAAATATCATGTTATTGCGCCGGATCAGCGCGGCTTTGCCGGATCGGATAAGCCGCAAAATGCTGCGCAATATAAGGTGCAGCATTTGGTGGGAGATATTATCGCGCTTGCCGACGCATTGGGCCTCGATAAATTCATATTATGCGGGCATGATTGGGGCGGGGCGGTCGCATGGGCCGCCACCTTAACATGTCCGGACCGCGTAGAAAAATTGGTTATCGCCAATGCGCCGCATCCCTTCACCTATCAAAAATCATTATTTGATGATTTGGAACAACGCGCCGCCGCGCAATATATTACCGCATTTCGCAACCCCCAATTTGAAAAATATGTCGCGCAAAAGGGGTGGGAGGCATATTTTCAGGAAAATTTCGCCGACCATGTGGAAGGCGGCGTGCCGGATGGGGAACGTGAAATTTATCTTTCCCAATGGCGGCAACAGGGGTGCTTTACCGCGATGATGAATTGGTATCGCGCCAGCAAAATCATCGTCCCGCCCATGCCCGATAGCGGCGAACCTATGCCCGAACGCCCCGCATATTTGGACGCGCCATTTATGAAGGTGGCCATGCCGACTTTGTTAATTTGGGCGATGGATGATCATGCGTTAAAACCATCTTTATTACATGGATTGGACGAATTAATTGATGATTTAACCTTGGTCAAATTATCCGGCGGCCACTTTGTGCCATGGGAAAATCATGATGCGGTGACAAGGGCGATGCAGGATTGGCTTAAATAACAAACCCTTCCAATTACCCCTTTCAATTACCCCCGCCAGTTATCCGCGCCAATCGACCCACGCGCCATGGGCATGGGCATCGCCCAAATATGCGCGATGTTCGCCCTTGCTATCCCACCATCGTGCGTGCAGTTCATGGCGAAATGTTGCGCGATTTGTCTCTAGGCTAAGCCATAATAAAGGCTGTGCATCATCTGCCATTTTTCCCGAATCCTCCAACATTTTTATAATGGCCGTCTGTTCGGCATCATTTATATATTGCCACACAATGGAGTGCATGATGACGCGGCAGCCATTTTGGGGCGGGGGGGCGCGTAATTTTTGTTTTAGCCAAGCGGCCGCATCCATTTTATCAATATGTGGTTTATATGTCTGGGCCAGATGAAGCGCCCGTTCAAACCTATTAAATCTAAGCTGCATTTCGGGCCATATATAGGCTCTTAATCGGGCAGCAACAGCCCCATCTGATAAATTAAGCGGGTTAATATCGCACCCGCATATGGCGGAAATGACGGGTGGTTTACCGTAAAGCGCATTGCCGCGCCATTCGGGTTGAATGATAATCGGGCTATTTTTTGGGCCATGATGATATTGACCAAGTATATATTGATAATGCGGCATTAACAGGTTTAAACCGCCGCTGGACCCGATTTCAAATATATGAAAGGGCAGGTTGATATGCCGCCCTATCCAAATAAGCGCGGCGATTAAGCTGGCCGAACGGGCGGCCTCATTAGTTTGTGGCGGCCCGTCAAACCATGGCAATATTTCATCATCAAATTCATCAACCACCGATAAAATGCGCTGGTCAACATCCTGCTGCAGAGATAATTTTCCGTTATAAATATCGGCCATTTTATTCGTAGCGCTGGTTAAATGTAAATGATGTAGCGCACCGGCAAGGCGCAATGGCATGGCATTGTCCAAAATATTGCCGGGCCAATTTGCCGTCCTTTCTGCACATTTTCCCCTATATTGCGCCAAAGCTATCACGCTGTTACAAATTTTTGCTGTTATAGGCGCACCATTTTCATGGGCATGTTTTGCCTGCATTTTTATTTCTTTTACCTGAATCTTGGATAATGGCATTGCTTCTTGTCCTATGGGCGATTAGATGCGGGGATATTATGCATGAAAAAATCATCTTTGCCATCCCCAAGGGTCGGATTATGGACGAGGCGCTGCCATTTATGAAGGCGGCGGGCCTGATGCCCGAGGCGGCGTTTTTCGATAAAGAAAATCGAGCTTTAATGTTCCATACTGAAAATCCACAGGTGGATATTATCCGCGTGCGCGCATTTGATGTGGCGACCTTTGTGGCGCATAATGCAGCACAAATTGGGATTGTTGGATCGGATGTGTTGGACGAATTTGATTATTCGGACATTTATTCACCCGTTGATTTGGGCATTGGGAAATGCCGCTTATCACTTGCCTGTCCAAAGGAAATGGCAGGCACATTTAATGGCAATTTTAACGGGGCGGGCCATGTGCGGGTCGCCACCAAATATCCCCATTTAACCGCGCAATATTTTGCCGATAGAGCGATACAGGCGGAATCGATTAAATTAAATGGCGCGATGGAGCTTGCCCCCTTATTGAATTTGGCGCCCTATATTGTGGATTTGGTGTCATCTGGGCAAACATTAAAAGAAAATGGGTTGGTGGAAATTGACCCCATTATTAACGTATCGGCGCGTTTGATTGTCAACCGTGCGGCGATGAAAATGCAAAGCAATATTGTCGTCGATTTGGTCGATAAATTTCGGGAATTTGTAAAATGAGCAATGAAAATCAACTATCACGGGCGCAATCACGCTCTGCGGCGCGTCTTGCCGCGGTTCAGGCTTTATATCAAAAGGATATGGAGGATATTGGAATTTCGCGTTTGTTAATCGAATTTCATGAACATCGTCTGGGCGCAGAGATTGAAGATAATCAATATGCAAAGGCGGATAGACATTTTTTTGATGATATTGTCATGGGTACGGATAAAAGACGCGCAGAAATTGACGCGTTGATTGAGGATAATCTGGGCGAAAAATGGTCGATTAAACGGCTTGATAAAACCATGCTGCAAATATTGCGTGCGGGTTGTTTTGAATTATTGGCAAGGGCGGATGTCAGCACCGCGACCATCATTAACGAATATGTCGATGTTGCCCACGCATTTTTTGATGAAGCAGAGGCAAAATTTACCAATGGTTTGTTGGATGCGGCGGCAAAAAAGGTGCGGGTGTAATCTTTGTCGGGGGAGGCGGACTTTATCGCCCATATGCGCGGCATAGCGCAACATGAAGCCGCGCGAAATTTGGATGATGACGCGGCTGTCCTTGACATTATGGGGCAAAAAATCATCTTAACCCATGATATGATGGTGGAAGGGGTGCATTTCGCATCCCATGCCAATCCTGCCGATATTGCATGGAAATTGGTGGCGGTAAACCTGTCCGATTTGGCGTCAAAGGGCGCACGGCCAATGGGTGTTTTATTGGGTTTTATGCTGGGTGATGGCCAATGGGACCGCGAATTTGCATTGGGGTTAAAACATGCCTTGACGCAATTTAACACGCCGCTTTTGGGCGGGGATACGGTGCGGGCAGGGGAGAGGGAAAGCCCGCGCAGTTTCGGCATGACCGCCATCGGCATGGTTGATGGTTATGAAGTTCCATCGCGCAGCGGGGCGCAAATTGGTGATGATATATTTGTGACCGGCCATTTGGGCAGCGCCTATGCCGCCTATATTTTGCAGCAGGCGCAAAAATTTTGCCCCGATATTTTATTGGACGCGCTGCACCGTCCAAATCCACAATTAAAATTGGGCCAATTACTTGCCCCCCATGTGGGCGCGATGATGGATATATCTGATGGGCTGTTATTGGATGCGCAGCGCATGGCAATGGCCAGCAACATTTGTATGAAAATTGATTTGGGCGCAGTCCCGTTATTGCGCGAATATATTTCGCATATGGGCGATGATGTAGATGCGCGGACTAGGGCAGCCAGTTGGGGTGATGATTATCAGCTTTTATTCACTATAAAGCCCTCAGCCGCCGTAAAATTCATGGGCCAGCGCCCCATTACCAAAATAGGCACTTGCATGGCGCCACATGATGGCCCGCTTTTGTTAAGCATGAATGGGGAGGCGGTGCAATTACCCGAAAAATTGGGTTTTTCGCATTAGTTTTTTTGAAGGAAAAGATAAGGATAGGTTATGGAAAATATGCAAAATAATCAAAAAATTGCAGCGGCATTTGTTAAGGCTCGCCAAGAAAATTTGCCTATAAATACCTATCCTGGCGACATGCCCGCCGATCTTGACACTGCCTATGCCATCCAAAATATTGCCATAAATTTGATGCAGGAAAAAGTAGGCGGTTGGAAAGTCGCCAAATTATCCCCCGAATTTGCTGAAAAATTTGGAGAGGAAAGATTGGTTGGGCCAGTTTTTGAAAGCAGCATATTATTTGCAGATCATCAACAGGTGTCAGCAGCAATATTTGATGGATATGCAGCGGCAGAGGTGGAAATTATGATGCGCGTGGGCAATGTGCCCGATGGAAAAATTGATGTGGATGGCGCACGTGGCATGGTTGATGAAGTGCGATTTGGCTTGGAAATGGCGGGTTCGCCCTTTGCCGAAATTAACGCCCATGGTCCGGCGGTCACCATATCGGATTTTGGCAATAATAATGGTTTGATTATTGGCGATATCATTGAAAATATGGATGGTAATCAAATTAAACAGGCTGTCATTAACATAAATATTGATGGCGAACTGGTCGGCAGTGGGAATTTGGCCGATGGATTGGATGGCCCGCTGGCAGCCGCCGCATTTTTGCACAATATTCTTATCGACCGCGGATTGTCCTTGGAAAAGGGACAGTGGATTTCAACTGGCGCGATTACCGGCGCTCATAAAATTGAAAAGGGCGCGCAAATATTGGCAAAACTTGACGATAAATTACAAATTGCTGCACGGGTGAATGATTGATGATTTATGTAGGGGATAGTTTTTGTGCGACAGCCCCAGAAAATTTATATTTATTAAAGAAGGAAAGTTTGGGGTAATTCGTTAATTACAGATATTAAATTCATATTTCTGTTCTTTAATAATGTATATTCTCGCTGAGATTACCTTAATTGCTGCTATTTCTGCCTTGAAAAGTCTTGGAGATTATCTGTCACTTATTATATGACTGAATATCCCGCAACATGCTAAATTTACTTGTAAAAATAGTCTTGTGCGCTATGTTTATGCGGATAGTAAAGAAGGTCATTTCCCGATGCAATTTTTTGATTTAAAAACATTATCGCTACGTTTATTTTCTAAATGCATGATGGGGTGCGCCATTGCTGTGTTGACGTTAAATCCTTTACCTGTTCTGGCGCAAAATGTTGAGGTAGGGGTTGAGGCATATAATAAGGGAGATTATGCCGAGGCATTTCGAGAGTTTGAACCTTTGGCGGAGCAGGGCGATGCAAGGGCGCAATATAATTTAGGGTTCATGTATAGCGATGGCCAAGGTGTGGCGCAGGATTATGCGATGGCGGTTAAATATTACCGCCTTGCCGCGGACCAGGGCAAGGCAAATGCGCAATTTAGTTTAGGGCTCCGTTATGGTCTGGGCGAAGGCGTGGCGCAGAATTATTTATTGGCCCATATGTGGTTGAATATTGCATCAGCCAATGGGGCGGAGAAGGCATCTGAAGCACGTGAAATCATTGTCAAAAGGATGAGTAGAAATGATATATTGAAGGCGCAGGAGAAAGCTAAAATATGCTTGGAATCCAATTATAAAAATTGCTCGTAAATAATATATGGTGCATCTGTATATAAATATACGCAATGTGCTAAATTCGAACCGCCACTGCTTTTAAGGTGGGCATAAGAAAACAGAGGTTCGGAAAGTTTATAAAATTGGTGCGCCTAGAAGGTGAAACTTCGAACGCGCTATTCGATACTCTAGCAGAGTGGAACGACCATCTCAAACACACTGACCTGAAAGGAATTGATGGACCTACTCCATGAGTGGGCCGATCAAAGATACCTTTGCGAAGGCTGCGACCTGCCCGCCTGAAAAGGCGAAAAAGGTATATCCCAAGCCTGTTTCCGTTCGCTTCACCGATGAAGAAAGGGCTGAACTGGAACACAAAGCGGGTAATCTGACGCTTAGCGCATATATTCGCTTGCAGTGCGTTGGAGAAGTAGCTGCACCTCATCGGACTAAAGGAAAACGCCCTGTTAAAGATCAGGAAGCTTTGGGGCGCGTTTTGGGAGCATTGGGCAAATCCCATTTGTCCAATAATTTAAATCAACTCGCCAAAGCCGCAAACAACGGCACACTTGGGCTGCAAGATGATACCGAATCAGCCATTCTGAAAGCCGCTTACGATATTGCATATATCCGTATGACCTTAGTGAAAGCTCTTGGTCTCCAGGAAGGTCCGTCATGATCTTGGTTGGAAATGTGCGGGGTAATGGTCAGAATCTGGCGCGTCATTTGATGAGTTCTGAAAACGAGCATGTCACTCTTCATGATATATCTGGCTTTGCCTCTGATGATCTTGGCGGTGCGTTAAAGGAAGTGGAGGCGACATCCAAGGGCACAAAATGCCAGAAATACCTCTATTCTTTAAGTCTAAATCCACCTGCCAATGCAAAAGTGGGCACTTCGGACTTCGAATCTGCGATTGAACAGGCAGAGAAACGGCTAGGACTAGCTGGACAGCCTCGGGCAGTAGTTTTCCACGAAAAGGACGATAGACGGCACTGTCACGTCGTTTGGAGCCGAATAGATACGGAATCCATGAAAGCGATCCCAATCTCTTTCCCAAAACTTAAATTGAAAGAACTGGCGAAAGACCTGTACCTCGAACATGGTTGGGACTTACCCAAAGGTTTCATCAATCCCAAATTTCGTGACCCCAAGAACTTCACGTTGGCAGAATGGCAACAAGCCAAGCGTCAAGGTCAAGACCCGCGCGAGATGAAGGCGATATTTCAGTCTTGCTGGAAGCAATCTGATGACAGACGGTCTTTCGCCAACGGATTAGAAGAACATGGGCTAATTCTCGCTCGTGGGGACAGGCGCGGGTATGTTGCGACTGATATTCACGGCGAGATTTACGCAGTCGCGAAATGGGCTAGCATCAAAACAAAAGATGTTCGGGCGCGACTTGGAGATAAGAATACGCTTCCCTCCATCGAAAATGCGAAAAAACAGCTTGCCGACGCGCTATCTCCCGCGCTGGAGCGATTGAAAAAACAACAAACAGAAAAACTCGACAAACTCTCTCAGCAACAGAAGAAAATGCTCAACTCGCTTGCTAAGAAGCATTCCGCGCAGCGACAGCTTCAATCTGGGATGCAAGAACAGCGCACCGTGCAAGAAACACGCGCTCGGCAAGAACGCTACAACAAAGGGCTTCGTGGACTTTTTGATCGCCTGACAGGGACGCACAGCCAAATCAAAAAACAAAACGCTTTTGAAGCCTACCAATCTGCAAAGCGCGACCAAAAGCAACGCGATGACCTGATTTTCAAGCAAATGGAGCAAAAACGCGCATTTCGCCTGCAAACCCAGCGCGATTTGGATAAATTCAAGGGCGTTCGCTCACAGCTTCAAACTGATCTGGAAAGGTTGAAAGCGTCACGAACGAGCAAATCAAATGCTCCACGAGGGCCGGAACGATAGCGATTTCTTGATACTCGCAATATGCGACTTTCTCCAACTTCTTAAATCGGCAATGGGTTGCTCATGCAACCCTGCCCTCTGGCGAAGGTGGGTGTGCAAACGGCAGGGAAAAACAGGCGGCGGGCGCAGGCGATACGCCGAGCCTCGGGAGACCGTCTATTTTTATCGAAGTGCGCGGAGGGCAAAGCCCTAAGACTTGCATCAGCGATCGTCACCCGTATGGGATGAGACGCGAGAATCGTGGCTCAGAGGCAAAGCCATAGAGCGCGGCTCGGATGCTCAATTACCAACTCTTGCGCGAAAGATATTTTATTCATTTCGAGACATTAACGGCAAAGAAATCATTCGTGGTTTTTTGATGCTGGAGATGGTAGTTTTTAGCCTAGAGTAGATAGAAATACAAAATTCAATAGTGAGTGAGTAATGGCAGAAACTCAAATAGAGTGGACAGATGCAACGTGGAACCCAGTGGCAGGCTGCTCGATTGAAAGTGCGGGATGTACAAATTGTTATGCCATGCAAATGGCAAAGCGCCTAGAGGCAATGGGCGTTCCAAAATACAATAATCTAACCCGTAAAAGTGGCAATAGAACAATTTGGAATGGGCATGTTCGCGAAGATCAAGAGTCTTTGAAAATTCCCTATAAATGGAAAAAGCCGAGAAAAATCTTTGTTAATTCCATGAGTGATTTGTTTCATCCAAACGTCAGCGATGATTTTATCATCTCAGTTTGGAAGTCCATGCGTGAGAACGCCCACCATAACTTTCAAATATTGACCAAACGACCCGCAAGAATGAGCCAAATCTTGCAGGACAAGATTAAAGACGTTCTGCCAAATGTATGGTTAGGCACGAGCGTTGAAGATGAAAATGTGATTGACCGTATCGACCATTTGCGCAGCACCAAAGCGGCCATTCGTTTTATTTCTTTCGAACCACTCATCGGGCCTGTCGGCAATGTCGATCTAACGGACATACATTGGGCAATTGTCGGCGGAGAAAGCGGTGCATCGGCGCGGCCTATTAAAGAAGATTGGATTGATGAGATTCACGATCAATGTGAAATTTTTGAAACTGCCTTTTTCTTCAAACAGTGGGGGACTTGGGGAAAAGATAATAAAAAGAGATCAAAGAAAGCCAATGGGCGAGAATATAGAGGTAGGACTTGGGACGATATGCCCGCCTTTGAAAACCAACCATATCAACAGGTAGCTCAGTAATTGGCAAAAAAAGATTATGACTGGGCTGGTGGTGCCGAGCTAGATGAGCACACTCGCAGAAAACACAAGATTCTGAGAGAGTATTTTCGCAGCTATCTGATAACTCGTTGCCAACTTCCGCAACAAGAACGTTTCAGGTTAGCCGTCGTCGATGGCTTTTCAGGTGCCGGTCTCTATAAATGCGGGACATTTGGCTCCCCGCTCATATTTCTGGATGTGTTAAACGAAACAACCCAGCAAATAAATATCCAACGCGCAGCGAACGGAATGCGACCAATCGAGATTGAATGCTATCTCCTGTTTAATGACAGCGAAAAAATAGCGATAGAAACTCTGAAAACAAACAGCGCAGCTTTGCTAGCACGTATCAACGGGGAGAATGACAAGCTCCATGTTAAGGTTGAATATCTAAATCAGAAATTTTCGCAAGCTTACCCGAAAATCAAAGCCTTCCTGAAAGATGCTAAATATCCAAACGTATTGTTTAACCTAGACCAGTGCGGCTACTCAAAGGTCAATGTTGAAACCATTGAAGACATTATGACGACTTGGAAGTCAGTTGAAGCATTCCTGACCTTTTCGATTGATACAATTAAAACCTATCTGTCTGTAGATAAAGAAAAGAACAGTGTCCTTAAAGGGAATCCCGAACTTCGAGCCGAAATCTACAGCTACCTTCAGGATGGCGGCAACGTTATCAACAAAAAGGATTGGATGGGATTTGCGGAACAAGTCGTATTTGAGCGACTTCGGTCATGTGCGCCTTATGTCAGCCCGTTCTCGATCAACAATCCCGATGGATGGCGGTACTGGCTGATGCACTTTGCCAATCGGCCTACCGCGCGAAAAGTTTACAATAATATTTTGCATGATAACTCCTCTTACCAAGCTCATTTTGGACGCTCAGGTTTGAGTATGCTTTCCTTTAATCCAGCGGAAGAAAGCAACTTATATCTATTTGATGATAGTTCACGAGAATCTGCCAAAAAAGCTCTTCATGATGATATCCCTCGGTTAATTGACCAGCATGGAGATGTCATAAATATAGAAGACTTCTACTTGAGCATTTACAACGAAACCCCAGCTCACAGCGATGATATTCACTCGGTATTGATTGAAAACACAGATTTGGAGGTACTCACTCCCACTGGAAATTTGCGCAGGAAGCCAAACACAATACGCTTAGGTGACGCGCTTCGACTCAAATCTCAGCGCACTATGTTTCCTATGTTTTCACCAGATCGCAAAATCCTATGAGTGAGTCATCCAAAACAGTTGTTGAACACTGTCCTTACTGCCGACAAGAGCGTCATGTGATTGAAATTGCTCAAGACAGCTATTCCGACAGCTCCGACCCTGAGTACGCATTTACAAACGAAGCCCATTTCCTGAAATGTAATACTTGCCGAGGATATTATCTAAAAGTTGGGCATTCCAACGAGCATGATTTTGACCACGATGTTTTGCCAGATGGGTCTTGGGAAATGATCTACCCTTTCAGATACAGCTTTGTTCCAGGCGAAGCTTTGCGACCCTATCCTGTCTGGATAGAGCGGCTAAGGGTTGAAGAACGAATCTTTCACGAAGATTTGCTTGATATATATAAGGCATTAGACGCTGAATTATTCCGATTGGCAGCAATGGGTATTCGTTCTTTGTTCGAAAAAGTGGCGCATCAAATAGGGATTTCCAGAGACAAAAATTTCCAGGAAATATTATCTGAACTACAGAAAAAGGAGATCATAACCGCTGAGGACAAGTCTGCTTTGGAGGTTCTGTTAGAAGGCGGGCATGCCGCCACGCATAGGGACTGGTCGCCAGACATTAGTGATCTTGTGGTATTGTTAGATATATTTGAAGAATTTATATATTCGAGCTTTTTCAAGAGTGCTGATAATGCCGAGAAATTATCTCAACGCAAAGCTTTGAAGGCGAAGTTACCGCCTCATCCACGAAGCAACAAAAAGCTCCAATAGCCTTTGGCTCCATGCAGATAGAGCGTGGTTTGGGTAGTTAAATATCAGATCATTTTAACTCAAAATGGCACGTTATCGTCCAAGTCTGCATAATGTGAGGATATGTGGTTATTAGGATAAAGCTGCACCACATTGCTGGTATCTGCTTGCTCTTCAACACAATGTTTGCGACGTGACGGTGGATTTTGCGGGGTTGTTACCCAATCAGGGTTTTCCCAGCCTTGTCGTTCCAAACCCTGAAAAAACGCGCAATAGAGGATGTCTTGAACAGGTATCATTTGCCTGTCCTCAAGCTCCTCTATCCACGCCCAATCAGTTGCGGACATCTCGAAGGTGACCGCAACACGCTTGGCTTTGTTCCTTCTGCGTGTGATTTTTACGCTGCGGATTGTGTCTGTCATGCGTTTGCTCCCTGCATGGGTCGATGGGTTTCCAAAGGGCAGAGTGACATCTCCCTTTGGTCTCAATGACTATTGTCTCCATGAAATGGTCTTGGGGTGTTAGGGGAGACAGGAACGCTCCCCTGATGATGGTGCAACTTTCAAAAGTTGCGAGTGGGTTTTAAGGCTGGGCGCGATAGCCCCCTTAATCTATGGGTGCAGGGAGAGATGAAATCTCCCGCGAGTGGTGAAGCGGCGATACGTTTAATCGGCGCAAGACGGGTCAGCAATGCGAATTGATCGACCCTGAATTGCGCCGAAATGGCGAGAGGTATGCAACAGGAGAGTGCCAGCGTCTCCTTTGCCAAGATAGTTTTGTCCTACAAAACACATCTTGCATTCTGTCAAATAACACTCAAATTATAACTATAAGGATTGTGGCGATAATAATCAGGGGTCGCCGCACCATTCTTTTTTGGGGCAATGTCAATTGAGAACACTACGAATAACGACTGGAGTTTTATCAGGAACGATTTGTGCTTTCGCAGGTGTTTGGGCTTTCACGTCATTGTCTGACGATGCATCAGGGACAACGGAGACAGTGCCTGTTGCTGAAACTGGCCCGAAAGAATTGCCTCTTTCTGAACCTCAAGCAGAGGATTCAGAAACTACCTTAGATGCGAAACAACCAAACGCTGTAGAGGATAAAGGGAGCGCGCCTGAGCCTCCCGCCACTGTTGCAGATGCCAATCTCAAGCAGGAAAACGATGACTTAAGGCGCAAGCTTGCACGGCAAGACACGCCTAGCTCTCCTCCGAAAGCCAGAGCTGAGCCCAAGGTTGTAAAATCAACTCCTCAAATTTCATTTGAGCCGCCTCCGCCCCAGAAAACAGACGCACAGATGAAACTAGAGCAAGAAACCGCACGACTGCGGATTGATCCTAGTGAAATGCAATCAGCGCAATATAGCAACGCACCCTTACTGCTCATTGGCGGCGTGCAGCCGCAAGATGCGGGCAAGAAGATAGTGGGTTATGAGGTTCATCCAGGTGTCGATTATAATACCGAGACGCAGTTTGTAAAAGGCTTCGGGGTCGGCAAAGGCATATATCTCATTGTCGAGCAAATTGCTGATCGCAATAACTCGGTTATTTTCCGCACGTCCCGAATGGGCCAACCCGTCATTGTTTCAAAGGGGAGCTATTTGCGTATCACTAATTCCAAAGGTGATGCCCGTTATCTCAGGTTCAATGGCGTATTAGTGAAAAGCAACGCACCTGAGCGTCCTTTTGCATCATTCGATCTATTTGCAATTGAGGGAGAGGAATGAGGCTTCAAACCGGTATCATGCCAATCCAATAGGCAGCGACAACTAACGCTCCAGATATTGCAAAGCTTGCCATAAATTCCGACGAGGCGAAGATACGCCAGAATACCGATTTCTCAGTTGTTGTCCCCGTATCGGCTGTTTGGTCGGGAACGCCGGTAACTAATGAAGGCATTTGTTCTTTCTGATCCGTTGTTTCTTCTGATAGTGAATCACTATCAGCTCCACTCGGCTGTGTTCTGGGCTGAAACGAATTAACAACGTGCATTGGACAATCATTCAAATCAGGCTCACCCTGATATGGGTGATGATCGAAACCAAATTCATCATATAGTGCTTTTGCACGCTCTTCATGACGATACCAAAGCCACGCCAAAAAAACCGGAACAGATTTTGTGATCCTATTGTCTTTGGTATAGGTAATCTGGCTATTTATAAAATCTTTTCCAGCTTTGAGACGTAGGGGAAAATCTTGTTTGCACTCTAAAGAAAAAGGATATGCGTCTTGATATAATTCTCTGTTGCTGAGCCCATCCAGGTCACGACACTCTTTCACAGCCTCGGCCAAGGCAAACATTATCTCAGGTCGGCGTTTATGCCTGCTGATGAGTTCTTTATCTTGATAATAGTTTTCATAATTCATCCTGCGATTTTGTCGGTTTTATGACAAAATCGCAATGAGAAATTATAAAGCTGGCACTGGTGGAGTATGATCGTTTTTCACTTCAACACCGTATCTGTAATATTCCATCGCGGCGATCTCGCCCGTTGACTCGCGCCTTTCCGTATAAGCTGGCCCATCAAGACGATGGTTTTGTCCTTCTATCGCCCATAATTCGTAACTTAAGACGCCGGTATCTGATTCACGACGACTATCAGCAGGCCCTCCCACTCGATGAAGTTTGCCATGTTGATACCATGCTTCGTGAACAACAATGCCAGTTGCTGGGCATCGCTCTTCGACAGCGGGGGCATCATCGCGGTGCAGAACCCCGTCTTGATAATATTTCTCTTTAATGACCTTTCCATCTGTAAAGGCTAATACCACAGCAGGTCCATCTTCGCGGTAGCGGAGTCCGTCTCTAATCCACTCCTGCTTGATTATAATGTTCGGGTCGTCTTCATGATAGACAGTTCTCGCAGGGCCATATTCCCTGTCGATTTTTCCATCTTCGTTATACCAAGTCTCGCGTGGAAAGCCTTCTCCATACCAATCTTCGTGGTCAAGGGGTCTATCTTCATGCGAGTAACGAGGTATTTCATTTGTTTCTTCGTCAATTATGACTGTATATTTTTTCATCTCTCCTCACTTTGCAAAATAATGATATAGTGTATCATACTTGATACTTATTATGCAAACTCACTTACTCACCTCCCAAATCACCTTCAAAAATACTGCAAAACAGCCAAAATCACCTGGCTGCTCACCTTTACTCACCCGCCCCGAATCAGACAAAATGCACTTGAAACGGACGCATTGTCCCGCTCCGACATGAGCTGATCCCTCATTCGAAAATTTGAACGTGCACGTTCTCCTCAAGTCCAATGGAGAACGAAAATGGAAGGGCAGAACTTAGTCATTTGCGTTGGGAAGGCAGAAGCCCTTCTTTCGCGCAGGTATAAACAGAACCTCGCCAAGCGTATCAAACAGCTTGGCCTATCGCGTCCCAAAACAACCGACTGGTTGGCGGACACCATCTATGGGTTTTTGGAAGATGGCGGAATAATTGTCGATGGTCGTGGCAACGAACTGATCGTTGGCGATGAGACCATAGATCGCTCCTATTACTGTGATCAGGCGTTTAGCTGGAACTCCGACATCAAACGCTTTGCCGATCAAATGCCGCAGCGCAGATCATCGGCACGTATTCTAACGCGCCTGATGCTTTTCGATGCCGCTTTCAAAATCACGGCACTTAACTCCCCGCAAAATCAGATTGCCACCTTTAGCTGTTTACGAAACTCGCGCTGCTCGCTGTGCGCAGCCAACGATCAATTGGAGAGGATCGCGTCATGATTACCAATATTCTAATTCAGGCACTGGCGGGACTTGCGTTGCTAACATTGATAGGATGCTTTTTCGGGCCAGCACATTCGCGGTATCAGCGGCTCGCAAAAGGCACTTTAAGCGCAAGGCTGAATAAACAGTTGTCCAGTTGGAGCGTCGAGAGTTTTCAAAACGAGATCGAGAGCATCTGGAATGCTGCTCTTGATCGTATCAAAGTAAGCTGGGTAGCGATGCTGGGATGCTACCCAGCCAGCTATAATATTCGCTCCGAACTTTTATCTATGAAGAAATGGGTTTTAGATTCAGCGCGCATATGGGCTGCCGCTGTGCGGGTGCTCAATTCCAAAATCCGAACTAACCCCGATATTCGCAAAATCGAGAAAGCCAAAGTGGGCGTTGAAAAGGCTATTGCCGATTTGAGTAAATTCGGCGTGTCATTGACCGCGCCGGAAACCTTTGCCGAAGAAAAGAAGACCAAACGGGCGGCATTTATCGCCCGCGTCTTTTTCGTTTTCGCCATACCGTTTAATTTCGCATTTGCGGTTGCCGCGCTCACAGACGGAAATTTTCTAAACTCCACACTGTATCACTATGGGCTGGCTGCAATAGCCGTGGCAGGTTTTGAAGTGGGCGGCGGTGCATTCCTATATTCCGCCAAAAATCTGTTCACGAAATTTTTGGCCATATTGATCGTTCTAGCGGGATGCCTCGCAGAGGCATTCTTCGCAATCCGAAGCGGTCTCGTGACATCCCTTTTCGAGAACGCCGGCATTGTCGTTTTCGAGCGAGTGAGCGATGATCCTTACGCACAAGCCGTTCCGACTTTGATGGGAATTATCAGCACCGGCACGTTCGGTTTTATTTTGGGGATATTGATCGCGCTTATCACGCATAATTATTTCCAGAAAACCGATGCCGCAAAAGATGTAAGCTCTCGCAAGGCTATGGCGCGTCGTTGGCGCGATGGCGAACGCTTCACCGCACATCTCGCCTCCAACCTAGATCATATCAAAGATGCGGCAACGAGTGTCAGCCTATCACTTGATGACGCCCATTCCAAACTTAACACAACGCTACAACAGAGCGTTGATATTGCCAAAAGGCTCGAGTCCAATCGCGCCGATTTCCTGCGCGGAGTAAATAAAATCGCGAGCCGCGACTGGAACGATGTTCTGGAGAGCCACGCTTCCGTCAATGATGGACGAATGAGAGCGGCCCCTGTTATTCCGATCATCGCGGGGGTTATGCTCTTTGCAGCCTACCTGCTCTGCAAAATGCTCCTTTCGGGACTTGAGACCGACAATCAAACGCTGCTGCGTTCACTGGCACTCGCAATGGCGGTTTCTCCGTTCGCGTTGGGCGCGACTATTTTCAGACCTATTGTAAATCCTATTGCGTCTATCAATGGAAAGTCGCCGCAAAGCTATGATTTGTCAAAGCTGGGAAAGCCGACGCTTTTTCTGATGACTTTGGCAATTTTCGTCATTGCCCTTAATCGGCCTGACGGATTTTTGAGCGGCTTTACAGGCAGTGTCGCTTTGACGGCGGCACTGTTTATCCAGGTATGGGTATTCATGTTGTGCGGCTCCCACGCTCAATATGTCATCGAGTGCGTGAACTTCGTTGCCGCCTCCATCGGCACCTTCCTGTTATTCTCAGCCAAGGCGGTATTCACGGGGCTTCGGTATCTCATCCGCTGGCTCTTTGCGCTTGGTGTCATACTGTTTGAAGCAATATTCTTCTTGCTCGCACTGCCGTGGAAATTCTGGGTGAACCTCATTCAAGATATCAGGGGGCTGCGCTCATGAAACGCTTTCGCCTATTATGTGCTGCAATCATCCTAATCCTTGCGGGTTGCTCCGATAATTCGGTGCTTGGCAATCTGGATGACAAGGCTCCGCGTACCGTCATTTCCGTCATCGTTGATACTTCTGGGTCATGGCTCGGCACGTTCGATGAGGATGTGCCTTTAGAAGAGATGCTGGAGACTGTTGGGCTGGGATTGAATGATGCCGTCGCATCGACAATCCAGCCAGTGGAAATTCGCTACTATGTCATAACTCGTGCCAGTTTTGGCGAACATACCAGATGTATCGTGACCTACACATCCAGCTTGCGGGCGGACACGGAAGAGCGGCGCATAGGTAAAGACGGCAATCTTATTCCCCCACGTGTCATTACGAAACCTGCTTTCCTCAAGCGGTACTTATCAAAGGATTGCCCGGATATGCTCATCTCCCAAATCGATCATCGAGCCAACGGCACTGATATTGAGGGCGCACTTTATCTGGCTCAATCCCAAATGACGGGCAACGCGGACGCGCAGAAACTTATAATTGTGGTGTCGGATCTGATTGAAGCGTCCCGCGCCTCAAAACCCGATTGGCAAAAGGCCGGTGTCGATAACGTCCCGCTTTTGCTGGTCATGCGCCCTGCTTCCGAAGATGCGATGCAACCGGCGCGTTTTCAAGATCGTCAACAATACTGGATGGAGAAAACATCCAGTTGGGGGTTTTGCCCGTTTTCACGCATTGAATCGACCCCGACTTGGCAGAGCATGTCGGTCTGGGTTCGGCACGGGCTTAGCCTCAACAATGTCGCCAACCAATGCGGCGACAAATTTCAGGAAAGGAATGGATTATGATTCTTCGCCCATTTGCAGATGAAAACGCGGTCGAGAATGCAGCCAAAAAATCTTCATCAGGATTGGTGCTTCCCAGCAAGCGCAACGCCCAGCCTGTAACTACCGCGCCCGCATCAAAGCCAGTAAAGATCGCTCAATTTATCATCGGCCTCATATACTCCAAACTCGCTATTCTGTTTCTGGTTTATATCGCGTTCGTGCTGATTTTGGCGATGAACTCAGAAGATGGCACGGAGCAGACATCTCTCACAAAAAAGCTCGCAGCACCTTATGTGCAATTCAAAACCGCCATTTCGGAACAGGAAGCGCGCAATAAGCAACGCGAAGCTTATGCTGCCGTGATCGGTGCGAAACAGGCTGAGCTAGATTATGAAGAAAAGTCCAAGCAAATCGAGCTTGAGCATCAACAGGCTTTAACGCCTGTACTGGTCGGTCGCGACGCAGATTTGAAGAAAAACGAGTCCGTCAGCAACACCTGCCAACAGGTTTATGCATCAATGATCCAGAATGCCGATGGCGTGACCGAACTCGACCGCACCATCGCAAGCGTTGTTGGTGGGGGCTCCAGCCTGATCGGCAATATCTTTGGAAGCGAAAGCATCACGAATTGGGGCGATCAATATCAGGATGAAGTTTTTCTGGAGGGACAAGTACGCAAGGAAGGCATTCGGCCTGTAACCGACTGCCTGAAAGCGGAATTGGGAGAAAATCATGGATAAAGATACAATTGCCAGCTTCGAACGCGGTCTCAATGCCGTGCCGTCCGAAGTGTCTCTTGCAACCGCTCGGTGGGCGACGGCGCAAGAAATCGAATGTCATCCCTACGATACTTCAACGGGTCTATTCCTTGGTGAAATATCCTCGGGCGAAATCGGGCTGGGACTTGCCGATGACGTTCAGTTCGTCGGCTTTGATGATGATAGTCATGTCATCACCATCGCCAAAACACGCTCGGGCAAGGGCGTGTCACTCATCATCCCCAATCTTCTTTGCTATGCGGGTTCGATATTCGTCCTTGATCCCAAAGGCGAAAACGCAACGCTTACGGCTATTCGCAGAGGTCGCGGCGATGAAACCGTAGATGGGCTGGGTCAGGATGTGTTCGTGCTCGACCCCTTCAAGGTTGCCGATGTACCAGAGGAATATCGCGCATCGTTCAATCCGCTGGACTGGATGCCCGAAAACGATCTCCTAATTTATGAAGCCAGTGCGCTTGCAACCTCCATTGTCAAAACGTCGGAACAATCATCCGATCCCTACTGGAACGACAGCGCACGCAATCTCATCGCGACAATCATCATGCATATTATGACCAGCGATAATTATCGCCCTGCTACAGGAGATGAAAATGAAGAATAGAAAGCTAGCTCGCAACCTGCTTACCGTTCGCAAACTATTGATGGACGGAAGCGAGTATTATGTCGAAAGACAAAGCGAACTCATCCAACTGGAAATCGAGGCATGTCAGGAATCTTTAGCCGAATTATTGGATAGTGGGAGTGCTGACGGGGCTGAAATTGAAACGGCAGAAAAAGCTCTGGAAGCAGCCCAGAGCAAGCAACCTCCCTATCCTTTTGATGCTCTTTTCATGGAAATGATGGAAAATGATGCTTTGGGAGGTGTTGTTGCCTCTCGCGCCCGCGCATTTACCGAAATCCCATCTAAGGAACGCGGAAGCATTTTATCAACTGCCCGTCATCAAACGGAATTTCTGGAAGGTGACAGTATTGGAGATTCGCTCTCTCATTCCACGTTTGATATCCGCACTTTGCGCGAAAAGCCGAGTAGCGTGTATCTGTGTTTACCAACGCGCTTTCTTGGCAGTCATTCGCGCTGGCTTCGGACAATTCTGGGGTTCACGCTCAACCAGTTTGAAAGCATGGGAATAGCAAAGCACGATGATCCCAAAACACTGTTTGTTCTAGATGAAATGGCAACGCTTGGTCATCTAGGAAGGATAGAGGAAGCCGCTGGTTTGATGGCGGGATATGGGCTGAAGCTTTGGATGATACTTCAGAGCTTGGGGCAGTTGAAACGTCATTATAAAGATGGATGGGAAACACTCATAGGCAATGCCGGAACGCTTACAGCATTTGGTATCGCTGATAACACTACGGCTGAATATCTGTCCAAAGCACTCGGCAAAGTCGAGATTGAGCGTCAGATTGTGACCGAATCTGCCAGTGTCGCCATTGGTGCTGCAAAGAACAAGGGCGCACCCGCAGGTGCAGATTTTGGAGGATCACGAGTTAGAGCCGAGCTTGGTCGGTGGCAGGAAACCGAAATTGGCAGCGGAGAAACGCAAAATGAAACTCACGGCACAACCACAAACACTCAGCTCACTATCGGCAATCTTATGAATCCCGATGAAATCACACATTTCTTTTCTCGCAAGAATGAAAAAATGCTGGTGCTCATGGATGGGGAACGCCCGATGGTACTCGACCGTACCAAATATTATCAATCGCCCACATTTTCTCGTTTTATGCCTTCTAAGAAATAAAAGGCAAGTCGCCGATTGGCGCAAATCAAGAGGGGAGAATCCCCGATGGACAAGAAGACACCTCCGGTTAGCCCGTCCTTCAATCATGCAGTTAAGTCGCATGATGGGAAAGGAACGGACAGTAATAGTAGCGGCAGACTAAAACCACAGAAACCTGAACCCAAGCTCACATTCGAGATGAAAGGCGAGATTGGCCGAGCATCAAGGGCACTAAGTTTCTATAGATCAAACAGTGCTTTAAGCAAAAGTTCTGGGAATGGAGACGATGGCAATGTTACAGTTGGAACGCCGCGCGGTTCGAGTTCCGGAAATTCTCCGAAAGGACCAAGTGGATTAAAGGAAACATTCAACCCCGCAGCCAAAGGTAATAATGGTAACGATCACTCTCGATAACTTGGATAGTCAAATACTCGCAACCAGAATGCTGGTTGATAAAGACAACCTCATACGCTCGGTAAAATTACCTCAAAGCCTCTGGGATAAGCTGGATAGAATGGTTGCTGCGGGCTTTCTTGATCCCACTGACTTTCTCGACACGATTTGGCGTCCCGTCTCCGATCATCCCAATGCAAGCAAATGGCTGTCACGGTGCATCATGTATGCCGATTTCACTTGGCAGACGGAAAGACGTGAACCGACCAATGACAATTACAGCCCGATGATTGAGTTTTCTGCTCTTATGGTCATGTCGGATTGCTCCTAACCAAACAGATCGGCTTGTACAGACAAAAGCTCATCGAGCCATATCAAATGTGCAAAATCATTTGTCAGATGGGAAACTTTCAAACCCATACTGACATGAACGTCGTTGCAGTCGAGTTCTTCGCATTCTGTTTCTCGGAATGCCAAAAGTTCGCGGACACATCTGCGATAGATTGAGATATCCCGCTTCAACTCCAAGAGACTTGCGGAGCGTAGCTGCCGCAATTCCTCCGAACGCATGGGTTCGGCGCGGTTGTCGGCTTTTTGGATGTATTCCCGCTTGTAACCGCGATATTGACTGCCTCTGGTCATTTCGAGAATTGTTCTTGGCGAGAGAACGGGCCCGCCAAGAACATAATACCAAGGATGGCTTGCACCGTAGCTGTGGTATGTAATCTGATCGCTCATGCCGCACCTGCCATTTCAGCAGGCTTTGCTTTGCGGATCACGATTTGACCGTCGATGGGAAGCGTATCGAGGCGAATGAATAATCCTTTGCCGTCTTTATGTTCCCAGGCACCGCCGATGCGTGACCAGAAGGTTTTGTCATCTGCGCCTGCTTTGGTCACATAAACATGATGAGTTGGGACATTATGGGTTGGTTTCTTGATTTTGTCGTTCGACATGATTTTCTCCTTTGTTAAGACGGCTTGATTGCCGCCGATGTCCAAAAGAGGCCGGAACCGTTCAACAGATTTGCACCGCCAAGAATATTGCAGGCGGGAAACAGCCAACACGTTTATGCGGGCAGTGCTGTTGTAAATCTGAAAGCGCGTTCTGGCTTGGTCATCGAGAGGTGGCACATGAAGCTGGTTTCAATGGAGATTGTCTGGGCCTAGAAACAGCTCATCCAACCAATCCCACAAGGGTTTAGCAAAGAGCAGATGCAAAAAAAGCGGCCAGGCAGCCGCACATTTATGGGTTTATAGGAATGTAGGAATGCATATTCGCATTCGGTACAAGCAACCATTCAAAAGGCTTAGCGCAATTCCACACTCAAGGTCATGCCAATGGCTTCGGCTGCGCGGGCAAGCGTTCCGATGGTTGTTCCGTCATTCTTCGGGTCAAGCAGCCTGTCAAGCTGTGACCGGCTGGTTTTGAGGGTTTTTGCCATCGCAACCTTGGTGATGGATTTCTCCTTCATGCTTTGCTCAAGCTGATAGGCAATGACGCGCTTAACCGCCAGTTCGGTGGTTTCTGCGTAGGTGTCTTGCTCGTGCAGAAATTCTTCGAAAGACGAACCTATTTTCCCTTTTTCGATGTCGCTCATGATGTCAGTCCTTTCTTTCTTTTTTCTGCGATATCCAGATCACGTGTTGGTGTCTTCTGGCTCTTTTTGATAATGCCGTGAAGCAGCACCATCACATCACCCTCAACACAAAAAAATACACGCCCAATCCGCTTATCGGATAAATCACTTCGTATTTCCCAAATGCCCTTTCGTCCCTTGATAGAGCGACAAAGCGGCATTCCTATCGGCCATCCAAATTCGGCTGTGGCAATATCCACACCAATAGTCTTGCGGTCTTGATCTGATAATTCGAGCAACCATTCTCTAACGGGCATATTGCCGTTTTCATTTTCAAAAAAGCTTGCACGAATGCGTTTCAAATCATTCATATACTATATGTACCATATAAGGTACATTCCTGTCAATTCAAATATGAGCCAAACGCCGCACCATAGTAGAGTTTGCGCGGCCCGCGGGGATTTAAGTTGGATGCTTGAAACTGGCTGCTACCAGCGTTGAAGCTGAAACTAATCATAATTGAAACTGACAAGACGGTAAAGGCGCAACCGCTTTGTGGTTGCGCCTAAATGCTTACGCGATGTGTCCAGAGTTCAACCGCTGCGGTAAACGTAATTGGTTCCCGCAATGCTGGTCTCGGAATAATCCATTCCAAGGTCATAAGCGATAGCATCATAGTCGAGATAGTTACGAAGATTTGTGGGAATTTCGCCGAAGAGTCCTTCATCGACGAATTGCTCGGCCAGTTCTTTCAGCGTGTCCATCTCGTAAATATCGATATCAATTTCACCGATATTGCAGGAAGCATCATAGCCGCATTCGCGAACTGCGATGATGAAGCGAATTTTCTCCTCATCTGATGCAATGTCAACGAAGTCAATGAACTCCGAAATGTTGGATTGATAAAGCCCGTGTGCCTCTGCCAAATGAGCATCAATGCGCTCACCGTCGATAAACTGGATTTCATATTCTTCTACCTGGTTTCCATAGCGGTCGCGATTAGCGCGCGAGCTTTCCTGAAACTCATAGCTGGTCTCGAAATAAAACCCTGTGGCATCGATGCTATATGGTTGTGCAAAAAATGTGGTCATGTCCTGCCTCCTTTTCCTTTTTTCGTTTGAGAACGCGGACAGATTGGGCGGGGGTCAAAAGGCTGGTGTCAGCGACAAGCGGAACATCTCAACACGGGGTGGCTTGCCACCGGTGCGGGCAGAGATTTGACACACAGCCTGCCCCTGCCAGAGTCGCGTGTCCTTACTCAAACGGAAGGAAAAAGGGGGTAATGGCCAAACTACAGCAAAGTGCATCACGCCATAAAGGCTTTGAAGAACCATGATTTTTGGTATTATGGATCGTGGAAAATCCGGAAAAAACAAAGAGAATCGAACTTACGCCAGAGATACGCGAAAAGCTCATTTATGAGTATGAACGCACGGGGCTTGGCGGTAGTGTCCGTCGTCAGATAATTTGAGACTGTTGCCGTCATACTGGCGGGACTATTTCCAATTCTCATTGGAGAAGGTGCAGGCTCAGAAATCATGCTCCGCATTGCCGCCCCTATGGTCGGCGGGATGTTAAGTGCGCCATTGCTCTCAATGTTTGTAATTCCTGCGGCTTACCTATTGATGCGCAAGCGTTCCGCCAAAAAAAGTATCGCCAAAAATGACACATAAACCGGCTGTCTTATTCGCATTCTCCGCTAACGCAGGCTTCAAAGGTCGCATGTTCGATATGAAACCGTTCTTTAAGCATTTCCCGCAACTCGGTCTTTATCGCCTCAAAGCTATCAAAACTATCAACTTTAGGAACGATATGCGCCTCCAAAGCTCTTCGATGCTCACTGATGCTCCAGATATGAATATGATGTAAGCTTTCCACTCCATTGTTAAGTTCAATTGAACTTCTGATTTCGGCGAACTCGATATCTTCGGGTACTGCGTCCATTAAATATCTGATTGTCTGGGGCATAAGATTAATGCCCTGATAGATGACATAGCCAGCGATAATTACCGTGATAATCAAATCAGCGACATAAAAATCATACAAAATTATCAAAACACCCGCGATGATGACGCCTATGGAAGCCAGTGCATCGGACACGTTATGCAGGAAAGCAGCCTTCATGTTCAGGCTGTTTTTTGTGCCAGCATAAACAAGCACGGCTGTGACGATGTCGATTACTAAGGCGATCCCCGCTACGATTATAACTGTCCAGCCCTCTATAGGCTGTGGGTCAATAAATCGATTGAACGACTCCACAAGCAGATAAAAGCCTATAATAAGAAGGCTGGTTAGGTTTATGAGTGCGGCTACCAGCTCGGCTTTTGCATAGCCAAACGTCATCAATTGGTCAGCCTCGCGCCTCCCCAATTTTCTGGCAAAAAGAGCAATGCCTAGTGAGGCTGCATCGCTGAAATTATGAAGAGCATCAGCAATCAGCGATAGCGAACCTGAAAAAATTCCGCCGATAATTTGAGCAACTGTGAGCGCAACATTGACTATTACAGCCCATACAAGGCGGGCATCACTCATTTCTTGTGTGCCGTGATCGTGACCTGAACTCATACTAATTCACACTCCTCACTTATGTACCAATATGGTAATTGTCGCTGTTCTGATTTATCGAAAATCAGGATTTGCTTTTTCCTCGCGGGTCATATTCCTGCGAAGTCGCCTAAACCAACGTGTCCAACCTTCTCTTGGTTCATCACGAGGCAGCACCAGCTTCGCAATTGACGGTAGGACAAACAGGGTAAGTGCGGTTGCTGTTATCAGTCCGCCAATTACAACGGTAGCAAGCGGACGTTGCACCTCTGCACCCGTTCCTGTGGCAATCGCCATTGGAACAAAGCCCATTGAGGCAACCAGTGCTGTCATTAGTACAGGACGCAACCTTGCGAGCGCGCCCTCGACAATAGCTTTGTCGAGCAGCACTCCGCTTTCCAGCCTTTGTCTAATGGCGGTCATCATCACCAGTCCATTCAAGACAGCAACACCGGACAGGGCTATAAAACCGACTGCGGCCGATACCGAGAACGGAATACCTCGGAGCCATAGTGCAAAGACTCCGCCTGCTAACGCCATCGGAATTGCACTGAATACTGCCAGAGCCGAAACCCAGCTTCCTAACGCAAAATAGAGCAAAATAAGAATGACCAAGAAGCATAGAGGAACAATGAGGCTCAACCGCGTTTTTGCAGCTTGCAGATTTTCAAACTGCCCGCCCCATTCGATATAAGTGCCGTCTGGCAGGCTCGTATTCTGCTCAACCTTGTCTTGCGCCTCTTCAACATAACTTCCAAGATCGCGCCCGCGTACATTGGCAGATACGATAACCAAGCGACTTCCTTTTTCACGCCTGACTTCTGCCAGACCGTCTTTGACGCTAAAGGTTGCCAGTTCCCGAAGAGGCACTGTCTGACCGCTGGGCGTGTTAATGGGAAGAGCGCCGATCTGGTCTAAGTCGTTTCGTTGGATGTCTGACAAGCGCACTACAATATCGAAACGCTTATCGCCTTGGAAAACCAGTCCCGCAGGGCGTCCGCCAACCGCAATAGCAACTGTACCAGCCACGTCTTCAACGGTGAGACCGTAGCGGCCAATTGTGGTCCGATTGAATTCAACATCAAGTGTTGGAAAGCCTGACGTTTGCTGGACTTTAACATCTGCCGCACCATCAATTTCACGAAGGGCCTTTGCAACATCATTTGCAGTATCCGTCATGCTTTCGATGTCGCTTCCGTATATTTTGACGGCAATGTCACCGCGAACCCCCGCAATGAGTTCATTAAAACGAAGCTGAATAGGCTGACTAAACTCATAGAGATTACCAATCAGATTATCCAGTTTCGCTTCCATTTCGGAGACAAGCTCGACCTTTGGTAGAGACGGATCGGGCCATTCGTCCTTTGGTTTCAAAATAACATAACCATCGGATATGTTCGCTGGCATCGGATCGCTTGCTACTTCCGCCGTTCCTGTTCTGGAGAACACAGTTCTGACTTGGGGGAATTCGGTCAGAGTTTTTTCTACCTGCCGCTGCATCTTTGCCGATTGCTCAAGCGAAGTTGACGGAATCCGCAGACTTTGAACGGCAATATCGCCTTCATCAAGCTGTGGCGTAAATTCGCTGCCAAGAGTTGTGAAAAGCATGGCGGCAACTACAAAAATCGCAACACCTCCGCCGATCACAGGCCAAGGTCTAGCGATAGATTTTTCAAGAAGCGGCTCATAGCGTTTCTTTGAGGCGCGAATTACCCGAACCTCTTTTTCCGACATCTTACCTTTTAAGAGCACTGCAATCATTGCTGGAACGAATGTAAGAGAGAGGACAAATGCGGATGCGAGTGCGAGCATGACTGTGATTGCCATAGGAGAGAATGTTTTGCCCTCTACTCCTGTAAATGTGAGAAGCGGTGCATAAACAAGCAGAATAATTGCCTGGCCATAAACTGTCGGCTTAATCATCTCCTGTGCTGCTATGCGGGTTTCGGCCAAGCGTTCGCCAAGTGTCAGCAATCTGCCTTCGGAATGTTGCCTTGCTGAGAGACGTGCAACGCAGTTTTCAACGATGATAACTGCGCCATCCACGATCAAACCGAAGTCGAGCGCGCCAAGGCTCATCAAATTACCTGAAACGCCAAGACGGTTCATGCCGATAGCTGCCATCAGCATCGAAAATGGAATGACAAGGGCTGCGATGAGTGCAGCGCGAATATTGCCCAAAAGCAAAAACAGAATGACGATGACGAGTAATGCACCCTCGACAAGGTTTTTTTCCACCGTTGCAATTGTTGCATCGACAAGACTGGAGCGATTGTAGATAATTTCAGCGACAACGCCGCTTGGTAAAACCGATTTTACCTCTTCAAATCGTTTTGCAGCTTCTGCTGCAACAGTTCTGCTGTTTTCACCGCTGCGCATAAGCACCGTGCCAATAACAGCCTCTTCACCGTTTAGAGTGGCTGCACCTGTTCTTAGATCACCGCCCAAGCGCACATCAGCAACGTCTGATACCCGCACCGGAATATTGTTGCGGTTTGCTACAATAGCGTTTTGAATATCGCTAATCGTGCCTACACGGGCATCAACGCGAACGAGCAATGCTTCTCCATCGCGATTAAAGAAATTCGCACCTACGGCAAGGTTGGCTTTCTCAATAGCTTCAACCAGTTCGTTAAAGCCAATCTCATAGGCATTCAGGCGAGTTGGATCGGGTTGAACAAGAAACTGTTTCTCAAACCCGCCAATCGAATCCACTCCTGCAACGCCTGGGGCGGAGCGCATGAGGGGTGCTAAAACCCAGTCCTGCAAACTACGCAAATAGGCTGCTTGGGACACTTCATCATTCAGACGTTCACCTTCGACGGTTAAAAAACTTCCATCTGACTGCCAACCGCTTGAAGAATTTTGTGCAACCGTCTTATCTTTATCGGCAAATCCGATGCGATACATCAAGACTTCTCCAAGCCCCGTCGATATCGGCCCCATAACAGGCTGCGCACCATCTGGGAGAGACGATGCAATGGGGGCAAGACGTTCATTGACTTGGCTACGCGCAAAATAGATGTCGGTGCCTTCTTTGAAGATGGCTGTGACCTGAGAAAAGCCGTTCCGCGATATGGAACGGGTCATCTCCAGCCCTTCAATTCCAGCCAATCCCGTTTCGACAGGATAAGTAATTTGTTGCTCGACTTGTGCGGGAGACAATGCAGGGACAACCGTGTTGATCTGCACTTGCGTATTGGTAATGTCAGGCACTGCATCGATTGGAAGTTTGAGTAGGTTGAACGCGCCAATGCCTGCCACAATGACAGTCAGGATTATGACTGCCCAGCGAAAGCGGACAGAATAATCGAGGACGGTGCCGATGAACCCGTGTTTTGGATTAGTGTCCATGCTCGGCCTCCGACTTCTCTAAATCGGCTTTCAGTAAAAAAGCATTTTCGGACGCAACCAGATCACCATTTTTTAGACCAGAGAGAATGGTAAGATTACCCGCCGAACGTGATCCTACTTCAACCTCTACAGGCTCGAAGTTTTCCTGGTGACGGACGAATACAATCTGCTTGCCGTCAATGGTTTGCACTGCTTCTTCGGGAATACTGATGATATTGGGGTCATTTTCTCCGCCCAATGAAATCCGAACCTCGACAAATGCGTCTGGCTGGAGAGAGGGAACAATACGGTCTGGAGCAAGGATCGCAATGGCTGAACGGCTTTCGGGGTCAAGCGAGGGTGTTACCGAGCGCACGGTCGCGCCGATTTCCTCTTCATCTATCAGCCTTATTGTCGCGCGGTCTCCAACCGCAATACGCGTCGCATCTTTGGCTGGCAGGGCTGCTTTAATCTGAATCCGCGATGGATTCACAATTCGCATTAGCTCTGTTCCGGCAATCACATATGAACCAAGGATTGCGGGTGTGCTAGTAACCCGCCCGCTAATCGGGCTGGTAACGGCAATCATGTTTCCGTTGCCTGTTACACCTGCTGCCTTTGCCGTGCTTTGCGCACGATTTAGATCAGCTCGGGCAATGCTCAATTGTGCTTGGGCGGCTTCCAAGTCCTGCCTTGCTGTCACATTCGCATCATAGAGACGTTTTTCACGATTATAGGTGGCCTGTGTCTGAGAAAGCGTAGCTTTAGCCGATGCTATATCTGCTGAATATTGCGCGGCCTGACTGCTTTCAATAACCGCAACCGTTTCGCCTGTTTTTACGTTATCACCGTGCGTTTTGCGAATGCTTCTGATTGTGCCATCTGCGCGCGCATCGAGCTTTGCACTACCTGTAGGCGTAGTTTCGACCGTAGCCGGGACAATGACTTCGGCTGTGCCACCCAAGGTGACTTTGTGAAGCTTAATGCCAGATGCTTTCATCTGTTCATTGGTGATGGTCAGGTGTTCGTCTTCACCCGCAGCTTCGGTTTCCTCAGCGTGACCATGTTCTTCCTCTGCAACCGAATTTGGCAGTGCAACCCAAAGGATGAGTGCTGCTAGTGCCAGGATTGCAGTGATGGGAATTATTTTGTTTTTCATGAGGCTATACCTCCTTGTTTTTGGGTGAGCCTGACAAGAGAGGCAGTTGCTTGCGCAAGTTCCTCTTTTGCTTTGATAAGATTTGAGCGCGCGTCATCACGCGCCGCTGCCGCATCCAGCACGTCAATGAGATTGAATTTTCCGAAGCGATAACCCTTACGGGCAAGTTCCAATGCTTCTTCGGCATTTGGCAAAGTTGAATTAGTAAGGGTGTCAACACGCGTCTGTGCTGCATTGATACTGGCAACCAGACTATTTTGTTCGCGTTGAAGCTGGAGCCTTATGAGAAGCATACGGCCTTCTGTTGCGCGCGCCGCAGCGTTCGCCGCTTCGATACTCCCCTGATTTCGGTTGCGGAGCGGGATTTCCATTGATGCACCAATGGTAAAAGCCGTGTCGTTTGTATCTTCGAAACGCCTCAGTCCTGCGCCTATATTTAGATCGGGAACGGCATTTGCACGTTCACGCTCGATTACTGCTTCTGCGGCTTGTAATTCTGCGCCTGCTCGTTGAAGGGCAAGCGTATCTGCAACATTTCCCAGATTATCTATATTCTCAAGTTCTAGCCATGTTATCTCAACGGCATCGGGCGGTGTCGCTGCTCCCCAAAGCTCGGCTAAGGCAAGTCTTGCTTTCAGGTCATTTGCTTCTGCTTCGCGCAGATTCGCTTGCGCCTCACCTAGCCCTGCCTTTGCTCTTATGGCTCTAAGCGGTGGTTCCCGTCCTGCATCCACAAGTTCATTTGCTATTCGCGCTAGCTCCGCGTTGCGCTCCAAGACATCTTGTGCAAGCAACAACCTTTCTCGTGCAGCAACCGCATCTGTAAATCTTTGACGCACCATGAGCGCCAAGTCTGCCTGCATGATTTGAGCATCCAGCTCGGCTAAGCCTGATTGTGCTTGTGCGGCTCTCAGGCGTGCGCCTTTTTTTCCGCCCAATTCAATTGGCTGGGTAAGCATTAACGTGGTCTCGTTTGATCTGAGGCCTGAGAATGCACCGCTTCCTGCAACATTCTCGACTTCCAAAGAGACTTCGGGGTTTGGACCAATGCCAGCTTGTCGCTCGTTGCCTTTGGCAACATCGACTTCGGCCTGAGAAATGGCAACTATGGGAGATTCCACACCTGCCAAGCGCAGTGCTTCTTCAAGACTTATGCCGCTTTGATCTTGTGCGAATACCGGACTCGCTATGAGTGCCAGCCATAATGCTGGTAATATCGGGCGCAAAAACGCCTTTACTGGTAACATGAAATTGTCCTTGTTCTGATGTGTGCTTCGACAGACCGCTAGACGCGGTCAGAAAAACAGACTCAGACTCTTGGAGGACGCTTTAATCTGGAAATGAAGTCGGAGGTTTGGATATTATCGTGGCTAAAACCCAGCATGGAAATCATGACAGGATTTCTTGCACTGGCAAGCAAAGGCGAGACAATCTTTCCGACATGATGGCAATGCCCGTGCGCGCAAACAGCATGTTGTTCGCCTTTTTCATCGGAATGATCCGAATCCTGATTATCAAGAGAGATTGAAACAGTTTGAGATGTCTCGGTCTCAAGATCGATCGCACAAGCAGAGGCTTCGACGGCAGTGGCAAACAGAAAAACCACAAGCATCAACGCAGCAACAAACCGAGTTGCTGTCAGCGTCAGATTGTATTGTGGAAATATTCCGTTCATGTCCGCTATAATCGTTCAAATCTTGAGTGAGGTCAATGGTCTCGTAAATTCAAATAGTTTTAGTAAGTGTATTATCAACCGCTAAGTATAGGTTATAGGGCTCGAATAAATAATATCTTAATCGCGGGCTTGGAGTGCCAACGGCTCGGATAATGACTCAATGATAGCGCAATTGGCAACTTTGTCGGAATTACAGCTTTTCGACATTCGGGATAATTCACGCTCCAATCGCTTCAAGCGCGCAATCTTGCGTTTTGTATCATGTAATTGCTGCTGGACGATCTTATCCGCATCCGCGCACTTGCTCATTGGCTGTGCACTCAATTCGATTAAGCTACTAATAGCGTCAAGCGAAAGCCCTAATTCTCTGGCATTTTTGATGAATGCCAGCCGCTCCAATGCACTGGAAGTGTAGCATCTCTGATTACCTGCCGAACGCTCAGGCGCATCCAGCAAACCTGCGTCCTCGTAGTAGCGGATGGTGGGGATTTTAACTCCTGTTTTCTTGGATAAACTACCTATCGAAAACATTTTTGAAAAACCCCTTGAACCTCTAGTCACTAGAGGAATTATATTAGTCTGATAAATTTTTGCAAGGAAGATACCAATGGGCGCATCATGCGGAGATAGCTGCGAGACATTCGAAGGAATGTCCGAAGGATATAAAAAACGGCTATGGATCGTAATTGCCCTCAATGCAGTGATGTTCATAGCCGAGATGGTCATGTCACAGGTAGCATCGTCCCAGGCTCTCCAAGCTGATGCATTGGACTTCCTTGCCGACACATTGACCTACGGAATTTCACTTGCTGTCATTGGCTCGTCCGTTAAAGTGCGCTCAAATGCAGCTATAGCAAAAGGTTTAAGTCTTTTTGCAGTCGGGCTTTGGGTATTTGGGTCAACGCTATACCGCGTTTATTATTCGCAGATGCCAGAAGCGGAATTGATGGGAGTAGTTGGATTTGTAGCGTTGCTGGTGAACATGACCAGCGTGGTACTCCTTATTAGTTACAAGGAAGGCGATGCCAATGTGCGCTCGGTCTGGCTTTGTTCAAGAAACGATGCAATTGGCAATATTGCTGTTATCATTGCTGCGCTCAGCGTCTGGGGAACAGCTACCTATTGGCCTGACTTAATCGTAGCTTTCATTATGGCAACATTGTTTCTGAGTTCCGCTTTCCAGATTATGCGCCAAGCTATTTCTGAGAAGCATGCAACGCCTTAACGCACTGAGAATTAGATCAAATTTTATCTAATTTTCATAACTCTTTTAGATATTTCCCATAAAATCTTCCTATAGAATAAAAAACTAGGGGAATATCATGGTGGGGGAAGCCTATTGACTTGCCCCCGCCTCCGCCAAAGTCGCGAACAACACATCAATGAGACAGGAAAAGGTTAGGTCACTGACGAACAAAGCTAACCCTGCAAGTGGATAAACCCGCATGAATCCGTCGCTTGGTTTCTTGGAATCACGTATGATTTGCACCAATGGCAAATGACAGAATTGAAATCACCGACGATATGCGTGCCAAGCTAATCTCTGAAAAAGAGCGCACAGGGCTTGGGGGTATTGCAATATTGCGCGACCAGCGTGGCAATTGCCCGAACGGCCTTACATCGGATATGATAGATGGTTGGAGAACAGGTAAGCGCAAGAGTGCAAAGTCCGAGCATCTTGAGTGGGTGATAGAGCGATACGAAAACTACCAGCCTGATCCTCAAATCCTAGAACTGACTAAGGAAATGCGCACCTTTCTAAAAGCCGAGCGCAAACGCACCGGCACTACGCCTGCAAAATTGCTCGAAAACTGCGATTGCGAAATTCCAGAGGGCTTTCATGCGCATTCCGTCGTGAACTGGATGCAGGGTCTGACCAAGACGGTTAATCGCACACTTTGGGATTTTGTGCTGAGCGAGTATGCAAAGCTGTCGGGTAATGCTTACCGCATCAAACTGACAAAAGCCGAATGTGACCAACTCATCGGCGAGGAAAAGCGGACAGGTTGCGGTCCAACCCAAATTATGCGTTTGGCCAAAAAACCACTGCCGCCGGGATTGAATGGAGGAACCATAACAATGTGGCTCAAGGGACGTGTCAAAACTGCCCGCCGCGACCATTGGGAAATGGTTTTAAGGATTTACGCATCCCTACCCGATAAAAAGGAATAGCCGCCCATAAGAACGTTTCCGATCGGCACTTTTCATAATTATTTCAATAAGTCACTGATTATTAGTTCAAATTTTATCTAAAATTAACCCCCTGTTATTTGGCATAATTTATTCTCAAGATATCTTAAAAAGGAACTTGGGGGAAATGATGGCACAAGAAGCCATGGTCACGGAAGACAATCTTAGAGAAGCACAACTCGCCGCTCATATAGCTGTAAATCCCGATGTCATCCCCGAGCCGTCCGTTTATTTTCAGGATTTCAACTTTGGCGGAACAATGTTCGATGCACTGTTCGGGAATGCAGAAGCATTAAGCGGCGTTGGTGCTGGAATTTCCGATGTCGCTCTTGAAGAGCGCATGGCACTCGAAGCGGAAGATCGCAAAAAAGATGATCCGATGGATGCTAGCCTTATCGCTGAACTAGGCGTTCAACAACGTGAAGAGCTACTAGCAATGACAACGGCGACTTACGCAAACGGTCAATTTACAATGTTCGGCATGACGGTGGAAGAAGAAGATTTGAGCACTGCAATCGATGATGCACTCGAAGATTTTGACGCTTATTGTGATCGCCACAAGATTCCTGAAGCAGAGCGAGCATCTCACTATACATTCTTGATGGCATTGAAAGCTGCTCCGCCCGAAGAACAAGCAAGAATGATGACAGAGCGAGCACAAAGCAGTCCTGAAGGTGCATCAGAAATGAAAGGCCTGATGGAAGATGCGCAAGAAATTGGTCTAAATCGTACTCGCACAGCGGAAGTTACAGTTGGCGAGGTGGCTCAGGCGCGTGAACTCGCAATGGATGCACCTGAGCAAGTGGTCGAAGCTGCAATCAGCGGCACTAGAGTGCAACAGGATGCAGTAGCCGTTCAGATTGATAGCAATGAAGTTTGGATCAATGCTCGTGCAGCACAAGGTTACGCAGACAGAGAAATTGATGATCTTGCAGATAGGAGAACTGTTGAAAGCGGTGACGAACTCGCTTCTATTTTTGGCGATGTTGCAAGTGAAAGACAATTTGCTGACGCCAGAGACACAACGCCTGCCACGCCGAGAAATGAATCTAATTCTGTGCCAAGTCTAGGCTAGCAACTCTCTGCGGGAAATGGCGGTCATATGCAATTCTTGCCATTCTAACCGTTTCCGGTTGAACCATATCGGCGTTGTTTGAACCGATAATCGCTCCTGTGCCATCAAACACGGGTACTCCCTCAGCATAAACCTGTATGCTTGCAGATGAATTGGTTGGATCAAGGCTAGGTCCAAGAATTAGCGCCAAAGGAACACGCTCGTCACGCAATTGCAGGGCGGCTTGATATGCTTCTCGTTGCAAATCACGATTTCCACTGAATACGACGATAGCAATTTTATCGCGCGATGCTTCCGCAGCACCAGACTGTACAAATCGTATTGAACGATCCGTGTCATTGAATGTTACAAAAGGCGTCTCAACCTCAACAGCAGTTCCCGCTGATGTATTTAAATTCGCAGGTATGGGAGCTTCTTGTGCAAAAGTAGCTGTTGGTGTTAAAGCCAAAGCTCCTGCTGCTACTGCTCCAAATATTTTATTCGCTACGTTTCTCATTGGCTTCATGCCCTTTCACGCCTCCGACAATAACGACCGTTTTTGTCACAGTCAATATTTGAGGCTGGTTGTCTCTCGCATTTTCCCACTTGGGGCAGGTCATTCCTGCACTGCGCGTAGCGCATCTTATTATAATATTTGGATAATTTCAACATTTTTACGATTCACTGCGTTTCGTTGTCCATCCGCCTTGACAAAAACGGTCGTTTTTGACATTTCAAACCTCTCGCAAACCATCAGAAAACCTGCGCTTTATGATATGGCTCGTATAGGATACGCGCGGGTTTCCACCTGTGAACAAACGCTCGATTTGCAAACTGACGCTTTGAAGGCGGCAAATTGCGATAGGATATTCACTGACAAAGGGATTTCAGCGATTGCCAAATCGCGCCCAGGCTTCAAAAAAGCACTATCCAGTCTGAGACATGGCGACAGTCTTGTTCTGTGGAAAATGGATCGAGCGTTTCGCTCGCTCCGCCATGCGCTTGATATTCTCGATCATTTTGAGCGCGATGGAATTGATTTTATGGTGCTCACCGAAGGAATTGATACGACAACGCCAATGGGTCGCTGTTTCTTTCAAATCCGCAATGCATTCGGCGAACTAGAGCGCAATCTGATTTCGGAACGTACCGTTGCAGGGCTAGCGGCTGCGCGGAAACGCGGGGTAAAACTTGGTCGCCCATGCGCGTTAACACCTAAGCAGATCCTCGACGCTCGGCGTCGTAAATCTGCGGGTGAGGATATGTCGGTGATTGCCGAGCATCACCGAGTAAATGTGCGTACGCTCTACCGTGCTGTAAACGGATGCTAACCTTACCCCTGTCTGCCTGGTCATGCTGAATGAGCACTGCAAAAGTGATTAGCTTTATATTTAGAAACCTCATGCTATTGAATAGGCGCAGAAAGTGACTGCAATTTATTTCGTTGCTGGAAAGTTTGAAGTTTGGTAGATTTTTTTAGTCACTTGAATACGGCCATTCCGTTCCCACATCGGTCTGGTCACTTAAGAAAGGAGTGAAGCGATAGAAATGCCCAGATTTTTCAGAGGTATTGGTCGCTTTGGCACAGCAGCCCCAAAACGAGTGAGAGCTGGAGAAATTGCTCTCGATGACGGTAAACTGACAATTGCTGGAGATGAGTACGGTCTCGGCGATGTTTTTTATGCGACTGTTAACGTCGATCCTAATCCGAATAATGGTGTGGCAGGTGCCATTGAACTTAAAACGAAGATTTTAGACGATTTTGATGGAGCTGTTTTATCAGCTCATAAATACGTCATTCTTGGTACGGATGCACAGCCTGTAAAAAAGCTGATTGAACAGTTGCAGCAAGCGGCAATCGAAGTCGATAGCGTTAGTGTTAGCCATCAGCTTTTTTCAGAATCATTTCTCGGCGCGCCTCATGTCAGAGAACTAGCTACGCACTAACCAGATTTTGCGACGGAATTTTACCTTTTTGAATTTTGGATAGGGGCGGCAATCCAGAGGGTTCCCGCCGCCAGCCATCCCAGACAACGCAATATAATCCGCGCGATGATGTTCAGGTCATATGCAAAAAATTTGTAATTTGTCATTCCGACGTGTTTAGGGATTATTTTTCCCAGAATTAGTAATGGCAATGAAACAGATGCAAAAACAAACAGTTTGTTGCCCGTAAAATCAAGATATTCCAAATTCCATGAAATCGAGCTTTGTGCGAATGAAACAGTTGGATAATATATTCCAACCAAGCCATCGCTAGAACTTTCCTTAAGTGAAAGTGGCAGGAATGCTGCAAGAGCCGTATTCAAAAAAACGCTTGCAGAGGCGAAAGCTCCGACAGCAACCCCTCTACCATCGTGAGATATGCTGAACTCTTTCATATTCAGCGAGAGGTGTTTCCAACGCAGTTTGGCTAGTGAGTAGAAATCTCTCCGTCGCGTGTAGCCTTTCCCATTGCCATCTATTTGATTCAGCATCGTGGTATGCTGACTTAGGAGATTGGACTTTTCTTTCGTTACTTCCTTGGAGAGACTCTCGTCTCGCGATATGACCGACAGAGCAGCTTCCATTGCAGATGATAAAAATGAAGCAATTAAGAGGCCTATTGCCAATATTCCAAATGTCCAGCCATCCTCAATTAAGTCCAGCTGCGGAATTATTACCCGCCAAGAAACAAAGAGGATGAGACCAACAACAAGAAGAAAACGGAAAAAATTAGGTTTCAACGAAATGCCCCGGCTAACAAGCTTACTTGTTAATCAACTTTGTCTTTGAATGTCTAGCGTAAGATGTGCTGCGACAGAAAAATACCATTTGCTGAAATCAAGCCCAGAAAAGCGACGGCACTTGCCTTTCAAGGGGTCGTTGTAAACCACTCTCGATTTATAGGGCTTCAAGCGGGAATCCCGCTGCTACTCTGCGTTGCGCTTCTGGCGAATGATGTCTGATCTCGGTGAGTTTGTTCTGCCTCCATAGAAAGGCTGCGCCAATCGCAGTCTCCAAAACATGGAGGTTATCATGCAGGATCAATTCAACTTAGCGTCTCTGGCAAAACTGTCGAATAGTGAATTACAGGCATTGCTCGCCACACTCACGGGGCAATTCCACGCTGCTTCAAGTGAGTTTGATCGCTCGGCTCTACAATCGCAGATTGCAGCCGTTCGTCTCAGCCTCCAGCTTCGATAGAAACTATCGCTACTGGACGCATACTCTGGTTTTTACAACTTAAGGTAGTTGAGAGAATGCAACAAATTAAGAAAGCGTTAACCTTAAAGTGATTTACTTAAGTAATACACAGCTTTGTGAATTTGAACGATGTGGGGGTCGTGTTGGCAATCAATCCAGTTTTCGGGTTGATGCCTCAAATTACATTTCTTTGTCTATCTCCCCGAAATGCTCTGCTGTGATCTGTATTCGTACAGATGATGCAAGCCTGTTTGCCCTGAAACGGATCGAACAGTCGATTTGGTTTGATACAACCAGAAGAGGAGTAATGAGCATGGAGCGAGATGGCATAGATACATCAACTGATAGGGAACCATTGCCTGCCGACTATCTCTCAGAGTTCGATGAAGATGGTCTGACGGAAGCGCAAAAATTGGAACTGATAGAGGTGCTTTTCCAGATCATGAAGTCTTTCGTCCAGCTCGGTTATGGCATGGAGCCTGTGAATAAGCTCATCGCCGAATTCCAAAAATGTGCCACCTCGCCCGCCGATCTGCTAGAGTGTAAAAACAATCCAACGGAGGGCGATAATGAGTGAGAAAATACATAAACCTGCTATTATCTATGCGCGTGTTTCCTCCAAGAAACAGGTAAAAGATGGCGGGGGAATAGAATCCCAAGCCACCCGCTGCCGTGCCTATGCTTCTTCGCGTGAATATGAAGTCGTTGCCATGTTCACCGATGATATGACGGGAAGTAAAGAACGGCGTCCAGGCATGGATGCCATGCTTTCATTCCTGAAACAAAACAAAGCCAATCCGCATATTGTGCTGATTGATGATATTTCGCGGCTTGCACGTGGTCTTAAAGCCCATCTCGCACTCCGCGACCAACTCGCCAAAGCAGGCGGTATATTGGAAAGCCCTTCTGTCGTTTTTGGCGATGATTCAGATTCGCAGTTCCTTGAAAACGTCCTTGCCAGTTCCGCACAGCATTTTGCACAAAAGAATAGAGAACAAACCATCAATCGCATGAAAGCAAGAATTACAAATGGCTATTATGTGAATGCCAGACCGCCGTTAGGCTATAAATATATCAAAGGTCATGGGAAGGAATTGGTTCGCGATGAACCTATGGCGTCCATCGTACAGGAAGCATTGGATGGCTTTGCATCTGGACGTTTTGGCTCGAAAGGCGAAGTGAGGCAATTTCTGGAAGATCAGCCTGAATTTCCCAAAAACAGCAAAGGCGGCGTTACGCATGAACGTGCTGACTTGCTGCTTACCCAGCCTTTATACGCAGGCATGATAGAGGCACCTAATTGGGGCATCTCTCTGCGCGAAGCTAAGCATGAAGGTTTAATCTCGTGGGAAACCTATCTCAAGATACAAGAACACCTTCAAGAAGGCACTAGGATAGCGAATCGTACCGATCTGCACGAAGACTTTGTGCTTCGTGGAGCGGTAGATTGCGATGATTGCAATAACCCACTTACAGCTTGCTGGAGCAAGGGTAAAAACAAAAAATATCCCTACTATCTCTGCTTCAATAAGGATTGTGAAAGCTACAGGAAGTCGATTGCACGGGATAAACTGGAGCAGGAATTTGAAGAACTGCTAACACAATTGCAGCCATCACAGAGCCTTTTCACGGTTGCCTCCAAGATGTTCAAGGACTTGTGGGAACATATGGCGGTAACAAATAAAGATCGGGCCAGTCGCCTCAAATCCGAACTGGCACGGATAGAGGGCAACATGACCAAACTGGTCGATAAGATGTTGGACACTGATAACTCTATCGTATCGGAACAGATAGAAAAGCGGATAACTGCGCTGGAAAGCCAAAAGCATCTTTTAGCTGAAAAGATCGCGAAACTCTCCCAACCAGCTCGCGGCTATAGCGAAATGTTCGAACACGCTCTTACATTCCTCGCAAACCCGCACAAAATATGGATTTATGGAACCTTCGCCGACCGTAGGAATGTGCTAAAATTGGCTTTTGCAGACAAACTTAAATACAGTCGAAATGAAGGACTTCGAACACCCAAAACTTCTATACCTTTCAAGGTCTTAAGCGGTATTTGGGATGGTGAAAAAGGAATGGTGCACCTAAGAGGGTTCGAACCCCCGCCACCTTTTAAGGTGGGCATAAGAAAACAGAGGTTCGGAAAGTTTATAAAATTGGTGCATCGGGGAGGATTCGAACCCCCGCCACCTTTTAAGGTGGGCATAAGAAAACAGAGGTTCGGAAAGTTTATAAAATTGGTGCACCCAAGAGGATTCGAACCCCCGCCACCTTTTAAGGTGGGCATAAGAAAACAGAGGTTCGGAAAGTTTATAAAATTGGTGCACCCAAGAGGATTCGAACCTCTGGCCTCTGCCTTCGGAGGGCAGCGCTCTATCCAGCTGAGCTATGGGTGCGTAACGACAATTTAAGAAACGCGCTTAACAGCATAAGCCGCGATGCTCAACCGACATTTTAATATTTGATGATAAATTATGCTTAGCTAAGCCCGCTGGCGCTTTGTTGTCCGAACATGCGTTCAACCTCCAACACTAAATCGCGCAGATGAAATGGTTTTGACAATATTTTTGCACTGGGCATTTCTTCGCCCGCGCGCAGGGCGACACCAGAAAATCCGGTAATGAACATCACCTTTGTTTCGGGTGAAACCTTGCTGCAATGGCGGGCCAATTCAATCCCGTCCATTTCCGGCATGACAATATCAGTTAGTAACAGGTCAAAACTTCTTGATTCCAATAAGGGCGCAGCCTTTGACCCGCAATCAACGGCGACAACTTCATATCCATTTTTTTCCAGTGAGCGAACCAAATATTCGCGCATTGCCGGTTCATCCTCGGCAAGTAAAATTCGGGTCATGAACATCCTCTTTTAGATCAATTTTGCTAAATTTATATTTGCCATATACAGGATGAGGCTTAACAATTTGCATCATATTTTTAAAAAAATTATTTTATTTTTGTACAAATTGGGTAAAAATATTGAATTAACTATATAAATAAAAATATTTAGGCGCAATTTTGGTAGATATAATAACCCCATCATTTAATATTTACGGTCATGACGATATAAAATTGCCGATATTATTATCGGTGCCGCATTGTGGGCGATTTTATCCTCCAGAAATTTTGGGCCAATTGCGGATATCCCCATCGGCGCTGATTAAATTGGAGGATCGATATGTCGATATATTGGCCGCGCCATCAAAAAGGGCGGGTTTCCCCAATATAATGGCCAATATGGCACGAGCATGGATTGATTTAAACCGCGCCCCAGATGAGGTTGATGCCCAAATGATAATAGGCGCGCGGCAGGGCGATTTTGCACAGCCAAGCGCCAAGGTGCGCGGCGGATTGGGCCTTATCCCCCGAAGAATGGCGCCATGGGGCGATATTTGGAAGGGCCGCATGACGCGGCAGGATTTGGACAATCGCATTGAAAATTTTCATATCCCCTATCATGAAAAAATCACCCAAATATTGGGCCAGATGAAGTCGCAATTTGGCAGCGCCATGTTAATTGACCTGCACAGCATGCCGCCAATTTTGAATGGGGGCGATGCATTGACGCCATATGGCGGGGATAATGACTATAATATTGACGATAATAATGTACCCGATATTGTTATTGGTGATATTTTTGGTTCAACATGTGATAATTATTTAACCGATTTGGTTATCAATCATTTTTCTCAATTAAATTATGTGTGTCGGGCAAATAAAAAACGTAAATTAAAGGTGGCAATGAACGCCCCCTATGCTGGCGGATATATATTGCGCCGTCATTCACGGCCAGCACGCGGTATTTATGCTATACAAATTGAAATTGGTCGTCATTTATATTTGGATGAAAATTTATTTGAGCCAATCACACAAAGCTCGCGGATAATTGGCGGCTCTATTGCCCTGTTAATAACAAAATTGGCCGAAATAATGTTGGGACAGCATATTGCCAATGCCGCTGAATAGGGCGTTTCCCGATATAAGTGGTGGTTGAATATGGTTTTAAACCAATAAAATAGTCTAGGAAATTGGCCCAAAAATTCACAAATAAATTAACCCAAAAAATAAAATGGGCAAAAAAATACCACCCCCATCGGGGGTGGTAAGGTTCAGGGAGTGCGCCCTTCATCAAGGCGCGTTGGACGGGCATCAGAGGGGGAGAGTTACCCATCCGATGACAATATGATAGCGTTGGACATTAAATTCAACCCACAGAATGAACATTTGGACCATGAAAGATAATCATTTGGTCGCAACTATTTGTGATATAGTAATTTTTCATAATAGTTACAACATAAGTGCGTCACGAAATCTTGACTTTATGTTATTTGTCTGTGCATTAATTAACTGTTGAATTAAATATTATAGTTGCGAAAGAAACTTTTAGGTTGTTAAAATTAATTTTGTTGCCCTAATGAGAGTAGTTTTTCAGACCAATTACGGGATTTTAATTGGCCCAAATTAGGGCAGGGGAAAGGAACATAATGCGCAAAATCACACATAATATCGTCGGTTCTTCAACATCTTCTGGTGGGCGGACGTCGCCCATTTATGATCCCAATAATGGTGTCATACAGGCGGAGGTTGAATTGGGTGATGCGGCGGTCCTGCAACAGGCGGTTGATGCTGCATTGGCGGCGCAGCCCGCATGGGCCGCCACCAATCCGCAACGCCGTGCGCGGATTATGTTTAAATTTAAGGAACTGGTGGAGGCCAATATGGAAGAATTGGCCCATATGCTGTCTGCTGAGCATGGCAAGGTGATTGCGGATTCGCGCGGCGATGTGCAGCGCGGTTTGGAGGTTATCGAATTTTGCTGTGGCATTCCGCACATATTAAAGGGTGAATATACACAGGGCGCAGGTCCGGGCATTGATGTATATTCCATGCGTCAACCATTGGGCATTGGCGCGGGGATTACGCCATTTAACTTTCCCGCGATGATTCCGATGTGGATGTTTGGCCCGGCCATTGCCACGGGCAATGCATTTATATTGAAACCATCCGAACGCGACCCCAGCGTGCCGGTTCGTTTAACCGAATTAATGTTGGAGGCGGGCCTGCCCGAGGGTATTTTGCAATGTGTGCATGGGGATAAGGAAATGGTAGATGCCATTTTGGACCATCCGGCCATTGGCGGGGTAAGCTTTGTCGGGAGCAGCGATATTGCGCATTATGTATATAATCGCGGGGTGGCCGCCGGAAAACGGGTTCAGGCAATGGGCGGCGCGAAAAACCACGCCATCATCATGCCCGATGCCGATCTTGACCAAGTGGTCAATGATTTGTCCGGCGCAGCATTTGGCAGCGCGGGCGAACGGTGCATGGCCTTGCCCGTTGTAGTTCCCGTGAGCAATGAAACCGCAGATAAGCTGCGCGAAAAATTAATCCCTGCCATTGATGCATTGCGCGTGGGCATTTCCACCGATGATGAGGCGCATTATGGCCCAGTAGTGACCGAGGCGCATAAGCAAAAAGTCGAAGGGTGGATACAAAAGGGCGTGGATGAGGGCGCGGAATTGGTGGTCGATGGACGCGGCTTTACGCTACAGGGGCATGAAAAGGGTTTCTTTATCGGCCCATCATTATTTGACCATGTCACCCCCGATATGGAAAGCTATAAGGAAGAAATTTTCGGACCAGTATTGCAAATGGTGCGGGCAGATAATTTTGAAGAAGCACTCGCATTGCCCAGCCAGCATCAATATGGTAATGGCGTGGCGATTTTTACCCGCAATGGTAATGCCGCGCGCGAATTTGCCGCCCGCGTCAATGTGGGCATGGTGGGCATAAATGTGCCCATTCCCGTTCCCGTTGCCTATCACAGCTTTGGCGGATGGAAACGAAGCGCCTTTGGCGACACCAACCAACATGGTATGGAGGGCGTGAAATTTTGGACCAAGGTGAAAACTATTACGCAAAGATGGCCCGATGGCAGCGCGGATGGGGCGCAAGGAAACGCCTTTGTCATTCCAACAATGGGATGATTTGAAAGGGATGAGTTGGGGTTAATGATGCACATTGATTTGGCGACATTTTTGGTCAATGATTATGATGAGGCGATTGATTTTTTTGTTAAAAAACTGCGTTTCATTTTGGATGTTAATCAAGAAATGGGCGAGGGTAAACAATGGGTTGTCGTTCGCCCTGCCGCCGGAAAAATGGGGTTATTATTGGCCAAGGCAAGTGATAATGGACAGCGTGCTGCCGTGGGAAACCAACATGGCGGGCGCGTTGGATTTTTCTTAAATGTCCAAAATTTTAATGAACAATATGACCATATGGCGGATGAAGGGGTGAATTTTATGGAAAATATTCGTCATGAACCATTTGGTACAGTTGTTGTTTTTGAAGATTTATATGGCAATTTATGGGATTTAATTGGCCCAGCAAAATAATGAATAATATGGCGGCATGGTGGAGACATTGGGCCGCATTGTCAAAAGGGATGAACAATGAACCAATTTGCATTAACCGATGATCAATTGGCTATACAGGAAATGGCGCAGCGATTTACCGCGGATAATATCACGCCATTTGCGGCCAAATGGGATGAGGAAAAGCATTTTCCCAAAGATGTGATTAAAAGCACGGCGGAACTTGGCTTTGGCGGGATTTACGTGTCGGAGGAAAGCGGCGGTATCGGCCTTGGCCGGTTGGAGGCGGCGATTATTATGGAGGCCATGTCCTATGGTTGTGCCGCGACATCGGCCTTTATTTCCATTCACAATATGGCAGCATGGATGATTGACAGCTTTGGTTCGGCGGAATTAAAATCGCGTTTCCTGCCCGACCTTATTTCCATGGAAAAAATTGCAAGCTACTGCCTGACCGAGCCGGGGAGCGGGTCGGACGCTGCCGCCATGAAAACAACCGCGCGGTTAGAGGGCGACCATTATATCGTCAATGGCGGCAAGCAATTTATTTCAGGGGCCGGGGTAAATGATGTTTATGTCACCATGGTGCGGACCAGTGATGCCAATGAACAGGGGGGCGCAAGAGGTGTCAGCTGCCTTGTCATTGAAAAGGATATGGATGGTTTAACATTTGGTGCGGCCGAGAAAAAATTGGGGTGGAATGCATCCCCCACGGCGCAGGTGCATTTTGACAATGTGAAAGTGCCCGTGGCCAACCGTGTCGGCGGCGAGGGTGAGGGATTTCGCTTTGCCATGGCCGGCCTTGATGGCGGGCGGTTAAATATTGGCGCATGCAGCCTAGGCGGGGCGCAACGCTGCCTTGACGAGGCGATGGCATATACCAAGGATCGCCACCAATTTGGCAAGGCAATTGCCGATTTTCAAAACACGCAATTCACCCTTGCCGATATGGCCACCGATTTGGAAGCCGCGCGTGCTTTATTATATATGGCGGCGGCAAAGGTAACTGATAATGCGCCCGATAAAACCAAATTTGCCGCCATGGCCAAACGGCTTGCCACCGATAATGGTTCGAAAATTGTGGATCAGGCATTGCAGCTTTTCGGCGGATATGGTTATTTACAAGATTATCCGATTGAGCGTTTTTGGCGTGATTTGCGCGTCCATTCCATTTTGGAAGGTACAAATCAGGTAATGCGGATGATTATTTCGCGTGAATTGGGCAGGCAATAATGACAAAAAATATGACCGAAGATTTAATCACAAAAATTGATGGGCAGGCGGGATATTTAACCTTGAATAGACCAAAGGCCATTCATGCGTTAAACCATGAAATGTGCGCCGCGATGATAGACGCATTGGTAAAATGGCGCGGTGATGATGCCGTTCAAGCGGTGATGATTGACCATAGCGAAGGGCGCGGTTTTTGTGCAGGCGGCGATATTCGCATGTTGGCGCAAAGCGGCGCATTGGAAGGGGCAGAGAAGGGGCGCGAGGCGCGTGAATTTTTCTATACCGAATATCAATTAAACCATTTATTATTTGAATATGACAAGCCGGTTGTCGCCTTTATGGATGGGATAACCATGGGCGGCGGTGTAGGTATTTCACAGCCCGCCAAATATCGCGTGGCCACCGAAAACACCCGTTTTGCCATGCCGGAAACCGGAATTGGGTTATTCCCTGATGTTGGCGGCGGTTGGTTTTTGCCAAGGTTGGAAGGGCGCGTGGGGCAATTTTTAGCGCTGACCGGCGCACGATTGGATGGGGCGGAATGCCTGTCCCTTGGCCTTGCCACCCATTATTTGCCATCGGATAAATTGGACGAAGCGAAACAGCGCATTGCCAAAAATCCGGACCGTATAGCGGGAATTTTGGGGGATTTGTCTGTCACACCTCCTCCGGCAAGAATAGAGGCGAATATTGACAAAATTAACCGTCATTTTGCTTCCGATAAATATGAAGAAATTTTGGCGTCATTGGAAAAAGACGATAGCGATTGGGCCGCGAAGGAGCGTGACACGCTGGGCACAAAATCCCCCCAAACATGCAAGGTGGCGCTGCGTCAATTGGCCGAAGGGGCGTTAATGCCCAATTTTGCCGCGCAAATGAAACAGGAATATGCCATTGGCGCGCGCGTTGTGGAAATGCATGATTTTATCGAAGGGGTGCGTGCGCTTATCATAGATAAGGATAATGAACCCAAATGGTCGCCCGCAACGCCAGAGGAAATGACAAATGACATGTTGGACGCGATTTTCACGCCATTGCTACAGGATAAGGAATGGAAACCATTATGAACAAATATGAAACAATTATTGTCGAAAAAAAGGGCGCAGTTACCCTCATCACCTTGAACCGGCCAGAGGCGTTAAACGCATTAAACAGCCAAATTTTGGCCGATATGGTTGATGCCTTTGCGGCATTTGATGCCGATGACAGCCAAAAATGCGCGGTCCTAACGGGCAGTGAAAAGGCATTTGCCGCCGGCGCAGATATTAAGGAAATGTCCAGCCAAAGCTTTGCCCAAATGTATGGCGGCAATTTTTTTGGCGGATATGAACGCATCACCGCCACCCGCAAACCATGGATTGCGGCGGTGAACGGTTTTGCTTTGGGCGGCGGCTGTGAACTTGCCATGATGGCCGATTTTATTTTGGCCGGGGATAAAGCGAAATTTGGCCAGCCGGAAATAAAATTGGCGGTAACCCCGGGAATGGGCGGGTCACAACGTTTAACCCGCGCCATTGGCAAGGCAAAGGCGATGGAAATGTGCTTAACTGGCCGCATGATGGGCGCGGTGGAGGCGGAGCAATCCGGCCTTGTCGCCCGAGTTATCCCTGCCGCCGATTTGGTGGATGAGGCGATGAAAACAGCAGAGCAAATTGCGGGCATGGCACCGCTTGCCGCATTGGCATGTAAAGAAATGGTCAACGCAGCCTTTGAAACCAATTTGGCACAGGGCATTAATTTTGAACGCCGTCTATTTCACGGTTTATTCGGTAGTGAGGACCAAAAAGAAGGCATGGCGGCCTTTGTCGAAAAACGTGCTGGAAATTGGACGGGGAAATAAGAAATGAAAATCGCATTTATCGGCCTTGGCAATATGGGCGGCGGCATGGCGGCCAATTTGGTAAAGGCGGGGCATCAAGTTAATGCCTTTGACCTGTCCCCCGATGCGCTGGCCAAGGCAAAGGTAAATGGATGCGATGTTTTTACCGATGCAAAACAGGCTGTAATGGGTATGGATGCAGTTGTCACCATGTTGCCCAATGGCAAGATTGTAGAGGCAGTATATAGCAATGATGTAATGAACCATGCGCCGACATCTGCCTTATTATTGGATTGCTCAACCATTGATGTGGATACGGCGCGGCGGGTCAATGCGGCGGCAAAAAAGGCGGGATATAATATGGTCGATGCGCCTGTTTCCGGCGGGATAGCGGCGGCCAATGGTGGCACGCTTACCTTCATGGTGGGCGGTACAAAAACCGCATTTACGCGTGCAGAGCCAATTTTGGCCGCCATGGGCAAGGCGGTTATTCATGCAGGGGAAAGCGGCGCAGGGCAAGCGGCAAAAATATGCAATAATATGCTGTTGGGCGCGTCGATGATTGCCACCTGTGAAACATTTAAATTGGCCGAAAAATTGGGATTGGACCTACAGACTTTTTATGACATTTCATCAAAGGCATCGGGCCAAAATTGGTCGATGACCAGTTATTGCCCCGTGCCAAATGTCGGTCCGCAATCTCCTGCAGATAATGATTATGCGGGCGGTTTTGCCACTGCGTTAATGTTAAAAGATTTGCGCCTTGCGATGGAGGCGGCGCAAAGCGCGGGCGCAGATGTTCCCATGGGCGCGCGCGCGGCACAAATTTATGAGGCATTTGATGCGGCGGGTTCTGGTGATTTGGACTTTTCCGCGATAATAAATAATCTATAAGCTTTTAAAATTTCACTGTTTAATTGACTAATGAAATTTATGTTTCTTATCTCTCCCTATTTTTGGTAGCATGTCACAAAATAGAGAGAAGGAATAGAGCGGATGCCAGATAAATTTGACACGATGATGGATATTTTAAACAAGCAAAGAAGCGCGTTTACACAATCCATGCCCGAAAGCATGTCGGCGAGAGAAGACAGGATTAACCGGGCAATCGCCCTGTTAATTGATCATAAAGATGATTTTGCCAAGGCAGTCAGCGCAGATTTTGGCCACCGCAGCACCGAACAAACATTGATGACCGATATTATGCCATCGGTTAGCGCATTAAAACATGCAAAAAAGCATATGAAAAGCTGGTCACGTGATGAAAAGCGTAAACCCACTTTTCCCCTTGGCCTATTGGGGGCAAAGGCAAAGGTGGCGTATCAACCAAAGGGTGTAGTGGGCGTGGTTGCGCCGTGGAATTTTCCCATTGGCATGGTGATGGTGCCCATGGCCGGCATATTGGCGGCGGGTAATCGCGCCATGGTAAAGCCTTCGGAATTTACGCCGCAAGTATCGGCATTATTAGAAGAGCTCGTCCCGCAATATTTTGAACCATGTGAAATGTCGGTTTTTACAGGCGACGCAGAAGTCGGCATAGCATTTTCCAATTTGCCATTTGACCATATGATTTTTACCGGCGCGACCAGCGTGGGTAAGCATATTATGCGCGCTGCGGCGGATAATTTGGTGCCGGTAACATTGGAATTGGGCGGCAAATCCCCCACCATCATTGGACGCAGCGCAGATAAGACAAAGGCTGGGGAGCGTATCGCGCTTGGCAAAATGATGAATGCGGGGCAAATTTGCCTTGCGCCGGATTATTTATTTGTGGCCAAGGATCAAGAGATGGAAATGATTGCCGGTGTTCAAAATGGCGTGGCGGCAATGTATCCGACATTATTATCCAATGAAGATTATACATCGGTGGTAAATGGCCGCAATTATGAAAGATTGCAGGGATATTTAAACGATGCAAAGGCCAAAGGTGCCGAGTTGATAGAGGTTAATCCGGCAGGTGAAGATTTTGCATCAAGCAATGGTAATAAAATGCCGCTTACCATAGTGCGCAATGTTACCGATGATATGATGGTGATGCAGGATGAAATTTTTGGTCCGATTTTGCCCGTGAAAACATATGAAAATATTGATGAAGCAATTGATTATGTGAATTCAAAAGATCGGCCCTTGGGGCTTTATTATTTTGGCGCTGACCAAGCAGAGGAAAATAAGGTGCTGACCCGCACCATTTCTGGTGGGGCAACAGTCAATGATGTTATATTCCATAATGCGATGGAAGATTTGCCCTTTGGCGGGGTTGGGCCATCGGGCATGGGCAATTATCATGGATTTGATGGATTTAAGACATTTAGCCATATGCGCGCCATTTATCATCAGGCAAAATTTGATGTTGCCAAAATCGCAGGATTTAAGCCGCCCTATGGCAAAGCAACGCATAAAACATTGGATCGTGAGTTAAAGTAATAATCTTTTTTTCGACTAACTATGTTTTTAGTGCAATTTTTGTCATTTTTGGGATTGCATCATCATCAAGCCTAGGCTAATCAGCCGCTTCACCAAGCATCTATCGCTTTAGATATTTGATTTGTGACGTGCCCCTGTGGTGGAATTGGTAGACGCGCTGCACTCAAAATGCAGTTCTTAACGGAGTGCCCGTTCGAGTCGGGCCAGGGGCACCATTTCCTTTTTTTGTGAAATATATTTTCATAGATAATTGCTATCCCCCCCAAAATAATGATTATATATAGCGTCATTGTGGCAAATGTATTTAAGCGGTGAATATATATGGGAGCAGGGGATGATAAAGGACAGGCGTCAAAAATTTCAGGATGAAATTTCCGCCTATCGCGAGGCGCGCAGTTCAGCCATAGGTGCAGGCCGTGAAAATGGTTCAAATAACGGCTCAAAAAATGATAATATCGCGCTGGCATGGCTGCATTTGGAACGCGCCCATATTTTGGGGCAGGCTTATTTTTTTGAACATTTACATGTGCATTGGCTCATGCTTTGTTTTGCGGTTTCCCTTTGGGATTTTCGTGAAATAGGGGGGCAGGTTTTTCGGTTAATCCTTGCGCCATTGGGTAATATAACTGGACGTCTGCCCATGGGGAATAATGGCAGGTCGCATGTCAGCGCCTTTGCACCAATGGAAATTCCCGATGATTTGCGCTTTGATTAAGCATTAAGGTTGTTGATTAACATTCGACCACATTAACGGCCAATCCGCCCTCACTGGTTTCTTTATATTTGCGGGACATGTCCAATCCGGTTTGGCGCATGGTTTCAATTACCTGATCAAGTGAAACATGGTGCGTTTCGCACGCACGCAGGGCAAGGCGTGCGGCGTTAACCGCCTTTACCGCGCCAATGGCATTGCGTTCTATACATGGTATTTGAACCAAGCCACCCACTGGATCACAGGTGAGGCCCAAATTATGCTCCATGCCAATTTCGGCGGCATGTTCCACCTGTTGCGCTGTTCCGCCCCAAATGGCGGCAAGGCCCGCTGCCGCCATGGAACAGGCCACGCCAACCTCTCCCTGACATCCCATTTCGGCCCCGCTGATTGAGGCGCGTTGTTTATATAACATGGCAATGCCGCCAGCTGTGACCAAAAATTGGCGAATTTTGGAAATATTATATCCTTCATCTTCGCCGCAATAATGGCGGATGACGGCGGGAATAATGCCCGCTGCGCCATTTGTGGGGGCGGTGACCACACGTCCGCCAGCGGCATTTTCCTCATTCACGGCCATGGCATAGACGTTTAACCAGTCAAATAATTGTTCGCGCTCATTCGACATGGGCGCATCAATCAGTTTTTGATATAGGTCTGGCGCGCGGCGCTTTACCTTTAACCCGCCGGGTAATATGCCATTTGTGGCGAGGCCGCGTTCGATACATAAATTCATCACCGCCCAAATTTTATCCAATCCTGCCTCGGTTTCTTGGCGGGGGCGCACCGCATCTTCATTGGCCATAATGACGTCCGCTATAGACATTTTTAGCACATCACAATGGACCAATAATTCGGCGGCAGAGCCAAATATATGGGGATGAAAGGACGGGATGGCGATTTGATCATTGGGCGTGGGTGCGTTTAATTGTTTGGCGCTTGCAATAAAGCCGCCACCAACCGAATAATATATCCGGTCGAAAATCAATATATTATCATGATTATAAAGCTGCAGCCGCATTTCATTGGGATGAATTTGCGGAATAATATCACCGCGCAGGTCCAAATCCCGCCTCTGGTCAAATGGGATGGTTGGGCCATTATATAAGGTAATCTGGCCATTTTGGGTTAAGTTAAAAAGGGCTGCTTCGGCCTGTTGCGGGGTGGTTTCTTCGGGTAAATATCCCATTAAGCCCAAAAATGTTGCCGTATCTGTAGCATGGCCAATTCCCGTTAGGGCAAGCGATCCGTGCAATGAAATGCGCAGCCGGGCGCAATTTTCCAATTGGTTCTTTTGGGCTGCCTCCTCCAAAAAACGGCGGGCAATGCGCATCGGGCCCACTGTATGGGATGAAGATGGGCCAAGCCCCACACGGAAAATATCCAGCACCGATAACATATTATCCTCCCTTCATTACCAATCATGCATAGCGGTGAAATTTAGGATGGGCCAGAATTAAATATCAATTGAAACTATATTTCTTACGCATTTTTAGCTGATGCAATTTTTAATCAATGTATTTAATTAACCAATTAAACTATATTGTGGGTTGTAAATTGCAATTGTTTCTATAATCATTTGTTTGAGGAAAGAGTGAGGATGCCAAATGACGTCAAATATTGAACAAGTGGACATGTTAATCATTGGGGCGGGGCTATCGGGAATTGCCGCCGGGGTACATTTTTCACAAAATTTTCCCGATAAAAAATATGTCATTTTGGAACAAAGACAGGATATGGGCGGCACATGGGATTTATTTCAATATCCCGGTATCCGTTCGGACAGCGACATGCACACTTTGGGATATCGATTTAAACCTTGGGTCGATGAAAAGGCGATAGCCGACGGCCCATCAATCCATAAATATGTGCATGCAACTGCGGATGAATTTGACGTTAACCCGCATATAAAATTTGGGCATAGGGCAGAAAATGCCAATTGGGATAGCGTGAAAAAACAATGGATAATCAGCGCGCAACATGACGGGGTGATGCGTCAATATGCAGCAAAATTCCTATTTCTATGTGCTGGCTATTATGATTATGATGAGGGTTATACCCCAGAATTTAAGGGCGCTGATGATTTTGGCGGGCAAATTATTCACCCGCAACATTGGCCAAAGGATTTGGATTATAGCGGCAAAAAAATTGTGGTTATTGGCAGCGGCGCGACAGCAGTAACTATCGTGCCCGTCATGGCACAAAATGGGGGGCAGGTGACCATGTTACAACGCTCCCCGACCTTTATGATATCGCATCCTTCTCGTGATCGCTTTGCAAATATATTGCGCAAAATATTGCCGGATAAATTAGCGTATAAAATCACCCGTTTTCGTAACATAAATATGCAAAGATTGGTGTATTGGTTTGCGCGGTCCTATCCAAAGATTATGCGAAAGAAATTATTAAACGATACGAAAAATTCCTTGAATGATGTGCGGGATTTTGAAAAAAACTTTACCCCGCGCTATAATCCATGGGAACAAAGATTATGCCTTGTCCCTGATAATGATATGTTTGATGCGTTGAACAGCGGAAAGGCGCAAATTATCACCGACCATATTGACCATTTCACCCAACAGGGCATTAAATTAAAATCGGGCAATATGTTGCCGGCGGATATTATTGTGACCGCCACGGGATTAAACCTTGTTGTATTTGGTAAGATTAAGCTGTCCATGGATAATGAACCGGTAAATATCGCCAATCATGTGAGTTATAAGGGATGCATGTTTTCCAATATTCCCAATATGGCCAGCGTCTTTGGTTATGTAAATGCAAGTTGGACGTTAAAAACCGATATTGTATGTGATTATGTGGTTCGATTATTAAAAGAAATGGATGCAAAAGGGGCGGATGTCGCCACGCCATTTTTGAACGACCCCGACATGGAGCGCCGCCCCTTTGTTGAGGTATTTAGCTCTGGTTATTTTGAACGTTCTTTTGACAATTTACCCAAAAATGGTGATCGCCACCCATGGCGGACATTGCAAAATTATGCGGCGGAAAAGAAAATTTTGACCAAAGAGCCGGTAGCTGATGATATTATGCAATTTACCAAATGATTTTTGTGCAAATATAATAATTTACCCGATGTGAATTTTGGTGATAATTGCCTATCGCATTTTCATTAAATGGCAGCTATCAGGCATGTATGATTAAAGATTATACAGATTTGCTGCGCCCGGATAAAGGACAGGATGCGACAAGCATCATTTTGACATCCGAAGATGATTTTGAATCATTTGTCAAACGCAGCAAGCCCATGGTTCGCAGCGCATTGGCCGCCCAAAAATTTAAGGGCGCAATTGGCGAATATGCAATTATTCCGGCATGTGGTGATGATGATTTCCATGTCATTGCGTCCATTGGTGAACCCATGGCGTTAAACCCGTGGAGCATCGCAAAATTATCGGAATCCCTGCCTTCGGGGACATATAGGATTATGGGCGATGCCAAAGAAGCATCCCCGCCCAAATTGGGCAATGCGTTATTGGGGTGGATATTGGGCCAATATAATTTTGACCAATATCTTAGCGAAAAAAATGAAGATGGGCCGCGCATTTTATTAACGCATGAGGCGGCAAATATTGGCGAATATTGTGCTCTTGCCTCTGCGACTTCATTGGTGCGCGACATGGTCAATATGCCGCCATGCGATATGAACCCTGGCGCGATTGAAAAATTGATCACCGATTTGGCCAAAAAATATGATGGCAATGTTAATGTGATAAAGGGCGATATTCTGGAACAGGGATATCCGTTAATTTATGCGGTAGGCAAGGCGGCGTCGCGCGACCATGCGCCGCGTTTAATCGAATTAAATTGGGGCGATGAAAAACATCCCAAAATTGCCATTGTGGGCAAGGGGGTTATTTTTGATACAGGCGGGCTGAACATTAAATCGGGCGCGGGTATGCGGATTATGAAAAAAGATATGGGCGGCGCGGCCCATGCGGCGGCATTGGCATATTTGATTATGACAATGAACATTCCCGTGAGGTTAAGCATGTTGATCCCTGCGGTGGAAAATGCCGTTGCGGGCAATGCCATGCGGCCGGGTGATATTATAAAGGCGCGAAATGGATTGAGCGTTGAAATTGACAATACCGATGCTGAAGGGCGCTTAATCCTTGCCGATGCGTTGACCAAATCATGCGAAGATGGCAATGAAATGGTCATTGATTTTGCCACCTTAACCGGCGCGGCGCGGGTGGCCCTTGGCCCTGATGTGCCGCCCATTTTTGCCAATGATGATGATATGGCCAATGCCATTTTAACGGGCGCAAAGCAGGCGCAAGACCCATTATGGCGGATGCCATTATGGAATGATTATTTTGAGTTATTGCAAAGTGATGTTGCAGATATGACGAATAGCGGCGGTTCATTTGCCGGCAGCGTCACCGCCGCATTATTTTTGCAAAAATTTATCTTACATGATGTCCGATGGGCACATATAGATACTTTCGCTTGGCGGCCAACGCCAAAACCGGGCCGGAAAAAGGGCGGTGAAGCCCTTGGTCTTCGTGCAATTTACCAATTTTTGAAAAATGAATATGTCGCAAAATAATTATAATGAACAAAGCTATGCGCTCAGCGGGCCAAGCCCAAAGACCGATAAACGTATCACACCTATAAGAGGTGATTTGGCCGATATATCATTGGCGGGCAAATTATTTGCCCCGCATTATGCCGTGCCGCAGCTTCGCATTTGCGTGACCAGCGCGACTATGGTGCGGGCCGCGCCCGACCATTTGGCACAGGGGGCTAGCTCGCTTAGCTATGGTGAGGAATTTGCGGTGCTGGACATTTCGGGTGATTGGGCATGGGGATATTGCAAACATGATGATTATTTAGGATATGTTCCCACCGCTCATTTGGCCATTATTACCGAAGAAATGCCAAAGCCGACCCATATTGTCACATCGGTTTCCAGCATGATTTACACCCAGCCAAAGGGCAGCGCCACGTCGATTGTGCAATTGCCCATGGGCGCGAAAATTTGCATTACGGGTGATGAAGAAGACGGTTTTCTTCCCTGTGCACAAGGGTATATGCCCGCATCGCATTTATCCTTAATTTCCGATATGGATGTTGATCCGGTTGCATTGGCACGGCGGCTTATCAATGTGCCATATTGTTGGGGTGGGCGCAGCGGGTTTGCGATTGATTGTTCTGGTCTGGTCCAGCTTTGTTTTGGTATGAACGGCAAAAATCTTCCCCGTGACAGCGATATGCAAGAGGCTTTTGTGGGGCGGCAATTGGATGATCGCAATCAATTACGCGTCGGCGATTTGGTGTTTTTTAATGGTCATGTAGGTATTATGGCAGATAAGGATAATATTATCCACGCCAACAGCTATCATATGAATGTCACCATTGAGCCATTATCCATTGTGGCGCAACGTTTTGCATCCGAAGATGGCCCGGCAATCACATCGATGAAGCGGATATAATATGAGCGCGAAGGTTTTTATTGACGGTGCAGCGGGCACGACAGGCATTGAAATTGCCGAACGTTTGGGTGAGCGCGATGATGTGCAGTTGATTATTTTATCGGATGATGACCGCAAAAATGATGATGCACGGCGCGGCGCGATTATTGCGGCGGATGTGGCGATTTTATGCCTGCCCGATGCGGCGGCAAAGGAAGCTGTGGCGATGGCGGATGCCCAAAATCCGACAAAATTTATTGACGCATCAACCGCGCACCGTATTGACCCCAATTGGACATATGGTTTTGCCGAAATGCGCATGGGCCAGCAACAGGCAATTGAAAACGCCCAATTTGTTAGTAATCCAGGATGTTATCCCACGGGTTTTTTGGGGTTAATCGCGCCATTGGTGGATGCAGGATTATTGCCCAAAAACCTGCCCTATAATGTTAATGCTGTATCGGGATATAGCGGCGGGGGTAAGGAGTTAATCGCCCATTTTGAAAGCGCGGGCAATATTGCCTTTCGCGGTTATGCATTGGCCCATGGGCATAAACATTTGCCCGAAATGCAGCTTCATGCCGGATTGAACCATGCCCCCATTTTTGCCCCTGCGGTAATCAATGCCTATCGCGGGATGGTGGTGGAAATAATGGTGCCGCTTGGCGCATTTAACATTAAATCAACCCCGCAGGAAATGCACGACGCACTTGTCTCTCATTATGCGGGCAGCAAGCTGGTCAATGTGCATGAAGGCGATATGCCAAGTGAAATTTTATTGTTAAATGGGGATGATGGCAATGACGGCATGACTTTATATGTCGCGCCATCAGCCGATGGTGCACAATTGCGTTTAATTGCCACATTGGACAATTTGGGCAAGGGGGCGAGCGGCGCTGCCGTGCAAAATCTTAACCTGATGATCGGCGCGAATATTTATGAAGGGTTAAGACTTGCCTAAACCCAATTTCATCTCCCGCGCTTAATAGGGCGGGTTATCAAACCCCTTTGGGCTTTTGGTGAAAATTTCGCATCCGGTTTCGGTAATACCGATACTATGTTCAAATTGCGCAGACAGGCTGCGATCGCGGGTTACCGCCGTCCAGCCATCGTCCAAAACCTTTGACGTTGCTTTGCCAATATTGATCATCGGTTCAATGGTGAAAAACATGCCAGGGCGCAGTTCCGGCCCTGTGCCGGGGCGGCCAACATGGACAACATCGGGCGCATCATGAAATAAACGGCCCACGCCATGGCCACAAAATTCGCGTACCACGCTATAACGATGAGCCTCTGCATGGCTTTGTATCGCGTGGGAAATATCGCCCAAATGGTTGCCCGGCTTTGCCTGTTCAATGCCCAGCATTAAACATTCATATGTCACATCGACCAATTTTCGTGCCTTTAATGGCACATCGCCCACCAAATACATGCGGCTGGTATCGCCATGCCAGCCATCGGCAATGACGGTCACATCAATATTGACAATATCGCCATTTTTTAATGTTTTTTCCGACGGTATGCCGTGGCACACCACATGGTTGATGGATGTGCAACAGCTATGCGCAAAACCGCGATACCCCAATGTAGCGGGCACAGTTCCCGCATCAAATGCCATTTTGCGGACAATATCGTCCAATTCCTGTGTCGATACGCCCGGCACCACATGGGGGACAAGCGCGTCCAAAATGCTGGCGGAAACCTGTCCCGCCTTTTTCATTCCGGCAAAGCCCTCCGGACCATGTAATTTGATGATGCCGTCACGTGCAGGGCTTACATCATCGGCTTCCACTTTAACATATTGATTCATGCAAAAGCATATACGGCAAAAAATACAGCTTTGTAAGTCCCCATATAGAGGCTATCATTTTTTTCATGACAACAGATCGAATCTATCGCGCCGCCATTTTAATTATTGGCGATGAAATTTTATCGGGCCGGACGCAGGATAAAAATATCTCTCAAATCGCCCTATGGTTAAATGTTCAGGGGATTAGGTTGAATGAAGTGCGCGTCGTGTCCGATGATATGGACGCGATAATCGCGGCGGTAAATGCCCTGCGCACCAGCCATGATTATCTGTTCACAACGGGCGGCATTGGGCCAACCCATGATGATATTACCGTTGATGCAATTGCCGCCGCCATGGGTGTTCCAGTGGTTATACATGAAGAGGCAAGGGCGATTTTGGAGGGATATTATGAAACGCGCGGCGGAATTAACGAAGGGCGGCTGCGCATGGCGCGTGTGCCGCAGGGGGCAGATTTAATCCCCAATAAAATGTCAGGCGCACCGGGAATTAAAATGGGCAATATATTCATTATGGCGGGTGTTCCGCATATCACCGCGGGCATGTTGGATGCATTAACCGGCACTTTGGAAGGCGGATTACCGGTACTGAGCGAACAAATTGGCTGCTGGGTCGCGGAAAGCGAAGTCGCGGCGACATTAAGCCAGATTGAAAAAGCGCATGAGGGATGCCAAATTGGCAGCTACCCTTTTTATCGGGAGGGGAAAAGCGGGGCAAATTTTGTGGTGCGGTCCACCGATGCGCATAAATTACGCCATTGTGTCGATGCGTTAATCGATGGATTAAAGCAAATGGGATATGACAGCACCGCTGGCGGAATATAACCCAATCACGGCTTTATCATTCCTCCCTTAACGCGCGCAGCGCCGCCGCCGCCGCAAATGGGGTCATCACGCTAAGCACCAATGACATGGCAATGATAAGTTGCAGCGTGCTAAATTGTGGGTCGCGCACATTGGCGCTGCCAAATATTAAAAGCGGGATGGAAAGCGGGATTAACAACATACCGGCAAGGGCGCTGGCATTGCCAATATTGGCAGTTAACGCCGCAATCATCACCGACAAACCCGAAAGCGCTATGCCCGAAATGGCAAGGCCGATCAGTATCGACATCATTTGTGTGTCATTAAGCCCCATTAAAATGGCGGATAAAAATGTCGCGCATAATAAGGGCAGAATGAAGCAGATATAATGGCCCGCCATTTTTGCCAAAATGATGATTTCATCCAAAGTGCCGCGCACCGCCATTTGATCCAAAAATCCGGATTTTTTGTCATGAGAAATCAATTTTTCAATGGGCAAAATCGTTGCCAATAATGCAGCAATCCATATTATTGCACCGCCAGTTTTTTGTAATAAAATCCGGTCTGGTCCAACGGCAAATGGATATAATATCGCCACCGAAATAAAGAAAAATATGGGCAGCATAATATTGCCCATTTGCACATGGCGGCGAATTTCACGGCCCAATAATATGGCAAAAACCTTCATGATAAATCCAATATTATGGGGGTAATATTTTCAATGATTATATCATTATGCGATGTGATGATTACCATGCCGCCATTGTCCAGATGTATTTTAATAGCATGGTTTAACATGGCGACATTATGTTGGTCCAACCCATTATAGGGTTCGTCCAATAACCAAATATCCGCATTGCCACAAATGGTGCGGGTCAATGCGGCGCGTTGTCTTTGCCCGGTGGAAAGCATATGGACGGGAATGTCCATAATATGGCCCAACCCGAAAATTTCGGCGGATTGGGCCAATTTGTCCGCCGCGATATCATCCAAATTTGCCCAAAATTTTAACGCATTTTCAACGCTCAATTCCTCATCCAATGCGGCATTGCCATCATGTAATGATATGATGCCATGATAGGTAATTTCGCCATCAAAAGCAGGAATTAAACCAGAAATACAGCGTAATAGGGTCGATTTACCGCAGCCATTTGGCCCTTTGACCCACGCCATTTGACCGCCCGTTAGCGACAAATTAATATTGTCCAAAACCAATCGGCCTGAACGCATGCAGCATAAATGCTGAATCGACAATGATGCTGGATATGCTTGACCTAACCCCATATGATGAAATAGGCAGATTTCACACAATATGCCAATGAATATCGATAATGTTAAATTATTTTCTATACGGTGATATGTGGTAAATAAGGAAAAATTGATATGAGCAAAATTAAATGTCTTTCCAATTCAGAACGTGCCGAATTGTTAAAAACTATTCCTGATTGGGAATATGATGAAGAACAAAAAGGCATTGTTACCACATATCAATTTAATGATTTTACCACCGCATTTGGCTTTATGACCAGTGTGGCCATTTTATCGGAAAAGGCGGACCATCACCCCGAATGGTTTAATGTATATAATAAGGTAGAGATTTTACTCACCACCCATGATGCAGGCGGGCTTTCCATTCGCGATATTGAATTGGCCCGCGCAATAGACGCCCTGTAATCAAAGAATAGGTATGAAAAGCGATATTTAACTATCGCTTTTCACCACATTGCGCAATAAGCCGCCCATTTGTTTGCGTAAACGCCCCGGCATCCACCGCGCGGCAAAGGCAAGCTGTTTGGCGGTTTTATTGACATAGGTATGAACCTTGTCTCCGTGAATGGCATCCCATGCGGCCTGGCCAATAATGGTAACAGGGCTTACCTCCACCCCTGCTGATTGTAAAATTTCTTTGCCAGTCATATTGCTGTCGTCCGGAACATTGGATAAAATATTGGTATCGATAAATCCAGGCATTAGGGATCGACAGCGTATGCCATGGCGGCGAAGTTCAATATCATGGGATTCGGTCAAGCCGCGTACCGCAAATTTGGTGGCGCTATACACGCTTAAATCCGCAACCCCATAAATGCCCGATGCGGATGACGTGTTGAGGATGCAGCTATTGGGCGTTTTGGCAAGAAATTCGAAACTTTCCTTTACCCCATTGATGACGCCAATAAAATTAACCGCAACCATCCGATCAATATCGGCATAATCATGCTGTTCAATTTGGCCGCCCGAACCAATGCCCGCATTGTTAAACAACACATCCATTCGCCCGCCGCTTGCCTTATCAAATTCTTTTAATGCAATTTTCCATTGATCGCGATTGGTCACATCCAAATGATGAACGCTGCTCATCCCTTCGGGTATCATGGATGCGGTAATATGTGCCTCGGCATCCTGCACATCGGCAATGCCCACAAACCATCCTTTTTGACCGAAAAAACGGGCAACTTCGCGTCCAAGGCCGGATGCACCGCCAGTAATGAAAATGGATTTTGCTTGCCCGCTCATAATCTTCTCCTAAATTTCCTCTTGCTTTCCTTTATGTCAGTATGCGTTGCCTTTGCCTATAATTATTTATGGGTTGAGAGATTTTTTGAATCTGGTTAGGGTCGCCAAATGATGTATATTTTCTCCAGATTAACCTGTATTTTCATCATTTTCTTTAGCAGCGTCAATATTGCACGGGCTGAGGTGATTGCCACATTTTACAGCCATGAATTTGGACAAAATTTCCCCCATGCCTTTGTAATATTACAAGGCAAAGTGGACAGCACGGGTGAAATTGTGGATCAGGATTATGGCTTTACCGCGAAAAATTTAACCCCCGCCATTTTATGGAAATCGGTAAAAGGCAAAGTGGAAAGCCAATCGGAAAAATATATTGCAAAAAGCGATGCCCGTTTCTCGGTCAGGTTAAATGATGCTCAATATGCAATATTTATGGAAAAAATTGCCGAATGGCGCGATCGTGGGGGCAATAGTTATAATTTGAACAAAAGCAATTGTATCCATTTTGTCGCCGATTTAATCACGCTTTCTGGATTACATATAAATCCAGAGAGTAAATTTTACAAAAAACCAAAATCATTTTTATTAGAAGTGATGAGTTTGAACGAGGGGTTGGCGTTAATCGAACCGCCCATTTTGATTGAAGAAAATGGCGAAACCCCCAAAGCAACCCCAATAGAAGGGGCCGTGAACGCCGCATCATAAAAAATTATGAAAAATGTATATTTTGGACGCTTGCCAAAATGGAACAAATCATGCACATCTGATATGAGCTTTTGATTCGATGACATTTTTTTAAAATAATTTAGGGGCAATTTTCATGGTAGCGATTATCACGACGGTGGCCTTTATGGGGTTGGAGGCGCGTCAGATAGAGGTGCAATGCCAAGTTGCAGCAGGTATGCCCGCCTTTATCATTGTGGGATTGCCGGATAAGGCGGTGGCGGAAAGTAGGGAGCGGGTACGCGCGGCGCTTTCGGCCATTGGGCTTGCCTTGCCGCCAAAACGTATCACGCTAAACCTATCTCCAGCGGACTTGCCCAAGGAGGGATCGCATTATGACCTTCCCATCGCCATGGCATTATTATGCGCTATGGGACTTATTGATGCGGAGGCATTGGCAAATTATGTCATTATTGGGGAGCTTGGACTTGATGGGCGCATTGCATCTTCGCCGGGGGTGTTGTTGGCCGCGCTGCATGCATCTTCGCATGATTTGGGGCTTATCTGTCCGGCAGCACAGGGGCCGGAGGCCGCATGGGCCGGCGAATTGGAGCTTATTGCGCCGCCCGACCTATTATCCTTACTTTCCCATTTAAAGGGCGAGGGGCTTTTGCCTCGTCCAAAGGTGGGGGAAATTGCCGAAACCTGTTATCATAATGATTTGAAACAGGTAAAGGGGCAGGAAACGGCCAAACGTATATTGGAAATTGCGGCGGCAGGCGGCCATAATATGTTGATGAACGGGCCGCCGGGCGCGGGCAAATCGCTGCTCGCATCTTGCCTGCCGGGCATTTTGCCCGAACTTACCCCTGCTGAGGCATTGGAGGTGTCGATGATTGCTTCTATTTCAGGAAATTTGGAGAAAGGGCGGATGTCACGGGCGCGGCCATTTCGCGCCCCGCATCACAGCGCATCTATGCCTGCATTGGTTGGCGGCGGGTTAAAGGCAAAGCCGGGCGAGGTGTCATTGGCCCATTTGGGCGTATTATTTTTGGATGAACTTCCTGAATTTCAGCGCACCGTATTGGATAGTTTACGCCAACCTGTGGAAAGCGGGGAAGTGACCATTGCGCGGGCCAATAATCATATCAGCTACCCCGCTCGTTTTCAGTTAATCGCCGCGATGAACCCGTGCCGTTGCGGTCATTTGGCCGATGCGGCGCTGGCATGTTCGCGTGCGCCAAAATGCGCATCGGATTATCAGGCAAAAATTTCTGGCCCGATGCTAGACCGTATTGATTTGCATATAGAGATAGAGGCGGTTTCGGCAGCCGATTTGGTGATGCCGCCACCTGCGGAGGGTTCGGCCGGGGTAAAGGCACGGGTGGTGCGCGCCCGCGCCCTACAAACCGCGCGCTATGCAAATTCGTCCTATCGCACCAATGCAGAGGCGGATGGGGATATGCTGGAAAAATATGCGACCCCCGATAAAGAAGGGCAGGCATTATTGCATAAGGCGGCAGAGGCGATGAAGCTTTCCGCGCGCAGCTATACCCGTGTGTTGCGGGTGGCGCGGACCATCGCGGATTTATCCGGCGATACGCAAATTGGCCGTATCCACATTGCCGAGGCTTTATCTTATCGGCGGCAAGCACCTAAAAATTAACGCGCAATATTAAATATGTTGGCGGCATAAATGCGTTGGCTACCATGCTTTATATCATGCTCTATATTTGGGGCATGAAATCTAACAATATATGTCATTTGGCGGTGCGCCCAGTGTCTGTTATCTTGGATTCTCTCAATGGAGATATTTTATTTTAAGGGGGCGGTAAAATGCAATATTTGATGATTAGATATAAATTAAAAAATGGCGTTAAACATAGCGAATTTGAAAATTGGGTGCGGACCAGCGATTATCCGCAAATGCGCGGTCTAAGCCGTGTTTCATCCTTTAACACATATCGCACCGATGCATTATTGATGGGGGAAGGCGTGCCAAGTCAGGATTATTTCGAAATATTTGCGATAAATGACTTAACGGGATTTACCAGCGAAGATATGCCGGGTGATATTGTACAATCGGTCATGGGTGAATTTATGAATTGGGTTGATAATCCGGAATTCACCATCGCTAATTTGGTCGAATAAACCGCCATAGCAAAATGCCCAAAACAGGGATTATTCGCTGTGGCAGGCGGGTTCATATCCCTGTTTACAGGCTTCATTCATATAACTAAGCGCCAATATCATATTGGCATTGCCGCCAAATCCCGTGCGATATGCAATGGACAGCGCATGGCAACCACGGCCATATCCCAATTTACAGGCGGCGCTATAATTTTTGCGGGCGTCGCTGGGATTTTGATCGCCGCCTGTGCCATCGCCCTGCATCATGCCAAGATAATAGCATGCCGATCCATTGCGATATTCACAGCCCAGCGTAAAAAATTCGCGCGACCGTGCATATAGGCTTTCGGCGCTTTCATCATCATGCAATGCACTTTCTTGAAGGACTATATCATGCTGTGCGCCGTTTTTTTGGCTTGCGCTGCGAAATAAATTATACCCCATTCGGGTGCAGGACCATGAATCCCCATTTTTGCAAAGCCCATTATATAAAATATATGCCGCATCTTGGTCCCTTGGCCCGCCAATTCCTTTTTCCATGCGAAATGCAAGGCGGGTGCAGCTTGCCATATGGCGCAATCGGCATCCTGCCTCATATGCGGCGCGAATTTCGGCCTGCAACGTGGCTTCATCGGCCAATTCGGCGATGCTGTCTTGATTTATTGAGGGGCTATTATCTTCCTCTTGATCAACTTCACCCACGCCATTTTGTATCAATTGGCCCTTATCATAACATGCCTGTCCATTGCCATTATCACATTCTTTAATGGCAATTTTTAATATGGCCAGCGCATCCAATGTTTCGGCTTCTTTTACTTCATCATGCAAGACGCGCTTGGCAAAATCACTTGCCGGCACTGCCTCGCTATCTGGTTCTGCGCTATATTGTTCTTGGTTGGCAATGGGGACATCTTCCTCGCTCTGTGCATAGGATATGCTAATCTGGCTCATAAAAATAATGGACAAGAATGTGGGAAGAATATGTTTAGTTTTTATCATATGTCATCCTTTCATATCATATATGAAAGCGCAATGAACAAATTAAACATGGGATTGGAAAGCTGTAAAATATAGCGAGCATGAAAAAGGCGGCAAATAATGCCGCCCTTTACGATTATCTTGCAAAAAGCTGGTTAAGCGGCCTGTTCTTTTCCGCCTAAATCCAATGCATCCTTTGGCGCATTGATGGTTGCTTTATGAATATTGGGCGCACCACCGGCAGAGGCATGTTGCAATTTGCCGTCAACCTTGCTGCCTTGTTCAATGGTCAATGTTTCATAAACCACATCGCCCTGAATTCGGGCCTGTGCCTCGATTATAAGGTCGCGGGCGTGAATTGATCCTTCCACTACACCGGCCAAGCGCGCATTTTCGGCGGTTACTTTGCCTTTAATAATGCTGTCGCTGCCCTGAACCAGTGCACCACATTGCACATCGCCTTCAATTTTACCATCAATGTGCAAATCAACCTTTGCGGATAAATTGCCGATAATTTCAACATCGGACGCAATGACCGAAAATGTATGACTGCCCATTTTATTTTGTGCCTTTACTGGCGCTGTTACCTGCGCTGTTGCTGCCTTTGACTTTGAGAACATTATTTCCAGCCTCCAAAAATTTACGCGGATTGATTGCCTGTCCATTGACGCGCACTTCAAAATGAAGATGCGTTCCCGTGGACCGTCCTGTGCTACCCATCTTACCAACTTGCGTTCCGGTCAACAATTTTTGTCCAACCTTTACATTTATTGCGCTTAAATGTGCATAACGTGTCATTAAACCATTGGCATGGGTAATCTCTACCGTGTTGCCATATCCTGATTGCCCGCCGGCAAAGCTGACCACGCCGTCGGCAGCGGCCAAAATGGGTGTGCCATGCGCCCCACGAAAATCAAGGCCGCTATGCATAGCGCCGCGACCATTAAATGGATCGCTGCGAAATCCGAAACCGCTGGACATTTCGGCGGCAACGGCGGGCATGGATGAAGGGATGGAAGATAATAAATCCTCCATCGCGCTCATACGCGCCAATGCGATTTCCAATTTGGCAAAACGTGGGTCTTTAATCGCTGTTTCTTTTTGACCAAAAAATGCGATGAACGGGCCGCCCTGCGCCTTATTATCGTCCATGAAAGCCTGGGGGTTTAGGCCAAATTTCTTAATTTCTTTTTCCGCTCTTGCGGCGCGCAATTGTGCCAATTTTGTTAAACGAATGGCATAATTTATCTGGCGCTGTTCAATTTCGGCCAATGCTGCTGCCTCGGGAATAATCGCGCCCACTTTTTTGGATAATTCATTTTGATTGGCATTTGCGGGGGCTGCGCTTTTTTCCGCCTCTGGCATATCTTGCATATATTGGCGGCTAAGCGCGTCCAACATATCTTGGCGCTTGCTAATATCCTTGGCCACATCGTCAATGCTGTCTTTATAATCGGAAACACGTTCCTCCGCAGATTGCACCTTTGCTTCTTTTTGGGTCAATGCCATGCGTTCCAAAGACACGCTATATTGATTGGCGGCCATAAATAAAGTGATGAGCAACCATGCGATAATCAGGGCGCTGACCGAAAAAAAGATGCGTTTTTGCAATTTTGCAGAAAATTTAAGGAACTTAATTTGACCATTTGACCGCATGAAAAACTCACGGTCCACAAAGGCACGGTTAATTGCATTATTAACGCGCACGCGAAACGGCTCTTTTAAATCTATATTTGCCATGAAAAGCGACCACCCCAAATTTTTTTTTGGGTCATATCAGCTTGGACCTAGTCATGCGAATCCGTGGGCCGGATTCCAGATAGAATGAATTGTTGGTGCGATGAAATGTTACATTTTTTACAAATTACACCTATTTTAATTAACAATGATGTCAAAAAATAATGCAAAAATGGCGAATCGCGCCATAAAATTGTCACTAAATCGGGCATATATTGGGGGATGTTCGCGGCAATAATTGATGCAATAATTGACGCAAAGATTGCACATTCATCTGCTTTGTGGCACTGCACAAAATAACGAATTTCAATAAAAATATAGATATAGGTTCAATAAATATCCATGATTGACATATTAACGAAAAATGCAAAAACCGCCTCAAAACAGCTTGCTTTGATGAGCACGCAGGATAAAGCACGTGCGCTTTTGACCATTGCTGCGGCATTGGGCGATAAAAAATCAGATATATTATTGGCCAATGAAAAAGATGTGGAATCGGGCCGTGCTTCGGGATTAAGCGGTGCGATGCTTGACCGGTTAATGCTTGACGATGCGCGGATAGAGGGCATGATAAATGCCGTTATCCATATTTCAAAATTAGATGATCCTGTCGGTCAATTGATTGATGAGGCGACACAGCCAAATGGATTGGTGATGCAGCGCCGCCGTATTCCCATTGGTGTGATTGGGATAATTTATGAAAGCCGCCCCAATGTAACGACGGACGCCGCCGCGCTTTGTTTAATGTCGGGCAATGCGGTTATCCTTCGTGGGGGGAGTGAGGCGGTGCATAGTAACCGCGCCATTTTTGCTGCCATTGATGGCGCGTTAAATGATGCAGGTTTCGCGCCCAATATGGTGCAGTTAATGCCGTCTCAAGACCGCAAATATGTGGGCGATATGTTGGCGGCGCAGGGCGGCATTGATTTAATCATTCCGCGCGGCGGCAAATCTTTGGTCGCACGGGTGCAGGATCAGGCGAAAGTGCCTGTATTGGCGCATTTGGACGGCATTTGTCATCAATTTGTGCATCAGGATGCGGACCGCCAAATGGCGTTGGATATTGTGGTGAATAGCAAGCTTCGCCGCACCGGTATTTGCGGCGCGATGGAGACTTTGCTAATTGATCAGGACTATCCCTATGCCAGCGAATTATTAAACGCATTGGCGGATAAGGGGTGCGAGCTTCGCCTTGATGATGCCTTGTTAGAGCTTGAGCCACGTGGGGTGGGCGCGACTGATGAAGATTGGGACAGCGAATATCTTGATGCGATTTTATCGGCCCGTTTGGTGCGCGGTATTGATGGCGCGATGGAGCATATTTCACGGCATAGTTCGGGCCATACAGATGCGATTATCACCAATGATAAGGACGCGGCGGATAAATTTGTGGCCGGTGTGGACAGCGCGATTGTGATGGTGAATGCATCCACCCAATTTGCCGATGGCGGTGAATTTGGCCTTGGCGCGGAAATTGGCATTGCCACCGGACGGTTGCACGCACGTGGTCCGGTAGCTTTGGAGGGGTTAACCACCTATAAATGGGTGGTGCAGGGCAGCGGACAGGTGCGCCCTTAATGCCCATTGGCGTGATGGGGGGGAGTTTCAATCCCGCACATGGCGGCCACCGCTCCATCAGCTTATTTGCCATAAACAGCCTGCAATTGGATGCAATGTGGTGGTTGGTCAGTCCGGGCAATCCGTTGAAGTTGGGAAAGGACATGGCGCCACTTTCCGCCAGAATGGCCAGCGCCCAACAACAAAGCCGTAACAGCCGGATTGTCGCAACCAGTATCGAAAAACAATTTGGCACACGCTATACGGTTGATACATTGCGCAAATTGGTCGCAAAATATCCCAAAGAACAATTTATTTGGGTGATGGGCGCGGATAATTTGGAACAATTTCACCAGTGGAAATCATGGCGCAATATTGCCCGAATCTTGCCGATTGCGGTTATCGCAAGACCAAGCTATACAGGCGGAGCTATGACGTCTCCCGCCATGGCATGGTTTAGGCCCTATGTCCGACGGTCAAGCCATAGAAAAAACTGGACAAAATGGAGTTTGCCTGCGCTTGTTATCCTGCGCTATAAAGATGATCCGCGATCCGCGACACAGATTCGCCGTGCCAATCCACACTGGTTTGATGCATATGCGAAAAAGCAGATACGTGACTCATTGCTCCACATTTCACAAATTTAGGGATTTATTTTGACAGACGTTCACTCCGCCGCGACCGACATGAATTTGGATGCAGCAAAGGCAAAAACCGTGATTTCACCCGATGAACTCCACGCGCTTATCATGACATCTTTGGATGAGGATAAGGGCGAAGAAATTGTTTCAATTCCGCTTGCCGGAAAAACCAGCATTGCCGATTATATGGTGGTGGCCAGTGGCCGTTCATCGCGTCAGGTGGCGTCAATGGCGCAAAAAATGGTGGAACGCATTAAAAAGGCGGGCCGCAGCGCAAAGGTTGAGGGATTGACCAATGCCGATTGGGTGTTGGTCGATGCGGAGGATGTGATTGTTCATATTTTCCGGCCAGAGGTGCGCACATTTTATAATTTGGAACGCATGTGGTCCTTTGGTGAAGATGAAAAGGCGTAAATTTACGCCTTTTTATTTTGCTGCCTTGCCCTTTTGAATATTGGCAAGGCGGATATTGACACGATTTTGAATTTCTTTCAGCCATTTTTCGCCAGCATCAGCATTAAAATATTCGATTAAATCAGCGCCCTTGCGTTGATTGCATAATCTATGTGCTATCACCAAATTATGTAAATGCCCGATATTTCCCGCTTGTTTTGCCTCGACATGATCGATTGAATATTCATTGATGCCAACGGGTTTTTTACAGTAAAAACAATTGCCGCCATGTTTTTCATGTGCCTTTTTTAACGCATTTTGCGAATTCCATGGGCCGCCTTCAACCCCGGCAACATAATAAACGGGCGATCCATTTTTTACTTCGTTAAAGCATAACATGCGATAGGGTAGTTCAGTATAAAGCGGTGAGTGCAGAATAAGCAATTTGGCGTCGCTTAATGTCTTTGGTGGATTTGCCGTTCGTGCAGACGGCGCAGGCTTTTTTGCCAGCGAAGGTGCGCTGGCCGATTTTGCCGTCCTAGGTGCAGGTTTTACCGCTGCTTTTACTGCTGCCTGACTCGCGCTTTGCTTTACTGCATTTGCAGACTGTTGCGGCGATGATTGCGGACCGACCAATGCCGCAGTTTGCACAGGGGTTTGCGCAGGGGTTTGCAAAGGGGTTTGCGCCTTGTTTTGTAGGGCATATTGTGATGCGACAGGGGCCGAATTTGCAACGGCAATAGGATCATGCTTCATAGCCGTTTAGTAGCTGACATTGTTTAACAAATATTAAAAAGGCAATATTCCATCATAATGGGAAAGCGGGGGCGCGCCGGGCACGGGGTAGCCCTTTCTTAACAGGAAAATATGCCGGACAATTTCGGCCTGTTGTTCCAACCCATATCGTTCCAATGTCCATCCTGGTTTTATGCTATAATCATATCGGCAAAATGGATGGCGTTTAAGCGGCAGGAATATTCCCTTTTGATGTTGCCAGACATGGGTCATTTCATGGATAAAATGCCCCTGAAGCGCCAAATTTTGATTGCAAAAATCATCGCAGAAAAGCTGACCCTTTGGATGAAACCATAAATGCCCGTCGGGCGCCATGGTTATTTTTTTTGGTTGAAACCACCACCATTTTCTTTGGTGGACACGCACTTTATCCGTATCAATTGCATCGCCAAAGACCGACCGAACCAGCGCGGTTTCCTGAAATGTTAATAATCGGCCACTTTGCCTTGCGAACATTATAAAATAGCCTAAAAATTACAGCCCAATTTCCTTGCGTTCATCAGGTTTTTCGCCATTCATTTCGGTTACTGGCGTTTCGACAATCAATTCCTTGCCGCTGGCAAAGGAAAAACGCATTTCAATCATCGCCATTTTGCGTGCTTTTAAGTTTATGCCCCACAACATGACATGCTTGCCGCCCTGTTTAAACTCTATTTTGCTTTTCGCAGGCACTGGCACGGTGTTGAGCTTTTCCATCGACATCATGCCATTTTCCATCTTGCTTTCATGCATTTCGGTCCTGATCGCGCTGCGGGTGTAAACATGTAATAATTCATCATCCTGATCCCCGCCCAAAATGGTGAAATATAAGGCGGAAGGATTTTTATCGACCGGGGATAGGCGGACCGATGCATCGACAATATTTAATTGTTTCGGCTGGCTACAGGATTGCAGGGCAAAGGCCACCAGGATGAGAACAAATAGGCGGAAAATATTCATCACTTGCATCGCAAAACTATCCTTTAATATCAAATTTATCGTTTCAATACCCTATATAGTGGAAAATTTTCGAATTTTGAGAGATTTTTTTCATTTTCCCATCATGTCTATCTTGTTTCAGGAAAAATGCCCCCTATATCGCCAATGCATTGTCGGGGGGCGGTGCCTGATTTTCGGGGCTGCCAACTACTCGCCAACATATTATATAATTAAGTGTAGAAGGTTTTAGCATATGGCAAAAGTCATCGGAATTGATTTGGGTACAACCAATAGCTGCGTTGCTGTTATGGACGGCGGCAAACCCAAAGTTATCGAAAATTCAGAAGGTGCACGCACCACCCCATCCATTGTCGCATTCGCCAAAGATGGTGAGCGGCTTATCGGTCAACCTGCAAAACGTCAGGCAGTGACCAATCCGGAAAACACCATTTTTGCGGTAAAGCGTTTAATTGGCCGTCGTTTCGAAGACCCGATGACCAAAAAAGATATGGAGCTTGTTCCTTATAACATCGTCAAAGGCAAAAATGGCGATGCATGGGTTGAGGCAGGCAGCGAAAAATATTCGCCATCACAAATTTCCGCCTTCACTTTGCAAAAAATGAAGGAAACGGCAGAGGCCTATTTGGGTGAAACCGTTACACAGGCGGTTATCACCGTTCCTGCATATTTTAATGATGCCCAGCGTCAGGCAACCAAAGATGCCGGTCAAATTGCCGGTTTGGAAGTATTGCGCATCATTAACGAGCCAACCGCAGCCGCTTTGGCATATGGTTTGGACAAAGACGAAAATAAAACCATCGCGGTTTATGACCTTGGCGGCGGTACGTTCGATATTTCCATTTTGGAAGTAGGCGACGGCGTATTTGAGGTAAAATCCACCAATGGTGATACTTTCCTTGGCGGTGAAGATTTTGACAGCAAATTGGTTGAATTTTTGGCCGAAGATTTCAAAAAAGCCGAAAGCATCGATCTGACCAAAGATAAATTGGCTCTGCAACGGTTAAAAGAGGCAGCAGAAAAAGCAAAAATTGAGCTTTCTTCCGCGCAAACGACCGAGGTCAACCTGCCTTTCATTACCGCCGATCAAAATGGACCAAAGCATTTGGTGAAAACCATTAGCCGCACCGATTTGGAAAAATTGGTTGATGATTTGATTAAGCGCACGCTTGAGCCATGCAAAAAAGCAATGGCCGATGCCAAGGTGAAATCGTCCGAAATTGACGAAGTGGTGATGGTTGGCGGCATGACCCGTATGCCCAAAGTTCGCGAAACGGTGAAAAGCTTTTTCGGAAAAGAACCGCATACTGGTGTGAACCCCGATGAAGTGGTTGCCATGGGCGCAGCCATTCAGGCGGGCGTGCTGCAGGGTGATGTGAAGGATGTGTTGCTGCTTGACGTGACGCCATTGTCACTTGGCATTGAAACATTGGGCGGCGTGTTTACACGGATGATTGACCGTAACACCACCATCCCAACCAAAAAATCGCAAACCTATTCCACTGCCGAAGATAATCAAAATGCGGTGACCATTCGCGTATTCCAAGGGGAGCGTGAAATGGCGGCTGATAATAAATTGCTGGGCAATTTTGACCTTGTAGGCATTCCCCCCGCACCGCGCGGCGTTCCGCAAGTTGAGGTTACATTTGACATTGACGCCAACGGCCTTGTCAGCGTGACCGCAAAGGACAAGGGCACGGGTAAAGAGCAGCAGATTAAAATTCAAGCATCAGGTGGTTTGAGCGATAGCGATATTGACCAAATGGTCCAAGATGCAGAAAAATTTGCCGAAGAAGATAAGGCACGCCGTGCCGCAGCAGAGGCAAAAAATAATGCAGAAAGCCTGGTCCATACCACGGAAAAACAATTGGAAGAACATGGCGATAAAATTGACGCTTCATTAAAAGCGGAGATTGAAACCGGCCTTGCCGATTTGAAATCTGCCATTGAAGGCGGCGATGCAGATGCGATGAAGGAAAAATCCGAAGCATTGGCACAAAATGCCATGAAAATGGGCCAAGCCATTTATGAACAGGAACAGCAAGCCGGCGCATCACCCGATGCAGGCGCTGCTGAAAAATCAGCAGAAGATGACGATGTTGTCGATGCTGAATTTTCCGAAGTAGATGAAGATAAAAAAGACTAATTGGGCATTGCCCATAAATTAAGCCTGTCAGAGAGCATCCTGTCGCAAATGGGATGCGGCCTCTGGCAGGCTTTATATCGATGAATATAGGGGAAAGTCGATTATGAGTTTGAACATCGACTATTATGAATTATTACAGGTTGAGCGTTCAGCCGATGATAAGCAGTTGAAAAGCGCCTATCGCAAAATGGCGATGCAATATCATCCTGACCGCAATCCTGGCGATGCAGAGGCAGAGGCGCGTTTCAAGGCGCTTAACCAAGCATATGATTGTTTGAAAGACCCGCAAAAACGCGCGGCATATGATCGTTATGGGCGTGAAGCATATGAAAATGCAGCCCAAGGCGGCGGTGGCGGCCATCATGGTGCACATCAAGGATTTGGCGATTTTGCCGATATTTTTGAAAGCTTTTTTGGCGGCGGTCAGGGCGGCGGGCGTTCGCGCGGGCCAGCACGCGGCGCGGATTTACGTTATGATTTAGAAATAAGCCTAGACCAAGCCTTTCATGGCGTGAAAAGCGAAATCACCATAGATGTTGCCGAGGCATGTGATGAATGTGACGGTTCGGGCGCAGCCGAGGGAACGGGCGTTCGCGGTTGTAATATGTGCGGCGGCCATGGCAAGGTACGCGCACAGCAAGGTTTCTTTGTTGTGGAGCGCACTTGCCCAACATGTAATGGCACGGGCGAAATAATCGAAGATCCCTGCCGCAAATGCCGTGGCGAGGGGCGCGTGGATGTACGCCGCAATTTGGATGTGGAAATTCCCGCCGGCGTTGACAATGGCACCAGAGTGCGTTTGTCGGGCAAGGGCGAGGCGGGGCAGCGCGGCACTGCGCCGGGCGATTTATATATTTTCATCCATGTCAAAAAACATAAAATGTTTGAACGTGAAGGCACGACATTATTTTGCCATGTCCCGGTCAGCTTTACCAAGGCTGCATTGGGCGGGGAGGTTGAAATTCCAGGGCTTGACGGTGAAAAACATGTCATTAAAATCCCTGCGGGCACGCAATCGGGCAAGCATTTGCGTAAAAGAGGCGCGGGTATGCCCGTGCTTCAGGGGCATGGCCATGGCGATTTGGTGGTGCAAATTGATGTGGAAACCCCAACACGCTTAACCGAGCGGCAACGTGAATTACTATGTGAGTTTCAGGAAACCGAAACCGGACGCGAATGTCCACAAAGCAAAGGTTTTTTTGACAAGGTCAAAGAAATTTGGGATGATTTGACAGATTAAAAATTGATGGAGAATGATATGCGTAAATTGGCCCTAAAAATTTCTGTTTTTGCCATGATGGCCGGTGTCTCGCTGGCCCCGCATATCGCCTCTGCTCATCAGGAAAAGGCGCAAGGTCCGTTAATCACCACTGAAAAACTGTCCGACAATGTCGCCGTCCTATTTGGCCGCGGCGGCAATATTGCGGTAAGCCATGGCGCGGACGGCACGGTGTTAATCGACGATCAATTTGCCGATATGACAGACCCGATTAAAAAGGCGGTGGCCGATTTGGGCGCGGATGAGGTGAAATATTTAATCAACACCCATTGGCATGGCGACCATAGCGGCGGCAATGAAAATTTCGGCAATGCCGGCGCGATTATTTTTGCGCATGAAAATGTCCGTATCCGCATGGCAAATGATCAAATGCGCGGCGAGCGGGTTATTGCGGCTAGTCCAAAGGCGGCATTGCCCGTTATTACATATGATGATGGCATAAAATTGCACCTAAATGATGATGTCATCCATGTTATTCATATGCCGGATGGGCATACCGATGGCGATTCCATCATTTATTGGGAAAAGGCCAATATAATTCATATGGGTGATTTATTTTTCAATAAAGTCACCTTGCCCTTTATTGATTTAAGCAGCGGCGGCGATGTTTATGGTGTGTTGCGTGCATCGGAAATGGCGCTGCAATTGGCAAATGATGACACCAAAATCATCCCCGGCCATGGCCCCATGGCAAATAAGGCGGATTTGCAGGAATATAGCGCAATGTTGGTCAGTATCATCGCTGTCGTGACCCAGCAGATTGCCGAGGGCAAATCGTTGAAAGAAATTCAGGAGATGAAACCTGCTGCAAAATGGGATGTGAACCCCAATGCATTTATAAAGGGCGATGCCTTTATTGAGGCCGTGTATAAAAGCCTGATGCCGAAATAAGGCGTGGTGGTTTAATCTTACCGTTTAATTTTACCGATAAATGGCCGCGTATTTGCGGCCAATTATTGCTTAATCAATGGGTAATTCGGCCCTCATTTTTTCAACCTTTGCGCGAATTTCGGCCATTTTGGGGCGGATATTTGACAATCTTTTTTGTTCTTGATCCAATATGCCGATAAAGGCGTCATATTTATAAAATAATATTTTTGATGCATTTGGACGCGCATTTTGGGGCAGGGTGGAACACACAATGTCAATCAATCGATCCGCGCCATGCAGCCGCCCCCATAAATAATCATTTTCACGGTAAGTGCGGCTGAAAAATGCGCCAAAATTATTAAATTCTATCCCCTTTAATGTGGCAATTGTTCCGCCCGGTTCAATCGCCACGGCGTCATCGGGTGAAATCCGGTCCACTTTAATGGGGTCAAATTCGTCCAGCCCCTCACCCTGTAACAGGGGCAGGGTGGCAATATCATATAAGGGATATCCCAAATATCCAAACATCATGGCGCGGCGTTGTTCATCCTCCAAATTGGCAATTCCCTCGCATATCATTTCATCGGCCAAAATATCGGTTGATTGTAAATCGCGTTTTTGCATTAAAGCAGATAAAAATGCATGGGGGTTTTCAGGACCATTTTGCACAATTTTGGCCATGTCTGGCCCGTGGAAATTCGCGGTTTCGCGATCTAAATATAGCGCCAATATATGGTAAATCACATCATGCATTTGTTCAATATTGGGCGATGTGGCGGTGCTTTTCGCCTCCACCTCATCGGATAATTTACGCGCCATAAAACGCATTCTGCGGATGCGATATCGCAAATCATGCTGAATAAAAAATTCGATGATTTCTTTTGATGCCCCGCCGGATTTGCCCGAAACAGAGGACATGCCATTTTCTTTTAAATATGTCCAAATGGCGCTGCGCAATGATTGAAAATGATCTTCGGTTGCGCTGGGCAAAATCCGCCGCGCCAATGAAATCATATCATCGACGATACCCGCCAATTTCAAATGGCCATAGGTGGGGTAGCTAATTCCCGCCAATTTTGCGCTTTGATCCTGTGTCTTTAACCGCCATTTTGTTAATCGCGCGGCGGTTGGCCGATTGATAAATAAATTGCGGCCCACCATTTGTTCAACATATTGCTCCACCTCATGTTGCAAATTATCGGTAATATCCTTCATCCGCATGATGCGGTCTGAACGCCCGTTTATCAGCTCTAAACTGTCCCTAATCGGTTGTTCACGCGGTATATTGGAAGATGCGCCAAAAATGGTGGCGAACCAGCCGGGCCCCGTTGATGGATGGCCATGTTGCGCCAGTTCATCTGCGTCGGTGCGGTTAATTTTGGGCCGAAAGGATGCAATGCCCGGCTTTGGGTCGATATAGACAAATCGGCGGTCCACCTCCCTGCGTGCGGGGCGATTTCGCAATGCGCCAATTGCCTGCATAAACGGGGCGTTTGCCAAAATTGAACCATCGACCAAAATGGCATTTTCCAAATTATTATTGCTGCTATATTCAGGTAAAATGCGCGCCAGAAAATTATCACGATTTGGCCATGATAATTTATGTTTTGTCGATAAATTGTCAATTTCACGCACCGTCATGGGCGGAAATGCTCCTGGAAAGCTGGCCGTAGCGCGGGCGGCAAACACCAATTCGGCATGATGGCCCAAATGCAGATGATGGTCATTTTCCGCATCATCCGCGTTTAATTGGGCGACGGTCGAAAAACGGATGGTTAAACGATGTTCATTTTCGCTTACCTTTGCAGGGCTGTTCAAATTTAATGTTGTTTTATATCCGTAAAAATCGGTGGCCGTCACGAACAGGTCAAGCGGCTGTGCCGGTGGCAACAGGCTTGGCCCTTTTGGTCCATTTTCCATCGCCTGAAACGCATCCAATAATAATGAAGAAAACTCCATCCCGCCAAAAGGCGGGGCAAACCAACGCGCCCGAACAAAGGAGGATAATTTGCCCGCAACCTCATCCCTAGCTTCTTTGGCGACATTTTGTTGGACCGCGCCGCCGCGCCGCCGCAATAATAACCATGCAATTGGCGTGGCCCAAAATTTGGTAAAGCGTGAAAATGGCCGTGCATCGGGGTCCAATAATTTTTCGACATCCGCATTGCTTAACCATAAATCGGTTAATGGTTCCAATGATTGGCCAGTGGTGATGGCTTGGCTTAAAAAAATACCGTTTATGCCGCCGGCGCTGCTGCCCGCGACAATATCGGTTAAGATGCGCATGGCAATGCCGCTTTCCTGTTCAATATCATGCAATAATAAACGATAAATTGCTTGGCTACCCTCATTTATGGGGGTGGCATCATGAAAATTACGGCTGGCGCGGCATAAATGCCAAATCTCGCGCGTAATACCGTGCATATAAATGGCCAGGCTGACCCCGCCATAACAGATAAGGGCAAGTCTTAATTCTTTTTCGCGCATCATTATCTTGTGACAGCAACAATAAAGAAGCGCAAGACATCTTGCTGCCCGACATAAAAATCATATAAAAATTAGATAAATTACCACTGGCGTTCTTATTATGTTCTGATATATGGTTGCTATGGCAAAGGTAAAGAAAAAATATATTTGTTCGCAATGCGGATCCATCAGCAATCGGTGGCAGGGGCAATGTGATGATTGCGGCGAATGGAACAGCATCGTTGAAGAAGCGCCCGTCACAATATTTGCCCAAAAACATGATTTAAGCGCGGGGGGGCGGCTTGTCTCCCTTTCCGGATTGGATAGCGATATTGCCATACCCGAACGCATGAAAATTGGTATGGAGGAATTGGACCGGGCCATTGGCGGCGGATTGGTGGCGGGTTCGGCCACGTTGGTCGCGGGTGATCCAGGCATTGGCAAATCTACCCTATTGTTACAGGCATGTGCTGCATTGGCGCGTCAGGGTAAAAATTGCGTTTATATTTCCGGCGAGGAAGCGGTGGATCAGGTGCGGTTGCGCGCACGCAGGCTTGGCCTTGCCGATGCGCCGGTTCAGCTGGCCTCTGCGACATCGGTGCGCGATATTTTAACAACATTGCGCGGGGGGAATATTCCCGATTTATTGATTATAGATTCGGTGCAAACCATGCATAGCGATTTGATAGAGGGTGCACCCGGCACGGTCAGCCAGGTGCGGGCATCGTCACAGGAACTTATCCGTTTCGCCAAGGAAAATGGATGCGCTTTATTATTGGTGGGGCATGTGACAAAGGATGGCAATATTGCCGGCCCGCGTGTTTTGGAGCATATGGTTGACACGGTGCTGTCTTTTGAAGGGGAAAGAAGCCATCAATATCGCATTATGCGCGCGGTGAAAAACCGTTTTGGCGGCACTGATGAAATTGGCGTTTTTGCGATGCAAGAGGGCGGATTGGTAGAGGTTGCCAACCCCAGCACATTATTTTTGACAGACAGAGATAGCGCCATTTCGGGCGCGGCCATTTTTCCCGCATTGGAGGGGACACGCCCCGTTTTAGTGGAAATTCAGGCATTGACCGTGCGATTATCATCCGGCGCAACGCCGCGCCGTTCGGTGGTGGGGTGGGACAGCGCCCGATTGGCGATGATTTTGGCAATATTGGAGGCACGATGCGGGTTAAGTTTTGCCAATGTCGAGGTATATTTGAACGTCGCGGGCGGGTATAAAATTTCCGACACAGCGGCAGATATGGCGGTGGCGGCTGCTTTGGTTTCGGCATTTAGTGAACGGCCATTGCCCGTGGCCTCCATCATTTTTGGTGAATTGTCATTATCGGGCGAGGTGCGGCCCGTTTCCCACAGCAATATTCGGCTGAAAGAGGCGGCAAAATTGGGTTTTGATGCGGCATGGGTTCCAGCAAAAGCCGATGCGGGCAAGAAAATGGACATGCGATATTTTGCCACATTGGGCGAATTAACGCGGCATATGTTGCAATAGGGCTAATATTTTTCGGACGTCTATTCTGTTCTTGTTCATTTTACCTATCCCAATGGGCATTTATATAAAATAATCGTCAATTTATTGATGCCTGCTTGATACCCATATGCTTGGGCGATATGGACAGGGTTTATGATAAAGTTTTTGGGAATATTTTGATGACGGCGTTGGACATTTTTACTTTCTCCCTGCTTGGTTTTGGCGGCATTTATGGTTTTATGCGCGGTTTTGTGCATGAGGTTTTGGCCTTAATATCATGGGTGGCCATGATTTTTGCCGTGCGCTTGTTCCACACGCCCCTATCGGAATATTTAACCGATCCAGTGGGCACGCAATCTGGCGCTGCAATGCTTGCCTTTATATTATTGGTCGCGATTTCATTTGGGCTTGGCAAATTGGTTGCGCGCAAAATGGGCACACGAACAAAGGCATCGGTTTTGGGGCCGGTTGACCGCGTTTTGGGTTTTGGTTTTGGCGTTATAAAGGGGTTAATTGGCGCGACCTTAATCTTCCTATTATTATTGATGGTGGTTGAATTATTTAATGGCGGCGATGCGGAAAAGCCCGAATGGATGACCCAATCAAATAGTTTTCCTATGCTGAATGCCAGCGGCAATGCAATATCGGAATTTGCCGCCGAACGGCGCAAGGCTTCACAGGATAAAGAAACAGAAGATATGACCGAAGAACCGGCGATATAATTTATGGCAGAGGCGCTTTATTCATTGGATATTTTGCGATTGTCGATGCAATTGCGCCCTGATGATAAGCTGTCTGCGCCGCAAAGCACGCATGAGGTGACAAGCAGGGTTTGCGGCGGTATCCTGTCGGTTGAGCTGTCATTGGATGAAAATGATCGCATATCTGATTTCGCGATTAGGGCGAAAAGCTGCGCCCTGGGCCAGGCAAGCGCGGCGATATTGGACCGGCATATTATTGGGTTGAATGTGGATGAAATTCGCGTGCAACATGCCAAATTATTGGCAATATTGGGCAAGGATGAGGCGACGCGACATCATCAAAATAACCTAGATAATCAAAATAGCCTTGATAATCCAAACAGCGTTACCGACATAAAAGTATGGCCGGAATTATCATTTTTGCAATCGGCGCGGGATTATCCCGCGCGTCATTCCGCCATTTTATTGCCCTATGATGCGCTATTTGGTGCGATGGAGAAATTAAAAACGCCATGATGAATGATTATATTTCCTCCACTGTGCATTTCAGTGCGGCAAATTTGGCAATTTTCGCTCAATCGGTGGAGGCTGTAGATACGCATCATATCACCGAATCCTTGTTCATGGGCGGGGTGGTTTTATTGGGCGCAGCTTTAATTTTCGTGTTATTATTTCGTAAATTGGGGCTTGGCGCAGTTTTGGGATATTTGGCGGCGGGTATCATGGTTGGGCCGCAGGGGTTTGCCTTGGTCAGCAATGCCGAAACAATTTTGGCATTTTCGGAAATAGGGATTATTTTATTATTATTCCTTGTCGGCTTGGAGTTATCCCCGCGCCGATTGTGGAATATGCGGCGCGATATATTTTTGCTTGGCCCGTTACAGGTAATTTTATGCGGGTTGGTGATGTTTGGCATTATTTATATGACAAGCGGATTTAGCTGGCAGGCGGCGCTGGTCATCGGATTGCCATTGGGGCTTTCCTCCACGGCACAGGTTTTGCCATTGTTACAATCGCGCGGGCGATTAAAAACCGATTATGGGTCAAAATCATTTTCAATCCTATTATTTCAGGATTTATCCATCGTTCCCTTGCTTACCCTGGTCGCGGCATTGTCGCGTGCTCCGGCTGAACCAAATCAGGCAAGCGGTTGGTTATTGGGCGTTTATGCACTTTTGGCCATTGGCGCATTGGTGCTGGCAGGGCGGTTTTTATTAGAGCCAATATTAAAATTAGTGGGCCGAATTGCCGAACGGGAATTATTCATCGTTGTGGGATTGTTCACAGTGTGCGCCAGCGCAGCATTGATGCAATATTTGGGTTTATCCGCCGCATTGGGCGCATTTGTGGCGGGCGTTATGTTGGCGGAATCGCCCTATCGCCATGAAATAGAGGCGGATGTCGATCCATTTCGTTCCATTCTATTGGGTTTATTCTTTTTGGCGGTGGGCATGATGCTTGACCTGAATATTTTAATGAACAGCCCATTTTTGATAATTGGCATGGCGGCGGCACTGGTGATAAGCAAAATCACCATTATATTCGCCCTTGGCCGATTATTTGGATTGCCCAGTGGGCGGGCGATTATAATGGGTTTATTATTATCACAGGGCGGCGAGTTTGGTTTTGTTCTATTTGCGGCGGCGCAGCAATCATTGTTGATTGAAGCGGCGGCGGTCAGCTTATTTGGTGCGGTCATCACACTTTCTATGGCGACCACACCATTTCTTATCATTTTGGCGCAATGGTTGACCCGGCGGGCAAAAAAGAAAGATGTGGAGATGGATGGGCCAGAAATGGCCGAAAAATCCAATGTTATCATTGTTGGTCATGGACGTTTTGGTCAAACGGTCTCTCAATTATTACAGGCCGCGTCTGTATCGGTTGTCTTAATTGACCGAAAACCCGCGCAAATTGAGTTAAGCGAAGAATTTGGGCGCAAAGTTTTTTATGGCGATGGAACAAGGGTTGATTTATTACGCCGTGCCGGCGCGGATGAGGCATCATCGATTATTTTTTGCATAGATGACCGACAGGTAACCGCCGAAAGCATTATTCCGATTAGGGAAAGTTTCCCCCATGCCAATATATTTGTGCGCAGTTTTGATCGGCGGCAAACATTGGAATTAATGCCGGATAAGGATATTATCAGCGTGCGGGAGATATTGGAATCTGCGATTATCTTGGGCGATAAAGCGATGCAAAAAATGGGCATTTCGGCCAATGCACGCAAACAAATTGTCGCGGAATATCGCTTACGAGATGGGCAAAGATTAAAGGAACAATTTGCCAGCGGAAATTTGAAAGTAGGCGATGAGCATAGCTTTGGCCTTCTTGCGTCGCGTACATTTACGATGCGGGATGATTAATCCTTATTTTCTGGAAAAATGGGCCATAATAATTGTTGACCCAAGGTGGCGTCTGGCAAATTTTCTACACCATAATTTTGTGGATAGGTGCGGGTGATTTTCGCTGTGCCGAAAATAACGTCCCAGAAAAATAATAAATTACCAAAATTGCCCTTATAATTTACCGCGGGGTCATCATAATGGCGGCCATGATGCGCATGATGCGTGGCTGGTGTGGAAATGGTGCGCTCTACCACCCACATTATGGGCGATAACCATTTTATTTTATAAAGCGGCTTGTCCCACGCAACATCGCTATGTGCACCGATAATCACCGTTAATTTAACGATTATATATCCAGCATAGACCCAGCCAAGCCCCAAATAAATTAACGCGCCGGAAAACCAAATGCCGGGCATTAAAAAATAATAAAAAATATTGTTACGATAAACCAACCTTATGCTCATATATCGGGCATTATGATGTGCACGGTGCAGATTATATAGCCATGAAAAACTATGCGATGCACGGTGCCACCAATATTGTGTCATATCATCAAAAATAAGGAAGAGTGCAATGGCGGCCCATATAGATATGTCCGTCAATGCACCCTTCCACTGTGGCGCAATTTCCCCCAAAATGAATTGCGCCGAAACCAAGATGAAGGGTTGTGTAAAAAGTAAAAGAGCCGAAGTTCCCACAATTTCAACAACACCGTCATCAAATGTTTGTTCTTCCTTGGCAAATAAATTTGATTTAGATAATTCCAATAAACCAAATGCGAAATAAATCGCTAATATAGCTATTGTTGAATATTCCAAATCCCTCTCTCCTCCTCATGGTGCGACCTAAAGGCTTGCCAAGACCCTCTATATAATCGTAAAGGATGATTTAGAATGTTAAATAATTTACAATCACCAACTAAATATGGATTTATGGGAAATAATGCTGATTTTCCCAGCCTTATCTCCAGCCTGCCAATCGAAGTGGTGGATAAAATATTATCTGATGCACGGTTAAAAAAATATAAGGGCGGCGAGAGTCTGGCCATTACTGGTGATGATGTGGATAGTATTTGGTTGATTAAAAAGGGCCGAGTGAAATTGGGGCAACATGATCAGGATGGTAAATTTCATTTAATCATCATTATGGGGCAGGGGGATAGTTTTGGCGAGCTTGCCACATTGGGTGGCTTTACACGGGTTGTTGATGCGTTGGTTATGGGTGAAACCGAGATTTACAAAATTGATGCGCGTAAATTTAACAATATTGTTCATTCTGATATTAAAATATTATCCATGGTGACCGCCATTCTTTCCAAACAATTTCAAATTTTGGTTGATACATTTATCAAAGAACGCCACCGTTCGGCATCCTGGCGATTAAGTTATAATTTATATAGCATGTGCCGCGGGCTTGAAATGCCGGTCCATATACCTGTTACACAACAGGAATTAGGCGAGCTATTGGGGCTTTCACGCGTTACAATATCGGGGCTTTTGGAAAAAATGGAAAAAAGCAATTTGGTGAAACGTGAATATGGCGGCGTCACAGTGTTAAACCGTAATGGGTTATTAGATTTTTGACCCCTATTTTTCACCGATAAACGACATCACATTCGCTTTACAGCATAAGATATATTATGGTATCCAATGTAACTTGTTTTTCAAAATTTGCGGAAATATGCCGCATAGCAATAGAGATTTTCACCTATGTCACAAGATGATCTGCACGTTTATACACAGCGTCCCGCCCATAGCCGCGAGGATTGGACGGTTGATCAAAATTGGGATAATTTTACCCAAGATGAGCATGAAATGTGGGATCATTTATTCGCACGGCAGAGCAAAATGTTGCCTGGGCGGGCCTGCCGCGCCTTTATGCAGGGCATAGACGTATTGAAATTGGAAAAACCCGGCATCCCTGATTATGCGATATTGAATGAAAGATTGATTGCAGCAACAGGATGGCAGGTTGTGGCTGTTCCTGGCCTTGTCCCTGATGATGTGTTTTTTGACCATCTTGCCAATCGCCGATTTCCGGCGGGTAATTTCATTCGTAAACCGCATCAATTGGATTATTTACAAGAACCGGATATTTTCCATGATGTTTTTGGCCATGTGCCGATGCTGGCTGATCCTGTTTTTGCCGATTATATGCAGGCATATGGCAAGGGCGGGCTGCGTAGTTTGGAATATGATGCGTTGGACCATTTGGCCCGATTATATTGGTATACGGTAGAGTTTGGCTTGATTAAAGAGGATGGGGAGCTGCGTATTTATGGGGCGGGTATCGTTTCAAGCTATGGCGAGAGTATTTTCGCATTGGATGATGGCAGCCCGAACAGAATAATGTTTGATTTACAGCGTATTATGCGCACCGAATATCGTATCGATGATTATCAACAAAATTATTTTGTGATTGAATCTTTGGATGATTTGTTAAAGGCGACGGTGGAAACCGATTTCGGCCCGCTATATCGTGGGTTGGAACAATTGCCCGATATTAAAATCGCCGACTTAATTGACACGGACATCATATTGCATCGGGGCAGCCAAAAATATGCCCAATTAAAAACATAAAATATTTGGCGCGGTGATTGTCGATTTCAATTTTATAATATAATAAAATTATTCAAAAAGCGGTGAATATATCGACTTTTTTATAAATAATTAAGGTGTCTCCTCTATGCCAAAATTCATATAGGAGAATTATCTGTGTTGTTGGGCGCGGCTCAAAAAATTTGGTTGGAATTTAGCATGCGCGGGCACAGCGCATCGTTGATGCGTGAGCAATTTGCCGCGATTAAAAAACAAATACCCATCCTATATTCATTATTGGTTATCAACAGCTTATTCCTTGCCATTGTGATTAGTGAATCGGTGAGCCCCATTTTTGCTTTTGGTTTTCCGTTATTATTATGTGTCGGTGCGCTGATACGAATGATATATTGGCGGCGCGATATTGCACCGACGGCAAAATTGCGGGCAAAGCAAGTTCAACAAAAGCTTTATATAGTAAATATTGTCGCGCTTTTATTCACCCTATTACTTGGTTATTGGGCAATAACTGGCATGGTTTTAATGAACCCGCAAGATAGATATTATGCCGGTTTTTTTGCAATTTTAAGTTGTATTACATGCACATATTGCCTTTTAAGCATGCCCAGCGCAGCCTATATAGTTATCTTATTCGGGGCTGTTCCCATTTCGGTCAGTTTAGCCATTGTGGGTGATGGAAATTTGGCTTTGGGCGGGCTTAATTTAACCATCATCGGTTTATTGGTTACAAAAATGGTTCAGGCCCAGTGGGAACAGTTAAAAACCATGGTCCGGTCCAATATGTTAATTGGGTTTGAAAAAGCACGTGCCCACCGATTGGCCAATCAGGACGCTTTAACATTATTACCAAATCGGCGCGCATTTGTCGGCTGGCTTGATGCCCTAACGCCAAGGCAAAAGGAAAATGGCGTTGGTTTATTGTTGATAGATTTAAACGGTTTTAAAATGGTCAATGACACCTATGGCCATGATGTTGGTGATGAGGTGTTGAAAATTTCGATGCAAAGATTTGAAAAATGCTTAGGTGAAGGGCAGCATTTGGCACGATTGGGCGGCGATGAATTTGCGATATTGGTTTATAATGCAACCCAATCTAAAATCAGCGCCTTGGCTAGATTGATTATTACATCACTTACAAAACAAATTGAAATAAATGGCGTTTTCCATAATGTTGGGGCGGGAATAGGGTCAAGTTTCTCGGTTAAACGGGATGTTAAATTTGAACAAATGCTGAAACGTGCAGATATTGCGCTTTATAGCGCAAAAAAATCGCGCCAAAGCAAATATAGGCCCTTTATCCAATCAATGGAGGAGGCATTAAAGCGCCGTTCCGCGATTGAAAATGCATTAACCAATGAAACGGAATTTGCAAAAATTCAGCTATTATTCCAACCAATATTAAGCTCAAATAGCCATCATATTGTTGGTTTAGAGGCGCTTGCCCGTTGGAAAATTCCGCATATAGGGGATGTGTCGCCAAGAGAGTTTTTGCAAGTTGCGCAAGATATGGGCTTGATGGATAAATTATCCGAGCATTTATTCATAAAATTATTGGAAAGCATGGATTTTTGGCCGCAAAATATCTGGATATCTTTCAATATGAGTGCGCGGGAAATCATGTCAAAAAGGTCGCTGCAAAAATTGGTTAAATTGGCAGATAGCCGCGATTTTGATCTGACCAGATTAAAAATTGAATTGAAAGAAACATCGCTGGTCACTGATTTGGATGCGATGATAAAGATTTTAAATATTTTGCAGTCGCGCGGTGTTGGGGTGATTTTGGATGATTTTGGCTCTGGTCTTGCCGCTATCAGCGTGCTGCAAAAAATGAAAATCGAGATGGTGAAAATTGATCATCATTTATTGCATGAGGCGCGCAATTGCCCGCGCGCGCTGGATTTATATCATGGTTTATTGATGTTGCTGCGATCTATTAACATGCCCGTCGTGGCAACGGGCGTGGAAAGCGAAGATCACAAAATGATTTTACGGGCTTTGCCGGTGGATTATTTGCAAGGATTTTATATTGGCCGACCATTTAATGTGGGCGATGCGGCGGAATTTTTTGATCCTGCTAAATTATTGCAATTACAATAAATTTTCACATTACCATTCGCCATAATCACCATCTGTCTGGCTGGTCTTTCCATTGTGGATATAGGTTTCACGAACACCATTTTGCAAAATGCGTTTGAACATTAATGTGGGCCAGTCGCCATTTGCATGTTGCGAGACAAGTTGAAACCCATATTTTTCATATTCGGCAATCACCGTTGCCGATTGATTATTCAGCAATCCGGCAAGGATTAAGCTGCCATTTGTCGCGGCAATATTGGCAAAGGCGGGGGCAAGTTCCACCAAAGGGCCGGCCAAAATATTGGCAATTAACAAATCATAGGGCGCACGGCCCATAATTTGTGGATGGTCAGTCCCGCTGGCGACACACAATGATAATTGACCCGCTGCCTCGCCAATGTGAATATCATTTGCAGCGGCAAAACGTGCGGCCATGTCAATGGCAATGGGGTCAATATCGCTGGCTAAAATATGCGCCTGTGGCCATAAATGCTGCGCCGCAAATGCCAATAATCCGGTGCCGGTGCCAATATCGGCAATATTTGAAAAAGATGCGTCATTTATTGATAAATTATCAATTTGTTGCAAACATCCGGCGGTGGTTTCATGATGGCCGGTGCCAAATGCCTGAGATGCATTTATTTCAAAATTGCGAATTTGGGGATTTTGGCTTGGCGCGCAATTGCTGTCATGTACATAAAATCGACCAATATGCAGCGGCTCCATCCCTTGTTGGCTTAACGTTACCCAATCTTCATGGGGCACAAAAATAATATTTACATCATGGCCTAAATCTGCCTCTGGCAAAATATTGCTCAAAAATACTGCCACTTGTTCCGGCTTAATCTCGCTATTTAAATAAAATTCCGCGACCCAGCTTTGATGATCATCGGGCACAGTTTCGCGCGCGACAATGGTGGGTGTTTCGTCAAAAAACAGGGCGATATCATCAAAATCGGCAATGGCCTGCGCCTCAATTCGCGAACAGTTAATGGTGCATTTCCAGCTTCCACTTTCATCTTCATTATATGAATAGAGCGGTGGATTATTTCCATTATCGGGCATATTTTCATTATCTGACATAGCTTGCTCCGTTCACATCCATGACCGCGCCGGTCATGCTGGGCGGGGCGTTTAGCGCGCAAAATGACGCAATTTCGGCAATTTCTTGCGGGGTGGCAACACGGCCCAGTGGAATATCGCGCAGCAATTTTTCGCCGCCCCTGCTTTGCAAATATTCATCGGCCATGCCCGTCATGGTAAATCCGGGGCAGATGGAAAAGGCCAAAATTTCATGCGCGGCATATGCCCGTGCGATTGTTTTTGTCATGGAAACCATTCCCCCCTTTGCGGCGGCATAGTGCCAATGGTCGGGCGAATCCCCGCGATGTGCAGCGCGGCTGGAGATATTGATAATCCGGCCTTTAACAATAATTTCGCTGCTATTATTCATGGCGGCATTATTTACCCCCTCATCATTCAACCAACTCATGACCGCATGGCGCGATAAAATGGCCGCAGCGGTTAAATTTATATCGATGGTTGATTGCCAATTGGACAGCCAGTTATCATCGGCATTGATAATTGGATTTGAGGTAAAAATGCCGGCATTATTGATTAAAATATCAATTTTTCCGTCCCATATTTTTTGCGCCTCGTCCCATGATTTGCTGACGGCATTAACATTGGCGAAATCCGCTATGATATAATGTATATTGGGGTGCGGCGGTTTAATATTTAAATTTGCGCCGCTATGCTGAGCTATAATTTTGTGGCCCTTTTCGGCCAGATTAAGGGCAATTGCTGCGCCAATGCCCCGGCTGGCGCCGGTGACATAAATATGTTTATTTTTGTTCATCGCCAATGTTTAGGCAATGGGAGGCCGGATGGAAAGCCCCAAAGGCGTATTGATTAAAAAACTTACCCGTTGGAAATTTTCTTTAAGAAAGTATTTGAATTTTTCTCCAGCGCGCTAATTTGGCTATCCACCTTGCCCAATCCATCGGCAAGAGAGGACATTTCCTCAACCACCAATTCGGTATCACCGCGTATGGTGGAAATGGTGGATGACATAAGGTCGGCGGCCAAGGCAGTTTCGTCAACCGATGCGGTAATGGTCATCACGGTTTGTGCCTGATCTTCCATTGATTGGCGCAATCGCGCAGAAAATAATTCCAACTCATCCACGGTTTGTTTCATGACATTATTTGATTCAACCGTGGTTTGGGTTGCATTTTGAATATCGGAAATTTTATTGGCAATATCGTCGGTGGCCTGCGCGGTTTGGTGGGCAAGGCTTTTAACCTCCTGCGCAACCACTGCAAAACCTCGCCCTGCATCACCGGCCCGTGCCGCCTCAATGGTGGCGTTTAGGGCAAGCAAATTTGTCTGTCCGGCAATATCGCGAATTAAACCTAAAATGGATTCGATTGATTGCGATTGTTCGACCAATGTGCTGCCCGCGCTGGTTGAAAATTCGGATTGTTCCAACAATCTGGCAGATACTTTCGACGCGCTAATCACATCATTGCGTGTGTCCTCAATTGCGCGAATCAATCCGGCTGCTGTTTGGGCTGCCTCGCGCATGGCGACGGCGGATTGTTCCGATGCGGTGGCAACCTCAAATGCCTTGTCCAACATGCCGCGCGCCATATTTGCCGATTGAGAGCTTTGTTCACGCAAACGTTCGGATTGATTGGCGATTTCTTGGGTAAAGCCGCCGATTTCCATTTCAAATGCAACGCTTTGTTCGCTGCGCAACATGTTGATATTATTTTTATCCGCCTCGGCATAGGCATGGGCATATAATGCCAATTCCAAACTGCAATTCGCCATTAAAGCGGATGTCAGGTCGGAAATATTTTCCTCTGTTTTGTGATTAAACATTTTTTGTGACATGCAATTATTTATATGGTGAGTCGACGCCAATAACAGGCCCAAGGGCACTTTGCGTTCAAACAACATCACAATATGTTTTTCAATCCATTTTACCCATTGGGCATCTTCGTCATTTTGTAAACGGTCGCGAAGATAGGGGACAATGCGGTCAACGGCCATTTTGAACATTTTTTTGTCGTTTAGTTCACTGAAAAAACCACGTGAAAGCCAGAAATTCCAATATTCTGCGCACACTTCTTCTAAATCATTTTCAAGCATTGTACCGATTATACGGCATGATTTGGCATGTTCGCCATTTGGGTCAAATGTGCGTATCAACTCGATTGCGTTCTTTTCAAAATGTCCTGTGCTCGTCATAATCGCGCTATTCCTAGTTAAATAATATATTATTTGGTTTGAACGCACCCATTTGAGTCACCCAAATAAATATTAAATGTGATGTGTTTTTACATTTGGCACAAAATGGTTAATAGATTGTTAGCCATAAAAATCTGGTGAAAATTTAGCATATTATTTAGAAAAAATTGGGGTTTCGCTTGCACCCCTGATTTAATTGCGTAAATAGCAGCTATAAAGAAAAGCTGGTATAAGGCTGGGCTGAATATTATAAAAAATATGACGCACAGTTTATATTAAATAAATACAGGGTTATGATTGATGGATAAAAAGCAAACTCGTCCCATTTCACCGCATTTGCAGGTGTATAAATGGGGGCCGCATATGGCGATATCAATTTTTCACCGCATGACGGGTAATATTTTGGCCGTGGCCGGCGGGATATTATTGCTTTGGTGGCTATATGCTTTGGCAAATGGACCAGAATCCTTTCAATCATTTAAAGATTGTCTTGCATGGTATAATATCGGCTATGTCATTTTAATCGGTCTTAGCTGGACATTTTTTCAACATTTATTTTCCGGTATTCGCCATTTTGTCCTCGACATTGGCGCGGGTTATGAATTGACCAGTAATAAAAGCTGGTCAATCATTGTCTTTATCGCTGCTATTTTATGCACAACGGCCCTTTGGGCGTATATTTTTTATGCTTCAGGGAGTGTAACCAATGGGTAATGGAACAGGAATCGGACGCGTTCGCGGATTGGGATCGGCCAAATCAGGTGCGCATCATTGGTTGGTGCAACGTTTTACCGCGCTGACCAATGCGTTATTGATGGGGTGGTTAATTGCATCATTATTGATGCTGCCCAATTATGAATATGAAACATTGGCCGGATGGCTGTCCATGCCATTAGTTGCTGTTCCCATGATTTTAATGGTGGCCAGCATTTTTTGGCACATTAAATTGGGGATGCAGGTGTTGATTGAGGATTATGTCCATGATGATGGATTAAAAATCGGTGCGATGGCATTATTATATATTTACGCCATTGGCGGTAGCGTCTTTGGAATCTTTGTTATTACGAAATTAGCCTTTGCTGGAGTGCCTGCATAATGTCCGACAATGCATATAAAATTATCGACCATAGTTATGATACAGTTGTTGTTGGTGCGGGTGGCTCTGGCCTTCGTGCAACAATGGGCAGTGCAGAGGCGGGATTGAAAACCGCATGTATCACCAAAGTATTCCCCACACGCAGCCATACTGTTGCTGCGCAGGGCGGCATTGCGGCCAGCCTTGGTAATATGGGGCCTGACCATTGGACATGGCATATGTTCGACACAGTAAAGGGTTCAGATTGGCTGGGCGATCAGGATGCAATTGAATATTTGTGCCGTGAGGCACCCGCTGCGGTTTATGAATTGGAACATGCAGGTGTGCCATTTTCCCGCACCAGTGAAGGTAAAATTTATCAGCGCCCCTTTGGCGGCATGATGCAAAATATGGGCGAAGGTCCAGCAGCACAGCGCACTTGCGCCGCCGCCGACCGCACCGGTCATGCGATGTTACACGCCCTATACCAACAATCATTAAAATATGATGCGGATTTCTTTATTGAATATTTCGCCATTGATTTGATTATGGAAGATGGCCCTGATGGACCGGAATGTCGCGGCGTCATTGCCATGTGTATGGAGGATGGTTCAATCCACCGTTTCCGCAGCCATGGCGTGGTGTTGGCCACAGGCGGATATGGCCGTTGCTATTTCTCGGCAACATCGGCGCATACCTGCACCGGCGATGGCGGCGGCATGGTATTACGCGCTGGTTTACCATTGCAGGATATGGAATTTGTGCAATTCCACCCCACGGGCATTTATGGCGCGGGCGTTTTAATTACCGAGGGTGCGCGCGGTGAGGGCGGCTATCTGACCAATTCAGAGGGTGAGCGCTTTATGGAACGTTATGCCCCATCGGCAAAGGATTTGGCCAGCCGCGATGTGGTATCGCGATCAATGGCGGCGGAAATTCGTGAAGGGCGCGGCGTGGGCGCAGAGGGTGATCATATCCACCTGCATCTCGACCATATTGATCCCGCCATTTTGGCAGAGCGTCTGCCAGGCATTACCGAAACAGGTAAAATTTTCGCAGGGCGCGATTTAACCCGCCAACCATTGCCTGTTGTGCCAACGGTGCATTATAATATGGGCGGTATTCCCACCAATTATCATGGTGAGGTGGTTAATCCCACAAATGGCAATCCTGATCATGTTGTCCCGGGATTATTCGCCGTGGGTGAGGCGGCATGTGTGTCTGTGCATGGTGCGAACCGTTTGGGTTCAAACAGCCTTATCGATTTGGTGGTATTTGGCCGTGCAACAGGCAAAAGATTGGCCGAAAAAATTAAACCGGGCACTGCGCATCGTCCATTGCCGAAAAATTCAACCGATATGTCATTGGGTCGTTTGGACCATTTCCGTTATGCAAAGGGTGGCACGCCCACTGCAGACATAAGGTTGAAAATGCAAAAAACCATGCAAAAACATGCCGCTGTTTTCCGCGATAATGAGCTGTTGGAGGCCGGCAAGGTTGAGCTTGGCAAAGTATATGACAGCATGTCCGATATTGGCGTGACTGACCGTTCAATGATTTGGAATACCGATTTAATCGAAACGATGGAGCTTGATAACCTTATCAGCCAAGCAATGGTCACCATGCATGCCGCCGCCAACCGCAAGGAATCTCGCGGTGCGCATATGCAGGAAGATTATCCCGATCGCGACGATAAAAATTGGATGAAGCACACCACCACCACATTTGATGGATGGGGCGGACCGGATAAGGCGCGCGGTGCTGGCGAGGTGAAAATTGATTATCGCCCCGTTCATGAATTCACCCTGACCGAGGAAATAGAATATATTAAACCGAAAAAACGGGTATATTGATTTTCTTTGATGGATGACTTCAAATTGTCATAAAATTGGACCAAGGATTGGGCCGATAAAAATAGCTGAAATATATGGAGGCAGCACATATGAACCCCATTTATAAAGGCGCGATTTTATCGGCTTGTTCTGTGGCGATTTTGTCTGGTTGTTCAACTACGACCAACTATTATACCGCCGGTCCAATTACCAGCCAATCTGAAAAATCAGCAGTAATTGCGGCGGAAAAAAATGATGATAATCAGCCGCCAATGACCGCGCAGGAGGCTCTGCGACCTTATTATGCTGGATTGAAGGATAGCCTGCCCACTGCGCCAATGGCGGCGACATTATCCGATAATGAAGTGCTGACCCGATTTGCCTTTGGCTCTTGCGTTAATGAAAATCGCGATATGGAATTTTGGAACCAAATTGGCGCGCAAAATCCGCAATTATTTTTGTTGATTGGTGATAATGTCTATGGCGATACGGGCAGCACCAATGCGGCCAATATTCCCACCCTTTCGGATAGTTATAGACGGCTTTCCAGCCGCGCGGAATTTGCCAATTTTCGCGGGCAGGTGCCAATGATGACAACATGGGATGACCATGATTATGGCGCAAATGATGCGGGCGGCACATATGCGTATAAGGAATGGGCCGAAAAAATTTACGAAAATTATTGGCAGGTAAGCGATGAAGTGAAAACGCGGCCCGGCGTTTATGAAAGCCGAATTGTTGGGCCGCAGGGCAAACGTGTTCAGTTCATCATGCTGGACACTCGATTTTTCCGTTCCGATTTGGCGCGTTTGCCCTATCGTGAAAAGTCACCGCCGCTGGGTTGGTATATCCCTAATGAAAATGAAGACGCCACAATTTTGGGCGATGCGCAGTGGAAATGGCTGGCCGCTGAATTGAGCAAGCCTGCTGATTTGCGCTTTATTATTTCCTCCACACAAATATTAACCAGCGCCCATGGATATGAAGGGTGGGTGAATTTCCCCAAGGAGCGGGCGCGATTATATAATTTGTTGGACAGCAAAAATATCGCAAATGCGATATTCCTGTCTGGAGATCGCCATGCGGCGGCTTTTTATAAATATGATAAAGGGGCGGGAAAGAAACCCATTTATGAATTTACATCTTCATCGTTAAACTTTGCCTTTGGCAAGGGAGATGATGGCGAGAGAGAGCCAGATAATGTGCGTTTGGGCGGGCTATGGTCTGTGCCAAATTATGGCCAAATTGACATAAATTGGACCAATAGACAGGTTGTCATGGCGATGAAGCATATGGATGGCAAGGCGATAGAAACCAATAAAATTGAGTTTTAAGCCATTAAATCATTTGTTTAATTTGCTAAAATCAACTGGCGCGACCCTGTTCGCCAATAAATGCTGCATATAATATGCTTTGTTTGCATCAATATGACCGATGGAGATATATCCACCGCCAATGCCAAATTTTATACGCGCCAGACCCAATTTTTTCATAATAGGCCCTTGGACAACAGAAATTGATTGCACATTATCCTGCGGCAATATGGTGAATTTTTGATTCCACCAGCCGGTTTGATGATAGATAAAGTCATCATTCATTGCCCATTTTGTTCGCGTCCATGAAAAATAACTGGTCGCAATGGCAAAAATGAAAAATCCATATGTCCAATATATTGGCGCACCGGAGATATATGACGCAATGGCAATGCCCAATATGGGCAGGGGGATGATGAATAATAGGCCCAGCCACCAGCTTTGATGCGCAGTGCGATGAAATGTTAAGCCCTCGCTATCGGTATCAATTTTGGTGTGGGCCAATATGGCGTTAATTTCATTTAAATGTGCAAATGGTGCAGCAATATGGTCGCTTGCTTGCTTTCCATCATCGCCAATATCATGCGCCAGGCTGATAAATTTAAGGCCATGCCAACCCCAAATTTTACGTATTGCGCCGCTGGTAATGACGGCTGCTTGAATTTTGTTAATGGCGATAATCACATCGCTTTTGTTCATCAGGCCGCGAGTCCGGCGAAAGCCAGCGCCCATTAAGCGCAATTTATAGCCATATTCGCGTAATAATGTCTGGGTAATGCCAGTTATTATGCCAATGAAGATAAGGGAGAAAATGGCCGATAATGCGCCGAAAACACGCGCTGCAAATCCGTATTTTTCTATATTAAAATCTGTTCCAGTAAATAATTGAACCCAATGTTTCCAATCCCAAATTTCAAAAGGCAATAGGAAATCAAATTGTTGGGCAGCACCGGCCAAAACGGCAAAGATAATAAGCGAAAATTGAAAAAACCCAAAAATGATTATCCGCATATCATCCATTTGAAAAATAATATGCTGGGGCGCATCCATTTCTATATCATCGGCGGGGCGCTCACCATTATTATGGGATGAACTGGCGTATGGCGCATTTTTTTGACGGCGAACCAAATTACGTAAATTATCCGCCTCTTTCTGGGTTACAAAACGTAATTTTGCATCATCGCCCTTGCCCGATCCTGTTTCAAATTTTACTTGGGCCAGTCTTAAAATTTGTGCAATCAGATTTTGTTCAATACTAACATCCTGAATCCGGTCATAAGAGATGGTGCGGATATTGCGTGATATTATCCCGCTTTCAATGCGGATTTCATCCTCATCACAAATATAGGTAAAGCGCAGCCATATTAACCAATATGTTAATAAAGTGAGCAAAATTACCCCCATGATGATAAAGGGAATGGCTATATTTTCAATTTTTTGAATACCATAAATGCCTGCAAACATAGGAAATATTAAATTGGGCAATCCGGCGATAATATTGATGAATATACCCAAAAAGCTTGTCCTTTTGGGTATATTGATATGCGCGTCTTGCAAAATTGGCTGCTGCGCTGATGGCGGAGGGGGGGAGATATTTTCGCTATTCCCGCTATTTCCAATATCCATCATATATTTGCTTTGCGAATATAATGGCGAGCAGTGTCGCGCATTTGTTCTGCTTGATCACGGGTCAGACCAGGCAGGGTGACATGGCTATTATGTTGACCCGCTGTATATAAAATTAAATGCGCCATGCCGAAAATCCGTTCAATCGGCCCTTGCCCGACATCCACATGTTGCACGCGGCTAAATGGCACAATGCTATTTTGGTAAAATAGGAATCCGCGCTCAATTTCCAATCTATCATCGGCCATATCATATCCCCATCTGCGATATTTCCGCATGGGCAGCCGCCATAATAATGATGCAATAATAAAAATTACAGGAATGATGATACTGCCCATGGGCAGCAGCTCGGCAAATTCCAAAACGCCCGCGCCAATTAAAATAGGCAGCGCAAGCAAGCCAAATGACAGGCGCAAAACATTGACATAGGCAGGATCAAGTGGGGTAAGGCGGCTGTAGCTACCTTTAATTTCCTGTAATATTATTTCAGCTTCGCCTGTATCTATTTCCATAATAACCCCCATTTTCCATAAATATGGACGAAAGCCATCATCGCGGCAAGCAGCGACCCATTATAATTCGACAAACGTCATAAAATATCGACGATAAGCGAGATGAGGGCAGGTCTTCGCGCCCCTTAATCTTCATCGCGGACCTGTTATGTGAATATTTTTATGAAAGCGCCGCCTCGCCCTCTTTCATAATTTGCGCAATAATATCGGCCACGGGCTGTTCCTTTGTCACCATGCCAACCGATTGGCCCGCCATAATTGACCCATTTTCAACATCGCCATCAACCACCGCACGGCGCAGTGCCCCCGCCCAATAATGTTCAATTTGCAATTGGGCCTCCATCATATCGACCTTGCCCTCATCCAATAAATTGGCGACTTCGCGTTGTTTGGCCGTAAATTCCTCTGTGCCTTTATTTTTTAAGGCGCGAACGGGAATAACGGGAAGGCGCGGGTCAATTTGCACGCTGGCCACTGCATCGCGGGCATTGGCACGGAAAAACGCCTTTTTGAAATTTTCATGGGCGATGGATTCGGTAGCGCAGGCGAAAATAGTGCCCATTTGCACGCCCGATGCCCCCATGCGAAGATAGCTGGCCATTAAATCACCACGCCCGATGCCGCCTGCCACAAAAACGGGAATTTGGTCGGCCACTTCGGGCAGGATTTCCTGCGCCAAGACCGATGTTGCCACCGGGCCAATATGGCCGCCTGCTTCCATCCCCTCAATAACCAGTGCATCAACACCCGAACGGATGAATTTTTTTGCTAATGTTAGGGCCGGGGCAAAACAGACCACCTTTGCGCCGGTGGCCTTAATCGCCTCTAAACTGCCCTTTGGCGGCAGACCACCGGCAAGAACAATATGGCTGACCTTATGCTTATCGCAAATGGCGATAAGGTCGAAAAGCTGTGGATGCATGGTGATAAGGTTTACACCAAATGGTTTTTGGGTCATCGCCTTGGTCGCTGCAATTTCATTGTCCAATAATTCCGGCGTCATTGCGCCGCATGCAATCACCCCAAATCCTCCCGCATTTGAAATGGCACTGACCAAATGACGTTCAGAGACCCAGCTCATCGCGCCGCACATAATGGCGGTGTCACAGCCCAAAAATTCGGTGCCGCGCTGCATTAACGTTGATAAATTACTCATAAAATTCTACTTTACCCTACGTAATATTGAAATAATTATTATTTACGATATGTTTTAATTTCCTGCTTTAGCGTCCAAAATGTGAAAGGAGCAAGGAAATAAATAAATGGTAAAGCCAATATTGAGCAGTTTCCTCAGATAGTTTTAAGTGGTAAAATCGATTACAGGAAGAAGTTTAATCGATTTGCACAATTTATTTTATAGGTGCATATAAAGTGCAGATTAAATGAAATAGGAAAGGCGAGATTTTATGAACGATATATCAAAATGTCCGGTAATGCATGGCGAGGCACGCCCGTTAATGGGGCGCAGCAATCGTGATTGGTGGCCAAAGGCTTTAAATATGGAAATTTTGCAACAATCAGGTCGGCGCACTGATCCTGTTGATGCCGATTTCAACTATGCCAAATCATTTGAAAAAATCGATTATCAGCAATTGAAAAAAGATATTCGCGATTTGATGACCGATAGCAAGCCGTGGTGGCCCGCCGATTATGGTCATTATGGCCCATTTTTCATTCGCATGGCATGGCATGCTGCGGGCACATATCGCACCGCCGATGGTCGTGGCGGCGGCAATAGCGGACAGCAACGTTTTGCCCCGTTAAACAGCTGGCCCGACAATGGCAATTTGGATAAAGCGCGCCGTTTATTATGGCCGATTAAACAAAAATATGGTCAGCAAATCAGCTGGGCCGATTTATATATTCTTGCTGGAAATGTTGCCATTGAATCAATGGGCGGTCCGGTATTTGGATTTGGCGGCGGCCGCGCCGATGTGTTTGAACCAGAAACCGTTTATTGGGGCAATGAAGATCAATGGGTAAGCGAAGGCGTGCAAACCCGTATTGATCCCGATAAGCAATTGGAGCTTGAAAACCCATTGGCCGCGATTCAAATGGGGTTGATTTATGTTAATCCCGAAGGCCCAGGCGGCAATCCAGATCCCGCTTTGTCCGCCCGCGATATTCGTGAAACATTTGCTCGTATGGGAATGAATGACGAAGAAACCGTTGCATTGGTCGCCGGTGGCCACGCATTTGGCAAGGCACATGGCGCAGGCGATGCTGCCTTGGTCGGTGAAGCGCCAGAAGGCGGCGATATTACACAGCAAGGTTTGGGTTGGACCAGTGGATTTGAAAGCGGCGTTGGCGCTCATGCCATTACCAGCGGAATCGAAGGTTCATGGTCATCCACACCAACGCAGTGGAATGGCAATTATTTCCGCCTGTTGATGGATTATGAGTATGAATTGGTGAAAAGCCCCGCAGGCGCACATCAATGGCAGCCAATAAATCAAAAAGAAGAAGATATGGCACCTGCCGCGCATGATGCAGGCAAAAAAGTGCCGACCATGATGACGACCGCAGATTTGGCGTTAAAAACCGATCCTGAATATCGCAAAATTTCGGAAAATTTCCGCAATAATCAGGCGGCCTTGGATGACGCATTTGCGCGTGCTTGGTTCAAACTTTGCCACCGCGATATGGGGCCAAAGGCGCGTTATGTTGGACCTGAAGTCCCTGCCGAAGATTTGATTTGGCAAGATCCTGTTCCTGCGGGCACTGCATTAAGCGATGCCGAAATTGCCGAATTTAAAAAGGCGATTTTGAATAGCGGGCTTAGCATTCCTCAATTGGTCAAGGCGGCATGGGCATCGGCATCCACCTATCGCAAATCCGACCATCGTGGCGGTGCAAATGGTGCGCGCGTGCGGCTTGCCCCACAAAATGGATGGGCAGTAAATGATCCAGAGGAATTGTCGCATGTGATATCAAAGCTGGAAGAAATTAAAGGCAGTGCCAATATATCCATCGCCGATTTGATTGTTCTTGGTGGCACTGCAGCGGTTGAGGCCGCAGCAAAGGCCGCCGGAATGGAAATCTCCATCCCCGTTACAACCGGCAGGGGCGATGCCAGCGCAGAGCAAACCGATGTTGAAAGTTTTGAGGTAATGGAGCCACAGGCAGATGGCTTTAGAAATTATCTAAAATCAAAAATGTCGGTGCGCACTGAGGAATTATTGATTGATCGTGCTGATTTATTAGGGCTTTCCATTTCCGAAATGACTGTTTTGGTCGGCGGTCTTCGTGTTTTGGGCGCAAATAGCGGCAATCGCGAACATGGCGTCTTTACCGAAAGAAAAGGCCAGTTGACCAACGACTTTTTCGCCAATTTGTTAAGCATGGATGTCGTGTGGAGCGCGGTTGAAGGCAGCAATGACGAAGAATTTGTCGGAACAGACCGGGCCAGCGGTGCAGAAAAATGGAAAGCCAGCCGTGCCGATTTGATTTTTGGTTCGCATGCACAGCTTCGCGCAATGTCAGAATTTTACGCAGAAAATGGCAATGAAGCCAAATTTGTGAAAGATTTTGCCAATGCATGGGCAAAAATTATGGATGCTGATCGTTTTGATATAGCATAAATATATGCCCTTTATGGGCATCGCGCGCGGGCTTTTTCTCCCCCCCATTGGTCCGCGCGCACTTTATTTCTTCATTATTTGTGAATTTTTTTTTTACAAATCACAAACGCAAAAAAACCGGCTGAAATTGCTCTCAGCCGGTTTGATTATGAATATTAAATTTAGTTTTTATTCCGCATCAAGCCCATAGGCAGTGTGCAGCACACGCACGGCCAGCTCGGTTTCATCTTCATCAATCAGCACGCTGACCTTAATTTCCGATGTGGAAATCGCCTGTATGTTGATTTTGCGGTCCGCCAAAGATGTAAACATAGTGCTGGCAACGCCGGCATGGCTTTTCATACCAACACCGACAACCGATATTTTGGCGACTTTGGTATCTGAAATAAGGCGGTTAAATCCGATTTTCTCCCGCGCATTTTCCAAAATAGAGGTGCAGCGGACCAAATCGGCCTGTGGCACGGTAAATGTCACATCGGTTTCGCCCTTATCACGGCCCACATTTTGAATTATCATATCCACGTTAATGGCGGCATCGGCCAAGGGGGCAAAAATATTTGATACTGCGCCGGGTAAATCGGGCACACGGGTAAGGGTAAGTTTTGCCTCATTTTTATCATGGGCGATACCGGTGATGAGTTGGCGTTCCACTATTTCATTCTCCAATTCCATTTTTTCCAGCTCTTCATCGCTGACAATCATTGTGCCGGGGATGCTATCTGCATTGGGGGCATTTTCGTCGGTAAAGGAGGATAAAACCTGAACCTTTACCCCTTCTTTCATGGCCAAACCGACCGAGCGGGTTTGCAAAACCTTTGCCCCCACACTGGCCAATTCCAACATTTCTTCATATGTGACTGCTTTTAATTTACGCGCGCGGGCAACAATGCGCGGGTCGGTGGTATATACCCCGTCAACATCGGTATAAATATCGCATCTGTCCGCTTTTACCGCCGCCGCAATGGCCACCGCGCTGGTATCTGAACCCCCGCGTCCCAATGTGGTGATGCGGTTTTCATCGCTAAGCCCCTGAAAACCAGGAATGACGGCAATTTCACCCGACTGCATCGACGCGATAAGGGCTTCTGCATCAATATTACCGATACGTGCCTTGGCATATGCTTTGTCGGTGTGGATGGGCATTTGCCAGCCAAGCCAGCTTCGTGCCTTTGCACCAAGTGCCTGTAGCGTAAGGGCAAGCAAGCCGCTTGTCACTTGTTCGCCGCTGGCCACGACCACATCATATTCTGCTGGATCATATAGGGGATTTGCCTCTCGACAAAAATTGACCAAACGATCGGTTTCGCCCGCCATGGCGGAAACAACAACGGCGACTTCATGGCCGGCATCGGCCTGACTGCGGACAATTTGGGCGACGCGGCGAATACGTTCGCTGCCCGCCATGGATGTCCCGCCAAATTTCATTACTATACGTGCCATTTTTTTCGATATTTTCCTTAAATAAAGGCTGTGAACTCATGCCATGACCTGATAATGTGGCCGAATGGCAAAGGCAAGCAATGATATTACAATTTTAGGGGCTGAAGCGGAACATTTCGGTACTTTGGCGGCCGATTGGTGGAATCCAAAGGGCAGCTCGGCAATGCTGCACAAATTAAATCCGGTGCGGCTGGCCTTTATCCGCCGCGTAATTGATGATTTTTTTGGCACTGACCCACAATTAAGGCAGCCAATTTTGGATAAAAATATTGTTGATGTGGGATGCGGTGCGGGTTTGCTTTGCGAACCATTGGCCCGTTTGGGCGGCAATATATATGGCGTGGATGCGGCGGGTGAAAATATTGCGGTGGCGCGCGATCATGCCGCAAATTCTGGATTAAAAATTTCCTATCATCATGGCGAAATTGGCCAGATAAAATTACCTTTTATGGACATTGTCAGCTCGATGGAGGTGTTGGAACATGTCCTCGATCCACAAATATTCCTTCGTCAATTGGCTGATAAGTTGAAATCAGATGGATTGATGCTGTTATCCACACCAAATCGGACCACGGCATCGCGGTTATTTTTGGTGGAGGCGGCCGAACGTTTTGGCATGGTGCCGCGCGGCACACATGATTGGAACAAATTTATCAAGCCTGATGAGCTTGGCCAAATGCTGGATAATATTGGCATGGAAATTATTGATATGCGCGGTATTGGCTTTTCCCCGGCAAAGGGGCTGCATTTGTCCGATAATATCGATTTAAATTATATATTAAGCGCGAAATTTAAGTAATTTGATTAAAAATTTGCGCAAAAGCAGCCATTAAGAGAAAACGGCCATTAAAAATCGACCTGATCATAATGGGCAGGGGGGGCAATCGCCTTCATCCGCTCGGACAATAAGGGGCGGAAGCTTGGCCGGCTTTTAAACATGGAATACCATGCCTTGGTCTGGGCATGTCCAGTCCAATCAATGCCGCCAAGATAATCGGCAACCGATAATTGGGCCGCCGCCGCCAAATCGGCCAGGCTCATCTTTGCGCCCGCCATCCAATTGCGATGGTCGATTAAATAATCCATATAATCCAAATGGCCATTGGCAAGGCGCATCGCCTCCCGCAACACGCCGGCATTTGGGGATTCGCGCGATACCAATCTTTTACGCATCCGTTCATGCAATAAGGGCGCGGTAACATCGCCATAAAATTGTTCATCAAACCATGAAACAAGGCGGCGGATTTCGGCGCGATATTCCGCGCTGCCATTTATCATTTTGGCGCTGTCAACGGTTTCGTCCAAATATTCGCAAATGGCCATGCTGTCGCACAGGGTGATATTCTTTTCTTCATGCACCAAAACGGGTGTGCGGCCCGTGGGGTTCATATATAAAAATTCATCGCGCAATTCCCACGGAAATTCGCTTTGCAAGCTATATGCAATGCCTTTTTCGCCCATCAATAGACGGACCTTGCGTGAAAAAGGACAAATAGGAAATTGATGCAGACGCCACATAAGACCCATTTACCCGATTATGGTATAAAGTGAAGAATTAAATTAAGATTATATGAAAGGATGAATTAAGAATTGGGTTGGTAAATTGCAATGCGGTTGCCATCCACATCCAACATTTCAAATCTTTGCCCGCCGGGATATCCGAATATTTCTGCAACAATTTTTTGCCCAGATGATTGCGCCAATGCATAGCTTGCGCCTATATCATCGGTTTCAAAAACAGGCAGGGGCGGGGTTTTTACTTCATGGGCCGCCGCGATCGCAAAATGGGCGGGGCCATCCTCTGCGGCAATATATTCTGGTCCATATTCAGTGAATTTTAAACCAAGCAATTGTTGATAAAATAATTTGGCCCGCGCTACGTCATTTGATTGAATTTCAATATAGTTTAACGCTATTTTGGGCATATAATATCCTTATAATTGCTTGGTTTATTATATTATTCGGCCGCCTGTAATGTGGGTTTGTCGGATAAAGGCTGGGACAGCCGTTCCAACATTTCCTTGGGGCAAATTTGCCAAAATTTACCGCGCATATTTTCCCAATCATGCAGAATATTTTGCGACCATTTACTGTCGGTTTTCTCGGCATGTTCGATGACAAGATTTTTTAATTCTTCTTCCCAATAGGCGCTTTCCAACCGTTGCCACATAATGGATTCAGGGTTGGCGGATTTTTCAAAACTATCATCCAAATCAAGAACAAATGCCATACCGCCGGTCATGCCTGCTCCAAAATTATTGCCCGTTTTGCCCAAAATAACCGCAATGCCGCCGGTCATATATTCAAGGCCGTTTGATCCGCATCCCTCGACCACGACTTTGGCGCCGCTATTGCGCACGGCAAAACGCTCACCCGCTTGACCCGCCGCAAATAATTTGCCCGATGTCGCGCCATATAAAACAGTGTTGCCGACAATGCTATTTTCCTGACTTTGCAGGGCGGAGCTGACCGTTGGGCGGACAATAATTGTCCCGCCGGATAATCCCTTGCCCACATAATCATTGGCATCGCCAAATACTTCCAAGCTAATCCCTTGGCATAAAAATGCGCCAAGCGATTGTCCCGTTGACCCGCGCAGACGGATATGAACATGGCCCTCATTCAATGATTTCATGCCATAAAGTCTTGTTATTTCCGATGACAGGCGTGTGCCAACGGCGCGGTGGGTATTGCGAACATTATAGGTAAGCTGCATTTTCTCACCCCGTTCAAATACAGCCTTTGCATCTTGAATAATTTGCGCGTCCAAACTGTCTGGTACTTCATTACGGTGGGTTTTGATGCCAAAGCGGCGTTCATGATCGGGCGCATCAACCTTTGCCAAAATAGGGTTAAGGTCAAGATCGTCCAAATGCTCTGCGCCTCTGCTTACCTGACGTAATAAATGGGTTTGGCCGATAATCTCATCCAATGATGTATAGCCAAGCTGCGCCAATATTTCGCGCACTTCCTCCGCAATAAAGGACATAAGATTGATGACCTTTTCCGGTGTGCCGGTAAATTTCTCGCGCAAGCGTTCATCCTGAACACATACCCCCACAGGGCAGGTGTTGCTGTGGCATTGGCGCACCATGATGCACCCCATGGCGACCAGGCTTAATGTGCCAATACCAAATTCTTCCGCGCCCAAAATGGCGGCGATAACAATATCGCGGCCCGTTTTTAACCCGCCATCGGTACGTAATTTTACGCGGTGACGAAGCCGATTAAGCGTTAAGACTTGGTTCGCCTCGGACAGGCCCATTTCCCATGGCGTTCCGGCATATTTAATGCTGGTTAAGGGGGATGCACCTGTACCGCCAACATTGCCCGAAACCAAAATGACATCGGCATGCGCCTTTGCCACGCCTGCCGCAATTGTTCCAATGCCGGCGGAGCTGACCAATTTCACGCAAACGCGCGCACGTGGGTTAATTTGTTTCAAATCATAAATTAACTGTGCCAAATCCTCAATGGAGTAAATATCATGATGAGGCGGGGGTGATATTAAGGTTACACCGGGGGTTGAATGGCGCAGTTTTGCAATAAATTCGGTTACTTTAAAACCGGGTAATTGCCCGCCTTCGCCAGGCTTTGCACCTTGGGCAACCTTTATTTCAATCTCATCGCATGACCCCAAATATTCGGCGGTAACGCCAAAACGGCCCGATGCCACCTGTTTAATCACGCTGTTCGCATTATCACCATTGGGATAGGGGGTATAGCGGCTGCTATCTTCGCCGCCTTCGCCCGAAACTGCCTTTGCGCCAATTCGGTTCATGGCAATGGCCAATGTTTCATGCGCCTCTGGCGATAAAGCGCCAAGGCTCATCCCCGGGGTGATAAAGCGTTTACGAATTTCGGTAATCGCCTCCACATCGTCAATTGGCACAGCTTTGTTAATATAGTTAAATTCCATCAAATCGCGTAAATATACGGGCGGCATTTCCTTTACCGCTTGGGAAAATTGCAAATAGGTGGAATAGCTGTCATTGGCGACGGAGCTTTGCAATAAATGCATAACGCCGGCGGAATAGGCATGGGTTTCGCCACCATGGCGGGCCTTATAAAACCCACCAATGGGCAGGCGGATTGCCCCGCTTTCATATGCCTGTTCATGGCGCATTTGTGAATTGAGGAATAAGGAGGCATAGCCTTCACCTGATATTTTGGTCGGCATTCCGGGGAAAAGCTCATTCACCAAGGCGCGGCTTAATCCTACGGCTTCGAAATTATATCCGCCGCGATAGCTGGAAATAACGGCAATGCCCATTTTGGATAGGATTTTTAACAATCCCTCATTCACCGCCACACGGTAATTTTCAATCGCCTGTTCAAGGGTAAATCCGTCCAACAAACCGCGATTATGACGATCGACAATTGATTGTTCGGCCACATAAGCATTAACCGTTGTCGCGCCAACGCCAATTAACACGGCAAAATAATGGGTATCCAAACATTCCGAAGAACGCACATTGACGGAGGAATAGCTGCGCAGTCCCTTGCGAACCAAATGGGTGTGCACCGCAGCTGCGGCCAGCACCATGGGTATGGAGATTTTATCAGGGCCGATATTTTCATCGGACAGGAATAATTCGGTTTTGCCCGTGCGGACGGCATTTTCCGCTTCTTCCCTAATCCGTGCAATCGCCGCGCGCATGCCATTTACCCCGCTTTCGGGATCATAACAGCAATCAATATGCGCCACCACTTTGGTAAATGCCTTGGACAGGCGCACCCAATCCTTATTGGTTAAAACCGGGCTTTCCAATACCAGCACATCTTCATTTTGGCTTTTTTCATCCAAAATATTGGCAAGGTTGGAAAAACGAGTTTTCAGGCTCATCACATGACGTTCGCGCAAACTGTCAATTGGCGGGTTGGTCACTTGGCTAAAATTTTGGCGGAAAAATTGGCTGATTAAACGCGGCTTATCACTTACCACGGCAAGCGGGCTGTCATCGCCCATTGACCCAATGGCTTCCTTGGCATCTTCAGCCATGGGGGCAAGGACCATTTCGACATCTTCCAATGTCATGCCAGCGGCGACTTGCCGGCGGGTTAATTCTGCCTTGTCCCAGTTAAATGATGCATCATCATCGGCCAAGGGCAGATCGTTAATATTACGAAACCCTTTTACCAATGCGGTATAATCCTGTTCATTGGCAGTACGGTCTTTTAAATCCTTGTCACGATATACCGCGCCTTCATCCAAATTAACGGCAATCATTTGCCCTGGGCCAAGGCGGCCTTTTTCAATCACGCTGCTTTCGGGCAGAACAACCATGCCGGTTTCAGAACCGATGACCAGAAGATTATCATTGGTAATTGAATAACGCAGCGGGCGTAGCGCATTGCGGTCAACCCCAGCAAGCGCCCATTTGCCATCAACCATGGCAAGTGCGGCAGGACCATCCCATGGTTCCATCACGCTCGCCATATATTGATACATTGCCTTATGCGTTTCGGGCAGGTCGCTATTGCTGTGCCATGCCTCTGGGATCAGCATCAATTTGGCGGTTGGTGCTTCCTTGCCCGAACGGACCAATGTTTCAAACACCGCGTCCAATGCGGCGGTATCGGATGATCCGGCAGGGATAACAGGTTTAATGTCGTTGGAATGATCACCAAAGGCAAGGCTGGCCATTTTTATTTCATGGCTTTTCATCCAATTTTTATTGCCCCTTATGGTGTTAATTTCGCCATTATGGGCCAATTGGCGAAATGGTTGGGCCAACCACCATTGGGGGAATGTATTGGTGCTATATCTTTGGTGGAAAATGGCCACGCGGCTGATAAAGCGATCATCCTGTAAATCAGGATAAAAATCGGATAGGCTTTCGGCCAGAAACAGCCCCTTATAAATAATGGATTGGTTGGAAAGAGAGCAGATATAAAAATCATTTACCTGTGCGGCGATAACCTGTTTTTCAATCCGGCGGCGGACCAGATATAATTGTTTTTCAAATTCTGCGCGTGATTGTTCCTCCGGCAACGGACCGGCAATCATAATTTGTTCAATTTCGGGGCGGGTGCGCTGTGCCTTATCCCCAATAACCGACACATTGACGGGCACTTGCCGCCATCCATAAATGGTATATCCCGCCGCGATAAGTTCAGATTCCACCAAGGTGCGGCATGTTTCCTGTGCATTTAAATCTGTGCGGGGCAGGAAAATCATGCCCACCGCCAAATGATTTGGCTGTACCGCATGACCGCTTGCCGCAATGGCATCGTCAAAAAATCGCACGGGCAAATCCACATGGATACCCGCGCCATCGCCGGTTTTCCCATCTGCGTCCACCGCGCCCCTGTGCCACACAGCCTTTAACGCATCAATGGCGGCCACCACCACACGGCGCGATGCATTGCCATCTGTCGCGGCGATAAGGCCGACGCCGCACGCATCACCTTCAAATTCGGGGCGATACATGCCTTCATTGGCCATGCGTTCATGTTCAGCAGTTGGAAAATTTGTTGTCATATCTTTTGTCCATTTTGGCCAATTAGGCCGGAAATATTGGGTGGATTATGGTTTAAGCAGCCAATGCGGCTTTTTTTTGAGACTTTGCCCATTGGTGCATATATTGGGTGACATCGCGGCCATCGCGAATTGCCCACACAACCAAACTGGCCCCGCGAACAATATCTCCAATGGCAAAAACCCCGTCTAAATTGGTCATCATATTTTTATGATCCGCTCTTATTGTGCCCCAACGGGTGACGGCCAATTCCTCGGCATCAAATAATTTAGGCAGGTTCTCAGGCTCAAAGCCAAGCGCCATAATAACCATATCGGCGGCGATTTCTTGTCCGCCATTTGGGTCAATTTCCGGCGCACGGCGGCCCGATGAATCGGGTGGGCCAAGACGCATCATATTTGCCGACACGCCCGCCGCCTTGCCATTTTCAACAATGATTTCAGCAGGGGAGGTTAACCAGACAAATTCAACGCCTTCTTCCTCGGCATTTTTCACCTCGCGAGCAGAGCCAGGCATATTTTCCTTGTCACGGCGATATAGGCATTTAACCGAATTTGCCCCTTGGCGAATGGCGGTGCGAACACAGTCCATGGCGGTGTCGCCGCCGCCAATAACGACAATATTTTTGCCCTTGGCATCAAATCGTCCATTGTCAAATTCGGGAACATCATCGCCAAAATATTTGCGGTTGGAAATGGATAAATAATCCAATGCTTTTTCAACGCCGCTGGCATCCTCGCCCTTAATTTTCGCCTCACGTGATTTATACACGCCCGTGGCGATAAGGACCATGTCATGCATTTTGCGTAAATCGGAAAATTTAACATCGCCGCCAATATCGGCGTTTAGATGGAAAATAATCCCTGCTTTTTTAAGACGATCTATCCGGCGGGTGACAACCTCTTTTTCCAATTTAAAACCAGGAATGCCATAGGTAAGAAGGCCGCCCGCGCGGTCGCTTCGTTCATAAATGTGAATTTCATGGCCCAATGCAGCCAATCCTTCGGCGGCGGTTAAACCGCCAGGACCTGATCCAATAATCGCAACCTTTATGCCGGTTTTTGTGGCGCAGATAATATCTTCTACCCATCCATTTTCCCATGCGGTATCGGTGATATATTTTTCCACCGAACCAATGGTGACTGCGTCATGACCGGAAAATTCAATGACGCAATTGCCTTCACAAAGGCGATCCTGCGGGCAGATGCGGCCGCAAATTTCGGGCATAGACGATGTCATGGCCGACATTTCATATGCCTCTTGCAAACGACCCTCAGCGGTTAATTTCAGCCAATCGGGAATATGATTATGCAAAGGGCAATGGACGGTGCAATAGGGCACACCGCATTGCGAACAACGCGATGCCTGTTCATTTGCATCTGCGTCATTATATCTATTGGATATTTCCTGAAAATCCTTTGCGCGCAATTCTGCACCGCGTTTTTCAGGAAATTTTTGACCTACATCTACAAATTTTAATAATTTCTCTTTTGCCATTATCTGCCCTTTCAAGAAAGGCGCAAATAACATCACAAAAAGAGCGCGTCACCCCAAAAACGACACATAGGACAGCTATGCTTACCTAAAAAATGACATTTCGCAAAGGTCTATATAATAAAATTACAAAATTTGGCAAATTTTAAGGCCGCATCGGACCTATATGACTGTAAGCCAGATAAGGCCCGCTGCACCAGCAGCGATTCTATACCAAGCAAAGGGTGCAAAGCCATAGCGTGTGATGACAGCCAAAAAACCTTTTACCACGATGATGGCAACGATGAAGGATACGACAAAACCTATGCCAATTAAGCTAAGGTCGTCGGTTGTAATTTCGCTGCGATGTTTGAACATTTGCAATATTGTCGCGCCGGTTAAGGTGGGCAGGGCAAGGAAAAAGCTAAACTCTGCGGCGGTTTTGCGGTCAACGCCCATGGCCATTGCGCCCAATATGGTTGCGCCGGAACGGCTGACCCCTGGTATCATGGCAAGACATTGGATAAGGCCGATCATCGCCGATTTTTTGGCGGGCATAGCCGCAATGCCGCCTGATTCCTTTGGCTTTGCATATTTTTCCACCACCAAAATGGCAAATCCACCAATGATGAGTGACCAGCACACCAAAATCGCATTTTCCAACATCAATTCAATGGCATCGCCAAATGTCAATCCCAATATAACCGCAGGGAAAAATGCCAATAATAAATTGCGGGTAAATGCTATCGCACCAGCTTCTAAAGAAAATAGGCCCTTTAAGACATCCATAAATGTCCGCCAATAAAGCACCACAATCGCCAAAATCGCGCCAGGTTGAATGGCAATGTTAAATATGGCCCATTTTTGCGCATCATATCCCATTAACTCCGTTGCCAAAATTAAATGACCGGTGGAGGAAACGGGCAGAAATTCGGTTAATCCTTCGACAATGCCAAGGATGATTGCGGTAATAATATCGTTCATGCTCTTTTTAATCCTGAAAAACGGCCATGTTGGCGATATAGATCAAGCCAGCCATCAACCAATGATCGCATCGGCATGGGGGTAATGCCCGCCAATGAAACTGCGTCCTTGTCCGCACGCACAATATTATCCGATTGCAACATTTTATATTGATCATGATTTATCGGGGCAAAGGGCAACCATCCGGTCGCAATCGCAAATGCCTTGCCAATGGGTGCGGGCACGTCAACAAATAACGGGTTGCGACCCGTTTCCTGCGCTATCCAATGGTTTAACTCGCTCATGCTCAAAATATCTGGGCCGCCAGCATCCAATATTTGCCCTGAAAAATCATTATTCACCGATGCAGCGCAAATGACATTGGCAAGGTCGCCAGCAAAAATAGGCTGAAATTTCGTTGCCGCCCCAAAAATTGGCATCACGGGAAATAAACTGATCAATTTTGCAAAACGATTGATGAAATTATCTTCGGTGGCAAAAATAATTGAAGGGCGAATAATCGCAGCATTGGGATAGTTTTTCAGGACAGCCTGTTCACCTGCGGCTTTACTGCGGCCATATTTCGCCGGCGATTCAATATCTGCGCCAATAGCGGAAATATGCACCAATGACGCAATATTCTGCTGTGCTGCAATGGCGGCAATATTTGCCGCGCCTTCGCCATTCACTGCGGCCATTTCGTTTCCAAAAACGCCGACTAGGTTGATTGCAATATCGCAATTCATCATGGCACGGGCCACCTGATCCACATTTAATATATCACATTGAACAAATTGCGTTTGTCCTAAATTTCCCAATGGTTTAATATTATAAGAGCTTTTGGGATTGCGTGATGCAATGCGCACCCGCGCGCCCTTTTTCAAAAAAGCTTGGGCAACATAATGGCCCAAAAATCCATTGCCGCCAAAAATGGTGACAAGTTTATTTTCCAATAAATTAAGCTGCGGATTAAGCGATTGCACGGTTGGTTTTCTCCGAATTATCAACAGGTCAGCCAAAATTTTATATTTGGCCATTTTTTCATTGCTGGCTTTGCACATTTTTCGGCCCAATGGCAAGCATATCGGACATATTGCTATATATTATGATAAAATAACGGACAATGCGGCGCTTAATTTATCTTTGGCTTTCATAATTACTCTGCGCCCTCGCAATATATAGCCCAAATCTAATATATAATCACGCGCCCAATATAAGGTAGTAATGCGTTGACAAGTGGAATTTTGTAATTAAATGAAACCGTCTAATCGCCGCCGGTTTTACGGCGTTGATATGCCCAAATGGCGGAATTGGTAGACGCGCTAGCTTCAGGTGCTAGTATTCGCAAGGATGTGGAGGTTCGAGTCCTCTTTTGGGCACCACTTTGATGGTGGTTTAATTTTTATTTTCAATTTTTGGTTCCCATTTGAAACGCCATTAATTTGGCGACGGCAAGAGGGCCGGCGGCGCGGATGCGTTTCATCACTGCGATTTTATCATGATCATCGGGTTTAATATTTTTGACCAAATTGCTTGCCCCGTCCAAACGGTTATCGGCAATCCATTTGCTTAAATCCTTATCCTGTGACCAATGATATTGGTTCATAAAGGCCGCAGCGGTAAAACGGATAAAATCAAAAGTTGAATTGGGCAGGGGGACAAGCCCGCAAATATGGTTTTTTTCCTTATCATTGGCATAGGTTAATTCGGCATGGGCGACCAAGGCGGCGCTGAACACCGGTTGATAGGGGCGCACCAGTTGCGGGGTGATTAAATCACCTTGAAAAATTGGTTTTTCCTGAGTTTGCGGAATGGCGCGGGCGGAACAATCAATATGTAAAATATTGGCGCTGGTCGCTATATTTCCCTTTTCCATTTGAATTTCATTGGCCGTAATGGATGTAACATGGCCCATGCGGACGACATTTTTAATGCGGCGCAATTGTTCAACCTCCAATTGGGAAATGGTGGCTGCGTGGAACATTTGCGGTTCGACATTTGTGTCGATACGCAAAAAATATCCACATTGTTCAAGGCGTTTGAACATATCTTCGGGGGTTTCTGCCTCTGCTATCGCCTCCATCATGGCGGCCTGTGTGCCCAATGTGTCAAAGAAAAATTCATCACTCATTTGGGTGTTTTTCCGGTCAAGCAACCACGCATCGCGGTTAACAATCCATTTGATCTTATCCGGATTTACTCCATTTTCAAGCAACCATAAACAGGCGTCAATTCCCGTTTTGCCTGCGCCAATGACCACATATCCATCGGGCGCTTTTTCCACCTGTGGTAAATTATTAAGGGGGATGAAACGGACATTTTCGGCAATATCGAAATTGGGTTTATGCGTGGCGGGGACGCTGGTTTTCAAAAAAGTGGCATCGACCATTTTTTTATTTGCAGTGACATGATTTTCATCGCCGTTAATTTTTGAAATAAATTTCCCATCGCCCATATAATCGCACATGGGGAAATATTGCACACGGCCACTGGGCAGAAATGTATGGCGCATGACATCGTCAAAATATGCGCTAACCTCTGCGCCGCTGGAAAGCTCTGCCAATCCGTCATTTAATCCGCCCTTTTCCAATCGGCCGCCGCTTAATTCCTTTGAAGAAACGCCGTAAAATGATGCTGGTTGGTGCAATTGAACAAAGGGATAGGCGACATTCCAATGGCCGCCTGGTTTTGCATAGCGGTCGATGATTATCATTGTCGCGTCGGACTCGCTTAAAATAATATCGGCAAAGGCCATGCCAATTGCGCCGCTGCCGATGATGACATAGTCTGCGTTTACTTGGACGGGCATGATATTTCCTTTGCGCTTGAGTATATGATATAAATGATTATAACACTGTTATATACATGATTATAACGCCGTTATATTTATGTCAAGCCATTTGCAATTGAAGATAATTTTATGCCAAGTCAGGAAGAAAAAATATTAAACGCCGCATCGCAAATCTTGCTGGAAAAAGGGCCAGCAGGGCTTAGCCTGCGGGTCATTGCCAAAATGGCAGGGGTTTCCACCATGGGGATTTACAGCTATTTTAACGGGAAACAGGGGCTGCTGGATGCATTATATATTCAAGGATTTGGCCATGTTTATGATGCGATGGAGGCGGCCAGCAAGATGGAAAATCCTAGGCAGGCTGCAATTGCCGGAACGCAGGGATATATTGATATGGCTCGCCAATATCAGGCGGAATATAGGTTGATTTTTGGCGGCAGCGGAGCTGATTACAGCCCGGGCGAAGATGCAAGAAAGGCAGAGGCAAGGGCATTTGGGCGATTAGTCGATATAGCCGCCAAATTATTGCCAGAAACTGCTAGCCTATCAGAAAAACAGAAAATGGCGTTGAAGATATGGGCGCTGGTTCATGGATATGTCAGCATATATTTGCACGGCGTGAATGATGTGCTGCAATTTGATGATTGGGACGCGCAAATTTTATCATCCATGTCGCAATTGGTGGATGCGACCCTTAAAATATAAAATTATCACGCTTAATGTTTGATATGGGATGGGTTGATTAAATGCCGCATAATTATATTATTTATTAACATTCAGATCATTTGCCGCCTCTGTCTTATCACTATGACCGCTTAGCATGATATGTTTTGTCTGTGGTGCGCCCTTGGCCGCTTCGTTAAATGACATCGCCACGGGGGAAAGCATGTCACCCTTTATATCAAAATCAAAATAGACATCGCCGCCCGTGGCACAGCAATTGCCATCCCCATCGCGCCAGATAAGCGAGCTGGCCATCATTTCGCGGAAATTATATTTTATATCTTTGCGCATTTCAAAACCTTCGGGAATATTCTCCTCGGCTTCCTTTATCCAGCTTATAATATCAACGGGCCGCCATGCAGCATTTTTATATTGATAGAGCATATCTGCATTACCATAAGCTGTTCCGGCCTGTCGCCCTTCAATATGGATAAGGGTGGGCTGATCATCATCATAAATTTGATAGGGTGGGTTTAGGAAATTGCTGCTTTGTGCAATGCCTGCAATTTTGGGTTCATCCAACAGGGTAAGGTCCAATAATATAGTCATTTGCACCTGCGGGCCATCCTTGGGCAGCAGCAACATTTGCACCCAAATTGCCGGGGCATGGTTGGGCGCGCCCAAAATCAACCCCTTTGCCGTTGATGCGCAATGCCCCATATATTCATAAATACATCCAGTTGTAATATGGTTTAAATCCTTGGGAATGGAAATGGCGTTTATCACATCTTGCACGCTGCACTCATCATCTGATTTCCCCGATGGACAGGCCAAAATTGGGTCGGAGGAATGCGCAATTAGCGCAATTGGCGCAATTGGCGCAATGGTGGCGGAGGAGATGCTGGCCGCAATGAATAAAGCTAATGACATAAATTTCCCTTTTATCAATTGGACGAAATGAAGGGCAGAGAGTTTAGCGCTTTACAGGATGGCGCATAATTTCTGTTGCAGGAAAAACTATATATATTGCGTGCTTCATCAATATTTTGGACGATTTTATCCCCCTTGGCATAGGCATTGCCCAAATCATAACATGCCTGATTCCAATCGCTGCAGGATTTAATCAATAATTTATGCCAATTTTCGATATTTTTGGGACCAGCTTCGCCATGATATTCCATGCTGGCCAAGCCATAGCAGCCCACAGCATCAAAATTATCGCATGCTTTGGTGAAAAATAATCGCGCCTGTTTAAAATCTTGGCGGCTTTGATATCCGGCATGATATATTTTACCCAAAACGGTGCAGGCAATATATATATTTTTGCTGCACCCGCTATATAGGCTGGCCTGTGCTCTGGCGACGGACAAAATATCGGTTTCTTTTAAAGATAGCGCCCGTAAATCATCGCATGATTGATAAAATCCAGCAGAGCAGGCAATGGAAACATCATTGATAAAATTATCTGGTTTAATGTCTCCAAATCTGCCCTCACGGTACATGCTGGCCAAATTTTCACATCCTTTCATGCTGTTATTCATACAGCCTTTTTCCGAATATAGCCGCGCATTATCCATATTTCGTGCCACACCGCTGCCCAAATAATATGCAACGCCCAAATCGGTGCAGCCATCGGCCAGATCTAAATCACATGCGGCAAGTGAATATTGATTGATAATCTTTTCCTCCTCGGCAATGGATAATGTGGATGAGGATTTATTTAAACGGCGGATAATCGCGCTATTTTGGCATGCAATGGCTAAATTCGCCTTACATGCCGCGTCATATATATCCTTTGCGCCTTTAATATTTTTTTCGCCGCCTTTGGCAAATTCCATCATGACGCCCAAATTATTACATGCATTTGCGTTGCCCAGGGAGCAGCCACGGGCATATTTGCCGCGCGCAATGACCATATTTTCGCTGCTTGATAATTCCAGCTCCAATGTTTTTGCGGCCCAGAAACAGGCGTCACCATTCCCCAAATCACAGCTTTGCAGCCATTTGACGGTGGCTTCGGAATATTGTTTTGCTTCATATAGGCCAACCGCTTCATCGGCCAATTTTGCGGCCTCTGGTGATATTTTATCTACTATATTCGCATGGGCGATATTGGCGGCGGATATGGAGGAAAATGCCATGATGACCCCCAATAAAAATTTGGATGTTTTGGGGTATTTTATAAGATGGTAAATGCGCAATTCTGTCTCCTTCATTTAATGATATTGTCATGAAGATGACAGGCCAAGTCAAATGACAAAGGCTGTTATTTTTCAATATATAAATAAACTTAAGCAGTGTCAGCGCCAATTTATTTTGAACAAAAAAAAGGAGAGCCAAAGCCCTCCTTTCTTCATCAATTTATGTATAAATTAAAATTTATATTTCGCCGAAATACCATAGGTACGTGGCTGATTAGGATAGCCTGAAATACTGCCCGTTTGTGCCACAGATGGGAACAAGGTGGTCAAATATTCCGCACCGGTTAAATTGCGGCCCCAAATTGTTGCTTGGAAACCATTGCCCAAAGCATAGGTCAAAGACGCATTTAACGCATTTACCGTGCGGCGATAATTATTCAGCGCAAGGTTGGTGTTGTTAAAATCAAACTGATTGGCGGGCGATTCATAGTGATAATCAGTCCGCAGGGTCAATTCATTTTCACCAATTGGCATATTATATTCTGCGCCCAATGTCATGGAGAAGCCAGGAATACCAGAAGGCGTCGTGCCGGAAATGTCGCCGGTCGCGCTTTGGGTAAAGCTGTCATAAACAGAGTCCAAATAAACAACCGCACCAGAGAAGGTTAGATTGTCGGTCGGGGAAACCGAACCGTCAAATTCAATACCAAAGGTGGTTTGTTGGCCCGCATTGGCAAGCGCAAAACCGGTTCCGGTAAATACATTTGATTGGAAGCCCTTAATTGACTGTTCAAAAATGGTCAAATTGGCCGCTGCGACATCCCATTGACCCTTAATGCCCACTTCAATCACGCGTGATTTTTCTGGATCGGCAAAGCGCGAACCATAGGATTGGTTTGTTTGCAACAGGCCAGCTGTTGTTAACGCTGTGCGATCAGCAAGGAAGGGGCGGCTGTCGCGTGACAGATTGACCGAGCTTGCCTTAAATCCAGTAGCATAGCTTGCATAAACGTTTAAATTGTCGTTTATTTCATAGGCTGCACGTACGGTGTAAGAGAAGTTGCTATCGTCTGTTTTACCATCTTCAACGCTATTTGGCACGTTCAAAAATGCCGGCAGGAATTGCAATGCCTTTAACCCATTAAGCGGGTTTGCCGCAGGATTGTTTTGGTTGGCTGTTGCAAGGGCAGCTGCCTGCGCAGGGGTTGCACCACCAGCAAGCGCACCGCCATAAATTAAGTTGAAACGTAGCGGTGCATAAAGCGGATTATCAAAATTCACACCGGCAAATGCGTCACTGCTTTGCACATTAGTACCAAATTCTTTTTTATCTTTGGTAAAGTTAAAGCCGCCGGTTAAGGTAAGCCGATCAGTCAATTCTAAATCCACCGTTCCGAAGAGCGAAAATGCTTCATTATGCATTCCATAGGCTTCGTTCAATCCGGTGCCATTGGCAAAGAAACGGCCAAGATATTTGGTAGGATTGCCTTCCAATGCGCCAAAGGTTTCTTCCAAACCAACTGCCGTTGGAATAGCGCCAAATGCGTTAAATGCAGCCAATCGAGACAGACCCAAAGCCCCGCTGGTTGCGCCTTTAATCAACGCATCGCCATAGGGACGGAATTGTGTGCCAAATAATAGCTGGTTGTTAACTTCGATATTTTCTTTGAAATAATATCCGCCAAGCAAGAAATTGAACATGCCGTCAAAGTCCGAAGCAAATCGAATTTCCTGAGTATAGGTATCGATTTTTGTGTCATTTGAATTACGGCCAATTAAATCCGCAGCAGAGAAGTCGGAATCTTGGTTAGAAAATGAATCAACCACGCGATATGAAGTGATTGAAGTGAAATCTACACCGCCTAAATCATAATCAAGTTGGCTTGAAAAGCCGTAATTTTTGATGTTATTTTCGGAAGGCACATTGGTATATACATCATAAGAAAATGGATTTTGTGCATCAATGCCAACACCACCAGGAGATGAAAGCGCAAGCGCATTTACAATCGCACCGGTTGAGCCGTTTAATACATTGCCCGCAACGCAGCAAATTTCGTCAATTTTATCATAATCGGCGATAATACGAAGGCTGACCTTATCATTTGGTTCAAAATAAAGCTGTCCTCTGGTGCCCCAACGATTACGTTCATTGGTATCAATGCCCAGATTTAAGTCCTTGGCATAGCCATCGCGGCGATTGTAGCTGCCTGAAATACTGGCCGCGACAGTGTCGCTTAACGGTCCAGTAACATCGGCCTTTGCAATGATGGCGTTGTAATTGCCATAGCTAAGCTCTGCTGAGCCGCCAAAGGTAAATTGTGGTTTTTGCGTGACGATGGAGATAACGCCCGCAGAAGCATTTTTACCAAATAAGGTAGATTGTGGACCGCGAAGCACCTCAATACGTTGCAAATTGGGCAAATCGCCAATCGCCGAGGCAGAACGTGAACGGTAAACCCCGTCAATAAACACACCGACAGATGGTTCGATACCCGCATTATTGGCGCCATTACCAAAACCGCGAATGATGAAATTGGTGTTGGCGGAAGATTGAAGCTGGCTAACGCGCAGGGTGGGGACAGCTGTTTGCAGATCAATTAAGTCGCGAATTTGCGCCTTTTCAATTGTTTCTGCGCTGGTCACGGACACAGCCACTGGAATTTCTTGTAAAGTTTGCTCACGCTTTGTCGCGGTCACGATAATTGCGTCATTATCAAATTTTTGCGCTTCTTCTTCCTCACTTGGCGCTTGTTGTGCATATGCAATAGATGCTTGTGTCAATGCACCGACGCTAATCCCGGTCATCATGGCTGTTTTGACGATGGTTTTTACCAATTTCATTTCATTCTCCTAAATAACGAAGCCATTATAAAATGGCCCAAAATATCTCAAATTTGGTGGGGAAAAGTAAGGCTGTTATTTTTTGCGTATAACAAATTTATGATATTATCCTCTCACAGGCTCTCACTACCTAGCCGCTTGATTAGCGCGGAAATGGGCGGGCTGCAAATATTATTCTTATTTTTTCGCCTAATAATTTTGAAAATTTTAGCTACGTTGCAAAAATGCACCTTTATCTATTTATAATAAAGAGCATGCTCCATAACATGCCGTAGGGGAAATGTAGCAAAGCGTGCTAGCCAAAGGTTCAGGTTCATCGACCATAGGATGCGGAGCATAATGTAGAATAAATGCAGGACAGCTTTGCAATAAAAGATACTAGCCGCGCTTGCGCCAAAAAGAGAAGGGAGCGGTTTTCACCTAAAATCATGCCCTAAACGGTACTTTCTTTAGATAGTCGCTTTTAGTAAGAGGTGCTAGCCGCGCTTACGCCAGAAAGAGAAGGAAGCAATTTTCACCTAAAATCATGCCCCGCATGATTTCTTGACGGTGAAAATGGTGCCGAATGTCGGATTCGAACCAACGACCTACCGCTTACAAGGCGGTTGCTCTACCAGCTGAGCTAATTCGGCATGAAATGATCATAGATGATCAAAATCAGAATCGAAAGCTCCTTTGCTTTAATTTATCCCAAAGGTCCAGCCCTCTTTTGCAATTTTTTCACGAAATTTTTCATCTATGGTCCAATTTTCATGTTGGCGGGCGGCCTGTCGCATCCATGCGGCCGTTACCATGGCGTCATAAACATGCTTATCTGGCCTATTGGGTATGGGTGCATCGGGAAGTTTTAGCACATGGCCATTTAATGCCCTTATCGCTTCTGTCATTGCTTCATCATCGTCAAATTTCTTTTTATTTCCTGTCATTCCTGCCTTATGCGCCGCAATGCTCGTATAAATTTCGATAAGACAAGGCCCGCTATCAGGAACAGGGTCAAATGGCCAAATGGGTATTTGACCATTTAATTGGTGCAACATGCGCATGCCGGTAAGGCTGCTTTTGCCCACTTGTGCCGCACCGACCAAATTAAAACAGGATGCGCTGCGCCCGCTGCCAATTTCATGTTGATATTGCTCCACCGTCCTTAATCGTCCCATCCCGCCGGTAAATTTATCTCCGCAAATACCGCCGCCATGTCTGAAATGCCGCGATATTTCATGATGCTGTAATAATATATTGATGCCAAGCCCTGCATCTTGTGCCGAGATAGTGTCAATCATCTGCCATAATTGAGAAGGGGAAAGGGGGCTGTCGTTCCAATGGGGGAAATATGCCCCCAAATCGCAAAAGGGCAGGGCAAAGGACATATCAATACCAATTAAAATATCGGCATGATTGTCAATTTGTTCTTTTATCCACTGCATCGCCAAAATGCGGCTCCACCCACCATTTTGGGATATGTTCTGCACGCCGCCATCGGCATTGCAAATGGCAAGGGCAATGCCGGGTTGCCGCTTTCCATTGGCGCCCGACCAATCAAAGCATGCTGTTTTTGAAAATTGCCGCATCATTGTTAAGGATAGCGGCGATTTTATTTGAGGCAATAAAAAAGGCGGAGCAAATGCCCCGCCAATTTTTTACTTCATAAGGATGAAATTATTTTTTTGCTTTTTTAGGAGCAGCAGCCTTTTTAGGGGCACCAGGCTTTGCAGCAGCGTCATTTTGCTTATCCAAATAACGCGCCGCCGCATCGCGTCCACCAAGGCCAAATGCCAAGGCAAAGGCAACGCCCGTGCCGATGACAAGTGCGCCAAATGCCATTTCAATAATGGAATCGGCAACACCCATATATTTAAGGCCCATAGCAACAAATAAAATCATGGTTGAATAACGAACCACCTTTGCCCCCGTGCCGTCACCGGTGCCGGTAACAATGGTTGAAAGCAGGTTGGAAATCCAAACGCCAGCAGCAATGATAACACCGCCAAATAAAACCTTGCCGCCCAAGGCAAGAATTTCGTTCAAAATGCTGGTTAATTCAGGGAAGTTCAACAAGCGTGTTGCCGCAATTGCAGAAAATAGCATGATTGCAATGGTAACAATTTTTGACACAACCGAAGAAGCGGTCGCGCCGCCAGGCATAAAGCCCAATGAACCAAGCGCACGGTCCGCGCCAAGATTTTGCATCACTTCGCTGATTAAATTACCGACCCAATTTGCCACATAATATGCAATGGCAAGGATTAACGCTGCACCGATTACCAACGGAATGGCATTTAATACAGTTGTCAAAACAGTTGTTGCCGGACGCGATACCGCATCAATGCCCAATTCGCCCAATGCGCCAATTGAAACAACAATCATGATGATTGAAAATAAAATGGTCGCAACGGTTTTGGTCAATGAATTTGATCCGGTTACCTCTGGCACGCCGCCTTTTGCCGCCCATTTGTCAAGATCAACTGTTGAAAGCACAGTTTCCACCAATTGGCGAATAATCCGTGCCACGGTCAAACCAATGAAGAAAATAATGCCTGCACCCAATAAATTAGGGATGAAGTCCATAATATCGGTCAATAAAGTTTCAAGCGGTTTAATCGCGCTGCTGAAACCCATATGTTGTAACAATATCAACATGCCGAACAACCAAATGACAAGCGAGATGATGCTGCCCAAAGACATTCCGATGGATTCACCAGAACCAGTTTGACGTTGTAAAAATTCAATTTTATCAACTAATTTTGCAAATGCCCATTTCGCAGCCTTGGCCAATATCCATGTCAGGATAACAATCACGGCGGCGATTAAGATTTTTTCCGCCCAAAGCATGGCGACTTCTTGGTCAAAGGCATATCCTCCAACCTGTAAGTTATTTAGCATAAATAAGCTCCCCTTTTATTGAAACAGCTCAGATTGAGCCGCATTAACGGATGCTTAACATATTTATCTGCCAAAGTCCAAAAATAGATTATGATATTAATAAATAATATAAAATTATATTATGAGGATATGTGGTTTTTTTGCGCGCGCAGCTTTTCCCAATATGCCATATGCTCTTGAACCTTGCGTTCATAACCACGGCTTACCGGTTGATATAGGGCGCGGCGTTCAATACCATCGGGCCAATAATTTGCGCCTGAAAATCCATGTTCGCTATCATGGTCATATTCATATCCCGCGCCATATCCCATTTCTTTCATCATTTTTGTCGGCGCGTTTAATATGCTGGCGGGCGGGGATAATGATCCGGTTTCAGCGGCCAATTTCCAAGCGTTTTTTTGCGCAACATAGGCAGCATTGGATTTTGGCGCGGTGGCGCAATATAAACATGCCTGAACAATGGCCAGCTCACCTTCTGGCGAACCCAAAAGCTGATAAGATTGTAGCGCGGCCAAACATTGGGTTAGCGCCTGAGGATCGGCAAGGCCAATATCTTCGCTGGCAAATCGAACCAACCGCCGCAGCACATAAATTGGGTCTTCGCCCGCGACCAACATGCGGGCCATCCAATAAAGCGCGGCGTCTGCATCGCTGCCGCGAAGTGATTTATGCAAGGCGGAGATTAGATTATAATGACCATCGCCTTTTTTGTCATAAATGGCGGCGCGGCGCTGCAACAATGATGATAAAGCTGGCAGGTCAAAAATAATGCCATTTTCATCATCATTTTGTTCGCAAATGTTAAATATAGTTTCAATTTGATTGATTAAAAAGCGCGCATCGCCATCGGCCTGATCAATAAGCCATTTTCGCGCCTGTTCATTGATGGGCAGGGGGGTGTTTTGAGATTTCTCGGCATGGCTAATGATGCTATCTAAATCATCATGGCGCAATCGGTTAAGGGTTAAAACCTGCATCCGTGATAATAAAGCTGCATTTAACTCAAAGCTGGGATTTTCGGTGGTTGCGCCGATTAAGGTGACCGTTCCTTGCTCCACCACGGGCAAAAAGGCGTCTTGTTGGGCGCGGTTGAACCGGTGAATTTCATCCACAAACATCAATATTTTTTTGCCCGATGCAGATAATTTTCGGGCATCGGCAAATGCCTTTTTCAAATCCGCCACGCCAGAAAATATCGCGGATAAGGCGATAAGATAATATCCTGCCTCTGCCGCGATTAACCGCGCAATACTGGTTTTTCCGGTGCCGGGCGGCCCCCATAGGATGATGGAGCTTAATTGCCCCTTTTTCACCATTAAATTTATCGCGCCCTTTGCACCGGTTAAATGCCCCTGGCCAATAATTTGGTCAAGTTTATGTGGGCGTAATTTTTCGGCAAGCGGGGCATTTTCCATTATATCGGCATAATGCGGATGTAATGCTTCGTCTTGCTTGCCGAATAAATCGCTCATGATGTAATATGCCGCCCTATCAATTCTATATATTTATCGGCGACCACTTGGTTGATACTATCCCAGCTATATTCCAATGATAACGCCTCACCGGCTTTGCCATGCAATTTGCTAATCTCTATATTTTGGCAATAATGTTGCAGGGCATCGGCAAATTCGGGAATATTGCCGGGCGTTACCAATTGTCCGGTTATGTTATGTTGAACCAATCCAACATTGCCCGTTGCGCGCGCGGCAATGACCGGCACGGCGCATGCCATGGTTTCCAATGATACATTGCTAAAACCCTCGGTCGTGGAGGGGTTAAATAGCATATCCATGCTGGCCACCGCACGGCCCAAATCATGCCCCCCCTGAAATCCCAAAAAATTGGCATGGGGCACACGCTCGGCAAACCAATTTTTTGCCGGTCCGTCGCCAATAATCATTACCTGATGTGGGATATTTCTTTTTCCAAGCTCACTCAGGCTCTCGGCAAAAACATCCAATCCTTTTTCAAGCACTAACCGGCCCAAAAATCCAATAACGGGGATATTATCATCAAAACCAATGGATTTCCGCCATGCCATATCGCGTTTTGACGCATTGAAAACATCACGGTTTACGCCGCGTGTCCAAATGCCAACATCTTGGTTCATATGCTGACTTCGCAATAATTCGGCAAAGCCCTCTGACGGGGCGACCAATGCATCGCAATGCCGATAAAGACTGCGCAGCCATGCCACCATGACGGGCTCAAAAAGGCCAAGTTTATAATATTGTAAATAGGATTCAAATCTTGTGTGCACGGAACATAGAACGGGAATATTTTGGCTATGCGCCCATTTTACCGCCTGTCTTGCGACCCGGTCCGGGCTTGAAATATGGACAATATTGGGGGAAAATTCACGCAAATCCTCTTTTATCCGATTACTTAATTGTAATGGAATACGATATTCCGGACGCCCGGGAATCGCAAAGGATGGCACCGATATTAAATCACCCATGGGTTCAAATGCGGGATTATCCACCGTAGGGGAATATACCCGAACCTGTGCGCCCATGCGCAACAAATATTCGACCAATTTATTTAACGCCTTATTCGCTCCATCGCGAACATAGTTATAATTACCGCTGAATAACGCGATTTTTAATTCATTCACTTGCATAATTGTTATTTAGTATTTGTCGGTGCAAATGCCAAATATATTATGGGGTGATTTTAGATAATATCTTTTTCATTGTCCATTTTGGTCAATAAAATGCGCGTCACCCTTTTTTGATCGCCATCCAATATTTTAATTTCAACATTGCTTGGTTCATGCGTATAAATTTGGCCCGCAGTGGGGATTTGTCCTGCCAAAACAAATGCTAAACCACCAATGGTGTCAACATCTTCCTCCACCTCGCCAAGGGCAGGGTCGATTATATCGGCCAAATCGTCAAGCTCCACCCGTGCATCAACTTCCCAAATATTTTCAGATATTTGCTGGATAAGCTCGACAGGTTCATCATCATGCTCATCTTCAATATCGCCGACAATTTCTTCGACCAAATCTTCGATAGTGACCAATCCTTCGGTGCCGGAATATTCATCCAATATAATGGCCAAATGGGTTCTGGTCGCGCGCATTTCGGCCAATAGGTCAAGCACGCCCATTGATTCAGGAGCAAATCGAGGCATCCGGATATGCTGCGTCCAATTATCATTTTTCCTATTTTGCGGATCGGCCAGCATCGCAAAAATATCTTTAATATGGATCATGCCAATTACATTATCCAAATTTTCGCGGTAAACTGGAATACGGCTATGGCCATGTTCGGCGAATAATCGGACAGTATCATCCAAAGTATCGGTTTCATTTATCGCGATAATCTCGCTTCGCGGCACCATGACATCATCTACGCGATGTTCCGAAAAATGCAGCAAATTACGAAGCATGGTGCGCTCAACCGTTGATAAATCACCATTGCGTTCGGCATTTTCACTTTCTTCTTCGACATTTTCATGTTCCAAAATCGCTTCTTCAAGCTGTTCACGAAGTGTCGGTTCAGAAATTCTAAGACCAAGTAAATTTTTAACTGAGCGCCATAATCGTCCCGGACTTTCATCCTCTGATTGATGGGTGCTGCCTTTATTTTCATCGGCTGGCATAAGAGTTGTTATAAATCCTCATGATTAAATTACGCAATATTTAGCTATATGGATTAGCAATGCCAAGAGACGCAAGCGCTTTTATTTCTTGGCCCTCCATAATTTCCGCTTCATTATCGTCAATATGGTCCATGCCCAGTAAATGTAATGTGCCATGAATGATTAAATGGGCCAGATAATCTCTCAAGGGCCAATCCTTTTCCGCGCATTCGCGCTGTATCGTTTCATGCGCCAGCGCAAGGTCGCCCAACATTAAAATGGGGGTAGATAGCGATTGATTGTCGCCATCCATGCTTAATTCATCCTCATCCACCATGGGAAAGGACAGGATATTTGTCGGTTTATCCTTTTGCCGATATTCCTTATTTAATTGATGTATATTCTCATCATTGCTGAATAAAATGCTGATTTCAATATGTTTTGCGGATTTAAAGGCGCGGTGATATTTGCTATGTTCAAATGCGGCAATGACCGCACGGGCGACATATTGTTCAAAATTCTCCTGCTCCTCGCTATCATCTTCTATGTGCCAAATATCGTCAAATTCACATAAAATTTGTAACGGATATTCGCTTTGCATCTTATCCTTCATATGCGTCAACAATCTTGCCAACCAAAGGATGGCGGACCACATCAGCGGATGTAAAGCGGATGGTGCTAATCCCGTCAATTCCTTCTAATTTTGAAACCGCATCGGCAAGCCCAGAAAATTTATCGCCGCCGGGTAAATCCACCTGTTTGGGATCGCCGCAAATGACCATGCGGCTGTTCATGCCGAAACGGGTTAAAAACATTTTCATTTGTGCAGGGGTGGTATTTTGTGCTTCGTCCAAAATGATAAAACTATCTGCCAAGGTGCGTCCGCGCATAAAGGCAAGAGGGGCAATTTCAATCTCCCCGCTTTCAATCCGCCGCTCCACCTGTTCGGCGGGCAGGCAATCATAAAGCGCATCATATAATGGCCGTAAATAAGGATCGACCTTTTCCTTCATATCCCCAGGAAGGAAGCCCAAACGCTCCCCAGCCTCCACCGCCGGACGCGATAGGATTAACCGTTGCACCGCGCCGGTTATTAACATGGCTACCGCCTGTGCCACCGCCAAATAAGTTTTGCCCGTGCCCGCTGGTCCAAGCGCAAAGATAATCTCATCACGGGCCAATGATTCCATATAGGGCGCCTGATTGGCGGAGCGCGGCACAATGGTTTTTTTACGCGTGCGTATCATGATGGGGGCGGCTTCTTGATCGGGTTTGCGAACGATACCGTCCAATGTGGGCTCGCTTGACATGGCGATGACTGCCTCAACCAAGGATTGATCAATTTCCTCATGACGCAAAATTCGGCGATATAAATCATTTAAAATATCGCGGGTGCGGGCGGTTGCTGCGGCCTCTCCCTCAATTTTTACACGGTCACCGCGCGCGGAAATATATACACCCAAACGGTTTTCAATCGTCACTAAATTTCGATCAAATTCTCCGAAAAGAAGGGCGATGAGCGCAGGCTTATCAAATTTAAGTTCGATATGGGACATTTCACCCAATTGGGCCTGCGTTTTTTTTGTCATGCAGCAATTATTCCTTATCCAATATGTTAATTAACTCACCTGTCAGGCTGTTTGGCCCGCTATCCACCAATTTTACATCGGCCAAATCACCAATTTTAAGGCCCGGGGCAATGACATGAACCGATTGCAGCCATGGTGATTTACCAATTAACTGCCCGTCCAATTTTCCGGTGCGTTCAAATAATATGCTTGCCGTTCGTCCCACGCTTTGTTTGTTAAAATCATGTTGATGCTCATTTAACAATGCCTGCAAGGCCTGCAGTCGTTCATCCATAATTTCAGGCGCGATTTGATTGTCCATTATCGCGGCCGGTGTGCCGGGGCGCGGTGAATATTTAAATGAATATGCCTGCGCATATCTCACCTGTTTGACAAGGCTTAAAGTATCGGCAAAATCTTGGTCCGTTTCGCCGGGGAAACCGACAATAAAGTCGCCCGAAAGGGCAATGTCGGGGCGCACTTTACGCATTTTGTCCAATATATGTAGGTAGGAATCACGGCTATGGCTGCGGTTCATCGCCTTTAATATCCGGTCCGAACCTGCCTGAACGGGCAAATGCAAATATGGCATTAAAGATTCAATTTCGCCATGCGCGTTGATTAACGCATCGGTCATGTCATTGGGGTGGCTGGTGGTATATCTTATCCGTTTAAGGCCATCAATCTTGTCCAATGCACGAATTAAACCGTCCAATCCATGCATTTGGCCTTTTTCATCTTCGCCTGTCCATGCGTTAACATTTTGACCCAATAAGGTAATTTCGGAAACTCCGCCATCGACCAATGCTTTTGCTTCATTGATTAAATCCGCCCATGGGCGAGAGATTTCGGCCCCGCGTGTATAGGGAACAACGCAATAGGTGCAAAATTTGTCACAGCCCTCTTGCACGGTTAAAAATGCGGTGGGGCGCGGTTGTTTGGTGCGCGGCGGCATGATGTCAAATTTGCTAATTGCGGGCATATCGGTATCCACGCTGCGTTTGCCGCTTTGCGCATGGGCAACCATATCGGGCAGGCGGTGATATGCCTGTGGCCCGACCACAATATCAACTGATGGCGCGCGCTTACTGATTTCCTTGCCCTCGGCCTGTGCCACACATCCAGCGACAGCAATCATGGGGGATGAACCATCTTTACGGCGCAAACGGCCAATATCGGAATATACTTTTTCCGCCGCCTTTTCACGGATATGGCATGTGTTTAAAACAACCAAATCGGCTTCTTTACCATTTTCTACCTGCACCATACCTTGACCGGCAAACATTTCGGTCATGCGTTCGCCATCATATACATTCATCTGGCAACCAAATGATTTTACATGGAAAGTTTTTGGCGCGGGCACGGGTGCTTTTTTCTTGCGCTGCTGTTGCTTTGGCTGTGAAATTGGTGAGGGCATATTTTGCAAAGAATCTTTATTTTGTGTCATGGCGCGCGCTATACAATGGAACTTACGGGGCGGCTAGCCTCCATCGCACGGCCAATGCGCCTGCGCACTTCGGCGGCAATTTCTTTGCGGCATTCATATTGCGATGGATCAAAGGCTTCTAAAAAATGCAATGTCGCCGTGGCCGGGCCAATGCGCGATAATATTTTCCATCCATTTACGGGCGCGGGCTCATCGCCCAACCATGCTATTTTATGATTATGCCGGCCATAGGTTAAAAATACAGGCTGAATTAAAATAGGCGCAGGCGCGTTGACCAATGCTTGAAATAAAGATGGCTTGAAAGGCAATAGACTTTGCCCATCATGCGTAGTGCCCTCTGGAAAAATGGTAATGGGTTGTTTTTCCAGCATCGCATTTTGTATTGTTTCAATTTGCTTTGCCACAGAAGCACGGTCATCCCGCGTCACAAATATAGTGTTGTTTAACCGGCATAGCCAGCCAATAAGCGGCCATTCGGCAATGCCGCTATGCGCGATAAAAGTGCATCCGGTGGCGGCGGAAATTGTGGGAATGTCAATCCAGCTTATATGATTGCTGGCATAAAAAACATTTTCTTTAATGCGCGGGCCCACCACCTTTGGCACGACGCCGCTATTCCAACTGACGGTTGATAAAAATAAACGTGGCCATGGGGAATGAGGGGTGAATAACCGCCAAATTGCGTGCAAAAACAAACAAATGGCAAGCGATGAAAGCAATAGCAATATTCTTGCCGCAAACATAAATTGCCCAATGACAAATAAAATTGGCTTAAATGCCTTAATCTTTGCGATCGATAGCGACGCCATATAACTCCATTCGGTGATCAACCAGCCTAAAGCCTAATTTTTCGGCAATAACCTTTTGCAATGCCTCTAATTCGGGGTCGACAAATTCAATCACTTTGCCGGTTTCAACATCGATTAAATGATCATGATGCGCCTCTGGCGATGCTTCATATCTTGCGCGGCCATCGCCAAAATCATGCCGATCTAAAATGCCCGCTTCTTCAAATAATCTAACGGTGCGATATACAGTTGCGATGGAAATTTTCGGGTCAACCGCAGATGCCCGTTTATATAATTCCTCCACATCGGGATGGTCGGTTGAATCGGAAATGACGCGGGCAATAACCTTTCGCTGTTCGGTTATACGAAGGCCGCGTTCGGCGCATAATGCCTCTACATCAATTTTGGTGTCCATATACTCAACCAATTCTATATTTTTGATTATCGGGCCAATCTAGCCAGATATTTTGTGTCATAACATATCCTAACCTGCATTACAGCAAGGTCAATGATTCGCCGCAATTTTAACCTTAATTAAAAAGGGGAGCTTTTTAATAAAACAGGCTTTTTGCCATGGTAATCGCGTCAAATTGTTTTCCCATAATGCCTTTATAATAATTTTTGCGGCGGCCAAATTCACTAAATCCATGATTTTCATAAAAAATAAGGGCAGGGTTATTTTCCCGTACCTCGACAAAAATGGTCGAAATATTCTGATTATTTAATCGATCTTCAATCGCCTGCATCAACTGGCTGCCCAATGATTTACGCTGAAAATCGCGGTGTACGCCCAACATCATCAACTCTGCCTCGTCCATAATGACGCGCAAAATGGCAAATGCCGCCGCCTGACCCTGTTGATAGCTTATCATCATCATATTGCGGGGCATTGCCATCATCGACATGCATTGGGAAAATGTCCATGCCTCGCCAAATTGAGGGTCAAATGCGCTGTTCATTATATGCATAATATCGTGAATATCATCAATATTGGCGTCAATTATTTCATTATTTGACCTTTGCATCATTTCGCCCTTTAATTTTAAGCGGCCGATGGCTTTGCATCGGGCGCACGGCCATAAATCGCCACGGGGGGCAGGGGGGCAAGATGCGCGATTAAATGATATTTATCGGCCCGATTGGATATATTTATCGCGTGGCCATTGCCAATTAAATTCACCAAATTTTCCGCCTGATCCCCGGCAATGATGGGGCAATTATCTCGCTGCCCAGCATGTTGGGGCTTCATGGAGCAAAGCGGGCTTTTCTCCGCAATAAATTGGCCGAAATCTTGCATAAAATATTCGCCATGCCCGCCAGTGACGACGACTGTAATATTATTATTCATGCCAGTTGCAATTTGGTCAATTTGGCACTGCTCCAACCCCATTGCCGCAACAAGGGCAAGGCCGTTATAACCAATAATTTGTGCATTCCACGCAAGGGCAAGTGCGCGCGCAGCGGCCAGGCCAATTCGCACGCCGGTAAAACTGCCCGGCCCAACATTTACGGCAATATAATTTGCCCGTCCCTTATCCCGCAGGCTGGCAATAAGGGGCATTAATTTTTCCGCATGCCCCCTGCCGATAATATCATGACGCATGTCGCATAATGTTAAATCGCGCATATCCGCGGCGCACCGATATAATGCCACCGAACATGCGGCGGTGGCACAATCAATCACCAATATATGGTCCTGATGACCCGTCATTAGATGATATTGTTAAATTTATTGAAATCGGGTCTTGGGCTACGTTCAAAAATGCTGCTTTCATCGCCATAGCCAAGGGTGGTGATGAAATTGGATTTAATTTTTGTGCCGGCAAAAAATTCTGCATCCACAGCGGCATTGTCAAATCCCGACATTGGCCCAGTGTCCAGCCCCAATGCGCGCGCCGCCATGATGAAATATGCCCCCTGAAGCGAGCTGTTCCGCATCGCGGTGGTGGCGATTAATTCATCATTGCCGGTAAACCATGCACGTGCATCGGTATGCGGGAATAATTCGGGCAAAAATTCATAAAATTCCAAATCCATGCCAAGGATAACCGTTACTGGTGCTTTGATGATTTTTTCATCATTGCCAGTCATGGCGCATGCGGCCAATTTTTTCTTTGCCTCATCGCTTTTGCACCAAATCATCCGCGCGGGCAGGCAATTGGCAGAGGTGGGGCCAAATTTCATCAATTCCCAAATGGCATTATATTGATCGTCGCCAACTTTTTTGTCTAAATATCCATTAAATGTGCGGGCCTTGCGAAATAATTGGTCCATTACATCATCGGACAGGGGTGATGAATTTGTCATAATGAAAATATCCTATATGAAATATATTATATTATTTATACGGGCCGAACATCGACCACTTCGGGTACATAATGTTTCAATAATTGCTCAATACCCTGTTTCAATGTGGCGGTGGAGGAGGGGCATCCCGCACAGGCGCCCTGCATTTGTAAATAAACAACGCCCTTTTGAAAGCCGCGAAATACAATATCGCCGCCATCATTCGCCACGGCGGGGCGAACGCGGGTTTCGATTAATTCCTTAATTTGAGTGACAATATCTTCATCGGCGGGATCATCCAACGGATATTCATCCTGCGGCGGCGGAACGGAAATTCCCGCTGCGCTGCCTGCCTTAAATAACGGCATTTGCGCGGAAAAATGTTCCATCAATAATGTCAAAATATCGGGTTTCAAATATGCCCAATCAACCCCCGGCGCAGCGGTGACAGAGATGAAATCACTGCCAAAAAAAACGCCCGTCACATCGCCCAGGCCGAATAAAGCCTCTGCCAATGGGGAAATGGCCGCATCTTCGGGGCTGGCAAAATCGCGCGTTCCGCTTGCCATAACCGATTGTCCGGGAAGGAATTTCAAAGTGGATGGATTTGGGGTTTGTTCGGTTTGTATCAACATGGCCCTTATGTGGGGCATGGCGGATAATTTCTCAAGAGGGGATGGGCAAAATATCGTCAATTTGATTGAGAATATGCAAGATTATGATTTATTCAGCGACTAGACAGTATTTAATATCCTATAAGGTCAGAATGAAAAAACAGATTCTTGCGCTTCCGCTTATCATTTACATGGCCTCAACCCTTCAGGCACAGGCATTGGATCAAAGCCCGAATAAGCCGCAAGATGCGCATAATATCGCCGAAATATCGCCCGTTAAGGCCAATCAGTCCAGCCCGAATAATATCAATGTTCAAAATATGGGCACCGACCAAATCAGCAATAATGACTTGGGCGTTCAATATTCACCTTGGTTATATGAAGGAAGCGACCTTCCCGTCGATGAAAGCTGGACATTTGGCACATTGGCAAATGGTATCAAATTCGCGGTAAAGAAAAATATTGTCCCGGCGGGGCAAATGTCGGTGCGGGTTCGGGTTGATGCGGGCGCATTGCATGAACGGGATGATGAATTGGGATATGCCCATTTAATCGAACATCTTACATTTCGGGGGTCGGCATATATTCCAGAGGGCGAGGCAAAGCGGATATGGCAGCGTTTGGGCGTGTCATTTGGCAGCGACAGCAACGCCATGACCACCGCGACGCAAACCGTTTATCAATTGGATTTGCCCAATGTTACCGATGAATCATTTTCAGAAAGCATGAAAATATTGTCAGGCATGATCCAAAAACCGGCCATTACCGATGGCGCTGTTGCCGCAGAAAAGGAAATTGTTCAGGCCGAAATGCGGGACAATGAAGGGCCCGCCTATAGCATCAACCAAAAATTGCGCGAACATATGTTTGCCGGGCAATTAATGGCAAAACGCCCCACCATTGGCACGGCCGCCACTTTGCAAAGTGCCAATGCAAAGGGATTGACCGCATTTCATTCGCGTTGGTATCGCCCGGAAAATTTGGTCATTGTCATCGCAGGGGATGGTGATCCCCAAAAAATGGTGCAGGAAATATCGCGCCATTTCGGCGGATGGTCGGTTGATGGCAAGGGCGCAGCACAGCCCGATTTTGGACAGCCAGATGTAAAAGCGGTTGATGATATTGTCAAAATAGAGGCTGAACCCAGCCTGCCCAGTGAGATAAGTTTTTCCTATTTAAAGCCATGGGAGAAAGTTAACGACACATTGGCATTTAATGAAGATTTATTGGTTGAGGCAATCGCGATACGGATTATCAATCGGCGGATGGAAACATTGGCACAGGATGGCGCGTCATATATTTATGCGGAGCTTTCAAAAGATGATTTATATCGTTCGGTTCGTTCGGCCAATATCACCATTACCCCCATTGATGGGGCGCAGGTACAGGCAATTGGCGATATTCGCGCCATTGTAAAGGATGCTGTGGAAAATCCCCCTGAACAGAGCGATATTGACCGCGAGGTGGCCGAATTTGACAATATTGTGCGCACTTTGGTGGATAGTTACCCATTTGAATCGGGCAGCGACCAGGCCGATTCCATCGTCAGGGCGGTCGATATTGGCGAAACGGTGACCGCGCCATCGGTTTTGGAAAACGCATTTGCAAATTTAAAGCCCAAAATTACTCAAGACCGCGTTTTTAAAATGACGCAAAAGATTTTTGATAATAGCATCATGCGTATTTTTGGCGTGGTGCAAAAAAATGACCCTGAACTTATCCGCAAACTATCTTTGGCCGCCACTGCACCAGTGGAGGCCAGCGCAATAGCAAGATTACAGGATGACCCGATTAGTTTTGCCGATATACCCAAGCCAAAGGGCAAGGGCGAAATTACATCGCGCACATCATTTGACTTTTTAACTCTGGAACAGGTGGATTTCAAAAATGGAGTAAAGGCCATTTTATTTAATAATAAGTCAGAGGCAGGGCAAATTCGCATCAATGTTCGATTTGGCAATGGTTTGCTTGGGTTTAATCAGGATGATGGCCAATGGGCATGGACCGGCCCGCAATTATTGGGGCAAATGGGTATAAATGGCATATCGCAGCGCCAGTTAAATCAGCTTTTAAACGGACGTCGTATCGAATTAAAATTTGAAAATAATAATGATTCATTTTCATTATCCGGCGTGACAAGGAGCGATGATGTGGCGGATCAATTGGCGTTGATGGTCGCCAAATTGGAAAATCCAGGATGGATAGAGCCGCCCATAGAGCGCACAAAATCGGGACTGGCCGCTGCGTCCTCCACAATGGATAGTACCGCGACCAATATCTTTAGCCGCGACATGGAAATGGCGGTGCGCAATAATGACAAAAGATGGATGTCGCCATTTTTAACCGATTATTCAAAATTGGACCTGAAAAAAATTAAATCAATTTGGGCACCAATTTTACAATCAGGATCAATAGAGGTTCAGGTTTTTGGCGATTTTGACAAGGAAGAAATGGTCAAATTATTGCAAAATAGCTTTGGCAGCATGGCCCCGCGCCGCGCGGTTGACCGCAAGGCGGCGGCGATGCAACCACAGGCAAGCAGCGGCGGAGAAAAAATATCCTATCATCGCGGCCCATCGGATCAAGCCGCAGCGGCGATAAGCTGGCCCAGTGGGGCAGGGACGGAAAATCCGCGCGAGGCGCAGGGAATGGAAATTTTATCGTCCATAATTCGCGATAGATTATTTGAAAAATTCCGTGCTGAAGAAGCCGCAGCCTATAGCCCGGATAGCGTGAATATTTGGCCAGAGGATTTGCAAAGCGGTGGTTTCTTGCTTAATTTCACATTGTTAAAGCCGGAATTAACGGACAGATTCTTTGAAATGTCATTGGAAATTGCACAAGATTTGGCTGCAAATCCAATTAGCGCGGATGAGCTGAACCGCGCGGTTGAACCCATATTACAACAAATTGATCGGGCCATGTCGGGCAATGTATTTTTCATGCGCAGCTTGGAAGGGGTAAGCGAAGATCCAGAAAAGCTGAGGAATATTTATGTAATGTTAAATAATTTCAAAACATTGACGCCGCCAGAATTGCAATATTTGGCACAAAAATATTTAACTGCGGATAAAGCATTTAAGTTTAAAATATTACCAAAAGCAGATGATGCAAAGGACACAGATGGCATTAAATAAGCTCAGACCATCAATAAAGCTCAGGCCATAAAAAAGACCCTGCTGAAATGCCGACAAGATAAGGGCATTTAGCAGGGCCGATTTGATTATAAAATATAATTGCTAAGGTCGCTATTGCTGGCAATGTCGGCCAATTGTTTGCGGACAAATTCAGCATCAATGCTTATTTCGCTGCCGCCCATATCTTCGGCCTCGAAACTTATTTCTTCAAGCAGCCTTTCCATAACCGTTTGCAACCGCCGCGCGCCAATATTTTCCACGCTTTCATTCACATCCACTGCAATGGCAGCAATTGCGTCTATTGCATCTTTGGTAAAGGATATTTTGACATCTTCAGTTCCCAATAATGCCTGATATTGATCGGGCAAATTGGCCTTTGTCTCTGACAATATTTTGACAAAATCTTCATGTTTTAATCCGCGCAGCTCCACCCTTATCGGCAGGCGCCCTTGCAATTCGGGTAACATATCGCTGGGTTTGGATACATGAAATGCGCCCGATGCGATAAACAAAATATGGTCGGTTTTCATTGGGCCATATTTGGTGGCAACGGTCGTCCCCTCAATCAGGGGCAATAGATCGCGCTGCACGCCCTCACGGCTGACCGAACCGCCGCTGCGTCCCTCGCTGACCGCGATTTTGTCAATCTCGTCCAAAAACACAATGCCATTGGCCTCAGCATCGGCAATTGCCGCGCGGGTGACATCATCATCATCCAATCTTTTGTCGGATTCTTCTTCAATCAGCTTTTCTAACGCCTCTGGCACTTTCATCTTGCGGCGTTTCATTTGGTTTTTGCCAAAAGCCTTGCCCATCATATCGCCTAAATTTATCATGCCAATTTGGCCGCCCATGCCTGGTATTTCCATTGGCGCAGTGGGGGTGTCGGCCACCTCAATCTCTATTTCGGTGTCGTCCATATGATGTTCGGCAATTCGCTGGCGAAAGGATTCTCGTGTCGCCTCGCTTGCGCTATCGCCGGCAAGGGCGACTAACAACCGGTCCATCGCGGCGCTTTCGGCGGCATCGCGCACCAATAAACGACGGCGTTCGCGTTCTAATCTGACGGCTTCTTCGGCCAAATCGCGCGCAATTTGTTCCACATCTCTGCCAACATAGCCAACTTCGGTAAATTTGGTGGCCTCAATTTTAATGAAAGGCGCATCGGCAAGCTTTGCCAAACGGCGGCTAATTTCGGTTTTGCCGCAGCCTGTAGGCCCAATCATCAATATATTTTTGGGTGTTACCTCATCGCGTAATTCGCGCGGCAATCTTTGGCGGCGCCACCGATTACGCAGGGCAACGGCAACGGCACGTTTTGCCTCTTTTTGGCCAATAATATGTTCATCCAATGCGGCAACAATTGCCTTTGGGGTTAGGTTCTGGTTCATATGATTTTCAACAATCTTTATTAAAAAATAATGCTATTAAACGCTATCCAACGTTTCAATCGTCACCTGATCATTGGTATAAACACAAATGTCGGCGGCAATTTGCATGGCCTTTCGCGCCTGTTTCTCGGCGTCCTGTTCATAATCGGCCAATGCACGGGCGGCGGAGAGGGCAAAATTACCGCCCGATCCAATTGCCGCAATGCCATGATTGGGTTCAAGAACGTCGCCATTTCCGGTCAGGATTAATGTATGTTCCTTATCCGCCACAATCATCATCGCTTCTAAATTGCGAAGATATTTGTCGGTCCGCCAATCCTTGGCCAATTCAACCGCAGCGCGCATCAATTGGCCATTATGCCGTTCCAATTTTGCCTCCAGCCGCTCAAACAGAGTGAATGCATCGGCGGTTGCCCCAGCAAATCCGCCAATTACTTTTCCGCCAGCCAATTGGCGAACCTTTTTGGCATTTGGTTTAATGACCGTTTGGCCAAGGGAGACCTGACCATCGCCAATGACGACGACTTTACCATTTTTACGTACTGACAAGATGGTTGTTCCGTGCCAGCTTTCCATTTTATGATGATGTTGTTCCATAAAAATTATATGGGAAAGCGATGTAAAAAAGGCAAGGGCGTGAAATATATTATGCCATATTTTTTTGACTTAATATCCGTTCCCATTGCAGTGCATGGGTCACGATGATGTCCAAATCATTATATTGTGGCGTCCAGTTAAATTGCGCCATTATCGCGCGATTGTCGGCGACCAGCGCGTCCGGATCGCCCGCACGGCGGCCCTGTATAACACGGTTTAGTTTTGCATTGGTGACACGGTCAACCGCGTCCAGCACCTCTATCACCGAAAATCCATGGCCATAGCCGCAATTTAATGTGTAGCTATTTTGAGGATTGTTCATCAAAGCCTGTAGCGCCAAAAGATGCGCCTGTGCCAGATCAGATACATGGATATAATCACGAACGCCCGATCCATCCTTTGTATCAAAATCTGTCCCAAATATGCCAATGGAATCGCGGCGGCCCAATGCGGCCTCCACCGCAACCTTTATAAGATGCGTCGCCCCTGCGGTGGATTGACCCGATCGCCCCTGTGGGTCGGCGCCGGCAACATTAAAATAACGCAAGGCGCAAAAGTTAAAATCATGCGCCGCAGAAATATCGCGCAGCATATATTCGGTCATTAATTTTGACATGCCATAGGGGTTAATGGGAATTTGGGGGCAATCCTCCGCCACGGGCATTTGTTCTGGAATGCCATAGGTTGCTGCAGTGGACGAAAATATTAAATGGCGCACATTATTATGGATAAGATGTTCGATAAATTCGCGGCTATTTGCTGTATTATTTTGATAATATTTTAACGGATTTTCAACCGATTCTGGCACAACCACTGATCCGGCAAAATGCATGGCAGCGACAATATTTTCATGTTTCACAATTTGGGCGATTAACGCGCCATCGACGACATTGCCTTCGTAAAATGGCACATCATCGGGAACGGCCCAGCGAAAACCTGTGACCAAATTATCGATAACCACAGGATTATATCCTGCATCTTTTAATGCCAACACCGCATGGCTGCCAATATAGCCCGCGCCACCGGTTACCAATATTGATCTTTTGTCCTGTGCCATAAACTGTCTTTCATAAAATAATGAGCTGAGAATGAATATACATAGCATTTATTGCTAAAAAATCACTTAACCATCATATATATAACGGAGAGATTTGTATATTATTGCGAGTGAATTTTATTTATTGGTGCAATTTGGCCAATAAAAAAGGCGACTAAAGCCGCCTTTTTCGAATAAATTATTTCTTTAAAGCCTATCAGGGGCTGGTCGGTAGATCATCACCACTTGTCGCAGCAGCAACAATTCCGCCGATAATTGCAAGTGAACCAATCAATAATACAGGAAGAGGAATGCCAGCAAAGCTTTCTTCTTCTGAAGTATCAGCAGCACGTTGTGCGGTTGTAGCTTGAGCGATTACTGGTGCAGTAACCAATGACGCAGCAGCAACAACGGCCAATGCAAATTTTGTCTTACGCATTTTAATATTCCTAATTTAATTTGATATTTCAAATGGAAATGGGCTCATAGCATGATAGGGTAAATAAACAATAAAAATAATTAAAAAAAAGGCGACCATTTAGGCCGCCTTTTTCAAAATAATTATCTATCAACCAATCAAGGGCTGGTAGGTGAATTGTCTTTGCTGTCAGCAACAGCGACAATGCCGCCAATTACTGCTGCTGCACCGATAAGAAGGATTGGCAAAGCAATGCCAGCAAAACCTTCTTCTTCAGATGTATCAGCCGCACGTTGTGCAGATGATGCCTGAGCAATTACTGGCGCACCAACCAGAGAAACAGCTGCTACAGCAGCCAGTGCAGATTTACCGAGACGCATGGGAAAACTCCTTAATCAATTATTATTTCATACACTCGAGATGCTATGTGGCATATTATTATTAGATTCGCAAGAGCAAAATCACCTTTACCAATCGTGAATTTGATTATTATCTACATGTTTCAGTATTTTACATTTATGTGACAATGACGGGCTGTTGCCTAGTAACGCCGAAATGCGATTCTAAACCAAAAATAAAGAGGGCCGAATATGAAGATTGCCGTCCACCAAATGTGCAGCACAATTGATTATGAAAAGAATTTTGAGATGATGGCGGCGGCCATTGGCCGTGCCTCGGCAAATGGCGCAGCGGCATATTTCGCCCCTGAAATGTCAATTTTGCTGGACCGAGATAGAGTAAGGTCGGCCCCATCAATTGAAAAAATTAGTGAAATAGCATTTATTGCTAGATTTAAATTGCTTGCCAAAAAATATGCTATTTGGCTGCATCTGGGTTCTTTTGCACAATGTATATCGGATGAGGCAGGGCAAAATGGAAAACGCGCCAATCGGTCCATCATCATAAATGCCGATGGCGAGATAATCGCACAATATGATAAAATACATTTATTCGATGTTGATCTGTCCAGTGGGGAAAGTTGGCGCGAATCAAGCATATATCGCGCAGGACCACGTCCAGTTATTGCGCCTTCTCCGCTGGGTGATATGGGGCTTAGCATATGTTATGATGTTCGCTTTCCCGATCTTTACAGCCATTATGCCAAATCATCCATATCGGCCATTGCAGTGCCGGCGGCATTTACCGTGCCCACCGGACAGGCCCATTGGCATATTTTATTAAGGGCAAGGGCGATTGAGGCAGAGGCATTTGTTATTGCCGCGGCCCAATGTGGAAATCATCAGGATGGCCGGCAAACCTATGGCCATTCATTGGTTATCGACCCATGGGGCAACATTTTATTGGATATGGGGCAGGGGGAAAATGGCGATATAGGTTATGCGGATATTGATATGGCGCGCATTGACGATGTGCGCGCGCAAATTCCGGTACATCAAAATCGAAGGGATATTTAAATATCCTATTTCAACCTAGATTTCACATAATGTTCACGCCAAGAGATGAAGATGCCCGCCCCGATGATGATAACCGCGCCAAGCCATAAATGATTGGAAATTCGCTCATCAAAGATAAAATATCCAATTAAGGATGACCAAATAATCGCCACATAATCCATAGTCAGCACAATAGCGACGGGGGCATATCGCATGGCGGCGGTTAATAAAATTTGGGCAATGGCCCCGCAAATGCTTAAAAATAAAATAATCCAATAAATATCGGCATTATGCGGTTTGGCGACCATGAACATGACTATAGTTAAGGGCAGCATCGAAGTGAGGCTGAACCAAAAAACGATGGTGCCCGCATTTTCTGTTTTGCCCAATGATCGAATTTGTATGGTCACCGCCGCTGTCATTAACGCGCCGCCCAATGCGACAAGGGCCCCGATATTTTGAAAAATGGCCATGCTGGGCCGAATGACCAATAATATGCCAATAAAACCCACAATGACCGCCGCCCAGCGATATGGACCTGTTTTTTCTTTTAAAATGATCATTGCAAAAATTGTGGCAAAAATGGGTATGGTGAATGAAATAATCGTTGCCTCTGCCATCGCCATCATGCTCATCGCCAGATAATTAAGCACCATCGCGCTTAACCCCAACAGCATCCTAATGCCATGCGCCATGGGGCGATTGGTTTTAATTGAGGATAGCTCATGCGTAAAATATAGCCATATGATAACAATTGGCAGGCCGGCCAATTGCCGCCAGAACAGGCTTTCCCCCACATTCACCCCGCGAGCAGCCGCCATTTTGACGCCCGCGAACATGAATATTATCATGATGGTCGCCCCCAATCTTAATAATATACCAAGCAGGATATTCTCACCCACATTATTAGGATGGGGCATAATATCATGAATATCGGCCGGGCTTTGTTTTGCTTCGCCTGGCTTTACTGCGCCTGGCTTTACTTCGCCCAGCTTTGCCGTACCTTGCTTGGCATCGGCCAAAATCGCATTGCGTATCGCCGCGTCATGAAGATTATTTGCCATGACAAAGGGCGCTAACATAAAGCGAGATATAATTATATGACATACTTGATATAAATTAAATGATACCCAAATCATCGCGATGACCGATTTGGATATTTTTTATATTGAGAACCATATTTTTGTTATTGTGGGAATATGCGCCGTCATTTTGGGCGCATTTTCGGTATATGCCGATATCAGGCGTCAGAACCGAACAAATTTAAACAATGCCGGTTTCATGCCTTGGACAGCGATAAGCGTGGGCGCAATCATGGTTGCGCTATTTTCCTTTGCCTTGGCGGTGGTGAATTAAACCAATATCCTAACCCAATATGGTTTATGGATATGGATAATTATAGACATGCTTCCAAATATGGTTGGTCAAAGCCATATTGGCGGGCCTTTTCCAACGTATATGGCCGCACGCTATTGCCCACCCAATCGCCAATGATTTTGCCGTCGGCATCCTCATCTTGATATTCAAATTTGAACAAATCTTGGGTTACAATAACATCGCCCTCCATCCCGATAACCTCGGTCACTTGGGTGGTGCGACGCGAACCATCGCGCAGACGCTTTACCTGAACAATAATATCAACAGATTCGGCAATTTGGCGTGAAATTGCTTCTTTGGGGATTTTAATATCACCCATTAAAATCATATTTTCCATACGGCCTAGGCACTCACGCGGGGAGTTGGCGTGAAGCGTGCACATTGAACCATCATGGCCGGTGTTCATGGCGGCAAGCAAATCGAAACATTCCGCGCCACGAATCTCACCCAAAATAATCCGGTCAGGACGCATACGAAGGGCGTTTTTCACCAAGTCACCAATGGTAATTGCGCCTTTGCCTTCCAAATTTGGTGGGCGGGTTTCAAGGGGAAGCCAATGTGGTTGTTGCAAGCGAAGTTCCGCCGCATCCTCGATGGTCAACACGCGTTCACCCGGATCAATCATTTTTGATAGGGCGTTTAACATCGTCGTTTTACCCGAACCTGTACCACCGGAAATAACTATGTTCATTCGGCTTGCGCCTGCAATTTTCAATGCGGTGCACATTTTTTCATTCATAGAACCAAATCCCTTTAACATATCAAGGGTGATTGGTTTTTCGGAAAATTTACGAATTGAAATGGCGGTGCCGCGCAATGACAATGGCGGAACAATCACGTTCACACGCGACCCATCCTTTAAACGGGCATCGGCCAGCGGCGATGTTTGGTCAACACGGCGGCCAACTTGGTTCACAATACGCTGGGCAATTTGCAACAAATGTGATTCATCGCGAAATTGAATAGGCGCAAGGACCAGCTTACCACCTTTTTCAATATAGGTTTGTTGGGGGCCATTGACCATAATATCGGAAATTTCGGGATCGTTCAGCAATTCTTCCAATGGGCCAAAACCTAAAAGCTCATCCACAAGCACTTTTTCAAGCGCAAATTGTTCACGGCGGTTGAGGGTAAGTTTTAGCTCGGCCAAAACTTCCAAAATAATGGGGCGAAATTCTTCGGTTAATTCTTCTTTGTTTAAGGATGCTGCCGCCTCTGGATCAACGCGTTCCAACAAACGGGGGAGAACCTGTTCTTTAATTTTATGAACAGATGCTTCAAAACCTTCGGACTCATGGCTGCCCGATACGGTGGTATTTGACCGTTCGGCAAGACGGTTTAGCGCTTCTTCATTTTTGCTGATTTCCGGTTTGTCGGCGATTTCCAATGAGTCAATTGCGGGAAATTGCGAATCAAAATCATCTTTTTCAATATCAAATGGCGATGGGGCCTGTGGTTCATTATTGATGGGGGCCCGCGATGCAGGGCGGATAGCCGCGCCGGACATGGGTTTTGCCATGCCAAACGACCCTCTATTTGACCCTAATCCTGGTTTCTTGCCAAATGCACTCATAGCAATAAATGCCCTTCTTGTTCCGTTCACGCGTCCTTTGTGTAAATTTTCTAGCGTTAAATGGTTAACAAAATGGTTATAATTTTGGTTTTTTTATTTATTCCTATGATAAAATATGGGTAAGGACCTATAGGAATAGCTGGATAATAAAGGTTAATAGGGCATGTTTTGAAAAGGTTTCAAAATTATTATTTTGGCGCCAATATATCGATTCTTCTTTACCATTTAATCTGCTCGGTCACAGGGCTTGCTATGCACGGCAAATAATATATTAAACCATTATAATAAAATTATAACAAATGATCGGGTGTGAACATGGTCGACGACCATAAAAAGGGCATATTATTTGGCCTGGCAGGATTTGCTGGCTTATCGGCCGGAGATGCCGTGATTAAAACCATTGCGGGGGAATGGCCGGCCACCGCCATTGCCGCATTGCGTTATGTTTTTGGTGTCTGTGGCTTGGCGGTGATCCTATATATGGTGGAGGGGAAAAAGGGTTTTTCCATTCCCAATTTACGGTTGCAATTATTTCGCGGTGCATCAATTGCGCTGGCCACTTTATGTTTTTTTTCCGCCATTTTATTAATGCCTTTGGCGGAGGCAACTGCCATTCAATTTACCAATCCGATGTTGACCGCCATTGCATCTTTTTTATTTTTAAAAGAAAAATCCAGCCCACGAAGCTGGGCAGCGACCGGCATCGCCTTTATTGGTGTGATAATCATCCTGCGTCCCAATATTTCCGAAATGGGGATGGCTGCCTTTTTACCTTTGTTGGCAGCAATGGGCATGTCGGCGATGATGATTGGCAACCGAAAGGCGGCCGGGCTTGGCTCTGCATTACAAATGCAATTCATAGTCGCCGCATTTGCTGCCCCAATTTTGGTTTTGGCCGCCATTTTGGGTCATTTTTCTGGATGGGCGCCATTGCATGTCGGGCCGGTCAGCATGTCCATTGTTGCAAAATGCGCCATTGTTGCCATTTCGGCAAGCTCTGCCCATTGGTTAATTTATAAGGGAACAACACGGGCATCGGCGGCGACAATTGCGCCCACAGTTTATGTGCAAATGTTGGTTGCAATTATTTTGGGGGTCATTTTATTCCAAGATTATCCTGATTTTATATCGCTTTTGGGGTCGGCGATAATCATTTGCGCTGGTATCTGGCTATGGGCCGCAACAAGAGTAAAAACATAAAGCAATAAGCGCTATTGAGCCGCTATCTATTATTGCAACAGGTCATAAATCTGCTATGAAATTGCAAAAATCATGACATATTTGCCATGAGTAAAAAGTCGCAGGATATTTAATGGATCAGTTTGCAGGGGCTGCGGCTTCACATCAGGATGATATAGTGAATGTTGACGATGGCGTGCCTGCCACCCAAAAAACGCGCTCTAATTTAAAAAATATTTTATTATATCAGGCACCTTTGCCGGAATTGGCGCTTGCTGCTATTTTCTTAATTTTGGCGTTGCTCATGGGGGCTGTATTTCGTCTGCCCTTTGTCGTGCCCAATGGCGATGCATTGGATTTTGTGGGGATGAACCCTGCGGTGCCGTTTATCATCATTACTTTATGGGGGCTTGCCACCATGATGTCGAAACGCAAAATGCGTGTCATTTATTATGCGGTGGCAACTTTTGCATATTGCATCATTTTGCTGGCTCATTTTAATGTTAAATTATGGATGAACATGGTGAACCCGCAATTATGGGATGATTTTTATTGGAAAATTGACCAATCCCTTCGGCCCGTCATCGATGGCGCGTTTCAGGTTCATCATGTAACGGGTAAAATTATTCCATTTGAAAATAATTTGTATCTGGTTGCTTTTCTTTCAATGTTTGTGGTCAGCATCATTGTGCATTCGCTGCGTTGTTTTACGGTATTTCGCAAGGTGATTTTTACCGCCATGTTGGTCCATGTACTTGGGGGATTAAGCTATCTTATCATGCCGGCGGTAGGGCCATTTATTTATGAAGCGGGCGTCAATCCATTGGAAACAATTCGTCAAGCGCATATGTATGGCGGTTATCAGGCTTTGATGGAGGGCGGGCGTCCATGGTTGGCGGCACAGGGCGGTGAATATATGTTTGCGGCAATTGCAGCCATGCCATCGCTGCATGTCGCATCATCGGCGGTATTTGTATATTATGCGCTGCGCCATGAACGGTGGCTTGGCATTGCATATTTGCCTTTATTCTTTTTCATTGTGGCTGAATCAATGGCCAGCCGCTGGCATTATGCGGTAGATGCATTGGGCGGTATTTTGGTCACTTCATTGGCCATTTGGATATGCTCCATCGTGTTTCGTCCGATTGAGGCCCAAAAGAAACAGCGCCTATAAACGTAATATAGGGTGATATTGGCGTATCGACCAATATATGCAAAATTGCCTTTTAACGCGTTTTAAAAGGAGGCAATCATGCAAAGGCCATATTTCATCTCATCGCACAATAAACACACATATATGGCGTTTATATTGGGATTGGCAATTGTTGTAACTCCGATATTGCCGGCATCCCTGCACGCACAAATGGTTGAGACAGCCTCCTGCAAAGATGGAGGGCAAGGCGATGAAACCAATATCTTGCCCCATTGGTTAAGCGGCGCGTGGGAATCAACTAATAAAGGGCCACATGGTGATTTATGGGGTGATGAATATTGGACCAGCCCGCGAGGCGGCATCATGATGGGGGCGGCCCGTATGGGGCAGGGGGAAGCTCTTATCCTATGGGAGAATTTGCGTATCGCCTATGATGAAAATGGCAAAGTCGCCTTATGGACAATGCCACGCGGGGCGGCGGCAACTAAATTTGATATGGCGATGATGAATGATTATGAAATATTGTTTGAAAATATGGCACATGATTATCCACAGCGGATTAAATATTGGCGCGATGGTGACATGTTGCGGGCTGAAATCTCGTTAATTGATGGCAGCCGGCCCTATCAATTCGCCTATAAAAAAACGACCCCCAAATAGCATGCGCCAAATGGGGGTCGGAATATGATGATATGGCAAATGCCATAAAATTATAAAATTTAGCTAATTTGCTCCGCCAAAACAGTCAGGCCTTTTTCATTCACTTCTGCAAAGCCGCCATTAAGTGAGAGTTTTTCAGGCTCAGCATTTTCGGTGGCATAAATAATCATTTCGCCATCGCGCATAGTGGACATGAACGGTGCATGGCCCTCTAATACGGCAAAATCACCATCTGCGCCAGGCACAACGACCATATGGACTTCTGCTGAACGAAGAAGCTTTTCAGGTGTTACAAGTTCAAATTTTAAAGCCATTTTGGTATTCCTTAATTTCCTCTCCCAATAAAGGAGAGGGAAATATATTAAGCGGCTTCAGCTGCCAATTTTTTGCCTTTTTCAACTGCTTCGTCAATGCCGCCAACCATGTAGAAAGCAGATTCAGGAAGATGATCATATTCGCCATCCACAACTGCTTTAAATGATTTTACGGTATCTTCCAAAGCAACAAATTTACCTGAAATACCGGTAAATACTTCGGCAACATGGAAAGGTTGCGACAAGAATTTTTGAATTTTACGTGCGCGGGCAACGGTCAATTTATCTTCTTCAGATAATTCGTCCATACCCAAAATCGCAATAATATCTTGCAAAGATTTATATTTTTGCAGGGTTTCTTGAACACGGCGTGCAGTTGAATAATGCTCTTCACCCACAACTGCAGCGGTCAAAACGCGGCTGGTTGAATCAAGCGGATCAACCGCAGGATAAATGCCAAGCTCTGAAATGGCGCGGTTCAATGTTGTTGTCGCATCCAAGTGAGCAAATGATGCCGCAGGCGCAGGGTCGGTCAAGTCATCTGCGGGAACATAAATCGCCTGAACAGAGGTAATTGAACCTTTGTTGGTTGAAGTAATACGTTCTTGCAATTGGCCCATGTCGGTTGACAATGTTGGCTGATAACCCACAGCTGATGGAATACGGCCAAGAAGCGCAGACACCTCTGAACCGGCCTGTGTAAAGCGGAAGATATTATCAACGAAGAACAGAACATCTTGGCCTTCTTGGTCACGGAAATATTCCGCCTGGGTCAAACCTGACAAGGCAACACGCGCACGCGCACCAGGAGGTTCATTCATTTGACCAAATACCAAGGCCACTTTTGAACCTTCGGGGGTTGGGTTGCCATCGGCATCCTTTGCAATAACGCCCGCGTCCAAAAATTCATGATAAAGGTCATTTCCTTCACGGGTACGTTCACCCACGCCGGCAAATACGGAAACGCCGCCATGGCCCTTCGCAATATTGTTAATCAATTCTTGAATAAGAACGGTTTTGCCCACGCCGGCGCCGCCGAACAAACCAATTTTACCGCCCTTTGCATAGGGGGCAAGAAGGTCGATAACCTTAATACCGGTAACCAAAATTTCGCTTTCGGTTGATTGGTCGGTGAATAAAGGTGCCTCGGCATGAATTGGTGCGGTCATGGTTGAACCAATGGGGCCGCGTTCGTCAATTGGATCGCCAATAACGTTCATAATACGGCCAAGTGTTTTTGGGCCAACGGGCACAGAAATCTGCGCGCCTGATGCGGTAACTGCTTGACCACGGGTCAAACCCTCGGTGGCGTCCATGGCGATGGTACGAACGGTGTTTTCACCCAAATGCTGGGCAACTTCCAAAACAAGGCGGTTGCCATTATTGTCGGTTTCCAGCGCTTCTAAAATTGCGGGCAGGGTGCCGGTGAACTGAACGTCCACCACAGCGCCGATGACCTGAACGATGCTGCCAGCAGCAGTCGCCGCAGCTTTTTTTGCGGGGGCAGCTTTTTTAGGAGCTGCTTTCTTCGCAGGTGCCTTCTCGGCGGTTTTCTTAGGGGCGGTTGCCATATCAGTCTTCCTTGCCTTTTAACTTACAGCGCTTCTGCGCCAGAGATAATTTCAACGAGTTCGGTGGTAATTGCGGCCTGACGGCTGCGGTTATATTGTACGGTCAATTTGTTAATCAACTCACCAGCATTGCGGGTCGCATTGTCCATTGCGGTCATCGACGCGCCTTGTTCCGACGCCATATTTTCCAATAGGGCATTGAAAATTTGTGTAGTCAAATTGCGGGGCAATAAATCGGCCAAAATGGCTTCTTCATTGGGTTCATATTCAACCGTTGCGTCGCTGCTTATTGCGGCATCTTCCTCTGATTCCAAAGAAACGGGGATCATTTGCAATCTGGTGGGTTGTTGCACCAATGCAGAACGGAATTTTGCGAAAAATAGATGCGCGACATCAAATTCGCCTGCTTCTAATTTTTCTACAATTTCACCGGCAATAGCCTGAGCCTCTGTAAAGCCAGCTTGACGGACCGAAGTTGTGTCATAATAGCCAGCTTCTTTGGAGGCAAATTCCCGTAACAATGATCCGCGCGCCTTACGGCCTGCAAAGTAAAATTTTACTGTTTTGCCTTCATTTTCCAATTTTCGCGCAAATAAACGCGCTTCTTTGGCAATGTTGGTGTTAAATGCGCCGCACAGCCCCTTGTCAGAGGATAAAACCACCAACAAATGCACCTGATTGCCGCCGGTTCCGGTCAATAATTTTGGCGCGGTTGGTCCGGCCTGCACCTTTGATGCAAGTGAACCGACCACAGCGGCCATCCGCTCACCATAGGGGCGAGCAGCTTCGGCAGCAGCCTGCGCACGGCGCAGCTTTGCCGCTGCAACCATTTGCTTGGCCTTGGTAATCTTCTGGGTCGATTTGACCGAGGCGATCCTGCCTTTTAATTCCTTAAGTGACGCCATGTGGCTGTCCCCATTTCCTTAAAAATTACGTCTTATGCGAAATTCTTGCCAAAGGCGTCAAGTGCGGCAACCAATTTGGTTTTCGCATCGTCGCCAAGATCTTTACTGTCGCGGATTAAAGTCAACACATCTGCATGTTTGCTACGCATATGTCCTAACATTGCCTCTTCATAACGGGTTACGTCAGTGACGGCCACATTATCCAAATATCCGTTGGTACCAGCAAAAATTGATACAGTTTGTTCCTCAAATGGAAGCGGGCTAAATTGCGCTTGCTTCAACAATTGGGTCAAACGCGCACCGCGGTTCAACAATTTTTGTGTTGATGCGTCAAGGTCTGAACCAAATTGGGCAAATGCCTCCATCTCACGATATTGGGCCAATTCCAATTTAATCGAACCAGAAACCTTTTTCATTGCCTTTGTTTGTGCAGATGAACCCACGCGGCTAACCGATAGGCCCACGTTAATCGCAGGACGGATACCTTGATAGAAAAGATTGGTTTCCAAGAAAATCTGACCATCGGTAATCGAAATCACATTGGTTGGAATATAGGCGGAAACATCGCCAGCCTGTGTTTCAATAATTGGCAATGCGGTTAATGAACCACTGCCATTATCTTCGTTCATCTTCGCTGCGCGCTCAAGCAAGCGAGAGTGAAGATAGAAAACGTCACCAGGATATGCCTCACGGCCAGGAGGACGACGAAGCAAAAGAGACATTTGACGATAGGCCACAGCTTGTTTTGACAAATCGTCATAAACAATCACGGCATGTTTGCCATTGTCGCGGAAATATTCGCCCATGGTCACGCCGGTATAGGGCGCCAAATATTGCAATGGAGCGGGTTCAGAAGCGGTTGCAGCAATAACGATGCTATATTCCATCGCGCCATTTTCTTCTAATTGGCGAACAATTTGCGCAACGGTTGAACGTTTTTGGCCAACCGCAACATAAATGCAATAAAGCTTTTTGCCTTCATCATCACCAGCATTAACATTTTTTTGGTTAATGAAGGTGTCAATTGCAACAGCAGTTTTACCGGTTTGACGGTCACCAATGATAAGCTCACGTTGGCCGCGACCAACAGGAACAAGAGCGTCAATCGCCTTTAAACCAGTTTGAACAGGTTCATGTACCGATTTACGCGGGATAATGCCGGGGGCTTTTACCTCAACGCGTGAACGTTGCTTTGCGTTAATTGGGCCTTTGCCGTCAATTGGATTGCCAAGGCCGTCAACAACGCGGCCAAGAAGTTCAGGACCAATGGGAACATCCACAATGGTGCCGGTACGCTTTACGGTATCGCCTTCGCGAATTTCGCTGTCCGAACCGAAAATAACGACACCAACATTGTCGGCTTCCAAGTTCAATGCCATGCCCTGAATGCCATTGGCAAAGGTAACCATTTCACCGGCCTGAACATTGTCAAGTCCGTGAACGCGGGCAATACCATCGCCCACCGACAATACGGTTCCGATTTCGCTCACTTGAGCTTCATCACCGAAATTGGCAATTTGGTCTTTAATAATCTTAGAGATTTCTGCGGCTTTAATGTCCATGTTAAATTCAGCCTTTCATCGCAGTTGCGAGGGTGTTGAGACGTGATTTGATGCTGGTGTCAATCATTTGGCTGCCGATCTTAATGACCAAGCCGCCCAATAATGACGAGTCGATTTTGGCGTCGATGGCGACATCGCTACCAATTTTTGTTTTCAGTTCAGAAGCAATTTTCGTTAACTGACCCTTTGTTAAGGGATGAGCCGAAATCACCTCTGCGCTAATTTCTCCGCGTTGACGCGCAGCCAGTATTGAAAATGCATTGGCCATATCGGTCAAACTCGCCAAACGGCGATTTTGTGCCAAAACACCTAAGGTATTTTGGGTAAGGCGATGTAGCTTCATTTTTACTGCCAACGCCGAAACAGCCTTTTGAGCAGATTCGCGCGTAATTTTTGGGTCAGTCATTAAAATTTTAAGCGACATAGATTCGCTTACTGCTGCTTTTAATGCAGTCAGGTCTTTTTCAATGCTGGCCACCGTTTTTGAATCGCCTGCCAATTCAAACAATGCAGTAGCGTAACGCCCTGCTAAACTGGCCGAAATTCCACCGGAATGTTCCACGTTTAATTTCCTTTAACCCACGATTTTGCGGTTTTATCTTTATATGAGAAACAATCCCATATGGTCTTTATTACGCGCGGCTGCTAGCATGGGGCATGGTGCAATGCAAGATAGACAGAACATAAATTCCATTTTTTCCGCAAATAACATATTTTTTTTATTTTAAACGCAAGAATTGGGACGCATCGCTGAACAATATAAAGCATGATTAAATAATGACGGATAAAATTAAAATTGATGATGCAATGGCATGGAACGCCATGTTGAAAAGAGACCGCGCCTTTGACGGGAAATTTGTGACTGGGGTGATGAGCACGGGCATATATTGCCGACCATCCTGCGCGGCGCGGCATCCCGCGCGCAAAAATGTGACATTTTTTGTCAATGGTCAGGCGGCACAAAAATTTGGCCTTCGCGCATGTAAAAGATGCCTGCCCGATGATGTGGCAAGAGATGAGGCGGCGATAATTAAGGCATTAAAATATATTGATGCCGAAAATAATATCAGATTAGAGGATATTGCCCAAAAAGTCGGCTATGCCCCACATCATTTCCAACGTTTATTTAAAAAATTTATGGGGGTTAGCCCCGCCGCCTATGCCCGCGCTCTAAAATCTGGGCGGGCGATGGAGCATTTGCAAAATGCACAAAAGATAAGCGAAGCAATTTATGATGCAGGATATGAAAGCGCGAGCAGATTTTATGATGCAATGAAGGGGAGATTGGGCATGGCGCCAAATATTTGGAAAAATGGCGGCGAGGGAACTGAAATTTATTGGGCCAATGTTCAAACCAGTTTGGGCAATATGTTGGTCGCGGCCAGTGCAAAAGGCGTTTGCAGGCTTTCCTTTAATGAAGGGGAGGAGGAGCTGCGGGCTTATTTTCCCAAGGCCATGCTGTCCAATGGCGGCGATGCGTTTCATTCATTATTACAAAATGTGATTAAAAAGGTGGAGCAGCCCAAAATAAATATCGACATTCCTTTGGATGTAAAAGGAACTGCATTTCAAGAGGCAGTGTGGCAGGAGCTGCAAAAAATCCCCTTGGGTGAAACGCGCAGCTATGCCGAAATTGCCGCCGCCATTGGCCGTCCCAATGCGGTAAGGGCGACTGGATCGGCCAATGGGGCAAATAATGTCGCGGTGTTAATCCCGTGCCACCGCGTTGTGCGCAGCGACGGCAGCTTGGGCGGTTATGCCTATGGATTACAGATTAAACAAAAATTATTGGACAAGGAATCTGATAATTTATTGCTGTAATCTTTTACCTTAATGCCCACCAAAAAACGCCCCTTCAAAAAATATCATTGATATTTTCTGATGGATGAATTTTTAGATTGATTATTTATCGCTGCATTTGAAATTTAATAATTCATTTGGTTCGCTGGGCAACACCTCTTTTATCGCATTGTTCATTTGCGTGATTTTATCCAAAGAGGCCGCATCATTGGTGCATGATTTTACATCATATCGTTGCCGCGCGGTGCGGGCCGTGTCCATTGCCTCCATGCCAAGCAGATAGCGTTCAATTTTATAATTATTTTTTGACGCATCAAAACTGATGACCGACAGGCTGCTATCTTGATTTGGAACAAAGCTGCGGGTCCAAATGCTGCCATTTGCTGCATATTGGGTGCGGCCATTTATACATCCACCTGATTTCCAATCAAAGCTAACATCTGCGCCATTGGAAACGGTTAAACGGGATCGTTCGGGTTGCAAGATACATATTTTTACGCCCTCTTTTGGGGCTTTATCATTTTCTTTGCTGGTGTCATCGCCTTGATTATCAGCGCCAATTAACTGCTTATCCTGTTTGGCCATTTCGGCCATGCGGTTTTCAATTTCATTAAATCCTGGGCGGTTCATAAAGAAATAAATCGCCGCCAAAATTAAAATTGCGCCAATGCCAATGGCAATAATCGCATGTTCGCGTTTCCCCTTTTGGAATAAAATATATGAACCACCAAATCCGGCTAATGCGATAAGGATTAACAGGCCGGACAGGGCCATAATATTTTCACGCTCGCTTAAAATATCCAATTCGGCCTTGCGGCGCATTTGTGACTTTGCGGTGCCTGCTGCCTCCATTTTTGCCTGTTCTGCGGCAATCATTTTTGCCTGTTCGGCGGCCTCACGCTCTTTTTCTGCGGCGGTTAGCTCTGATACTGAACGGCACATGCTGTTTACAGTTGGCAGGGTAATTTTTGCCTTGCGCAGGAAATTGGTCAGCTCGCGCATTGAAATGGCAAAGAAAAACTCCGCGTCATTGCCATTTGAAACCGAACTAAAGCTGTTAATGCCGATAACACGCCCGCAATTATCCACCAATGGCCCGCCGCTATTGCCGCCGCCAATGGGGGCGGTGTGCAATATGGTTTCAAACATTTTGGCAGAGCGCCCTTGGGAATAGCTGCCCCTTGTTTTAACCGCAGCCTGTGGGCGGATTAAATCGTTAAAGTCCAGCCCCTGTGCATTATCCACTGTGCCGGGATAGCCGATGGCGAACACATCGCTGCCGTCGGTTAACGGGCCGGAATATATGGTGGCAGCGGTCAATCGCCCTTGGGAAATTTTTACCAATGCCAAATCTTTTGACGGGTCAATTGCGATGACAGTGGCGGCATAGCTTTGTTTGCCCTCAGACGGGACAACACCCATCACAATATTGGGATCATATTGCAAAGCCTCCACCACATGGGCATTGGTGATGACCAAATTGGGAGAAATGGCAACGCCCGACCCATGGCCAACATAGGATACACGCCCATTATCATTGGCAACCAACACGACACGAACGACCGATCTGCTGGCCGCGCTGATATCCTGACTTTCGGCCTGTGCCGCGCCAATATGGAAAAATAATGCCGTGTATAGGCATATTATTTGGATCAACTTGGCCATTTTTACCCCTTGAATAAATTTATCTGGTCTTATCAAAATAAAAAAGATGCTTGTCAAAAAAAGAATATTTTATTTACATGAAATTATAGGGATCAATATCAATATTTACCCGAACAGAGCGCGGCCATTCCAACGCATATATCCATGAACGAAGGATATTTTGCAGCTCAATCTGCCGATTTGCCTGTACCAATAATCTTTGCCGATATCGCCCGCGCAGCATGGAAAGCGGCGCAGGGGCAGGGCCATAAATGTGCAAATCATCTATTTTAGGGGCGGCTGCACCAATTGCGCGCGATATGCTAATCGCCTCTGCCTCATCTTCTGAAGAAATGATAATCGCGGCAAGCCGGCCAAATGGCGGCGCACCAGCCGATTTGCGCGACAAGGTTTCTTGTTCGTAAAAACCCTCTCTATCACCCGCGACAATCGCCTGTAATACTGGATTGGATGGATTATGGCTTTGTAAATAAACTTCGCCATGCTTTGCCCCGCGCCCTGCGCGTCCGGCGGCCTGTGAAATTTGTTGAAATGTGCGTTCGGCGGCGCGTAAATCACCGCCCGCCAATCCCAAATCAGCATCGATAATTCCCACAAGGGTTAAATCGGGGAAATGATATCCCTTGGTCACCAATTGTGTACCGATGATGATATCCACTTCATGCGCCTCCACCCGACGGACAAATTCGGCGGCACGGTCCTGTGAATATAATGTGTCAGATGTCGCCACAATGGTGCGTGCATCGGGAAATAAATCGCGCACCTCATCGGCGATACGTTCCACCCCAGGGCCACAGGCGACAAGGCTATCTTGCTCGTCACATTCGGGGCAGTTTTTCGGAATGGGCATGGCATGGCCGCAATGGTGACAGGCAAGCCGGTGGGTAAAGCGATGCTCGACCATCCAACTGCTGCAATTGGGGCATTCAATCCGTGTGCCACATGTGCGGCATAGGGTAAGCGGCGCATAACCCCGCCGATTTAGGAATAATAGGCTTTGTTCGCCCATATCCAATCTTTGTTCAATTTCCTTTAATAATGTCGGGGCAATCCATCTGCCGCGCTCTGGTGGTTCGCTTGTCAAATCAACCGATTTTATTGACGGCATTTTTGCAGGACCAAAGCGGGAAGGCAGAGTTAATGTTTCATATTTGCCAAGCTGCGCCATATATCTGGTTTCAATTGCATGGGTGGCGGATGCCAAAATAATCGGCACATTTTCCTTCATCGCGCGCATGATGGCGGTATCACGTGCCTGATATCTTACCCCATCTTCTTGCTTAAAACTGGCCTCATGCGCCTCATCCACTATTATTAAGCCCAAATTGGTAAATGGCATGAATAAAGCGGACCGTGCACCGACCAATGCCATGGCACTGCCATTTGCAATTGCATGCCAAGTGCGGCGGCGCTGGGTTGATTTCATGCCCGAATGCCAACTTGCCGGACGCACGCCAAATCGTGCCTCAAAACGGTCTAAAAAAGGCTCAGTCAAGGCGATTTCAGGCAGCAATATTAACACCTGTTTGCCCTGTAAAAATGCCTCGGCCACTGCCTCAAAATATGTTTCGGTTTTGCCCGATCCCGTTACCCCGTCAAGCATTTGACAGGCAAATTTCTGTGCCTTTACTTGTTCCACCATTTTATAGGCGGCCTCCGCCTGATATTCATTCAGCTTTGGCTGCGCAAATTGCGGATTTGGCAGATCAAATGGCCGATCAATCGATACTTGCTCTGCATCAAAACATCCTGATTTTATCAGCCCGCGAATCACCGCCTCACTTACCCCGCCAATCCTGCCAAGCTCTGAAATTGTGCCCTCTGCATCGGCAATGGCGTCCAAGGCGGCAGCTCTTTTGGGTGTCATCCGATCCGGCAATACGCCATTTGCGCGATATTCGGTAATGGTGCGCGCATTGTCCAAAGCATAGGATGATGGCATCACCATGCGCAATATAGAGGGCAGGGGCGCGACATAATAATCCGAAACCCAATCGGCCAATCGGCGCAGCGGCGCAGAAATGGGGGGCACATCGGCAATGGCAATAATTTTGCGTAATTTATGATCGGGAACGGGGTTAACCTCCACCATTTCCCTGTCCCAGACAATGCCATCAATTTGACGTGGGCCAAGGGGCACGCGGACCAAAGAACCCATAGCAATCTGTTGTTCATCATCTATACGGTAATCCAATGGACCAAGCGCTGCATTGCGGGTGATGACGGTGATGCGATTCATAAATCATGCTATAGGCTAGGCTATGTAAAAATGACAATCGCCTCTATTGATTGATTATGATGGGTATTTGGCATAACCATATGAAAATAAATATTTTGGGAAATTTTTATGGCAGGAATTATTGATTTAACCAAGCAAAATGGCGCATCGCATATTGTCAACCGCCGGGCTTTATTAACCTCTGCACTGGGCGGGGCAATGCTGTTAACCCTGCCATCCTGCGCGGGAATTGGTGGTTTTAGCCTTAGCGAAGCGATAAGAAGGCTGCTGACCTTATCGGCCCAAAATAGCTTTGCCATATTGTTACAACCAGGTGGTTTTTACGATAATGAAGTAAGCCGGATTAGCTTGCCCACCAAATGGGGCGGTTCAGGCGTGGGGGCGATTGTCGCGACCATTTTGAAAAGCCAAAGCGTGCGGACACGGGTGGAGCGATCGTTAAATGACATGGCAGAGCGCGGCGCAGCCCGCGCCGCCCCGATTATCAGTGATGCCATTAACAATATGACAATTGCCGATGCGGCGGCGTTGGTGCGCGGGGGCGGCGATGTGGCGACACAAATGCTGCGCGGGCAAATGGGAAATAGCGTTATTGATGTCATGCTGCCCGAGGTGACTCAGGCAGTGGAGATATTACAGGATGATGCGATTAAAAATTTGCTGAAAAATATTAGCGGTTTTGACGTTGCGGCTTTGGCGCGTGACATATCGGTAAAGGCGGATGCATCGATTTGGAGCGCGATTGGGGCGCAGGAACGAGCGATTCGGGCCAATCCAGAAAAAACCAATGACGCATTATTAATTGCTATTTTTGGTCTGCAGGGAAAATAGCTTCCCCCTAAATTAAAAAATAAAGCTATAACACGCAACGAATCGCGGCGCATGTGGCGGCGTGCCATTTTTCAATAGGGGTAGATAAAGACCATGAAATTTTTTGTTGATACTGCAGACACAAATGACATTGCCGAATTGGCATCCACTGGATTGTTGGACGGTGTAACAACAAACCCTTCTTTAATTGCGAAATCTGGCCGTGATTTTATGGAAGTGACCAAGGAAATTTGCGGGTTAACCGATGGTCCTGTGTCGGCGGAGGTGGTCGCCCTTGACCATGCAACAATGATGAAAGAAGCCGAAATTCTTCGCAAAATTGCCGATAATGTATGCATTAAAGTGCCGCTTACCATTGATGGGCTTAAAACATGTAAAGCGCTGACCAGCGAAGGCACAATGGTCAATGTGACGCTTTGCTTTTCCGCCAATCAGGCATTATTGGCGGCAAAGGCAGGTGCGACTTTCATCTCTCCTTTTGTGGGGCGTCATGATGATAATGGTTTTGATGGCATGCAGTTAATTGACGATATCCGTTTAATTTATGATAATTATGCCTTTGAAACCGAAATTTTGGTGGCATCGGTGCGCCATCCTATTCATCTGCTTGAATCAGCAAAAATTGGCGCGGATGTTGCCACCATGCCGCCAGCAGTGATTAAATCCTTGTTCAAACATATTTTAACCGACAAGGGTATTGAAGGATTTTTGGCCGATTGGGCAAAAACTGGTCAAAGCATCGGTTAATAATTATATAAGTGATATTGCATGTCCCAAGGGACAGGTGGAATATGACCTCAAAATTGATATTTACCACATCCCACATAATATATGTGGGATGGTGGACATGGAACAGAAAAGGAATTTCCCATCGCATATTGTCATGATGATGAATTGGATGAAAATGGCAAATTGGTTGTACCCAAAGAGGTGCAGGATGCCATTCGCACGTTAATCAGTTGGTCCGGTGATGATCCAAAACGTGAAGGATTGTTGGACACGCCCGCGCGTGTTGGCCGCGCATGGCGTGAATATTGCCAAGGATATGATGATGATCCGGCTATTCATCTATCGCGCACTTTTGAAGAAGTGGGCGGTTATCATGAACTTGTCCTGTTAAAAGACATCCCCTTTCATTCGCATTGCGAACATCATATGGCGCCCATTATTGGCAAGGCGTCCATTGCCTATATGCCCACCGACCGTGTTGTGGGAATTTCGAAACTTGCCCGCGTGTTGCATGGCTATGCCCGCCGGCTTCAGGTGCAGGAACGTTTGACCGCGGAAGTGGCCAATTGTATTTATAATAATCTACAGCCAGAGGGCGTCGCCGTGGTGATAGAGGCGCAGCATGGATGCATGACAGGGCGCGGTGTTCGCACCCCGGGTGTTGGCATGGTGACATCCAAATTATTGGGATGTTTTTTGGATGACCAACGCAGCCGCAAAGAAGTGATGAGTTTAATGGGCTATTAAGCCCATTTTTCTTCTAAAATAATCTCTTTTTCATATTTCCACAGAATTTATATCTATTTTGCTTGGCCCTATGCCTGCTTGTCGTTATCGAATGATATATGAGTGATGAAGTTTTAACCCCGCCATCGGATGATCCGTTCGACCATATTATTGACGCGCCATTTGATTCGGCGCTTTCTGAACGATATTTGGTTTATGCCATGTCGACCATTACCGCGCGGTCTTTGCCCGATTTGCGCGATGGATTAAAACCCGTTCACCGCCGGCTTTTATGGGCGATGCGATTGTTAAAATTGGACCCAACTTCGGGATATAAAAAATGCGCGCGTGTTGTGGGCGATGTTATTGGTAAATATCACCCACATGGCGATCAATCGGTTTATGATGCCATGGTGCGGATGGCGCAAACATTTGCGCTTCGTTATCCTCTTGTCGATGGACAGGGAAATTTCGGCAATATTGACGGCGATAATGCGGCGGCTTATCGTTATACAGAGGCGCGGTTGACACGGCCTGCCATTGAATTAATGGCCGGATTGGATGAAAATGCCACTGATTTCCGCCCGACATATAATGGGGAGGATGAAGAGCCAGAGGTGATGCCCGGGCTGTTCCCCAATTTATTGGCCAATGGTGCATCGGGCATTGCGGTGGGGATGGCGACATCAATTCCTTCGCATAATGTGGCGGAAATTTTGGATGCGGCCATATTGTTAATCGACAACCCAAAGGCGGAACATGACGCCCTGATGGAAATTGTAAAGGGGCCAGATTTTGCCACTGGCGGCATTTTGGTTGATGACCCACAGGTGATAAAAGACGCCTATGCCACGGGGCGCGGGTCAATGCGTGTTCGGGCCAAATGGCATAAGGAGGATGAAGGGCGCGGCCAATGGGTCGCGGTGGTTACCGAAATTCCTTATCAGGTTCAAAAGGGTAAGCTCATCGAACAGCTGGCCAATTTAATCGCCGATAAAAAATTGCCAATTTTGGCCGATGTGCGCGATGAATCCGACGACCAAATTCGCATTGTGTTAGAACCGAAAAGCCGCACGGTCGAGGTGGATGTTTTAATGGACTCATTGTTCAAAATGTCCGATTTGGAAAATCGTTTTTCATTAAATATGAATGTGTTGGATGCGGATAGAACCCCCGAATTGATGGGATTGGGAGATGTTTTGCGCCATTGGCTGCGCCATCAATTTAATGTTTTGGTGCGCCGTTCCAAACATAGGTTGGAAAAAATTGACAATCGTTTGGAATTGCTTGGCGGTTATATTATCGCATTTTTAAATTTGGACCGTGTTATTGAAATTATCCGGACCGAGGATGAACCAAAATCGGTGATGATGGCGGAATTTGAATTAACCGACCGTCAGGCAGAGGCCATTTTGAATATGCGCCTGCGTTCGCTGCGTAAATTGGAAGAAATGGAGTTAAAACGCGAACAGGCCGATTTATTGGCAGAGCGGGAGGCGTTGGTTAAATTAATCGAAAGCCCAGCGCGTCAGCAAACTAGGTTGAAAAAAGATTTAACCGCAATGCGCGATGCATATGGCCCAGATACCGAGCTTGGCAAAAGGCGGACCATGTTGGAAGTCGCCGCGCCGACACGTGATATTCCAGTGGAAGCGATGATCGAAAAAGAGCCGCTGACCATTATTTTATCCACCCGTGGCTGGATAAAGGCGATGAAGGGGCATGGCGACCTGAATGCAGATTTTAAGTTTAAGGAAGGCGATGAGCTTGGCTTTGCATTTCATGCGCAAACCACCGATAAAATATTGGTGGCGACGCAAAGTGGCCGTTTTTACACCATTGGCGCGGATAAATTGCCCGGCGCGCGCGGCTTTGGCGAGCCATTGGGGACAATAGTCGATATTGATGCTGGCAATGAAATTGTTGCCATCATGCCGGCGGAGCAAGATAGGTTAATGCTGCTTGCTGCGTCCAATGGTAAAGGCTTTATTGCCAATATGGGCGATGCAGTTGCCGAAACCCGCAAAGGAAAACAGCTGGTTAATATTAAATCGGGTTCAAAATTATTGGTTGCTCGACCGGTTGAGGAGGGTGCGGACCATGTCGCCATTGTTGGCGAAAACCGCAAATTGGTGATTTTCCCCATTTCCGAACTGCCCCAAATGGCAAAGGGACAGGGGGTTACATTACAACGATATAAGGATGGCGGATTGTCCGATGCCACCAGCTTTAAATTAGAAGAAGGGCTTAGCTGGCCAATGGGCGGCGATAGCGGGCGGACCCGAACCGAAACGGATTTAATGATGTGGCGGGTTGCGCGCGGCGCGGCGGGCCGACTTCCCCCGCAAGGATTTCCGCGAGATAATAAATTTGGATGATTTTTCAAATATTTAATTGAACAAATAAATTTTTTTTCAAACCTATAACAAATATTTACATTTGCCACCTATGTGTAGGCTTAATGCAAAATAATAGGGTCGAAAAGCAGGTGGCAACTGCAACAAAATATCAAAAATCCGGGGGGTTAGAGCGACTTTCGGCGCTTGATTCGCGGTCAGAAAATATAATTGGCGCGATTAAGCAGAATGATGATCAAGGCGAATCGCCTCATCCTCATATTGCCAAAACCCCATCATGGTTATGTTCCTTGCCCTTGGCAGGGGCGATTTTCACGTGGCGTGATAATAAATTCACCTTGTTATATAATAATGAAAAATTTCAACATATTGTCGGCAAGAAATTAAATGCAGAGGCATTTGATTTATCTATAATATCCGACATGTTGCGTGAAATGGCCGCCACAGGGCGAGAACGCGATTTTGTGTGTTGGCGCGGTAATAATCGATTATTAAGCCGGCAATTGGATATTCATTTATCCATTTATGACACGGCCAATTCATCATATTTAATCACCATAAATGACCGTACACAGGAACAATTGCATCGCGAAACATTGCGCCGCGAAATGACATGCGACAGTTTGACCGGATTTCCCAATCGCATTGGTTTTGAGGAAATTGTCGAACAACGGGTCAAGGAAGCCCAGAAAAATTCAGATGATAAAAATCCAGGCCGCTATGCATTTATTTTAATCGATCTAGCGCGTTTTAGCAGGGTTAATGAATCAATGGGGTCAATGGCGGGTGATGAGTTAATCATTACCGTCGCGCGCCGTTTGAAAAGCCAAATGCGCGGCAATGAAATTTTGGCACGATTGGGCGGCAATGAATTTGCGGCATTTATTGAAATTGGCGTTCAACAGGAACGCACCCACCATATAGGGGAGCGAATAAAGGCGGCATTTAACGATCCATGTCAAATTTCCGGCATGGAAATACAAATGGAATGTGCTGTCGCTGCGGCGGTTGGCCGATATAATGAAGACCCGACGGATATTTTAAGAAATGCGCAAATTGCGTTGAAACGCGCAAAAAGCCAGAAAAAATTTGTGCTCTATCATCATGAATCCCTAAATGCAGTGAAACAGCGTTTTTCGATTGAAACCGACCTGCGCCGCGCGATTGAAAAAGAGGAGCTGGAGCTTCATTATCAACCGATTATGGATTTAAAATCGGGCCGGGTTAATGGTTTTGAGGCATTGGCGCGGTGGATCCATCCAGAGCAAGGGTTTATTTCGCCAGTGGATTTTATACCCGTGGCAGAGGAAAGCGGCTTAATCGTGCCGCTTGGCCGTTGGGCAATGTATCAAGCCGCAATGACCATTGCCGATTGGGATAGCCAAATCGCCTTTCATAATATGGGCAGTGCGCCAAAAATTGGGCATGCTGATTATAAAATTTCGGTCAATTTATCGGCCATTCAAATATTGCGAGATGATGTGGTGGGCGCGGTTCGAGACAGCATCTTTTCCGCCGGTGTTGATGGACATCGATTGATGTTGGAATTAACCGAAAGCGCCTTTATTGATGATCCCGACGGCACATTAAAATTGCTTAATCGGTTGAAATCAGAAAATATCAGCTTGGCCATGGATGATTTTGGCACGGGATATTCAAATTTGGCCGTGCTGCAAAAATTGCCAATTGATGTGTTAAAAATTGACCGCAGTTTTGTGACCGATATGGGACAAGATAAAGAAAAAAATGCCATTGTCAGCACGATTTTGTCATTGGCCAAGGCATTGGATATGCAAACCACCGCCGAGGGTATTGAAACGTCAAATATAGGCTGTGCCTTAAAATTATTAGGCTGCACATTTGGTCAGGGATATCATTATGCAAAGCCATTAAAATCGGATGAGGCATTTCAATTTTTATCAAATTCCTTTGTCTCTGATATCATTTGATTGACCAGTTCATCAAATGATTGTCCGGCAGGAAAGCCGCAATCCATCCATTTATTTTTAATCTGTTTGACTAGGGCAGATACTTTTGGCCCTTTTTCAATGCCCGCATCAATTAATTGCGAACCATTTAATGAAAAATATGGGATTTCCCATTTTTGAATATCGGAAATGATGGCGGCATAATCATCGTCATGACCATATAATAATGCGATATCGGTGGCATTTTCCAAGCCATGCTCAAATGCCAATTTACGAACATTGATGTCGTTAATTTCTTGCCGATCGGACAATATGGCCATCAGTAACATGTTCTTTTTTGACATTTTTAACCTTGCGGCGATTTTATATGTCAATTTTGGATCATGGGGCAAAATGGCGGCAAGGCGGCGTTGCCATTTTGGTGAAATGCCAAGCTTTTTTTCTCTTTTTATTAAATCTGCTATTTTCTCAGCCGCATCAGGAATAATTTCGGGCATGAAATGATCAAATATTTGGGCATTTTGCATGGCAGAAATGGAAATAACTATATTTTCTTTGGAAAGAATTTTTTGAAATTCGTCCGATATTCTCTCCCTAGAAATGCTGCGTAAATTGGGTGCACCATGTGCGCATGCAGCCAATGTGGCAGCATCAGTTTCGACATTATCCATAAGGATTAAAAAACGAAAATATCGCAAGATACGAAGATAATCTTCTTTTATCCGTTCATTAGCATCGCCGATAAAAATTAAATTACGCCGATTTAAATCATCTATGCCGCCAAAATAATCATAAATTTGGCCGGTTTTCACATCGGCATATAGGGCGTTGATGGTAAAGTCGCGCCGCGTGGCATCATCCTGCCATTCATCGGAAAAACTAATGGTTGCATGGCGGCCATCGGTTGAAACATCACGGCGCAGCGTGGTGATTTCAAATTTCTCACCATCTATAATTGCGGTAATTGTGCCATGGGCAATGCCGGTGGGGATGGTTTTCGCGCCAATGGCGGTTAATTTTTCTATCACAATTTCGGGGCGTAACCTTGTCGCCAAATCAATATCCGAAACATCAATCCCCAACAGGCTATTTCGCACCGCGCCGCCCACGACGCGAGCATGTTCACTGCGATCATCAATTAATGCCTCAACAATTTTGTGTAGGGCAGGGGATTTCCACCAAGATAGATTAGGCAATTTCATCATAATATGCGTCATGCGATATTATTTGTCCTGCATCAATATTCGATTGCGTAAATTTGCGATTATTCCGGCGGTCACTCCCCAAATGCGAAATTCATTCCATTGCATATCATAATATTCACGCATTTGCCCCTGCCACATCACCTGTTTTTTTATCGCATTTTGTGGGTTCATTAAAAAATCCATTGGCGTTTTGAACCAATGCGATACCTCATCCGGATTGGGGGTGATGGATAATGTGTCGGACACAAGTCCAAAGACAGGGGTTATGGCATAGCCGCTACCCGTGCGATAAATATCACCAGTGCCCAAAATTTCTACCTTTTGACGGTCGATGGACAGCTCCTCCTCTGCCTCCCTTAATGCTGCGTCAATTGCATCTTTATCATCTGCATCTATCTTGCCGCCGGGAAAGGCAACTTGGCCCGCATGGGCACGAAGCCATGAGGGACGCTGCGTCAATATTGTCGAAGGGCGCGGCGCATCGGTTATAGTGATGAGCACTGCCGCCGGAATAAGTTGTTGCCCTTTACCGTTATGAAATTCATCCTCAATATTAAAGGGGCGGGGATCAGCAATGGCAGCATGAATTTTGTCTATCCACTGCATATTTAAGCCATTTGACCAAGGTTGAAAAATTGATTTTGCGACCAAATGCCCATATTTCCATTTTCATTTTCGCATATTAACTCGGCCAATTCAAAATGGACCGCGCGGCTTGCCTTAGCAAAAAGGCCATGCGGTAAGGAAATATGGAAAATATCGCCATCATCTTCGCCCTTGCCCTGTTTCAGGAAGATTTTCTGTTTCGCATCGGCGGCAATAATCTCATCATTGTTCAATCGAAAAAATAACCTTTGCTTTACCCCATCACCTTTTTTGGTTAATTCTACTGCGATTAAGGGCGCGTCGCTAACAATGATTGATAATTGCTCATAGGGAGTTTTAAGCCAATATTTGCCATTATCATCACAATATAAAAGCCGGGAAAATGCCCGAACCATTGCCGGACGCTTAATCACGCCGCCTTGATGCAGCCATGTGCCGTCGGGCAAAATTTCCATCTCGCTATCGCCGGTTTTCTGTGGTTGCCATTGGTCCAAAGGAGGGAGTTTTTGCTCCGCCACCAATTCCCCAATTTCATGCAGGGATAATGATTGTATATCAAAATGTGCGTCATATGGCATGGTGATAAGATAGGCATATTATACCAAAAGTGCAAAGCCCAAAGAATATTTATCGCGGCGACGCAGCAATTTTTGCCATAGGGGCAATATGCCCATTTTGGGGAAGTTTTACATGCGCCACATTGCGGCATAATAAACGTGCGCGTTCAAATGGCCCGGGCAATGCCCATGCCCCGGTTTGCGCGGCAGTAAAGCCAAAGGGTGCATAATAGGGCGCATCGCCAATTAACATCATGGGCGGGTAATCCATATTATCCGCGCGGTTAATCATTTCATTTAACATGGCGCGGCCATGGCCCATATTTTGATATTTGGCCGCAACGCCAACAGGCCCCACCAAAATTAAGGGATGCGAAGCGCCATTTTCATCCAATAATTGCACCGTCCAACATTGCAATATGCCCAATAATATATCGTCATCGGTCAAGGCAAAGGATAAATTGTCAATCATCAATGCACCATCACGCAATTTATATGCGGTGCGTTCATGCCGATCCTCGCCAAATGCCTGATCCAGCAAATCCTCAATTTCTTTACTATCAATTTTATCAATGGGGCAAAATGTCATTATCGTCGCTTAATATGATATATGCTTTTTATTCTTTGCCACAAAATATAGGGTGACAAAGGCAGAAATGGTGAAAAATAGCGCCAAAATAAAGGGCGCACCGGCAAATTTTATCGGCGCATTGGCCGATGTGAAATAGGATAGGCTGCCATTATAGACAAGCTGAGCCAAAAGAAAGGATAAAGCAGACAGGCTACCATTAAATCCTTGTAATTCACCTTGCGCAGAAGACGGGGTCCGCTGAGACATCATCGCGCTTATCGATGGCATGATTATCCCCTGCAAACCCATTAAACCGCATAGCGCAAGGGCGATATTGCCATTTTGCATAAACGCCAAAGTAATGAATGACAATCCGGCAAAGCACATGCCATATTGCGCGGTGCGTCTTTCGCCAAATTTCGCCACCATTGGTCCGATAACAAAACCCTGAACCAATGCCATGGACGCGCCCACCATGGTCAGCGACAGGCCGATTGTTTTGGAATCCCACCCAAATTGGGCAATGGCAAAAAATGCCCATGATGCGGGATAAACATTGGTCGCGGTTAACCACAAAAAATAAACCGCCGCAATGGGCAGAAGGCTGGGCGTTTTGGACAGGCTGATTAACGCGCCAAGCGGGTTGGAACGTTTCCAGTCAAAATCGCGCTTATCACCTTGCTTCATGGTTTCGGGAAAAATGAAATATCCAAATATTGCATTGGCAAGGGCAAGAGCGCCAGCCACAAAAAATGGTATTCTTGTCCCCCAATCGGCCAAAAACCCGCCCATTGCAGGCCCCATGATAAAACCAATGCCAAATGCAGCGCCGATCAGGCCAAAGCTTTTCGCCCGGTCTTTATCGCTGCTAATATCGGCCATGGCGGCATTGGCCGGACCAAAAATTGCACCCAAACCGCCCGCAATGGCGCGGCCAATAAATAACCAGATGATATTGGGCGCAAGCCCCATCAATAAAAAATCAATGCCAAATCCAAATAATGAAAATAAGAAAATGGGCCGCCGCCCAAATCGATCGCCCAAATTGCCCATTAACGGCCCCATTAAAAATTGGGCAATGGCATATGCCGCACCTAACCATGCGGCATGAAATGTCGCCTCTGACAGGGAGATATTTTCCAATTCAATAATTAGTTGGGGCAGGGCCGGCATGATGATGCCAAAACCCATGGAATAAATGAAAACCGTTAAAAGAATGAACAAGCGGGCAAGTTTATTCTTATTTTCTGTTTCAGGCTTGTTCATCATTTTTCAATGTCAGCGAAGCGGCATATTGTCCACCATATTATGCTTTTTTGTTGTTTCAACAGAATCCGCCTGATAGTCATGGGACAAGATAAAAATAATGCCATTTGGTATTTATATGGGGTTAGGCAAAATGAACGATCAAAATAATCAATCTGGTGAGAATGTTAATGCCAATAATATGGACGATGTAAATAATGTTCAGGGGGCAGATACTGCCCCGCCAACAGATAATATCCCGCCAATAGATAATGTCCAAGGGTCTGATAATGCTCCGGTACAGATAAAAAAGCGCATTCGGGATAATTTTTGGCTTCGTGATTTTCGTGGGACCTTAATATTCTTTGGCGGTGTTGGCGCCATTTTATGGGCATTGGTCTCTGCAATTGGCACCGGATGGGGATTTTGGGATTATAAAAAGGGACTGACGGGTGTCCAATGGTCATTTTTCCTCGCTTTGGCTGTTATAGTCATTTTTCTTTTCGGATTTTGGTATGACCGTAAAAAGGAAAAAAAGAAATTTGGCTTACTACGTATATTGGGTGCGGGCAGCGCCTTAGGCTATGTTGGTTGGATGCTAAGCATTATTTATACTGGCGCGACATTGCCCGCCATTCACGACATTACCACCGATTTGGCTGATCCACCTTCATTCTCTGCCTTGCAAATTCGTGCGGATAATTTGGATAAAGTCCCCGAATGCGGTGAAAATGCAAATGGGCTTTCCCCGGTACAAAGATGGTCGGTTTGCCATCAAGAGGCATATCCAGATATTCGTTCGGTGCGGATTGAAAAGCCGGTTGCCGAAATTATGGCAAAGGCAGAGCGTCTTGTTGAGGATCGCGGTTGGGAATTAGCGATAAGCGACCCTGCGACAGGCCGAGTAGAGGCGACCGCGACATCAACTTTATTCCGTTTCAAGGATGATATTGTGCTGCGGGTGCGCCCCACCGAAGATGGCACGGGCAGCATCATCGACATGCGTTCGGTCAGCCGCGTGGGGCAAAGCGACCTTGGTGTTAATGCAAAACGAATTCGCGCATTTTTGGCCGATTTGTCGGGAACGACAACCACGAACTGATAATATTATGGTATAGTAGCCATGATTTAATTGATGAAAATTTGCGGTTTATCCCATATTATTTTGGGGTAAGCCGTATCATTTTGCCGCCATCTTCCAATATCCAAATTGCGCCGTCGGGGCCATTTTCAACCTCCCTTACGCGCATTTCCATATTCCATTGTTCGCCCTTTTCAGCCTTCTTGCCATTTAATTTGATGCGGATAAGGCTTTGTGCGCCAAGCCCGCCCATAAATAATGAGCCGCGCCATTGGGGAAATAAATTACCATTATATGTCATTAACCCGCCCGGCGATACCGCCGGATTCCACCAAAGGGCGGGGGCTTCAAAACCGTCTTTTGCGCTATGATCTGGAATATCTCTGCCGTCATAATGGTCGCCATTGGACACAGTGGGATATCCGTAATTTGCGCCTTTTTGAACAAGGTTCAGCTCATCTCCGCCAGCAGGCCCCATTTCCTGATTCCATAAATTGCCATGCAAATCAAAAGTGATGCCCAATATATTTCGGTGGCCAAGCGACCAAATTTGCGCGGCAATGCCGCCTTGTGCAGCAAATGGATTATCCTGCGGGATGCTGCCATCCAAATTTAATCTTATTATTTTGCCCAAATTTGCCGACATATCCTGCGCAGGGTCAAATTTCTGCCGTTCGCCAGACCCAATGAATATATATCGCCCATCGGGTGAAAATGCGATGCGGTGGGAGAAATGACCTCTGCCTGTTACTTTTGGAAATTGTTTCCAAATAATATTGATATTGTCCAGCGCAGGTGCGCCATCCCCATCCAACCTTAATTTTGCCCGTGCGACTACTGCGCCGCGTGTGTCATTTTCCCCCGCCTCTACCCAGCTAAAATAAATATGTCCCGTTTTTAAATAATCGGGGGAGATGACCACATCGCCAAGGCCGCCTTGGCCGCCATAATCCACCTTTGGCACATTGGCGATTTGCAAAATTTCATCATCCGCGCGCCAAAGCAGCATTTTGCCGCTCTTTTCGGTAATAAGCGCATAAGGGCTTTCGGGCACAAATGCCATTGCCCATGGCTCGTTAAATTGGGCGATTATTTCTTCATTAAATGGTTTTTCCGCCTCTATATTATGGGCGCCTTGAACCGGAGTTTTTTTATCCACGTCCGCCGCATTGCAGGAGGAAAAGGCCAATAGAGAAGCCGCCAAAAGAGGTAATTTTGCAATTGATATTTTGTTCATTTTGGGCCTTTTTCAAATAAATTGGCATGATGGGAGGAAATTATATCCTAATCAATTCATAAGATGGTTCAACAAGTTTTGCTTGACGTTTACGCTAACGTAAACTATGGCTTATTTATACAGAATCAAGGTGAAATAATTATTCGCCACTGGGTTGATGTAAAGGGACGAAGGATGGACAATATCGGGCAGGAAATAAAGCGCGCAGACGCAACATTGGACACGCCGGATGAGCTGAACAGGGAAGTATTTTCCATTTCCGATTTAAGCACGGAATTTGATGTTACCGCGCGGGCGCTTCGTTTTTATGAAGATCAAGGCTTAATCGCGCCAGAGCGTCAGGGGTTGGTCCGTATTTATTCAAAAAGGGATAGGGCGCGTTTGGCATGGATTTTGCGCGCAAAACGTGTGGGTTTTTCGCTGGCCGAAATTCGCGAAATGATTGACCTATATGACCTTAACGATGGGCGCAATTTGCAACGCCGCGTGACAATTGAAAAATGTAAAGAACGCATCGCCACATTGAATAAACAAAAAGAAGATATTGTCAGCGCTATTGACGAATTAACCGAATTTGTCAGCGTTGTTGAAGAAGTTGAAGCCGAAGAAAATTCCCAATAATATTTATTATTTTTATCAAAGGACAATAAAATGCCACAATATAAAGCGCCTGTAAAAGACATGAAGTTCATTTTGAACGAAGTTTTAAATGTTGATAATTATTCCAATCTTCCCGGATTTGAAAATGCGTCATCGGACATGATTGAGGCTATTTTGACTGAGGGCAGCAAATTTGTGGAAAATGTTATTTTCCCGTTAAATCGTGTGGGCGATGAACAGGGCTGCACCCGTCATGAAGATGGCTCGGTCACCACGCCAGAGGGTTTTAAGGACGCATATGAGCAGTATCGCGCCGCCGGTTGGGGCACATTGTCCGCGCCGGAAGAATTTGGCGGACAGGGCATGCCGCATATTGTTTCCATGGCTTTTGAAGAAATGATGGGCAGCAGCAACACCGCCTTTGCCATGTATCCTGGATTAACCCACGGCGCGGTTTCTTCCATCCTTGCCAAGGGTAGCCAAGAACAAAAAGAAACCTATGTCCCCAAAATGGTGTCGGGCGAATGGACCGGCACAATGAATTTGACTGAGCCGCATTGCGGCACCGATTTGGGCCTTATCCGCACAAAGGCTGTTCCCAATGATGATGGCAGCTTCGCGATTAGCGGCACCAAAATTTTCATCTCTTCTGGTGAACATGATATGAGTGAAAACATCATCCATTTGGTGCTTGCCAAAACCCCTGATGCGCCGGACAATGTAAAGGGCATTTCACTGTTCATCGTGCCGAAATTTATTTTGGACGAAAATGGCAATGCAGGCGAACGCAATGCTGTTTCCTGTGGATCAATTGAACATAAAATGGGCATTCATGGTAACTCCACCTGCGTAATGAATTATGACGGGGCAAAAGGTTATTTAATTGGTGAGGAAAATAAAGGCCTTGCCGCCATGTTCATCATGATGAATGTTGCGCGTTTGGGCGTTGGGCAACAGGGACTTGCCATTGCCGAAGTCGCCTATCAAAATGCCGTGCAATATGCGAAAGACCGTCGTCAGGGCCGCGCCTTAACCGGACCAGAGGATTTGAATGAAAAGGCAGATACTTTGTTCGTTCACCCCGATGTGCGCCGCATGTTGATGGATGCAAAGGCATTTACCGAGGGGATGCGTTCATTCTGCCTATGGGGTGCGTTACAGGCCGATTTAATCCACAGCGCGACCGATGAAGCAGATCGCCAAATGGCCGATGATTTATTGTCATTACTTACCCCCGTTATCAAAGGATATGGCACGGATAAAGGTTATGATGTCGCGACCAATGCGCAACAGGTTTATGGCGGTCATGGATATATTGCCGAATGGGGCATGGAACAATATGTGCGTGATGCGCGTATCGCCATGATTTATGAAGGCACAAATGGCGTTCAGGCAATGGATCTTGTTGGCCGTAAATTGGCCCAAAATGGTGGCCGCGCGGTGCAGGCATTGTTCAAAATTGTTGATGATGAATGCGCCAATGCCAAAAATAATGATGCATTGGCCGATTTCGCCACCCGCCTTGAAAAAGCAAATGGCGAATTAAAGGCGGCGACAATGTGGTTCATGCAAAATGGCATGGCCAACCCGAATAATGTGGGTTCAGGTGCGCATCATTATATGCACATTATGGGCATTGTCGCGCTTGGCCTGCAATGGTTGCGGATGAGCAAAGCGGCAAGCGCGGCGTTAAGCGCAGGGGCAGAAGACAGCAAATTTTACGAGGCAAAATTGGTCACCGCGCGTTATTTCGCCGAACGTTATATGCCCGATGCTGGTTCTTTACGCCGTAAAATTGAAGCTGGCGGCGATGCCATCATGGCGCTTGATCCCGAAATGTTTGCTGCAGCATAATATTGCCTTGCACATTATAAATAAAAAAAGCCGGGACGCGATGCCCGGCTTTTTTATGCGTAGAATATATTTTTAATTATTCGGGCAAGAAATCGGGAACGGACAAATAACGCTCACCCGTATCATAGTTAAAGCCCAATATTCTTGTGCCAGCGGGCAGTTCCTTAATTTTCTGCGCAATGGCGGCAAGGGTCGCGCCCGATGAAATGCCAACCAACATGCCTTCTTCACGGGCAGAACGCCGTGCCATTTCCTTGGCATCCTCTGCATCCACCTGTATCACGCCGTCAATCGCCTGTGTGTGCAAATTACCCGGAATAAAGCCCGCGCCAATGCCTTGTATAGGGTGCGGGCCGGGCTGGCCGCCGCCAATAACGGGGGACAAGGCGGGTTCAACAGCATATACCTTTAAACTGGGCCAATGGCGTTTTAATTCCTCTGCACATCCGGTAATATGCCCGCCCGTGCCCACACCGGTGATTAACACATCAATGGGATTATCGGCAAAATCGGCCAATATTTCCGGTGCGGTCGTGCGCACATGCACATCAACATTGGCGGGATTGTCAAATTGTTGCGGCATCCATCCGCCTTCGGTATTTTCCACCAACTCAATTGCGCGTTCAATTGCGCCCTTCATTCCTTTTTCCTTGGGCGTTAAATCAAATGTCGCGCCATAGGCCAGCATTAAACGGCGGCGTTCAATCGACATGGATTCGGGCATAACAAGGACAAGTTTATATCCCTTTACCGCCGCCACCATGGCAAGGCCAATGCCGGTATTACCCGATGTTGGTTCAATAATCGTGCCGCCGGGGGACAGGCTGCCATCGGCCTCCGCTGCCTCTATCATCGCCAATGCAATCCGGTCCTTAATCGACCCGCCGGGATTTGATCGTTCGGATTTAATCCACACATTGGCATCGCCAAATAATCGCTGCATGCGGATATGGGCGCTATTGCCAATGGTTTCTAAAATGCTGTTCACTTTCATGGGGTGGTATCTCCTTATTCTTTATCGCCAGTTTTGGTATGTTCGGGCTCTGCGTCAAGAACCTCTTGCGATGCATTGAAATTTTTTGCTGCGCCTATTTGCGGGAAAACCCGCATCCATGCGGCGGTGATGATTAACGCACCTGCGCCTCCGCTTATCACTGCGGCCACCGGACCGATTATTGCCGCCAACCCGCCGGAAAATGCATCGCCCAATTCATTGGATGCGGAAATGGTAAGCTGGCTTACCGCGCCAACGCGCCCGCGCTTATCATCCGGCGTATTAAGCTGAATTAACGATCCGCGCACATATACGCTAAACATATCGGCGCCGCCCGCCACCATCAGGCAAAGCATGGACAGGATAAGTGATTGGCTGAACCCGAAAATAATCGTCGCCGCGCCAAAGATGAACACCGCGCCCAGCATTTTATTGCCCACATTATGGCGAATGGGCCGAAAGCTGAAAATAGACGCGATGATAAGCGCCCCTGCGGCGGGGGATGCCGCCATCCAACTTAACCCATCTGCGCCCACTTGCAAAATATCCCGCGCAAAAACGGGGATAAGCGCGGTTGATCCGGCCAAGAAAACAGCAAATAAATCCAATGTTATCACGCCCAATACCAATTTATTGTGCCATACATATTTCATGCCATCGGCAATTTGGGCAATTGGGCCGCGACCTTTATCAATAATGGAACGGGGCACTTCGCCAATCATCAACATGGCGCATAAGCTAAGTAGATATAATATCGTGCTGACCATATAGGGCAGGGGCGCATAAATTTGAAATAATGGACCCGCCATGGCAGGGCCGATTAACATGCCCGCCTGCCACGCAATGGTGGAAATGGCAATGGCGGTGGGCAGGCTTTCCTTCGGCACTAAATTAGGGGCTAGTGCACCAAATGCTGGCCCAATAAAGGCCCGCGCTATTCCCATTAAAATGGCCAGCCCATATATCCAACCCAGCGTCAATGCGTCCATATAGGTCAAATATGCCAGCAATGCCGCAATCCCTGCCTGACCGGCAAGCACGATGCGCGCGACCAGCCGCCGGTCCATACGGTCCGCCACCCACCCGACAAGTGGGGTAAGGACGAATAGGGGCGCAAATTGCAATAAACCGATAAGCCCCAATCGCGCCGATGCGCCGCCAATGCCCATGGTTTCACGGGCGATATTATATGCCTGCCAATTTAATATTAACATCATGGAATATAGCGCGAGCATGGATGCCAATCGCGCAAACCAATATGCGCGAAAATTTGGAATGGTGAATGGATGCGGGGAAGTTGTCATATTGATGATAGCTAATATTATATGGCTCTTGGTACAATCAATCTTTTCTATTCAGATATAAATTGCGGTGCGTTTTTTCTGGTATTTTATAATGTTTCGGCCCATCCTATTGGTGATTATTGATTAAGGGGGCGATATGATGAAGAAATTTACGCTTATTTTGGCTGTATCCACAATTGCCTTTACGGGCGTTACCGCATGTAAAAAGGTGGATAATGTTGAAAACTCCATGACCGTTGATACCAGCAATATTTGGGGCAAATATGTGGATGGTTTTTTGACCGGATATTTTAAGGTCAACCCGACATTTGCGGTAAATCAGGGAAAGCATGAATTTGACGGTCAATTGCCCAATTGGTCGCCCGAGGGATTAAAGGCGCAAATTGATTTTCGTAAAAAGGCAATATCCGATGCCAAGGCATTGGATGATAGCAAATTAACCGATGAGCAGAAATTTGAACGTGATTATTTAATCAGCGTGATGGATGCTGAGCTGTTTTGGATGGAGGAGGCGGACCAACCGCATAATAACCCCGCATTTTATATCAATACACTTGATCCCGATGTGTATATTTCGCGCGAATATGCCAATAAAGAAACGCGGATGAAGGCGTTTATTAAATATTTGGACAATATTCCCGCCGCCGCTGAGCAGATAAAGGGCAATTTGAAATTGCCGCTGCCTGCGACATTTTTGAAATTGGGCGTGGCGGGATTTGATGGTTTTGCTGCATATTATGGCGGCGATGCAAAGGCCGCCTTTGCCGATGTGAAAAATGATGAACTGCAAAAAATATTTGATGCATCGGTGGCCAAGGCATCGGCCGCGATGACCAGCCTTTCGCTGCATATACAATCAAAGCCTGCAACCGCCGATGGATATGCGCTGGGCGGGCAGAAATTTTCCAATATGCTGCTGCGCACCGAGGGGGTAGGTATTCCCTTGGATGAGTTGGAGGCAGTGGGCCGCGCGGATTTGAAACGAAATCAGGATGCGTTAAAGGCCGCCTGTGCAAAATTCGCCCCCTTGGCCAGCCTTGCCGATTGCATGGCAAAAATGGCCGCGAATAAACCGGAAAAAGGACCAGTGCAGGAGGCACGCGACCAATTGCCGCCACTGCGTGAATTTTTGATTAAAAATGATCTGGTCACTATTCCAGGGACAGAACAGGCATTGGTGGAGGAATCCCCGCCCTATAACCGGCAAAATAGCGCCTATATCATCATTCCTGGGCCATATGAAACGGGATTGCCCAGCACCTATTATATTTCTCCGCCCGATCCAAGTTGGGATGCGGAAACCCGCGCGGCATTTATTCCAGGCAAAAAGGATCTGCTCGGCACGTCGGTGCATGAAATTTGGCCAGGGCATTTTTTGCAATTTTTGCATAGCAACCGTTCAAAAAGCATTATCGGCAAATTATTTGTTGGCTATGCCTTTGCCGAGGGATGGGCGCATTATGGCGAAGAAATGATGGTAGAGGCGGGGCTGAACGGTGAAAATGGCGTGGCCGATCCCGAAACCCATGTTGGGCAATTAACCAATGCGTTGCTGCGTAATTGCCGCTATCTTTCCGCCATTGGCCTGCACGCCCGTGGGTTGAGCGTGACGCAAAGTCAGGAACTTTTCAAAAATGAATGTTATCAAGATGCCGGCACCGCCATGCAACAGGCGGCGCGGGGCACATATGATCCCGCCTATCTTAACTACACACTGGGTAAATTGATGATTAGGAAACTTCGCGCCGATTGGACCGCAAAGCAAAATGGCGGCGCACAGGGGCAAAAAAATTGGAAGGCATTTCATGATGAATTCCTATCCTATGGCGGGCCGCCCATCCCCATGGTCCGCAAAGCAATGATGAAAGAAGAAAGTGCCAAAGCCGTCTTTTAACGCTGCCTTTACACAGGAAAGCGATTTTGAAAAACTTTATGGCGGGTTAAATGATCTTAGCTGGCCGAAAAGCGATTGGACGCATGAGGCGCATTTTGCCGCCGCGCTATACCTTGTGCGTAAAATGGGGCTGGCGGTGGCAAAGGCCGCCATGCCGGACATCATCCGCGCCTATAATCAGGCAACGGGCGTGGTCAATGATGATAAAAGCGGATATCATCACAGCATCACGATGATGTCATTGGATGTGACGGACAAATTTATGGCGCAATATAGCGCGAACACCCCCTTGGCCGATATTTTGGCGGATATGATGGGGCATGAATATGGGCACAGCAATTGGTTGTTAAAATTTTATACGCGCGACACATTATTTAGCGTGGCGGCAAGACGCGGCTGGATCCCCCCTGATTTGGGGTGAGAAATGCGTTTCGTTTTCGATTTTCGACTGCTATCAAAAAATATGAATCAAATTGTTAATAATATCGGACGTAAACCATTTTTAAAATGGGCTGGCAATAAGCATAGGGTTATCAGTCATATATTGCCTGTCCTGCCTTCGGGGGAAAGATTGGTGGAGCCATTTGCAGGGTCATGTGCAATTTCATTGGTATCAACCTATCCAAATTTTCTGCTTTCAGACACTAATGCTGATTTGATAGACCTATTTATAAATATACAGACAGACGCTGACTTAATTCTAAAAGAAACTGAAAATCTATTTGATGGTTCAAACAATAATGCAGATGCTTTTTATGAATTGCGCGAAGAATTCAACTCTTCGCCAAATTCAATCCGTAAGTCTTCAATTTTTATTTATTTGAATCGCCACTGTTTTAATGGCCTATGTAGATATAATAAGAGCGGAATATTTAACGTACCATTTGGCAAATATACTAACCCTAAATGTCCCAAAAATGAAATTATGAATTTTGCCTCTTTCGCGAAAGAGGCGACATTTTATCATCAATCTTTCGAAGACACTTTCGCACAGGCAAGGCCGGGCGATGTTTTTTACTGCGATCCGCCATATTCGCCACTAACCGCGACATCAAATTTCACAAGCTATTCTAAAAATGAATTTGGTGAAGCTGAGCATGTAAAATTAAGAGATGAAGCAATTAGATTATCTGAGCAAGGGACAACTGTAATAATTTCAAATCATAGAACAGAAGAGACCCTTAAATTGTATAAGGAAGCCAAAATTATTGAGTTTAATGTGTCTCGGTTAATTTCCAGCAAAGCTTCGACGAGAAACGCTGCCCCTGAACTCTTGGCGATTTTTGATGCAAGATAAAAAAAAATTAGACTTTTTTGCTGAAGAACGAACAGGCTATATTCCCGCAGAGTCGGACAGCGAAATTAACAAATCATATAATCTTGCTTATTATTGTCCTGTAAAAAAAGCATATATTTTTGAAGGCGATACAATTGAAGTTATGGAAGCAATATTAAAAAAGCATCCCGATGGTTGTTTTGATATGATATTTGCAGACCCTCCATATAAGCTATCAAATGGCGGATTTACCTGCAAATCTGGCAAGGTTGTTCCTGTTCATAAAGGGGATTGGGACCGTTCAGAAGGTCCGGAGTTGGATTTTGAATATACAAAAAAATGGCTGTCACTATGTCAGAAATTATTGAAACCTAATGGAACAATATGGATTTCTGGGACACATCATATCATTCATATTGTTGGCTTTGCACTCCAAACATTGAATTTTAAAATTTTAAATGAAATCACGTGGGAAAAACCAAACCCACCGCCGAATTTGTCTTGTCGATATTTCACTCATTCAACTGAAACTATTATATGGGCATCTAAGTCCATTAAGAGTAAACATATTTTTAATTACCAAGATATGAGGGAGGAGAATGGCGGAAAGCAAATGAAAACTGTTTGGCAATTTCTTCCACCTAATAAAAACGAAAAAATGCATGGCAAGCATCCCACGCAAAAACCCATTTCTCTATTAAACCGAATTATTCTTTCATCTACGAAAGAGGGGGATTTTGTTTTTGATCCATTTAGCGGTAGTTCTACTACCGGAGTGTCAGCAATTCAAAATAATAGAAAATTTTGTGGCATTGATGCCGAAAGAGAATATATTGATTTATCAATAAGTAGATTAAAGGATTGTGATGGAACGCTCCGAGGCACTTAAAAAGCTAAAGGAAATAACTGGCATTGAGCATAACCTGCATGATCTTGCCATTATTCATCAAATTGAACCTGTTAAAAATGGACGTCAAAATAAAGGATGGGCGGGGCAAGTTATAGAACGACATCTAAATTTACCTATAAATTCTTCGCAAAGTCCGAATTTTGGTTCGTGGGAATTAAAAAGCGTGTCATTAAAATATGCTAGGGGAGAATTGGTTTTTAAGGAAACGATGGCGGTCACTATGATAGATCCCATTCAAGTAATGAAGACCCCATTTTCTGATAGTCATTTATTACAAAAATTGAACAAATTTGTATGCGTACTTAGGGTTGTAGGAAATAATTTTGCCGATCATAGCTACATTCATGCAGTCCATGAGGTTGATCTTGATGTAGAGACTAAAAAGATAATTGAGGAGGATTATGAAACAATAAGAGCTCAAATCTCTCAAAAAGGACTAAAAAGTTTGTCAGGTAAAATGGGAAAACTGATTCAGCCTCGCACAAAAGGTGCTGGTCATGGAAGTATTTCAAGAGCATTTTATGCCCGAAAAGAATTCCTAAAGAGAGTTATGCCGATTTAAATTGGAAGGCATAAATATCACCCCACCTTGATAAAGCTGTCCATCACCCTTTTGCTGCCGCCATGTTCAAATTCGATTTCCAGCTTATTTCCCTCAATCTCCAATATTTCGCCATAGCCGAATTTTTCATGAAAAACGCGCATACCGATCGCGACATCGCTGCGGCCTTTTTGGGCATAGCTGGCGGCGCTGCGGCCTGTTTCCTTAACCCTAGGTAGGGGGCGGTAAAAATCGCTATCCCTTAATGTGCCGCCTGAACCGCTGCTGGCTGGGCTATATGATTTATTATCTGATGCATTATTGGATGCTAATGCCGCGCGTTGCCAGCCTGGCCCTCTTGCCCCCGCGCGGGTGGCATTGGCGGCGGATAAATGTTTGAACGGGTCTTCATTCTCGCTCCAATTTGCGCGCCACAGGGACGCGCCGCCCGCATTGCTTTGTTGCATTTCAATATGCTCATCGGGCAGCTCGTCAATAAATCTACTGGGGATGCTGCTGGTCCATTGGCCATAAATTCGCCGATTGGCGGCGTGAAATATGGTGCAATTTTCACGTGCGCGGGTAATGGCGACATAGGCAAGGCGGCGTTCCTCCTCCAAACTGGCAAGGCCGCCTTCATCCATGGCGCGCTGTGATGGGAAAACGCCTTCTTCCCACCCGACAAGGAACAGATTTTTAAACTCCAACCCCTTGGCCGCGTGAATGGTCATGATGGTAACCGATCGGTCGCTTGCCGCATTATCATTATCCATGACAAGCGAGACATGTTCCAAAAAATCGCCCAATGTTTCATAATCTTCCATTGCGCGGGTCAGCTCGGTTAAATTTTCAAGCCGTCCGGTGGATTCCGCGCTGCGGTCGGCCTGTAACATGTCGGTATAGCCGCATTCATCCATGACCATGCGGGTTAATTCCGATGGGGAAATTTGCCCCGCCTCATCGCGCCATCGGGCGATATTTTTGCATAAATCGGCCAATGATTTTTTTGCCTTGCCCGACATTTCATCGCTTTGGCACAGTTCCGCAGCGGCGGTATAAAGCGGGCTTTGTAATGCGCGGGCAAAAATATGTATCTTTTCCAGCGCCTTGCCCCCTATACCGCGTTTGGGTGTGTTGACAATGCGTTCAAAGGCAAGATCATCGGCGGGTTGGTTGATGATGCGAAGATAGGCAATGGCATCGCGAATTTCCGCGCGTTCATAAAATCTTGCCCCGCCAATAATCCGGTAATTTAGGCCGATTTGGATAAATCTATCCTCAAATTCGCGGGTTTGAAATTGTGCCCGCACCAAAATGGCGGCATCATTTAAATCATGCCCCTTATGCGCCAATGCCTCAATCTCTTCGCCCACGCGGCGGGCCTCCTCTGGCCCATCCCACACGCCCAAAATTTTAACCGGCTCACCCCCGTCAATTTCGGTCCACAGGGTTTTGCCCAATCGGTCGCTATTCGCGTTGATAAGGCCGGATGCCGCGCCCAAAATATGGCGGGTAGAGCGGTAATTTTGTTCCAATTTCACTGTTTTTGCGCCGGGAAAATCTTTCTCAAAGCGTAAGATATTGGTCACTTCCGCGCCGCGCCAGCTGTAAATACTTTGGTCATCATCGCCCACCACGCAAATATTTTTGCGCCGCTGTGCCAATAAACGCAGCCATAAATATTGCACGGCATTGGTGTCTTGATATTCATCGACCAACATATATTTGAAGCGTTCTTGATATTGTTCCAAAATATCGCGATTTTCACGCATAAGTTTCAAATTAAGCAGCAATAAATCACCAAAATCACAGGCGTTTAGCGTTTTGAGCCGCGCCTGATATATTTGATATAGCAATTGGCCTTTGCCATTGGCATATGCCTCGCTTTCGCCTGCATTTATATCTTCGGGCATTAACCCCTTATTTTTCCATTTGTCGATTAAGGAGGCGAGCAATTTTGCGGGCCAGCGTTTTTCATCCAAATTTTCCGCTTGGATAAGCTGTTTTAACAATCGTAATTGATCGCTGGTATCAATGATGGTGAAATTACTTTCAAGGCCGACCAATTCGGCATGGCGGCGCAGCATTTTTGCGCCAATGGAGTGAAAAGTGCCAAGCCATGGCATGCCCTCCACCGCATCGCCAATCATTTTTCCAATGCGTTCGCGCATTTCACGCGCCGCCTTATTGGTAAATGTAACCGCCAAAATTTCCGATGGCCATGCTTTACGTGTATAGATGATATTAGCCAATCGCGCGGTTAGGGCGGCGGTTTTACCTGTGCCCGCACCGGCAAGCATTAACACCGGCCCTTCGGTGGTAAGCACAGCTTCGCGTTGGGGTGGGTTTAACCCGCGCAGCCAATTGGGTTCATTATCAAAATTCTGGTCATTATTCATGGGTAGAACGATTAGGGAACAAATAGATTATTCGCAAGTGGGCATTTGCGCGCGCAGCAAAGTTAATTTTGCCTTGCCAACCTTGCGGCTGGTGTCAATGGCATATCCCTTTATTTCAATGTCGCTTTTATGATCGGTTTCCAAACTTATCCATGCATCATCCGCAATCCATCCCAAACGGGATAATTTATCAACGGCAACCACACCAGCATTGGTGGCATAGGGCGGATCGGCAAGGATGATGTCATATCCGCGCTGTGCAGGGCCAAGGGTTAAAACCGAAACGGGGCGGACATCGCATTTCATTTCGGCATCCAAATTGGCGATATTTTTGCGGAGCGCGGTTAAGGCGGCGGGATCTTGTTCCACAAATGTCACATGCGCCGCGCCGCGTGACAATGCCTCCAACCCCAATGCGCCAGATCCAGAAAATAAATCAAGGACGTATAGGCCGTTAAAATTGCCAAGGCGGCTGTTCAACATGGAAAATAATGTTTCGCGTGTGCGGTCGGCGGTGGGGCGGGTGGTATCCCCCTTTGGTGCGACGATGGGCCGCGAACGCCATTGTCCGGAAATAATACGCATTATTTATCCCTTTTTCGCCAATTGCGTGTCAAGCGTCTTACGGAACATGACAAGGTCAAATTTGCGCACCTCGCTAATATCTGCCGGGGCCATTTCGCCAAGGGTAAATGCGCCATAGCTGGTGCGGATTAACCGGCTTACCTTTAATCCCAAATGTTCAAGAACGCGGCGAACCTCGCGGTTTTTACCCTCGGTCAGGGTGATTTCAATCCATTGATTGCTGCCTGTGCGGCGTTCCAAATTGGCGTGAATGCGGCCATATTTTATGCCGTCAATTTCAATGCCATTAAATAAATCCTCCAATTGTTCCTGTGTTACATCGCCAAATGTTCGGGCGCGATAGGTGCGTTCAACTCCGGTGGAGGGCAATTCCATTTGGCGCTTAAACTCGCCATCATTGGTCATTAACAATAAACCTTCGGTATTCAGGTCCAATCGGCCAATGGGCATCAGGCGGGGTAAATCGGCAGGCAGAAAGTCATAAATAGTCTTGCGGCCCGAAAAATCACGCTCCGCAGTTAAACATCCATTGGGTTTGTGGAACAGGAATAATTTGGTCGGCTCTGCCTGTTTCACCAAATTTCCATCCACGCTTATCCCATGTAGGGTTTTTAACATTGTTGCGGGGGTGGTTATGGGCACACCGTCACGTTCCACGCGGCCATCGGCAATCATGCGCTCCACCTCTCGGCGGCTGGCAACCCCAGCTCTCGCCAATAATTTGGCAATGCGTTCTTCGCCATCTTTACGTTCCAAATTGCCTTTTGATGGGGCAGCATTTGCCGGGCGGCGTGGCCGAAAGGCGCGTTTTTCATCTGGCCTACCGGGGGAGGGTAAATGGCGGCGCGGTTTACCCTTGCTGTCGCGCGGGCCGGAATATTCGGCCTCTGCCATGCTGTCCAATTCGGGCTGCCATCCAGTTTTGGCGGGCCGCACTATATTTTTTGCGCGGGACATATTTTTATTTGCACGTGCGTCATCGCTGGGCCGTGGTGATAATTTGGGGCGTTTCTCGCCCTTTGCACCTTGTGCATTATGGGCTTTGGGGGGGCGTTTTTCGGTCATATTGTCCCCATGAACCAAAAATTGATAAAAGTCACTGGCCATTCATGAAAAATGCTTTAGCTATTGGCGATATAAACAGATTTTTTAAAATGGGTGGGGATAATCCATGAGCAATAGTTATTATTGGTTGGCCGCAGGGGCGATATTTTTATTGTTGGTGAAATTTTTCCCAAAGGAAAAATTACCTTCATCGGTTAAACCCTATTTTGAATCTGGTCCTTTGGCCGCATTATTTGTCGGCATGTCCTCTGGATTTCCCTATGCCATGATTGGCGCGACATTGACGACAAGATTGGCTCAGGATGGCATTGATAAAAAGGCGGTGACGGCTTTCTCGCTTATATTCCTTGCCTATAATTTCAAATTTTTATGGGCATGGATTGTTGATGGGGTGACATTGCCCCTTATTGGCCGATTGGGCCAACGTGTTTCATGGATGCTATTTAGTGGGGTTTTGGTGATTGCGGCTGTGGCCAATTTGGCCTTTGCTGACCCGTCTGCTGATATTGCCTATGTTGCTTTATCCGCGATTTTCGTGGGCATTGCGGGTGCAACCTATGATATTGTTATTGATGGATATCGTATTGAATTGTTAAAACCAGAACAATTGGGCGTTGGTTCGGGGATGAGCCAATATGGTTGGCGCATTGGATCGGCGGGGGCTGGCGCATTGGCACTTGTCGTGGCGGCGCGTTATGGCTGGAACATTGCCTATTTGGCATGTGCAGCCTTTGCCTTGCCCGCCATGATAACGGCGTTGATAATGGGTGAGCCGGCGCGCCGGCGCGACCCGATTGAGCGTAAAACTATCGCCCAAATGGCGGCAGCGGCCTATAATCCCTTTGTTGAGTTTTTCCAACGCCATGGCGCATGGTTGGTTTTATTATTCATCCTATTACATAAAATTGGTGACACTTTGGCCAATTTGACATTCCGTTTATTATTCGAAGATTTGGGCTTCACCAATGATGAAGTGGCCTTTTACGATGTGGGTATAGGGTTTTGGGCATATTTAATCGGCATTTTCATTGGCGGCATGATTTACAGCCGTTTGGGGATGAAAAAATCGGTGATGCTAAGCCTTATTTTAATGGCGGTTAGCAATCTTTCTTTTGCCGGACTTGCCGCATCGGGGCATAATAATTGGGCGATGGCAGCGGCAATTGGGTTTGAAAATATTGCCAGCGGTTTTGGCGGCGTTGCCGTGGTCGCATATTTCTCTGCGCTTTGTGATTTGCGATTTACCGCATCGCAATATGCGTTAATCTCTGCGGGGGCGAGTATTGTGGGCCGTTTCTTAACCGGTACGACGGCGGGCGGCTTGATTGAAGGTGTGGGCTATGTCAATTTTTATATATTGACCACCTTTGCCGCATTGCCCGGCATTTTCCTTTTTTGGTTTTTGTTGCGGTCCGGATTGGTCGATGAGGCGGCGGGTACAGCGGGTAAAACCGATGATGGAGAGACGACTTAAATCGTCTCTCCATTTTTAATCATCCTGCATTTGGGATGATATAGGATGGCCCAAATCGGTAAAGGCCGCGCTTAACGCCTGTGCACATGTTAAAAGGCGCATATTATCGACCATGCCAGTCAACAGCGTTAAATGCGAAGTTGCTTTGTGCGGATTGTCCAAAGATAAAGCAAGGATAGTCAGCATGTTTTTTTCATCATGGGTGGCGCGGCGACAGCAACAGGGCGCGATTTTGATCCTTTTCACCGATGTTTTGGCACTTTCCTGCATATAATTGCGGAGCAGGATTAATGGGCGTTGATAGGATAGGCCGAAATTATTGAGCATTGCATTTGCTGCCATTGCATCATGCAAGCCCCACGCGCCCATGCGGCGCACACAATATAAAATTAGCATTTGCGCGCGCGATTTTGGCACCTGATAGGGCAGGATTTTCATCATTTCTTGTTGATTTAACATATTTGCTCCTTCTTTTTGAAGGATGCAATTATTGTTATTGCAAGTCAATATCAATAATAAGATATAAGCTATTTTTTGTTGAAGTGATGTTCCAATAGCTTATTTATCGCATCAAAATAATGCTTTATCATCATTGCATGAGCGCATGCAAAGTGGATAAATTATAGCAGTTGCTGTATCTTTGAGGATTATATAATATTTATGGGCATATTCATGCGCGCCAATAATTGCCCATTAAATCGGGATTTGGTCATTTTTACGCAAAATTTCACCTGCCAAATATAGCGATCCGGAAATCAGCATTTTATGCGTATATTCTGTGCCTGTTGCCATCTTTGCTGCAATGCCAATAGCTTGTTCGACTTGAAACGCGGGAAATTGATGCTTTATGCCGGCATCCTTTGCAATATTGCAAAGCATTTCGGGGTGATAATGATCATGACCATCAATGGGCAAGGCGATGAATATATCAATATAGGGCGCCAATATATTAATAAATGCAGATGCATCCTTATTGGCCAGCATGCCGAATATTAAGATGAATTTTTCACCATTCATGCTTTGCTGTGCCAAAAATTGGGCCACACGCTGCGCCGCATCCACATTATGCCCGCCATCCAACCATATGGCTATATTTTGCGGCAATGGTGCGGTTAAGGGGCCGTTGGCCAAAGCTTGTAATCGCGCGGGCCATCGAACATTTTTGACCATGTCAAGATAGGCAGATTCAGGGATATGAAGCGTATTTTGGTGACGCAGCATCGCGGTGGCGAGCAAGGCATTTTCCGCCTGATGCTGCCCATAAAGGGCGGGCAGTGCGATTCTAATCGAAAAATCATCATCGCGATATTCGATATGGCTTTCATCATAATTGCCCCACCATGCATCGCCCTGTTTATATATTATCGCACCTGCATTTTTGGCCGCTAATTTAATACCGTTCATGGCATTTGCGCATGGATTTGCGATGATAAGAGGGCGGCCCGTTTTGGCAATTCCTGCCTTTTCCCATCCAATACGCTCCATTGCTATGGTTGGTGTACCTTTTTCGGGGGCAAGCAAAAACGTCTCATGATCAATGCCAAGGGAGGCTATGCCAGTGACAAGTGGGGATGTAATGACATTGGTTGCATCTAACCGTCCGCCAAGGCCGACCTCGATAATACAGGCATCGGCAGGGTTTTTTGCAAAGGCAAGGAACATGGCGGCTGTAGTGACCTCAAAAAAACTGGCGTGAATATCCTCTGCTATGTCCAGAATTTGAGCCAGCAATTGGGCCAAATAATCATCTTTAATTAACTGACCCGAAATGCGGATGCGTTCGTTAAAATTGACCAAATGCGGGCTGGTATAAATATGAACCTTATGGCCCGCTGCCTCCAACGCGCTTCGCAGGAATGCGATAGTTGACCCCTTGCCATTTGTGCCCGCCACATGGAAAATGGGCGGTAAGTCAAGGTGCGGATTGCCTAATCTTTCCAATAATATTGTGATGCGTTCAAGGCCAAGCACGTCCTTTCCCGGGGAAAGATTCCATAGGCGGTCCAATTGATGTTGGACAAGCGGGTTAGTGGATTTTGCATAATCGGCCATATTTCCTCCACCTAGCGTGAAGCGAAAAAATAAAGAAGCGAAATAAAAGATTTGCTGCATCTTTTTGCTTGCACAATATAGTTGCAATTGTTACCATATTTGCCATAAATTATTTAATTCAAAGGATGCATGAATGACCAATTATCCCAATCCCGCCGGTCTAGACGGTTTTGAATTTGTTGAATATACCCATCCAGAGCCAGAATTATTGGCCAATTTATTTGAAGCCATGGGATTTACTTTATATTCCACGCACCGCAGCAAAAATGTGCGCCATTATACGCAAGGTGACATAAATTTCCTGTTGAATATGGAACCAGAGGGGCAGGTTGCCGAATTTCGCGCCGATCATGGTCCATCGGCAAATGCCATGGCGTTTCGCGTAAATGATGCGCGCGCGGCATTTGACCATGTTGTGGCCAATGGTGCAGAGGCAGTGCAGGGCCCTGTTGGGCCAATGGAGCTTTCCATTCCCGCGATTAAGGGGATTGGTGGGTCAAATTTATATCTGGTCGATCGTTATGGTGCGAACAGCATATATGATGTGGACTTTAAACATGTGGAGGGCGCGGGCCGTGATGATAAATCGGTTGGCCTGCACACATTGGACCATTTGACGCATAATTTGAAACGTGGCGGCATGGATATTTGGGCTGGTTTTTATGAAAAATTGTTCAATTTTCGTGAAATACGTTATTTTGATATTGAGGGTAAATCTACCGGTCTATTTTCAAAGGCGATGACCGCGCCGGATGATAAAATTCGCATCCCATTAAATGAAAGTCAGGATGACCATAGCCAGATTGAAGAATTTATCCGCGAATATCGCGGCGAGGGGATTCAGCATATTGCATTGGCCAGCGATGATATTTTCGCCACGGTTGATGCGCTGCGTGCGCGGGGCATTAAATTTCAGGACACACCCGATACCTATTATGAAATGTTGGATCAGCGATTGCCCGGCCATGGCCATGATGTTGCCGAAATGCAAAAACGAAAAATCTTAATTGACGGTGCACCGGAAACGGGCGGCGGATTATTATTGCAAATTTTTACCGAAAATATGGTCGGCCCAATATTCTTTGAAATTATCCAGCGCAAGGGGAATGACGGTTTTGGTGAGGGCAATTTTAAGGCTTTGTTTGAAAGCATTGAATTGGACCAAATGAGGCGCGGTGTTATTCCGGCGACAAAATCATGAACGGGCCATCATCATCCCCCATTTCAATATCGCGCATTCATCATGTTGCCTATCGATGCAATGATGCAAAGGAAACGGCGGATTTTTACCAAAATCTTTTGGGGATGAAATTTACCACCGCCTTTGCAGAGGATCATGTGCCATCAACGGGCGAATATGACCCCTATATGCATATATTTTTGGAAATGGGCGGCGGCAATGTCATCGCCTTTTTCGAATTACCCAATCAGCCCAAAATGGGCAAAGACCCCAATACACCGGCATGGGTGCAGCATATTGCATTTGAAGTCAGCGATGTTGAAGCATTATTGGCGGCCAAGGCGCATATCGAAACACAGGGTGTTGAGGTTATCGGGCCGACATTTCACGGAATTTTCCGTTCAATATATTTCTTTGATCCCAATGGTCATCGGCTTGAACTTGCATGCAATATAGGCAATGCTGAACAATATGCAGAATTGCACCGCGTTGCCCCATTAATGTTGGACGAATGGAGCCAAACCAAAAAAGCACCGCGCCACGCAGATTGGTTGCATAAAGATCCGGAGGAGTAATTTCATGAAATTGGCATCGCTTAAAAAAGGTCGTGATGGACAGCTTGTCGTCGTGTCTGATGATTTGGCATGGTATGCAGAGGCGGGGCATATTGCACCGACCATGCAATATGCATTGGACAATTGGGCCGATATTGCCCCGCATTTGGAGGCATTAGCAACTGACCTTGCCCATGATGTTATTCCGAAGCATCGTTTTCATGAACGGGTGGCGGATGCGCCATTACCCCGCGCCTATCAATGGGCCGATGGTTCGGCCTATGTCAATCATGTCGCATTGGTTCGACAGGCGCGCGGCGCAGAAATGCCCGATAGTTTCTGGCATGACCCGTTAATGTATCAGGGCGGGTCAGATGAATTTTTGGGACCGCGCGACCCAATTAAATTAGCCGATGAGGCATGGGGTTGTGATTTTGAAGCGGAAATTGTGGTGGTCACCGACGATGTCCCCCAAGGGGTTAGCGCATCGGATGCGTTAAAACATATTAAATTGGTCGGTTTGGTCAATGATGTGTCGCTGCGTAATTTAATTCCTGCTGAAATTGGCAAGGGGTTTGGTTTTGTCCAATCCAAACCCGCCAGTGCATTATCCCCAGTTTTTGTGACGCCTGAAAAATTGGGTGAATATTGGCAGAATGGCAAATTGCACCGCGCTTTATTGGTTGATTATAATGGCTCCCATTTTGGCAGGGCTGTGGCGTCCGATGATTGCACATTTGATTTTGGCGTTTTAATCGCGCATCTTGCCAAGACGCGCAATTTGGGCGCAGGCAGCATCATTGGTTCAGGTACAGTTTCCAATCGCGGCGCCGATGGTGGGCCAGGTAAACCCGTATCCGAAGGCGGGCTGGGATATAGCTGTATTGCTGAAATCCGCATGGTGGAAAAAATCCAAATGGGGGAAATGAAAACAGCATTCATGACCCATGGCGATATTATCCGGATAGAGGTTCAGGATGATGCAGGGCATAGTATTTTTGGCGCGATTGAACAGCAAGTGGTCACTGTTTAAAAACAGATAGACCATTAAATAAAAAAGCCCGCTACGAAAAATAGCGGGCTTTTTTGTGTAGTTTATTTATATATTTATGTTGTCGAACCTGCGCCGCCAGGGGCAAATGCATCGCCGATTGAACATGCCGCAGGACCAAGGATCACGATGAACAAGGTGGGCAGAATGAACAAAATAAGCGGAATAGTCATAATGGCGGGCAGACGGGCCGCTTTTTCTTCGGCGCGCATCATCCGATCGTTTCTGAACTCAGCGGATAAAACGCGAAGCGCAGATGCCAAGGGCGTACCATATTTTTCGGTTTGGATCATGGTCGTCACCACGCCTTTAATCGCATCTAAATCCACGCGATATGCCAAATTTTCAAATGCCTGACGCCGTTCGGATAAAAAGCCAAGCTCGATAGAGGTAAGCGCAAATTCATCGCCCAATTCGGGATAACCACGGCCAAGTTCCTTTGCCACACGGTTAAACGCCACGTCCACGGTCAGGCCAGCTTCTGCACAAATCACCAAAAGGTCTAGCGCATCGGGAAGTCCTTTACGAATGGCATCGGTCCGTTTGGCAATAATATTACCCAAATAAATATCCGCCGCCTTATACCCAATGATGGTGCAAACCGCGAACACGCCAAATTTTTTCAGCGGACTCCAATCGGCCAGCATCCCAAAACCATATATGGCAAGCGCACTGCCGCCACCAAGCACGATAGGCAGGATTAAACGGCTGAAAATAACAGTAACGGCCAATTCTTTGCGTCTAATGCCGGCTTGGAATAATTTTTGCTGTGCTTCTTTAACCTGATCAGTCTGTAAAACCTTCATCGACGACAGCATGTTGCGCATTTTATCGGTAGTATTGCTTTGCCCGACAAGTTTGGCCCGTTTTTTGGCCGTTGATGCGGTAATACCCGCCTTTAATTGTTCGCGCCGTTCGTTTAACGCCTTAACGCGTTTTGCCATCGGGTCACGCACAGTCAATGCAGCATAAATGGCGACTATCACGCCCAGCGCGGCAAGGCCGAATAAAATGGTGGCGACCCACAAAACATCCACGCCATAAAGGGTTGGTCCCTTAATTTGCGCCTGTGCCAATATTGGTAATAATGTAATATTCATATTTCAAAACTCACCATCTTGGCCATAATGGCCACACCAATACCCATCCACACAAGGCCGATTATGCCCGCAATGATTAAGCGTTCTTCGTAAAAAAATCCGCCCAAATAATCCGGGTTAACATACCATACCATTGCGAAAACAAGGAAAGGCAGTGAACCAACGATATAGGCCGAAGCCTTTGATTCAGATGACATGGCCCGAATTTTCAATTTCATTTGCGCACGGCTGCGCAGCACATTGGCCAAATTTGCCAATGTTTCGGCCAAGTTACCGCCGGTTTCACGTTGAATGGCCAGGGTAATGACGAAAAATTGAAATTCCGGCGTGTCCAAACGATCGGCAGATTCTTGAAGCGCGTCCTCCATGGTTTTACCGATTTTAATTTTTTCGGTTACCATTTTAAATTCTTCGCCAACTGGCCCATCTACTTCGCGTCCCACAACGCCCAATGTTTCACCAACGGGCAAACCGGATTTTAATCCGCGAACTAATAATTCAATTGCATCGGGAAAACTTGACGTGAAATTTTTGATCCGTTTGTTGATTAAATGCCCCACAAACATATGGGGTAAGGCAAGACCCAATGAAATGCCCACAAAAACGGCCAATAATAAGGGTGCGCCTTTTAAGAATAACAACATAAAAAATACAGCAGCAATAGAGGCACAGGCAATTAAATAATTTTTAATTTCCCATCTTTTGCCGGTTTGGGTTAGCCGCAATCTTAATTTGTCTGACCTGCTTAATTGGCTGATATCCGATGCGTTAATGGGGCGGCGCGCGGCAATCGCCTTGCGCATTTGTTGTTCCACCTTAACATCCGAACTATCGGAATGGCGAACGCGAATGGCATTTATCCGTTTTGCAACGGTTTTGCCCGCACCATCATTAAACGCCAAAAAAGCGAGGACAATGAAGCCAAGTACGCCTGACAAAGTCAAAAATATGGTCAGTTGTGAATTCATTTATTCGGTCCTCATATATTCTTAAAATCAGGCTATTGGGCAGAAATTTACCGCCCAAATTACCTATGCATCTACCTTTGGCTTGGTGGATAAAATGGATTTTAAATCACCAATTTTGCCAAATAATGATTTTGACTTTTTGCCTTCATCGCCTTCTTCGGCTGGTGCGGCAGAGCCTTCGACCATGTCGGACAATGTAGTTACAAATTGGCTGATTTTCGAAGATGACACCGCCTGCACAACCGGTTGGCCAAGCTTTGACGCCTGTGCCATTGATTTAAAGTCAGCAGGAATAATAAGATCAATTTTCATGTCGATTGAATCTTCAAAGTCCTTGCGTGATAATTCACTGCCTGAACTATGTGTTTTATTGGCGACGATGAAAATCTTGCTATTTGGCGAATTGCTTTTTAACCAAGCAATGATGCGAATGGCATCACGTGCAGAGGCCAAGGTAAGCTCACATACAACAATATTAACGTTCACATCATGCACAAGATGCGGATAATTGACCAGCATATTGCGCGGTAAATCAATCACTGTTGCTTCAAATGAAGCTCTAAATTCTTCCTGTAATTGGTAAAATGCGCTGCCGTCGCTCATCAATGGATTATTCATTGATGCCTCGGCAGATAAAATTGCCAATTTATCATTTGCCTTAATCATCGCGCGTTCGATGAACAAACCATCAATACGGCTGGGATTATCAATGGCATCGGTCAGGCCGCGGCCTGGTTCTAAATCCAAAGTCAAGGCGCCCGTGCCAAAATGCACGTCCAAATCCAAATATCCAGTGCTATGGCCTTTTTTCTCGCTAAAAATCCATGCAAGGCTGGTGGCGATTGTTGATGCGCCAACGCCGCCTCTTGTGCCAATAACTGCGGTGGAAATATGAATTTTCTCACCAGCATTTTCTTCATGCTTTGGCGCGGTTAATGCAATTTGCGCCTGTGCAAATGCATCGCGCAAGCTGTCTGGGCTAATTGGTTTAAGCAGATAATCATGCAATCCAGAGATGATTAAATCACGATATAGACGAACGTCATTTACCTGTCCCATGGCAATAACAATAGTGCCAGGCTCGCATACTTCGGCCAGGGAATTAATGTCATTTAATGGATCGCCGGACTCGGACAAATCAACAAGAAGGATTTGCGGGCTTGCCGATACAGAAAGCGACTGCACTGCATTACGTAAACCGCCCTTAAAGCATTTTTCTTCTGCCCATCCCATTTCGCCGACAACACTGCGGATGACATCGGATGTGGCATCGTCACAAACATAGGCGCCATATGGGTCTTTGTCAGAGGATGATCCTGATTTCCAAGGTGCATTCATGATTAATTACCTCCTGCGCTTCCGGTTGTTTTTGCTTTTGCGCGATAGGCATCAACTGCCTTTGTTTTATCGCGTGCTTGGTTGCGATTATCCTCGCGGCCGCGCACTAAATCTTCTGGGTCGGCAACCATGGCTGCCAAATTGCTGTTCATGGCGCATCCATGATTGGAATGATTTCCGCCATTGAAATTGGAATCGGTTGATGTGCTCCAATCTGGGCAGGATGGCACAGCTGCGGTAGAGCGGCTAACCACGATACGAACCGTTCCTGGTGCAATATATCCCGGGGTTACTGGCGCAGTTTCGGATATTAACATGCCATGGCGCGATGCCATTTCTGCCAATGATTGTTTTGATCCATATCCATTACGATTATCCCCCGCATCAATAGCAATTTTGTCGCCATAGCCAAGGCCAAGGGCCTCCATCCATTCCGCAGCGCGCACTGCTTCGCGTCCTGAAATTGCGCCATTGCCATCAACATTAACGTCCAATACGTAATTTGTACGGGTTACAACGGGTTGATGCACGGAATATAGGCCGGATGATGGAGCGCCGCCACATGCTGCAACAGTTGATCCGGCCAAGATGGCGAATAAGAAATTTCTGACTTTCATGTCTATTCTCCTAAATTTGTTTCAGATCAATTATTAAAGCTGAAGCCAGGGGTTGATGCATTATTGCTAGGCGCGGTGTTTTTTTGACCAGACACAGGCGCAGATGATTGTGGTGGGGCATTAAATCCAGGATCGGTCACCGTTTCGGTTTGGACCGTGGGACCTGGACGTTTGACGTCCGCATTTTTCTTGGAAACTTTGCCCAATAATAACCGTTCCAAATCATTGGGAGATTCAAAACCATCGGTCGGCAAGACAATTTCACTTTCCGAAACAGGCTTCACCAAATATGGCGTCACAATAATCATCAATTCGGTTTCATTTTTGCGCCAGCCATTTGATTTGAACAAGCTACCCAAAATGGGAATATCGCCAGCGCCGGGCATTTTATCGACCGAACTTTGCATGCTATTGCTGATTAACCCGCCAATCATAAAGCTTTGGCCAGAGCCAAGCTCCACCGTGGTTTCAACGGTTCGCGTGGTCAGGGCAGGGATTTCCAAACCATTGATACGCACAGCGCCTTGGCTTGAAATATCCGAAACCTCTGGCTTTACGCGCAATGAAATGCGGCCATCGGATAAAACGGTTGGCGTGTAGGTTAAGCTGACACCATAATTTCTAAATTCAACCGATGTTGAACCAAGACCAGATGATACGGGAATGGGGAATTGGCCGCCAGCCAAGAAGTTGGCAGTTTCACCCGAAACAGTTGTCAAATTTGGTTGTGCCAATGTGGTGATTAAACCTGCTTGTTCAGAAGCATCCAATGCCGCGCCAACATCCATGCCAAATAATGTCGCGATGCCGGCAATTGCGCTTGCCCCTGTTGTGGGGTTGTTAAATGTAACAGCCCGACCACCAGTCACAAATTGTCCGGTTGCAGGATCAAAGGGCAGGCTGAGTGAACCAGCGGGCAACCCATAATTTGACGACGCATCAACAAGTGGCAAGGAAGATGTATCAACATCGCCAATGGTAACCGCGTTGCGGCCACGGGCTAAACCAAATTGGAAACCATTTGTATTATCCCGCGTCACCAAATTAGAGGTGATTGCTTTAGATAGAGAACGGCTGACCTCGGCAATGCGGACCTGTAAATTCACCTGCATTGGGGTGGCGGTTTTCAAACGGTTCACCACCTGAACATCACCGGAAAATGCCTTTAACAATGATTCCGCTTCGGCGGCATCTTCGGGTTGGGCAACGGTTCCGGTAAGCAAATATACACCATTTAATTTGGTGATATTCACCTGTGCATCAGGCATGGCCAGAGCAAACATATCGTCAACATTTTCGATATTTTGGCCCACTCTAATCGTGACCTGATAAACTGTTTTACCCGCCGCATTGGTTGCATATACCGTTGTTTCACCAGCCGCTTTACCGAAAATATAAATTTGACGCGGTGATTTAACATCAACATCGGCAATACGCGGATCGGCAACCACAATATCGGTAATCGCACTGGTCAGATTAACCTGTTTACCATTCCCAATGGACAGCAATACTGGTTCTGCCGCTTGGGCGCTGACGCTAAATGGCAGGGCAATAGTTGCAGAGGCCAATACCGATAGCGACATTGCCATCGCGGTGGCTGAGCTTAAAAAGCGGGTTTTCATCGCATAATTCCTGTCTTTTTTATTGAGGATGGTCATCAGACGTTCCAATTAAAATTCTACTTGTTGTCTGTTGCCGCCGCGTGAGATGTTCACGACCGGGCCTTTTCTTATTTCCTCAATTTTTTCTTGTTGTTTTGCGGTCATTGGGGGGATGGTGCTGCGTTGGAAACGAGAGACATCACCGCCTGTTGAATATGAAGTTTTTCCAGATGTTGGCTTTTGGGCCAGCCCACGTAGGATTTTTTCTTCTTCCTCGCGGCTTGCGCCTTTTGGAATGTTCAAATTGCCTGATGCAAGGGCGCTTTCAATCGCGGCGCTATTATCGGCAAGTGAACGAAGGGAGAGGCTGATTGTGCCAATGGTTTGCGCAACGGAGATTTTTTCTGCGATACGCGGAGTGGCTTCTAAAGTGACCAATTTATAAGAATTAACCACAGTATTACCCTTATCATCAAGGCTGGGCTGTGCTCTTTGATCGGTTGCCAGCACGCGCATGTTGCGAATGATGGTTTCCGAAACATTTAATGTCGGCCCCTCAACACCATTTACCTTTTGCGTTAGAACCAAATCTACACGGTCACCAGGGAAGACAAATCCTGCTACACCGGTTAATGCCGATACAGGAACAGTCACTGCGCGCATGCCAGGGCCAAGCGCCGCCGCAAGGAAACCGCGATCGCCAGGTGCAACCAAAGCACCTTTTGTAATCGGTTGACCAGCGGTAATGGGGTTGCGCACAACCGTACCATCAAGCTCTTGCGCCAGATTCGCACCTGCTTCGCCTTTTTTTACAAAATAGGCTTCTTCGATAAGGTCCTTTGGCCAAGGCTGATAGCGATAGCTGTCCGCCGTAATAATAGTGCCAACTGGCAACGAACGAGTCGCCACCAATATCATTGGGCCGCTGGGCGCGGCTGGCTTTTGTGCTTGAGCAACAGGCGCAGAAGAGCCTGACCACAAACTTTTTGCCATAAATGCTGCAAACATTGCGAAAACAATCGCACCGACCAGCAATATTACTTTTTTCTTATCCATGACGAACTTGGCCTCCTAAGGGTCCTTCGGTTGAGACACCCTTATTCACGTAAAATGGTTAAAAATTCGTTCACTGACTGTCCATAAAGCGGACACAGCGATTGCAACCCCATATGGGATTTGTAATTTTCTCTTTGATTTGAATGCGATATGCCACATCAACAAAAGAACGGTTAATAGCCCGCCACAAACAGCGGCGTATAAAAGCATTTTTGCCACGGTGACGAAATCAAACCAAAATGCCAAAGCGGCAAATAATTTAACATCGCCGCCGCCCATCCATCCAAATTTATGGAAAATGGAATAAAATAGGAATGTTCCTATCCCAATGGCAAGATGTGTTGCGATGGCTGAAAAAGAAGTGTCGCCTGTTGCATACCAATAAATTGGCGCTGCAAGCGCAATAGGCAAAGTGATATAATTATAGATTAGCCTAGATTTGAAATCGGTATATATGCAATAGCATAGGTTGATTCCTAAAAAGACCCCAAGGGCGTATTGTATATATGTTTCAGTCATGAATATGACTATTAACCATCAATACTTACCAAATAGTAACTACGGCCAAAGGATTGTAAAAAAAAAGAAACGGAAATTCGCAAATGAACAATAAAGTTAAATTTAATGGCCGTAAAATACCAGTTAATGCGAGTGAAAGCCTTTGGAGTGCCAATGATGGGTGGTTGATTAGACGAATCGATATAAAGGCAAATAAACAACAGCCTGATTCTATTGACTCTATTAAGCCCAAGGGGTCTTTATTATTTTTGCCCGGTCGCGGTGATCATTATGAAAAATATTTGGAAACCTTGGTTCAATTTTCCGAAAATGGATTAAATGTAACGGCAATTGATTGGCGTGGGCAGGGGCTTTCCGGTCGGTTATTGGCCGATCAAAATGTTGGTTATATTGATGATTTTTCCACATGGATTGACGATTTAACCGGTTTTTATGAAAAATGGGCGGCGAATAATGTAGGGCCGCATATTGTTGTTGCGCACAGCATGGGCGGGCATTTGGCTGTCCGCGCATTGGCAGAGAAAAAAATAAACCCTGATATGGTGATTTTATCAGCGCCTATGCTATCTATGCAATCGGGCGGTATGCCGCGCTGGTTTAATCATTTTGCTGTAAAAATGATGGTTGCATTGGGCAGGGGCGAAAAACCAGCATGGAAAGTAAGTGAGAAACCATTATCGCCGGAATCGATGAGGTCGAGAATTTTAACGCATGATGCAGAGCGTTATGATGATGAAATTTTCTGGTGGGGGGAACGGCCAGAGGTGAAATTAGGCCCGGGCAGTTGGCATTGGGTTGAACGCGCCATGCAATCAGTTCATGATTTGGACAATGATACCATTATGGGGGCAATAAAAACGCCTACTTTGATATTGGCCACTACAAATGATAAATTGGTAGATACGGGACGCATTATTAAAGATGCTAAACGTATGCCCAATGCAAAATTGGTGCTATATGGAAAAGAGGCCGCGCATGAATTATTGCGGGAAGCCGATCCGGTCAGGGACAAGGTGATGGGCGAAATTTTTGATTTTATTCAAAAGCATAGTTGATTGATATTGGCCTAACGCATGAGCGATTATGACATAATAATTATTGGCGCAGGCATTGCGGGGGGCAGCCTTGCGGCCTTTCTGCCTGATAATTTGAACATTGCATTATGTGAGATGGAGGATATGCCAGGGCGGCACTCAACGGGCCGTTCCGCCGCATTTTGGTCCGAAAGCTATGGCGGGCCATTGGTCGAACCATTGACCAGCGCATCGGGGCAATTTTTAATGACGCCGCCAAAAGATTTTAATGAAGAGGGTTTTTTATCCAATCGGGGTGCGCTGCATATTGGAACTAAGCTGGATGACGGGCAAAGGCAAAAATTTTTAACTGCATATGAAATGTCAAATTTTGCATATGAATTGGTAAATAAAGCGCAAATTGAGACAAAAATTTCCGGTCTGCGCGGCGAATGGGATATTGGTATTTGGGAACCAAATTGCCGGGATATAAATGTCGCCGCATTGCATCATTCATTTTTGCGCCAAGCACGAAAAAAGCAAATTGATATTAAATGTAATGCTGAATTATTAAAGGCTATATGGAAAAATGGGCAATGGCATGTTGATATAAAGGGGGCGCATTTCACCGCCAAAATATTGGTGAATGCGGCCGGAGCATGGGCGGATAATGTGGCACAAAATTGCGGCATCAACCCTTTATCCATCCGTCCATATCGGCGCACCATGATTGAATTGGAGGTGGAACGACAAGATGACATGCCCACCCCCTTAATCTTGGGATTGGATGGCAGTTTTTATTTTAAAGATAGTGGTAAAAATCATATTTGGCTAAGCCCGCATGATGAAACCGCATCCCCGCCATGTGATGTATCGGCCGATGAAATGGACGTTGCAATTGCCATAGACAGGTTTCAAAAAGTGGTGAATTGGCCGATAAAAAAAATGGTGACTAAATGGGCGGGGCTGCGCAGTTTTGCACCCGACAGATTGCCCATTATTGGCGCGGATAAAGGCAATGATCATTTTTTCTGGTTGGCTGGACAGGGTGGATTTGGCATTCAAACATCGCCTGCAATTGCCGCCCTTGCTGCGAGAAAATTAAGTGAATTTATATTTGGTGAAAATAGAGTGGATAGAATGGCGCAAAATATCCCCATAATTGATAATATTCAATATTCACCGGCAAGGTTTTGAACAAAAATTTAATCCGGTGTAAAATGGTATAAAATAATGTAATTACTCAATATAATATTTGCACCCCACATATTTTTATTGATATATTGTTGCAATAATTATCGTCAAGAGAGGAAAAATCATGGCACATTATTTTGAAATTAAAAAAAATAAAAAGGGTGAGCATGTCGCCTATTTTAAATATAATAGCGAAACAATGTTTTGGACCGAGGGATATAGTAGCAAAAAATCTGCCCTAAACGCCATTGAATCAATTCAGAAAAATGGACCTACTGCTGAAATTCGCGAGGCAGAATAGTCAAATGGCCATATAATATTTTGGCCTGAATTTTAATTGATTAGCTGGTTTAATTTATCAACGCGGCGGCTTCATCTGCCGCGCTTGTCGCCAAAGCATCGGCGCGTTCATTTTCAGCATGGCCAGCATGACCCTTTACCCAATTCCATGTTACCTGATGACGCTTTATTGCTTCAATCAATTCATGCCACAAATCGGCGTTTTTAACCGGTTTTTTGGATGCATTTTTCCAGCCATTGCGTTTCCATCCGTCAATCCAACGGTTCATGCCATCGCATAAATATTTGCTGTCAGTATATAATTGCACGTCGCAAGGTTCGATTAAAATATTTAACGCCTTTATCGCGGCCATCATTTCCATGCGGTTATTGGTGGTTTCGCCTTCATGGCCGGAAATTTCTTTTTCATGCTTGCCATAGCGAATAATCGCGCCCCAACCACCCGGTCCAGGATTTCCCTTGCACGCGCCATCGGTGTAAATTTCAACTAATTTGGCCATTTTACCCCATGTTCAATATAATGCTGCAGCCGCCTATAATATATTAAAGGATCTTTACGCATCACCAAAGCCGATGGCGGTGTGTTAATCCAATCATATAGACGCGATAGAAAAAATCGCATCGATGCGCCCCTGCATAATATGGTGAACATTGTTTTTTCTTCGTCACTTAATATGCGATGTTGTTGATAACCCAATAAAAACATATTGCCAATATTTTCTTGGTAGATATTTGTTTCAGAATGAAACGACCATGCGCTGTGCGCGATGGCAACGTCAAATAATGCAATGTCGCTACACGCGAAATAAAAATCTATAATTGCATTTACTTTTTCATTTAATATCAAAAGATTGTCAGGAAAGTAATCGGCATGTATGGTGGATTTGGGGAGGGATTTTGGCCAATAAGCCTCTAAAAAACCACATTCCAATTTCATATTGTCGATCAATTCATCGCCAAAGCTGTCTCGGGCCTCTTTCTCACATGATGCCAGCAAATTGGCCCAATGCGCTTGGCCCATTTTATTTTCACGTTGTTGTGTAAATCCATGCGCTGCAAGATGCATTTGGCCCATAGCCTTGCCCGCCTCAAGCGCCAATTTTTCGGTCGGATGTTGAAGCGATACGCCCTCCATAAATTCAATAAGACATGCCGATTTTCCCGCAATTTGTTGAACCACATTACCCGATTTATCCTTAATAAAGGCGGGAACGGGGCAGTTAGAGGTGCTTAAATGATCAAGCAAGGAGATATAATAGGGCAAATCATTCACATCGACCCGTTGTTCATAAATGGTCAAAATATATCGGGCTTTATCGGTTTCCAACAGGAAATTGCTATTTTCAACACCCTCGGCAATGCCTTTTAAGCTTATTAAATTGCCGGCATCAAAATTTTCTAAAAATAAATCGACTTGTTCGGCCGAAACCTGCGTAAATACAGCCATATTATGCCGCAGTCTCAAGCTGTTTGGGAAGTTTAAAGGCGATATTTTCTTCAACCGTTTGAATGGTTTCAATTTCCAATTCATATTTGGTGGCAATACGGTCAATCACCTCTTGAACCAATATTTCCGGCGCAGATGCCCCGGCGGTTAAGCCAATTACTTTGACGCTTTCGGGCCAATTAAATAAAATTTCATCTGCGCGTTGCACCAATTTTGCTTCGCAACCCATCCGCGCGGCCAATTCCACCAATCGCATGGAATTGGAGCTGTTGGGTGCACCAATGACCAATAAAACATCGCTATTCCGTGCTATTTTTTTAACGGCATCTTGCCTGTTGGATGTTGCATAGCAAATATCCTCGCCCTTGGGCGCGACTATTTGAGGAAATCTGGTCTGTAAAATATTGATAATTTCGGTCGTATCATCAACGGACAGAGTAGTCTGCGTCAAAAATGCGAGATTTTCAGGATCTTGCACTTCAATTTTTTCGGCATCTTCTTTGGTTTCAATCAATGTCATCATGCCATTGGCCACTTGACCAAATGTGCCGATAACCTCTGGATGATTGGCATGGCCAATAAATAAGATATGCCGTCCAGCAGCAACCTGCCGCTCTGCCTGTCTATGCACCTTTGACACAAGCGGGCAGGTGGCGTCAAAATATTCAAGATTGCGGTTTTGCGCGTCAATTGGTACGGATTTCGGAACTCCATGAGCCGAAAAAATAACATGGGCGCCCGATGGCACTTCGTCCAATTCCTCAACGAAAATTGCGCCCTTTGCCCGCAAATCATCCACAACATATTTATTATGCACAATTTCATGGCGCACATAAACCGGCGCCCCATGTTTTTTTAAGGCAAGTTCGACAATTTTAATCGCGCGGTCCACACCGGCACAAAAACCGCGCGGTGCAGCAAGCAAGATTTTCATCGGCATTTTGGTTGAATCGGTCAAAATGTCACCTCATTCATTTACAGGTCATGTTATCAATGTATTGCATGTAATATCATTTTGTTAAAAATCCATGCTTTTTTGCGGATATTGTGCCAATAAAGGGGTGAAATATTCTTTCATATTCCTGATATGGCTTATTGCATGGCTGGGCTGCAATGGATAAGGACAAGGTGATAGGTAGAAAATTTCATGAAGGGATAGGGATGTTGTTTCATATGATGAGGCTGCGCTGACCCAATATGAATGAATAAGGACAGATATTGTGACGCTGAATAAAAAATTGATTTTATTATCATTGACCATTCCTTTATTGGCCTCTTGCCGGGGCGATGGTGACATTGATGTTTCCAGCGGTGTGGGTATTACCGCATCTCGCACGGGCTGTCCTGCGGTCGCCATTCCCGATGGAACAGGTGATATTACCATTTTTGATCCCGTGACCAGCCAAGATGCCAGCGCTATAGACGTGGTTGCGGTGGTTACCAATGTTCGTTCTGCCTGTAATTCAGAGGGCGAGAAAATTTACACTGAGGCAAATTTTGAGGTGCAGGCACGTCGTTCGGATAATCGCGGCGCACGGACCATCAGCCTACCTTATTTTTCCACCGTGGTGCAGGGCGGCAGCGCGGTTGTTGCCAAACGTATTGGCACGGTGGATATTTCGTTTGCGGATGGCGAATATCGCGCATCTGCACCAGCAAAAGCGGCCAGTTATTTGGACCCAGTGGCGGCGCGTTTACCCGAGGATATAGTTGATAAAATCACCCGTAAACGGCGTGCAGGCGATGCAGATGCTGCGGTTGATCCAATGTCCGATCCTGCGGTTAAATCGGCGATTTTGCGGTCCAGTTTTGAATTGTTAATTGGTTTTCAACTGACCGAAGAGCAATTTAAATATAATGCAACGCGCTGATTTTTAATAATTTGCGCCAATATTTTGGCGTTGAGCGATGAATTTTTTGGGATAGCCATTGATAATGGCTATTCTTTTTGTCATTTGGAATGATGAACTTTTTATTATGGGTTGGATATTGTAACGTGAGCATTTTTGCAAAATTTACTGATGAATTACACAGGATTTTAGACGCGCTGGAGGCGGAAAAAGCCTTGCCTGCAGGTCTGTCACGCGCCAATATAACGGTCGAGCCGCCACGTGATGCCAGCCATGGGGATATTTCAACCAATGTTGCGATGGTGTTGGCCAAACCGGCGGGAACAAATCCGCGCACCTTGGCACAAATTATCCTTCCTAAAATAACCGATTTGGCGATGGTGGATGGCGGCGATATCGCCGGGCCTGGCTTTATCAACCTGCGATTGACGCGGGAAAGCTGGCTGGATGAGCTGAATATTATTGCTAAGTTTGGCGATGAATATGGGCGTTCCATATTGGGCAAGGGGAAAAGGGCAAATATTGAATATGTTTCGGCAAATCCCACCGGCCCCATGCATATGGGCCATTGCCGCGGTGCTGTGGTGGGTGACGCATTGGCCGGATTGATGGAATTTGCCGGATATGAAGTGGTTCGTGAATATTATATCAATGATGCGGGCGGGCAAGTGGATGTGTTGGCGCGTTCGGCCTATCACCGTTATGCAGAGGCATTGGGCCATGATGTGGGCCAATTGGCCGAGGGACTATATCCTGGGGATTATTTAATTCCGGTGGGTAAATTATTGGCCGATAAATTTGGCGATGCCTATTTGGGCAAGGATGAGGCCGAGTGGCTGCAAATTTTCCGCGAAACCGCGGTCGATGCCATGATGGATATGATCAGAGCTGATCTTGGCCTGTTGGGCATAAAGCATGATTTATTTTCATCCGAAGCGGCGCTTCATAAAGAAGGCAAGGCAGAGGAGGCCGAAAAATGGCTGCGTAGCCAGGATTTGGTTTATGATGGTATATTGGAAGCGCCCAAGGGCAAGGTTATAGAGGATTGGGAGCCGATTGAGCTGCCTCTTTTCCGATCAACCAAATTTGGCGATGATCAGGATAGGCCTATTAAGAAATCTGACGGCAAATGGACCTATTTTGGCGCGGATATGGCATATCATCATCAAAAAAGCCATAATGTAGATGTGATGATTAACATTTGGGGGGCGGACCATGCGGGCACGGTAAAGCGGATTAAATCGGCGGTTGCCGCCCTGACCAAGGGGCAAATCGACTTTGACATTAAATTGGTCCAAATGGTTAAATTACTGCGCAATGGCGAACCGGTTAAAATGTCGAAACGTTCCGGCAGCTTTGTGACATTGGCCGAAGTGGTCGAAGAAGTGGGCAAGGATGTGGTGCGTTTCACCATGTTAACGCGCAAGGCCGATGCACAAATGGATTTTGACTTTGCCAAGGTGATTGAGGCGTCAAAAGATAATCCGGTTTTTTATGTGCAATATGCCCATGCCCGTATTTGTTCGACCATCAGAAAGGCAAAAGAAGAAGAAAATTTTGTGCCAAGCGCTGAATTTTTGGATCAATTGGGCGCAGAGGAAATCGCGCTGATTAAAGAAGCGGCCAATTTCCCGCGAATAGTTGAGGCCGCTGCAAAAGCATATGAACCACACCGCATCGCATTTTATTTGGGTGATATTGCAGCAGCTTATCATGCATATTGGAATATTGGTAATGACCGCCCCGAAAAACGCTTCATATTGGCACAGGATGAAAAGCTAAGCTCGGCAAGGCTTTTCTTAGCCGAAAAAATAGGGCAAGTTATTAAAAATGGCCTTCATATTTTGGGGGTTGAGGCAAGTATAAAGATGTAGTTTTATATTTTTAATGACGCTGAAAAAATGCGGGGATGATAATATGATGAATAATGATCACGGATATGATGGGGATGAACAGGGTCTGGGCCTTGATGATACAGAGCGTCTGCCCTGGTTGGAAACGGCGGATGATTATGAATATGATAGCGGCCCTTCATCAAGCAGGATAATCGGGTTATTATTGGCGGGATTGGCCATGTTGGCGGCCATTATTGGCGGTATTTATTGGTGGCAAAGAAACCAAAACGCCCAAGGCGGCATTGGCAATGGTGATTTAATCGTCGCGCAAGAGGGCGATTATAAGGTTAAGGCCGAAGACCCCCAGGGCAAGAGTTTTGAGGGTGAGGGCGATGCGGCCTATGCGGCAAGCGATGGCCGAAAATTGCCCACAGGCGCCGGCCCTGAAAAAGAAAATATGCAAAGCCCCACTGCAAAAGCAGGGGTCAATCCATCGGCAAATGGCAATGAACCGGCCAAGGGTAATGCGGCCGCAAATGGTGCGTCCAATAATGGCGGTGCATCGGGTGCAATGGTGCAGCTTGGCGCGTTTAGCGATTCTGCATCGGCGCAAAATGCATGGTCTGGCCTTTCCAGTCGTTTTGGTTTTCTATCCTCGGCCAACCGTAAAATTGTTGAAGGCAAGGTTGATAATGGCCGCAAAATTTTCCGTTTACAGGCGGGGGTCGGCAATGCTGCACAGGCACAGGATATCTGCGCCAAATTGCGTGCGGCGGGTGAAAATTGCTTGGTTGTTCGTTAATATTATTAAATTTTATGAAAAAGCGGTGCGCGTTTAATATTGGTCAAATGTCAATATTGGGCGGCATCGCTTTTTTACGTTATAATATTGATAAGATTATACACAATTTTCTTAGTCATGCCGCTTGTCTACGCGAAGAATAAAGCCTAAATCCGCAGCAATGAAATATATTATACGGCTATAATATATTATTGGGGAAAATTGATGTTACCTGCGATTTTTGGTTTTTTGGGCACAAGTTTAAGCGAAAATGAACGCGCCTTTTTCAAAGAATCTAATCCGGCGGGATATATTTTATTTGGCCGAAATATTGATGATAAAGAAAATTTACGGCGGTTGACCGATGATTTGCGGGCATTGTCGGGCCGTGACAATGTGCCCATTTTAATCGATCAAGAGGGTGGACGCGTGCAAAGAATGACCGCTCCATTATGGCCCAAATTCCCAAATGGCGAAATATTTGATAAATTATATGATATCTCCCCGATTAGCGCGATTGAGGCGGCGCGCATAAATGCAGAGGCATTGGCGCATCATCTGGCCGCCGCAGGGGTGAGTGTAAATTGTTTGCCATTATTGGATGTGCGGCAAGAGGGCGCACATGATATTATTGGCGACCGTGCATTGGGACGTGAGCCGCAGCGAGTTGCCGCATTGGGACAGGCGGTGTTGGACGGCATGGCGCGCGCCGGCGTGGCGGGCATATTAAAACATATTCCAGGCCATGGCAGATCAAAAAGCGATAGCCATTTGGAATTGCCAATTGTGGACGCCAGCGAAGAAGATTTACAGCATGATATGGCGCCGTTTAAACAATTAAATCAATCCGCAATGGCGATGACGGCGCATATTGTTTATACCGCGTGGGACAAAGAAAATTGTGCCACATTGTCGCCAGCAATCATTCAAAATATTATTCGCGGCCAAATTGGTTTTGATGGTTGGTTAATGTCGGATGATTTGGATATGAAGGCGTTACAAGGCGATATTGCCGATTTGGCGAAGCAGGCAATTGAGGCGGGATGCGATGTCGCGTTAAATTGTTGGGGGAAAATGGACGATATGACCGCAATGGCAGAAAAACTGCCCGACATGACGCCGCAATCATTGGCGCGTTTGGACCGCGCCATGCAAGGATTAAGCATGCAGCCGCGCGATGAATATGATGCGTTAATCGCGAAAAGAGACGCGCTATTGGCAATGGCGGCTTAATGCCGAAAATTGACGAAATATCTCCTGTCTCCTCCACATCAAATATTGTGGGAGAAGCAGAATTTTTATTTGGCGACACGCAAACGGGCGTAAAAAATGAACAGGATGATCAATATGTCCTGACCATTGATATTGATGGGTGGGAAGGGCCGCTTGATTTATTATTGGCCCTTGCGCGTCATCAAAAGGTGGATTTAAGGCAGATATCCATCCTTGATCTGGTGGCCCAATATCTTGATTTTGTGGAACGTGCGCGGCATTTAAAATTGGAATTGGCGGCTGATTATTTGGTGATGGCGGCTTGGCTTACCTATTTAAAATCGGGTTTATTATTACCTAAAGACCCGGCTATTGACCCCTCGCCAGAGGAACTTGCCCTGCGGTTACAATTGCGATTGGAGCGATTAAACGCGATGCGAGAGGCCGGCGGGCGGTTATTGGCGCGGAACAGAATTGGCCGTGATGTTTTTTTTCGCGGCACGCCAGAGGGATTAAAAATCGTAAAACAGCGTAAATGGACGTGTAATTTATTTGATTTAATGACCGCCTATGGTCAGGTGCAATCCAGAAATAAGCCCGCCATTCATATGGTGAAAAGACGCCGCGTCATGACATTGGAGGATGCATTATCGCGAATTTCCAAAATGATTGGCCATGCTATACAATGGACCGAGATTTCTGCTTTCCTACCCCTTAACCTTGCGGGGGAGGGCGCGGGCGAAGGCGCAGATGCGGGCTATCGTAAATCGGCGCTTGCATCCACATTTTTGGCATCATTGGAATTGGCCCGTCATGGCAGGGTTGAAATTCGCCAAGATGCGCCCTTTGCGCCTTTGATGTTGCGGCAAATGGCCGGCATGCCCAAGGATGGAGCGCATTAAATGGGCGATGATATTTTTGAACGCGCACTCGAGGCGGCCATTTTTGCCAGCGAAGAACCGATTAGCATATTGGAATTGCAAAAAATTGTGGGAGAGCAGGGCGATATAGAAAATGCCTTGCAAATTTTGACCAAGCATTATGAAAATCGCGGGGTGAATTTGGTGAAAAGAGGGCGGCGATGGCATTTTGAAACATCGCCAAATTTTGCCCATTTGTTGCGGCGGACCAAGGATGATGTGCGTAAATTAAGCCGCGCAGCGGTGGAGACATTGGCTATTATTGCCTATCATCAACCTGTCAGCCGTGCAGAGATTGAGGCGATAAGGGGTGTACAAATTTCCAAGGGGACTTTGGATGTGTTAATGGAGGCAGGATGGGTTCGCCCTGCCGGACGGCGCGAGGTTGTGGGCCGCCCGTTAATTTATAAAATAACCGATGATTTTTTAACGCATTTTGGGTTGGAAAGTCGGCGCGATTTGCCCGGAATTGATGATTTGCGCGCTGCAGGTTTGCTCGACCCCGTGGATGAGGCGATGGAGAGCATGGATTTTCATGTAGATGATGATAACGCCGATAATGATAGTGAGGATGAAAAAAGCAATGGTGAAGATGATGGCGAATAGAACGAATAGGGCGCAGTTTTTGCCCATTTTTTATCAATTCACATTTTATTGATCGAATAAATTCTAACTTTGCGGATACTATATTGGATAATGCGCAAATTGCGCCTATATTAAATTTATTGAAGATGATTGGCCGAAAAATTGGCCTGAATGGAGCAAATTATGGGTGGTTTGAGTATTTGGCATTGGCTGGTCGTTGGTATTTTGGTGCTGTTATTATTTGGCAAGGGCCGTTTTTCCGACATGATGGGGGATGTGGCCAAAGGAATTAAAAGCTTTAAAAAAGGTATGGCCGAAGATGAAGCAGAGGCAAATGCCCCAAAGAAAATTGGTGAGAGCAGCGCCGCTCCCACTCCCTCTGCAGCAGCAGAACCGGTCAAGGAAGCCGATAAACAGGATTAATCCTGCGGTTTTTATATGTTTGATGTAGCATCTTCAGAATTTCTGGTCGTTGCGTTAATTGCCCTGGTGGTGATTGGCCCAAAGGAATTGCCCGCTGTAATGCGCAAAGTTGGTGGCTTTGTGGCAAAGGCGCGCCGTGTAACAGGCAAAATCCGCTCTGGATTTGATGAAATGGTGCGCGAGGCGGAATTGGATGAGCTGAAAAAAGAATGGCAGGCGCAAAATGAAAATATCATGCGCGAACATCCGATGAGCGATTATGAAAATGATGCTGATGCCAAGGATGGGACAAAAAAAACTGTAAAATCAGATGATAATAAACCGAAAAATGAAGAGCTGCCTTTATGATGGAGGATAAGGAAACAGGCGGTCAAGAGGGCGAAATGACCCTGATGGAACATTTAATAGAGCTGCGCACAAGGTTGCTTTATTGTTTTTTGGCGCTGGCCATTTCATTTGGTGTTTGTTTTTATTTTGCCAAGTCGATTTTTGCATTTTTGGTTCAACCCCTATTGGTCGCGGGGCAGGGTAAAATTATTTACACCAATATATTTGAGGCATTTTTTACCGAAATTAAGGTAGCGTTTTTTGCCGCGCTTATGGTCGCATTTCCGGTATTGGCGACGCAAATTTGGCGTTTTATTGCGCCGGGTTTATTTTCAAATGAGAAAAAGGCATTTTTGCCATTTTTATTGATGACCCCCATATTATTTGGACTTGGCGCGGCAATGGCATATTATGTTGCGATGCCGGTTGCGTTAAAATTCCTACTTGGCTTTTCGGGTGATGTTGGCGGCGTGACGCAAGAGGCATTGCCCGGTGTGGGCAATTATCTTGATTTTGTGACCACATTTATCTTTGGCTTTGGTATCTCATTTTTATTGCCATTATTGCTTATTTTGTTGGAAAAGGCTGGGATAGTAAGTCTTCAACAACTGAAATCCGGGCGGCGTTATGCCATTGTCGGCGCATTTGTTGTTGCTGCTGTGTTAACCCCGCCTGATATTGTTTCGCAATTTTTATTGGGCGTGCCATTGGTGATTTTATATGAATTGGCGATAATAGTGATAGGCTTCTCCTCACGTCATGAGAAGAAGCCCCTATCAGTCAATATTCCGAAATGATTTAAAAACTGCTGATAAAGCTGATCCTGAAATCACGTCCGGCAAGCGGCACAAAATCCTTTGTAAAGGATGCCGCGCGGCGGCCCACAACATCGAAAATATTATTCGCCGCCAAATTTACGCTAATATTAGGCTGGGCCGAAAATGGCCGTAAAGTTGCCGACAAATTCACGAAGGTAAAGCTGTCTGTGGGGGTTTCAAATGTGGCAATGCGTTTTTGTGATGCATTCCATTCCACTTCGCCTTTTATGTCAAAGGTCGTTTGTTTCCATTCTAAACCGCCCAATAGACGAAGCGGCGGGATACGCGGCACAGGTCCAACATTATTAACCTTTGCATGGGTATAATCACCCACAAAATGGGCCCATAAATCTGCCTGTCCTATAGTGGCAAATTTGATATCAGCCTGTGTTTCGATGCCATAAAAACGGGCATCATTTTGGAAATATTGAAAAACGGGCAGATCATCTTCCTCTGCGCCGGTGGCATCTTCAAAAATAAAATCATTAAAATGATGAAGATATAGTGTGGCGTTTAGGTTGAGATTATTGCTGTTATAACGCGCATAAATTTCCGCATTCAGTGATTTTTCGGTTTTCAATCCTGTGTCGCCAATTTCATAGGCCTGCGTGGCGATATGCGGCCCGTCGGACAATAGTTCCTCCGCGCTTGGTGCGCGCTGTGTGCGGGAAAAATTGACACCAATTTTGGTATCGCCAATTAAATATCCAACGCCAATTGCCGCAGAAAATGCATCATAATTTCTGTCAAAATCAATTGCCTGTGATGAGATATTGCTATGGTCATATCGCAAGGCAAATTCGACATCAATTGGATCAAATGTTAATTCTTGCAGGGTGAAAAGGCCAAATTGATGGCTGCTATATTTGGGTACAAATGCCTCTTCACCAATGGCGTTAAAATCACGTAATTGATATTGAACGCCCGATGCGCCGCGCCAAATGCCACGTTTATCCTGAATAAATTCTAAGCGCGATTCAATGCCCTTTGATAAAAATAAAGTGCCAACCTCATCGCCTTCAAATTCGGTATGTTGATAATCGGCATATCCAGCGCGTAATTTTATTTTGTCAATAAAACCGCCTGCTTCAACCTCTCCGCGTAAATCGGTGCGATATTGGCGAAGACCAATGCTAACCGGTGCAGGTTCTTCGCCGCCATGGTCATGGCCGCCCGATGGAGCTTCTGGCACTCCATAATTTGTATCATATATGGAAAATGAAATGCCCAATGAGCCACCATCATCGATGAATGAAATGCCGGTTCCTGCTGTCCATGTCTCAACACCGCTATTGGGGATGCGGCCGCGCAAATTGGCCAATTCTTCGGCTTCGGCGGCTTCTTCTAACTCGCCTTCGTCTATTGCCTCTTGGACAAGTTCAAATTGCTGTTCGCGCAAAGATGGTGACAACACATATCCGCCGGTACGCAGGTCGCTGCTTTTACGGTAACTGCCATCGACATGGGCGACCAATTTATTGGTTAGTTTGAAATCAGCCGATCCGCCAAGCGCTCCTTCTTTGGCTGCGGTGGAATAGCTGCCTGTGAAGTCAAGATGAATAGTTTCTTCGGGCACGGACCTTGGGATGCGTTTGTCCAGCGCATTAACCGCGCCGCCAACGGCTTGGCCACCAAATAATAATACCGCCGGACCGCGCAATACCTCAATCCGTTCGACGGTTAAGCTTTCAATGGTTACCGCATGGTCAGCGGAGGTATTTGACGCATCAATATTACCAATGCCATCGGTAAGGACCATGACGCGATTGCCAGAAAAGCCGCGAATGACGGGGCGCGATGCGCCGGGGGAAAAGCCGGTTGCTGATACACCGGGTAATTTTGTTAAAACATCGCCAATTTGCCCGCGTGATAAAACGGAAAGCTCGCTGCCGCTAAGTGCAGATGTGCCTGCCAAAAAGTCCAAATCTTCAAAATATGGGGCGGTGACGATGATTTCAGGATTATTATGAAAATCATCCTGCGCCTTTTCAACCGTCGGCGGCATGTCACCTTTGATCGATTGGGCATATCCCACTGCAGGGATGAAAAGGGAGGAGAGGGCGGAGGCAGATAAGAGTATCTTTAAATTTTTATTTGTCATGCGGCGCGTTTAATAGTTATGATATAATATATCAACACATAAATAGGCAATATGTGCAAAAATATATGATGAATTGAAAGAGTGTGGGAAAAACATCAAAAATTCGGCTGATAAATCCGATGGCTAAAAAATAATATCATTCTATCATCTTGTTTCATGGCGCAGCTAGGACTATTAAATAGGCAATGACAAAAATTTATCAAAATATGTTGGGCTTAATCGGCGATACGCCGTTAATACGCCTTGATGGGCCAAGTAAAGCTGCGGGTTGTGACATTTATGGGAAATGTGAATTTCTTAACCCCGGTGCATCGGTAAAGGATCGGGCGGCGCTTTATATTGTTCGCGATGCCGAACAGCAGGGGCGGTTGAAACCGGGCGGCACGATTGTTGAAGGAACAGCGGGCAATACTGGTATCGGGCTTGCCATAGTTGCCAATGCGTTGGGATATTCGACCATCATTGTTATGCCCGAAACGCAATCGCGCGAGAAAATGGACACATTGCGATCATTGGGCGCAAAATTGGTGTTGGTTCCTGCTGCGCCCTATTCAAATTCGGCGCATTTTGTTCATCAGTCGCGTCAATTGGCCGAAGAAACCGAAAATGCCATTTGGGCCAATCAATTTGACAATGTGGCCAATCGCCGTGCGCATATTGAAACAACGGCAAAGGAAATTTGGCATCAGATGGAGGGCCGAATTGACGGATTTACCTGTGCTGCTGGCACGGGGGGTACAATTGCCGGTGTTGGCCTTGGCCTTAAAGAATTTGATGAAAATATCACCATTGCCTTAACTGATCCACATGGCGCGGCTTTATATGAATATTTTAAATCTGGCGAATTAAAAGCAGAGGGTAATTCGGTTGCAGAGGGTATTGGGCAGGGGCGTATCACCGCAAATTTAGAAGGCGCGCCAATTGATACACAATTTCGTATTTCCGATGAAGATGGTCTGTTTTGGGTGCGCCATATGTTAAAGGATGAGGGGCTGTGCCTTGGTCTGTCATCCGGCATAAATATTGCCGGTGCGGTGGAGCTGGGCAAAAAATTAGGACCAAAATCGCGCATTGTGACTATTTTATGCGATACGGGGCTGCGTTATTTATCTACGCTTTACAATCCGGATTGGATGGCGGAAAAGGGATTGCCGCCAATGCCGTGGCAGACCGTGGGAGGGTAAATGCGCATTAGTTCAATTCAACGGGTAAAATTCTCCATCATGGGCATGGTGGCGGTTTTATTGTTCGTCACCTTGGCCCAAATGACATTGGATAATGAGGATAAGGCCTTATTATCCGGATTGCCAACCGAAGAAGAGTTGAGCGATCCCAGCAATGCGGTGTCCAAAGGGATTGATATTCCCAAAGAACCCTTGGCTGAATTGGGCGCGACCCCTGCGCCTGTTGATGAAGCGGTAAAGGCAAAGGCGATGAATAAAAGCAAGGCAGCCGAGCCGGGCGCAAATCCGGTGGTGCAAAGCACCGATAATCCGCCTGCAAAAAAATAATATTTAATTCATAAAGCTGTTCATTTTGCGCGATAAAAAAATCATATTGGGAATGGGCCTATCGGCATTATTATTGTTGGTTGCGGCCTATTTCGGTGCAAATTATTTGCCCAAGCAAAAACAATTGCCGCCATTATTGTTAATGTCATCCATCCCCATGGCGATGGGGGAGGGTGACCCGGCGATGCTGCTTTCGGGGGAGGCCAAACCATATCACGCCTTTGTTAAATTAAGCGAAGATTATGATGTGCAGCAAATTGACGATTTGGCGATTTTGAAAACATCAAAAACGAAAATCATCATGCTGGCCCAGCCAAGGGCGCTTTCGCCAGAGGAATTGGTCATTTTGGATGATTGGATTGCCAAGGGCGGCAGGGCATTATTCCTTGCCGATCCTGCATTGGCGGTGGAATCAAAATATCCCATTGGGGATAAGCGTCGGCCCGTTTTCACATCCTTGCTTTCTCCCTTGTTTAAGCATTGGGGGTTGGAAATGGTGGTGTCGATGGAAAGCGGGGATGTTGAGCTTGATTATCAAGAATATCAAATTTTAACCCAGACCGCTGGTTATTGGACATCGATAAAGGGTAGCTCCAAAAATAGTATATGCAATATTGAGACCGAAAATTGGGTCGCCATTTGTAAAGTGGGCAAGGGGCATGCCATTTTATTGGCCGATGCGGATTTAATGGGCGATGAATTTTTGGATGATGCGGCGTCTATGCTTGGCGGTAATGATAATATGGCATTGATTATCAATTTATTGAAAAAACTCTCCGCGAGTTAACGGGCGCATTTTGTTGGCATGATGCGCCAAAATGACGATTTTATTTATAATAATATATTTTGGGATTTTATGGGCGTAAAATCTATTTGCGCCTGACCGTGAATATTTTGTGCCTATTTTCAGGCATTTTTTTCAATAATTTATATATAATCAGAAAAAATTTATGAAATCATGTAAATCACCAATATGGTGAATAAAAAATTAACTATATTTTTCAATAGCTAAGGCTAATCACAAGTGCTTGTCCCATAAAATCCCCCTTTTCAACCATGAAATCCCTTGATATGCCCTAATTATAGATGGGGTGGAATCCTTCATGAGATTCTTTTTTCGCGAGCATTTTAAGTCATGCTTTTGCGGCAGGGAGAATATTGGCCAAATTATATGTAAAAATTAAATTCATATATTGGCCGTGGATGACACCGATAATGGGGCAAAAACCATAAGGGGATTAAGGTGTCACAATTGGTGGTATATGGCGGATCTGGGCTGTCCAATTTGGACAGTAAGGGCCGCATGACTATGCCATCGGAATTGCGCAGCTGTGTCGAACAATCCAGCAGTGGCAATATTGTATGCCTTGCCCGTCATGCCGAATATCCCTGCTTAATCGGATTTGGCAAGGCAGAGCGCAATAAAATCCGCACTGATATAGAAAAACAGTGGGAAAGCGCGCTTAATCGCGGTGAAGATTTTAACCGTGAGCAGCCTTCTTCCTCTATTTACGATATTCCTTTTGAACAAAGTGGACGTTTTGTCATTCAGCCCATGTTGAAATTTTTTGGTAAATTAGAAGATAAGGCTTTCTTCTTTGGCACTACCACCCATTTTATGATTTGGAATCCTGATATCTTCCTTGCCGATACGCCATCTGGTTATAATCAAGTGCGCGAGGAATTATTATTCTGGATTGATCAGGCGGAAAGGAAAGGTAAATGACCTCTTTGTCGCCGCAATCATCCTCACCACATGATCCCGTTTTATTGGGCAAACTAATCCAATCTCTCTCCATCACCCCTGGAAGCGAGATAGTGGATGGCACCTTTGGTGCAGGGGGATATAGCCGGGCTTTTCTGGCTGCCGGCGCGCGCGTATATGCGTTTGACCGTGATCCCGCTGCAATTGCCACTGGTGCAGAACTTGCAGGCAGAGCAGATGGCGCGTTTCGCCTTTTCTCTGCCTGCTTCTCTTCCATGCAATCTATATTGGAAGAATATGGCGTGGCACAGGTTGATAATGTCGTTTTGGATATTGGCGTGTCATCCATGCAATTGGATCAGGCCGAGCGCGGATTTTCTTTCCGCGAAGAAGGTCCATTGGATATGCGCATGTCACAATCAGGACAAAGCGCTGCAGATTTTTTGAACGAAGCCGATGAAAACCAAATTGCCGATATAATTTTCCTTTATGGCGAGGAGCGCAAATCGCGCCAAATTGCCCGCGCAATTGTGGCGGCCCGCCCGTTAAAAACGACTTTGGATTTGGCGAATATTGTTCGCAAGGCATTGGGCCATCATGCCGGAATGCCAAAGGACCCATCAACGCGCACTTTTCAGGCGATACGCATTCATATCAATCAAGAATTGGATGAGTTGCGCGCTGCAATGGCGGCGGCGGAACGCATTTTGCGGCCCGGTGGTAAATTGGCAATTGTTACCTTTCACAGTTTGGAAGATCGACTGGTGAAACAGTTTATGAAGCAACGTAGCACGACCAAAATGGCCGTATCGCGACATATACCCATCACCCAAAATAATGGGCCATTGCCGACTTTTACCAATTTGTCCAAGGCGATTAAGCCCGATGAAGAAGAATTGGCGCGCAATCCGCGCAGTCGCTCGGCCATTTTGCGTGTTGCAGAGCGCACAGAAAATCCCGCATGGCCATTTGGCGAATTTCAAAAAGGAAAAGCAGCATGAGTTTGGCGATGAAAAGGATTCGCAATTTAGGCTGGTTGGCGTTGATATTCGTCATCCTGCTGCTTTTATACCCCTTGTCATTAAATGTGGCGGCGGCGCATAGCGACTTGTCAAAAATTGATAAGGAAATTGTGCAAACCCAAAGAGAGATTAGCACATTGCGCGCTGAATTGCGGACAAGGGCCAGCATGCAGCAATTGGAGGAATGGAACGCATTATTATTTGGTTATGCCGCGCCAACTGCGGACCAATTTGCCGATGGACAGCGCGCGCTTGCCGGACTTGGCGGGGCGATTGATATGGATAGAAAGCCAGTTTTGGTCGCATCAAATGGGGATGCCATAAATGTTAAGCCAGCGGGTGTTATTGGATCGGCATTTGCACCATTAAAACAAAGCATTATGGGCGATGATGAAAAAGAAGATGCAAGCCCAAGCGACATTGCCGCCGCAAATATATCGAACAAACCAAGCGAAGGTAGCGAAAAATCCAATGCCGCAGCGCGTCAAAAGGATAAGGATGGGATAAAGGCCGAATTAAGCAAGAAAGAGAAATTGGCGCGAATTGACGAAATAATGATGTCCGATAAAATGCGCGGCGATATTAAAAAAGGCGCAGCGCGAGAGGCGCGTAATAGATGAGTTTATTGGTCACCAGATCCATAAAATCCAGCCAAGCAAAATTGGCTGTTGATGCGGAACGCACAGCATATTGGCGGCTATTATGGTTAGTCGCCCTTTTTCTTTGTTTTGTGGTTTTGGCCATTGGCCGGATTGGCATGATTGGTTTTTTTGAAGGCAATAGCGCATTTGGTGCCACAAATGGGGAATATGTTCCCGATCGCGGTGAAATTGTTGATCGCAATGGCAACCCAATGGCACAAACCATCAGCGCCTATGCCATTTGGGTGAAACCGGCGGACATTATTGGCGATAAACAGGTTTTGTCCCAGCAATTACACCAAATTTTCCCCGATACACCGGCGCAGAATTTTTTTGAAAAATTAACATCCAAACGTGATGGATATTTGCGCAAACGCGCTTTGCCAGAGGAAGTGCGCAGGGTTCATGCATTGGGTGAATTGGCAATTGAATTTCCAAGAGAGGCAGAAAGATTATATCCGCAGCATAATCTTGGTGCGCATATTTTGGGTTTCATTAACCGCGATGGGAAGGGCGTTTTGGGCATAGAGCGGGCCAAGAACGAACATTTATCAAACCCCAATAGCCGGGCCAAACAAACTATTTTATCGGTTGATGTTCGGGTGCAGGCTGCATTGGAAAGCGAGCTTGACAAAGGCATGCGTTCATCGGGGGCGAAAAGCGCGTCGGGCATTATTATGGATGTGCATAGCGGGGAGGTGATAGCCATGGCGACGCTGCCGTCATTCAACCCCAACCGCCCTTTATTTGCCAATGATAGCAAGGATGGATCGCCGCCGCCGGATGGATATGCTTTTTTAAGCAGCCAAGTAAATGGCGTGACCAATCAGGTATATGAGCTTGGTTCTACGTTCAAACCATTGACCGTTGCCGCTGCATTGGATGCAGGAACAGTCAGGGATTTGGCAATAAGATATGATGCAACGGCGCCGCTTGACATTGGTGGATATAAAATTCGTGACACACATCCGGCCAATCGTTGGTTAAATGTGCCCGAAACTTTGGTGCATAGTTCCAATATAGTGACGGCGCGGCTGGCCGACAATTTGGGCAAGGAACGGATGGACGCAATGCTGCGCAATTTGGGTTTTAATGAACGACCTGAAATTGAATTGGGGGAACGTGCGCAGCCCATTTGGCCCAGAAATTGGGGACGCATTACCAATATGACAGTGGGCTATGGCCACGGTATTTCTGTAACGCCGCTGCATTTGGCGACGGCATATTGCGCATTGGTCAATGGCGGATTATGGCATCCGGCAACCATGTATAAAGTTGCGCCAAATCAAAAAATTAAATCACGGCGCGTATTTTCCGCCGCAACCAGCGCGCGGATGCGCCAATTGTTGCGCATGATTGTTGCCGATGGCACAGGGCGCAAGGCGGATGCACCGGGATATAGGATTGGCGGTAAAACGGGTTCTGCGGAAAAACCCGAATCGGGCGGATATAATCGCAATTTGGTGGTGGCGACTTTTGCTGCGGCATTTCCAATGGATGATCCGCGCTATGTCATTATCACCATGGTGGATGAACCAAAGGGTTTGGCCGCGACAGGGTTTCAACGCACCGCCGGTTGGACTGCTGCTCCGATTGTGGCACAGCTTGTCCCACGTATCGGTCCAATGCTAGGGGTGATACCTAATAAGAATCGCGATGTTGATGTTTCGGAATTAATGCCTTTATTATGGGCGCCAAAGGGAGAATGAAATGCGGCTTGGGGCCTTGCTTAATAGCGCGGAAATTTTGGTTCCAGCACATGCTGTAACGACGCAGATATTGGATCAACGCGTCAGCGGATTTGCCATTGATAATCGCAAAATTGCCAAGGATAATATTTTCGGCGCGTTTCGCGGTGCTAAATTTAATGGCGAAGATTTTATCGCCGATGCAATTGGCGCAGGGGCGATTGCCATTGTCGCGCATCCCGATGCAAAGGTGGAAGGTGCTCTGCATATTAAAAGCGATGAGCCAAGGCGGACCTTTGCTTTGCTTGCAGCATTATATTTTAAACCATTTCCGCCAATGGTTGCGGCGGTGACGGGCACAAATGGCAAAACATCAAATGTTGAATTAACGCGCCAGCTTTGGCGGATGTTGGGCTTTCATGCTGCCTCCATTGGCACATTGGGCATTACCACCGCCGATGAACAGGTGAAAACCGGATTGACCACGCCGGATATTGTAACATTTTTAAACAATCTCTCCGGCCTTTCGCGGGAGGGGATAAGCCATGCTATATTTGAAGCATCCAGCCATGGGTTGGACCAATATCGCAGCGAAGGGCCAAAGGTCAGCATCGCCGCCTTTACCAATTTTACCCGTGATCATTTGGATTATCATGGCACGATGGAGGAATATTTTCGTGCCAAAATGCGGTTGTTTGAACAGGTTTTGGATGAAGATGGCGTTGCGGTGATTTGGGCCGATGATCCATCATCAGGCAAGGTTATAGATATTGTCAAAAAACGCGGCATCCGCATGATTACCGTGGGTGAGGCAGGGAAATCCATTCATATCTTGAAAAGAGAACCGACCCAGCTTGGCCAAAAATTAACGCTTGAGGTACAGGGGCAAGAGGCACAAATCATGCTCCCCCTAATTGGTGCATATCAGGCGGCAAATGCGTTAACATCCATGGCGATTGTGCTGGCCAGTGGGGCAAAGCTGGATGATTTAATCCCCCTATTGGGCAGGTTGCAACCCGTAAGGGGCAGGTTGGAGCGCGCCGCGATAAGCCGATCTGGGGCGCCAATTTATGTTGATTATGCACATACGCCCGATGCGTTGGAGGCGGCAATTGCGGCGCTGCGCCCGCATGTCAGCGGCAAATTACATTTGGTATTTGGCGCGGGCGGCGACCGCGATATGGGTAAACGAAAGCCAATGGGTGAAATTGCAGCAAAATTCGCCGATAATATAATTATTACTGATGATAATCCGCGTGGGGAAGATCCCGCATCCATCAGGGCGGCAATATTGGAGGGCGCACCACAGGCGGCAAATATTGCCGATCGGCGCGATGCAATCGCCACTGCAATCGCAGCGGCCAATGGAAATGACATTATTTTAATTGCTGGCAAAGGGCATGAAAATGGCCAAATTTACGGGCGCGGTGATGATATGACTATTCACCCATTTGACGATGTCGAAGTCGCGCGGGAGTGTGCGATATGACCGCTTTATGGACTGTTGATGAAATTATCGCAGCGGTAAATGGCGATTTATTGTCGGCGCATCATAATGGCGACATAAATGGTGTGGCGTTTGATTCGCGCGAAATATTGGCGGGTGATTTATTCATCGCCATGAAGGGGGAGGCAAGCGACGGGCATTTATTCGTCAATGCGGCGGTGAAAAATGGCGCGGCGGCGATTTTAATCAGTGATGATGTGTCATTTGATGGTGTATGCAATGTCATAAAGGTTGAAGATACGCAGGAGGCGTTAAATAATCTGGGTATAGCGGCGCGACGGCGCATGTCGGGCAAGGTGATTGGCGTTACTGGTTCGGCGGGGAAAACCGGCACGAAAGAGGCATTATTCGCAGCATTAAACCGCATTTCATTTGGCAAGGCGCACCGTTCGGTCAAAAGTTATAATAATCATGTCGGCGTGCCATTAAGTTTGGCGCGGATGCCGCGTGATTGCGAATATGCGGTTTTTGAAATGGGTATGAACCATGTGGGCGAATTATCGGCGCTAACCAAATTGGTGCAGCCAAATGCTGCGATTATTACCACTATTGCCCCTGCGCATATTGAATTTTTTAAGGATGAAAGCGAAATTGCCAGAGCCAAGGCCGAAATATTTGAAGGATTAACAAAGGGTGGTCAGGCGATTATTTCTTATGACAGCCCATATTTTGACTTAATGGCCGGAATTGCGGCGTCATTGGGCCATGATGTCATTGGTTTTGGTTTTAATGAAGGCGCGGACATATGTGCCATTGAAATGATGAACAGGGTCGAAGGCGGAAGCCATATTACTGCTGCTTTTGCTCAAAAATTGGGCGGCGGGCAGGTAACTTATCAACTTTCGCAAGATGGCCGTCATTGGGCATCAAATAGCCTGGCCGTGATGGGCGCGGTTCATGCCGTGGGCGGTGATTTGGCGGTTGCAGGTTTGGCCTTGGCTGATATGGCGGGATTACAAGGGCGCGGCGAAGTGATTGTCCGTAATGTCGGCGGCGGTAGCGCGACAATGATTGATGAAAGTTACAATGCGAACCCTGCATCGATGAAGGCAACAATTGAGCAGGCCAGTTTGACATTTTCAAAACCGCAAAATGGGCATAGCCAGTTAATTTTAATATTGGGTAGTATGAAAGAATTGGGCGACCAAAGCGACCATTATCATGCCGCGCTTGCGCCCATAATTATGCAGGCAAACCCGCATCATGTCATTTTGGTGGGGGATGAAATGAAAAATCTTTTCACAAGCATGAAATCACAGGTTGAACCAAATTCAAATATCCACCATTGCAGAGACGCAGAACATGGTGAACAATTATTTCATCAGCTATTATGCGCGGGTGATTTAATTTTGGTCAAAGGTTCAAATAGTGTTGGATTGTCCAAAATAGTAAATAAGTTTAAGGGGTTGGGTACATAAATGTTATATTTATTGGCGGAATGGTTTGGCTTTGAAGGTGTGTTCAACCTTTTCCGCTATATCAGTTTCAGAACAGGCGGTGCGGTTGCAACATCCCTTTTCATTGGGATGTTAATTGGTCCTCGATTCATTGTCATGCTGCGGTTACGACAGGGCAAGGGGCAACCCATTCGTGCCGACGGCCCGCAAAGCCATTTGGCAAAGGTTGGCACGCCCACAATGGGCGGGTTAATGATTTTAATATCATTAACCATTTCTTTGTTATTATGGATGAAATTGGATAATATTTATGTTTGGTCATGCCTGATTGTAACATTGGGTTTCGGCATGGTCGGGTTTATGGACGATTTGGATAAAGTGCGAAAGGCAAGCCATAAGGGCGTGTCGGGCAAGGTTCGATTGTTAATCGAATTTGCGATTGCCGGTATTGTCAGTTTCATGATTTTAAGCCAAAATGGTACCGAAATTTACGTGCCCTTTTTCAATAAAGTCGCGATTGATATGGGATATTTTGCCATCATTTTTGCCATGTTTGTTATTGTTGGGTCGGGCAATGCGGTAAATTTAACCGATGGTTTGGACGGGTTGGCAACCATGCCCGTGGTCATCGCCAGCGGCACATTTTTAATCATCGTCTATCTTGCTGGTAATGCCATATTCTCTGATTATTTGGGGATTCCGCATGTGCCGGGCGCGGGCGAATTGGCCATATTTTGTGCGGCCATTATCGGCGGCTGTCTTGCCTTTTTATGGTTTAATGCGCCCCCTGCGGCCATTTTCATGGGCGATACGGGCAGCTTGGCCCTTGGCGGGGCATTGGGCGCAATTGCCGTGTCGGTGCATCATGAATTTGTGCTGGCCGTTGTTGGCGGTTTATTTGTGTTGGAGGCGGCATCGGTCATCATTCAGGTATTTTATTTCAAACGGACCGGAAAGCGGGTTTTCCGCATGGCGCCCATTCACCATCATTTTGAACAAATGGGCTGGGCGGAATCCACAGTGGTGATTAGATTTTGGATTATCTCTCTGGTGCTTGCGCTGGCGGGGCTTTCTACATTGAAATTAAGATGATTATTTCGCGCGCCTTTGCAGGAAAAAAATATATTGTGCTTGGCCTTGCCCGCACCGGATATGCGACGGTTAAATCTTTAATCGCTAGCGGCGCACATGTTACTGCATGGGATAATCGCAGCGAAGCCAGAAAAATGGTGGAGGATATCGCCACGCTTGCCGATCCCATGGAAATGGATTTGGCGGGATATGACGCGTTAATCCTGTCGCCAGGAATAGCATTAAATACACATCCCATTGTGGGCAGGGCAAATGCCGCAAATGTGCCAATTCTGGGCGATATTGAATTATTTGCTATGGCGCGTCATGAATTGCCCCCGCACCGTGTTGTCGGCATTACTGGCACAAATGGTAAATCGACCACCACGGCTTTGGTGCATCATATTTTGAAAAATGCGGCCATCCCCACGCGCATGGGCGGTAATATTGGCCTGCCTATTTTGGGGCAGGATGCATTGCCCGCTGGTGGTGTATATGTGTTGGAATTATCATCATATCAAATTGATTTAACACAAAATCTGGCCTGCGAATTTGCATTATTATTAAACCTGACCCCCGATCATTTGGATCGATATGATGGTTTTGAGGGCTATTCTCGTTCCAAACGGCGCCTGTTTGAAATGCAACATTCAAATGGACAGGCAATTTTTTGCGGTGATGACGCGATATCGTTAAAAATGGCGCAGGATAATTATCCTGATGAGACACAAGAGAGTAAAATATCCGCGCAAAAACAGATTGTCTATGCCGTTGATATTGCCCATTTTGACCATAGTATATCCATAAATGGGCCGCATAATGCGCAAAATATTTCCGGCGCGGTTGCAATATGTCGCGGCCTTGGCCTGAATGACAAGGTTATAGAGGCAGGGCTTAAAACATATAAGGGTTTGCCGCATCGTTTGGAATATATTGGCGAAATTGACGGCGTTTCATATATAAATGATAGCAAAGCGACAAATATGGCCTCGGCCGCACCGGCATTGGCGGCATTTCATAATGTGCATTGGATAATAGGTGGGGTGGCAAAGGATTATGATATTTCCGCTGCATTGCCATTTATGGATCATGTAAAGGCGATTTACACCATTGGTGAATCGGGCGCAGAATATCATAAAATGTTCAGCCCACATGCCAAGGTTGAACAATGCGAAATGTTGATTATGGCCGTGGAGCGCGCCGCCAGCATGGCAGAAAAGGGGGATAATATATTATTATCGCCTGCCTGTGCATCATTTGATCAATTTAGAGATTTTGAAGCAAGGGGCGAATGTTTTAAAATGGCGGTTCGGGCAATATCTGAACAAAGGGACGTCAATGGCTGAACCCCAAAATTCGGCCAATGAAGAAGATCCAAAGCTTCAGGCCAATTTTCCGCTTGCCGGACGGATGATTTCAGAACAATTTGACCTTTCCAATCGATTGGGGCGCGGGGACAGAACCGCGCTTGGCATCTGGTTTTGGGAATTGGACCGTGTTTTATTGGCATTGATTTTAAGCTTGCTTGCCATTGGATTATTGGCTGTGGCTGCGGCATCGCCCGCGACTGCACGCCGATTGTCCAGCGCGGATGTCTCCTTACCCGAATTATATTTCTTTTACCGGCAATTTGCATGGGCGGTTATTGCATTTGTCACGATGTTGGTGATCTCCATGTTTCCCAAAAATATGGTTCGGCGAATGGCGTTAATTGGTTTTGCCGCGATGGTGGTTGCCATGTTGTTTACCATTATTTTAGGCAGTGAGATTAACGGCGCAAAAAGATGGATAAATTTAGGTTTCATGTCGTTTCAGGCATCGGAATTCCTAAAACCATTTTATGCGGTGGCCATTGCGTGGGTGGTGTCATGGAAATTAAAGGATAAAAGCCTGCCAGTATATCCGATTATTTTTGCGATTACTGGATTTTTGGCAATGATATTGATGTTGCAGCCGGATTTGGGGCAAACAATTTTATTATCCGGCATTTGTTTTGCAGTCATCATGGTGTCGGGTGTAAAATTTTGGAAATTGGCTGCACTTTTCGGCATGGGCATTGGTGGATTGGTCACTGCTTATTTCACCTATAGCGTAGCGGCCACGCGGATTGACGCATTTTTATTTGGAACAGATGGCATTACCCATGATAAATTGGCGCTGTCCACGTTAAGCGCGGGCGGTTTATTTGGTGTTGGCCCGGGATTGGGGGAACGTAAATATTCCCTGCCAGAGGCGCATACCGATTATATTTTTTCCGTCATTGGCGAAGAATTTGGTTTATTGGCCTGTGCGGCGATTATTATTATTTATTTTGCCATTATCATTCGCGTGGCGCTGCGTTTATTTGAAGAAAAAGATTATTTTACAATATTGGCGGTGACGGGATTGGTGACGCAATTTTGTGGACAGGCCATGATTAATATTGCGGTAAACCTTGGTATGTTTCCTTCAAAAGGGATGACTTTACCCTTTATAAGCTATGGTGGATCATCTTTATGGTCAATTTCTATCACTTCGGGTTTGATATTGGCGCTTACTCGTCGTAATCCCTTCATGCATAAACAAGGACAAAATAGGAGATATAATCGATGACTGTTACCCGCCATTATGTGTTGTCGGCTGGTGGAACGGGCGGTCATGTTATTCCGGCCTATGCATTGGCAAAGGAGCTTATCTCTCGCGGGCATGTGGTGGCATTTGTCACTGATGATCGCGGTGCAAAAATTCCCGGCCTTCCCGATGGGGTATCGACACATATTTTACCCGCAGGGCGTGTTTCGGGCGGGCCAAAGGGATGGTTGTCGGCGGCGCGTTCCATATGGGCGGGGCGCAAAATGGCGCGCAATTTATATAAAAATTTTGAACCCACCGCAGTGGTCGGTTTTGGCGGATATCCCGCGCTTCCTGCTTTATTGGCGGCATTTGCGGAAAATATTCCCACCATTATCCATGAACAAAATGCTGTTTTGGGACGTGTGAACCGATTGTCCGCGCGCAAGGTGAATGCAATCGCAACCGCATATCCCAATGTGCAAAGATTGGCTGATAAGCATCAAAAAAAGGTGCATTTGGTGGGTAATCCAGTTCGAGAAGAAGTGTTGGAGCTTCGCGATCAAAATTTCCCACCATTTTTGGAGGAAGGCATATTTCGCGTATTGGTGACCGGAGGTAGTCAGGGGGCAAGCATATTATCCGATATTGTGCCCGATGGTTTGTCAATGTTGCCGTTAAACCTGAAGCGCCGGTTGCAGGTTATTCAACAATGCCGAGAGGAGGATATTGAACGGGTGCGCGATACATATCGCAGCCATAATATCCCCGCGACATTGGCGACATATTTACCCGATTTACCGGAAAAAATTGGGTGGGCACATTTGGTTATCGCCCGTGCAGGTGCATCGACAATTGCGGAATTAAGCTGTGCAGGGCGGCCCGCCATTTTTGTTCCTTTGCCGACGGCGATGGATGATCATCAACGATATAATGTGGCCGAAATGGTCGATGCCGGAGGTGCAACGTCAATAAATCAAGCGGCTTTCACCCCCAAGCAATTGGCCAAACAAATGCAGAAAATGGCGATGGGGCCGGAGGCGTTGGAAAATGCGGCGCGGCGCGCATGGAAATGTGGCCGACCATTTGCCGTGCGTGAATTGGCGGATTTGGTTGAATCTTTTGGCACAGCCCCTATGACAAAGCCGATGAAAATAACAAATAATAAAAATCCATCATTTGGTGCAAGTCCAGCGATGGCGAAAGAGGTTTCTTCATGAAGGGTGTTCCAACCGATATTGGTATAATACATTTTGCCGGCATTGGCGGCATTGGCATGTCCGGCATTGCTGAGGTGATGCATAATTTGGGATATAAGGTTCAGGGTTCTGATATTTCCGACGGCTATGTGGTTAAGGGGCTGCGTGAAAAGGGGATAAAGGTCACCATTGGACAGGCGGCGGAAAATGTTGCGGGTGTGTCGGTTGTTGTAACCTCCACTGCGGTAAAACGCGGCAATCCAGAGGTTGAGGCCGCATTGGAAAACCGTATTCCATTGGTACGCCGCGCCGAAATGTTGGCCGAGTTGATGCGGTTGAAAAACACGATTGCCGTGGCCGGAACACATGGCAAAACCACCACCACATCGATGATTGCAGCGGTTTTGGATGCGGGCAATATTGACCCCACAGTTATAAATGGCGGCATTATCAATAATTATGGTTCAAATGCACGTTTGGGGACAAGCGAATGGATGGTGGTCGAAGCGGATGAAAGCGATGGCAGCTTTTTACGTTTGGACGGCACATTGGCGGTGGTTACCAATATTGATCCAGAACATCTTGACCATTATGGCAGTTTTGACGCGATTAAAAAATCCTTTGTCGAATTTGTTGAAAATGTGCCCTTTTATGGGGCGGCGATTATGTGCCTTGATCATCCAGAGGTGCAATCAATTTTACCGCAAATTCGCGATCGGCGCATTGTAACCTATGGTTTTTCAGCACAGGCGGATGTTCGCGGTGATAATATTCGCAGCGACAGCGGCGGCAATACATTTGATCTGGTGGTCAAAAAACGCGATGGCACAATACGCAAAATTTGTGACATCCATCTTCCTATGCCGGGCAAGCATAATGTGCAAAATGCGATTGCCGCATTGGCCATTGGTATTGAAATGGGGTTAAGTGACGCGCAATTGCAATCTGGTTTTGCCAATTTTGCTGGTGTGAAACGCCGATTTACCAAGGTGGGTGAGGTAGCAGGCGCGCATATAATTGATGATTATGGGCATCATCCCGTGGAGATAAAGGCTGTGTTGGCCGCCGCCCGCGAAGCATCCAAAGGCCGTGTGATTGCCGTGGTTCAACCCCATCGTTATTCGCGCTTAAACGACCATATGGAACAATTTCAACAGGCATTTAACGATGCCGATATGGTGGTGGTAACGCCCGTTTATGCGGCAGGAGAAAGCCCAATTGACGGCGCGAATAGCGAGATATTGGCCGCTGGATTGAAACGGCGCGGCCATCATATGGTCGATATGGTTGAAAATGCTGACGATCTTGCCATTTTATTGGCCGGAAAAATTCAGGCGGATGATCATGTAATTTGTTTGGGTGCGGGGGATATTACCGCATGGGCGGCGGGTTTGGCCGATGGTATAGAAAAGGCGCGCGGGTCATAATGGGCATGGAAAATGCAATCTCAATTCCCGCATTAAATGGCAAGGTTGAACAAAATGGCGACCTTGCATCCTTCATCTGGTTTCGCACGGGCGGACGGGCGCAATGGCTTATCCGTCCTGAAAGTAAGGAAGATTTGGCCAATTTCCTGCGCGGATTGGACGCATCCATTCCCGTCATGGCCATTGGCGTTGGGTCAAATTTAATCGTGCGCGATGGCGGTGTGGACGGTGTTGTTGTTCGCTTGCCCAAAAAAATGGCGGCCATTATTGTTGAAGATGACCATAAAGTTCGTGCAGGGGCGGCGGCAATGGGCATTTCATTGGCCAGCGCGGCGCGCGATGCAGGTATTGCCGGATTGGAATATCAACGCGGTATCCCCGGCACCGTTGGCGGCGCGGTAAAAATGAATGCAGGCGCATATGGCCATGAAACCGCCGATAATTTAATCGAGGCAACATTGGTAATGCGCAATGGCGACATTGTGACATGGGATAAGGCACAGTTTAATTACCGATACCGCCATAGCGATGTGCCCAAGGATGCGATTGTGGTGGAGGCTTTATTTCAGGGTGTGGCGGGCAATCCCGCAACCATTGGCGCGGAAATGGACCGCATTGCCGCAGAGCGGGAGGCATCACAGCCGCTTCGTTCGCGCACCGGTGGTTCTACCTTCAAAAATCCCGATGGGGATAAAGCATGGCGATTGGTTGATGCGGCGGGTTGCCGCGGCCTTACCATCGGCAACGCACAGGTGAGCGAGAAGCACACAAATTTCCTTCTTAATATTGGCGGGGCAAGTTCAGCCGAGATAGAAGCATTGGGTGAGGAAGTGCGCCGCCGTGTAAAGGACCAGTCGGGCATTGAGCTTGAATGGGAAATTCAAAGAGTTGGGAAAGTTGGATGACGAATAATAAACAAAAGGAATATGAAGAAAAATTATTGTTCAATATTCAAGAATATGGATGCCAAACAACCACCGTTTTTGGACCTCATGAAACATTGCCCGATTTTACATATTCCATTGGCTTTGCCCAAAGTGTTGGGCAGGCAGAGATTATAACTTTTGGCCTTACCCATGAAATAATGGGCGCGATGATAAATGAAGTTTTGGATCAATGTAAAAATGGATTGGTTTTAAAAGACGGTATCATGCTGGATGGATTATTGGATAATCATAAAGTCGCGGTGAAGGCGGTTCATCCCACAAATATTATTCCCGCATTTTTCAATTCCGCCATTTGGTATCAAAAAGAACATATGAACCAAGATATGGATGCGGCATTTCAATTGGTGTGGCCCGGTTCTAAAGACGGTTTATTTCCATGGGAAGATGGTTGCGCCAATGATGTGATAAATTTCCAACCACCATTATATTTAGAAAGAAAAAAGGATGAGCGATAAGCCCCATATTGCGGTATTGATGGGCGGTTGGTCCAATGAACGTCCCGTTTCTTTGATGAGCGGTAATGGCGTTGCTGATGCGTTGGAGGGACGCGGTTATCGCGTTACCCGTATTGATATGGACCGCAATGTGGCGGCCAAAATTAGTGCGGCCAAACCCGATATTGTGTTTAATGCATTGCACGGTGTACCGGGTGAAGATGGCAGTGTGCAGGGCATGCTTGACCTGATGGGTGTGAAATATACGCATAGCGGCATGGTCACATCGATGATTGCTATTGACAAGGAATTGACGAAACAGCGTCTTGTCCCCCTTGGTGTGCCAATGCCAAAGGGTAAGGTGGTGAAAAGTGAAACCCTTTATTCGGGCGACCCATTGCCGCGCCCCTATGTGTTGAAACCGATAAATGAAGGGTCATCGGTCGGCGTGGCGATTGTCACCAATGAAAGCAATTATGGCGACCCGATATCGCGCGATAGCAAAGGGCCATGGCAAGAATTTGACGAATTATTGGCCGAACCATTTATTAAGGGTAGGGAGCTGACCACCGCCGTAATGGGTGGCCGCGCCCTTGCCGTTACCGAATTAGTCCCGAAAAGCGGTTTTTATGATTTTGATGCCAAATATACTGATGGCATGACACAGCATATTTGCCCAGCAATTATTCCTCAAGAAATAGAGGAATATATGAAATTATTGGCAATTAAATGTCATGAAGGATTGGGATGCAAGGGCGTGTCACGCACCGATTTTCGCTGGGATGATGAATTGGGCAAGGACGGCGTGTTCGTGTTGGAAACCAACACACAGCCGGGCATGACACCGCTTAGCCTTGTTCCAGAACAGGCAAAATATGTCGGCATTGATTATGCCAGCTTGGTTGAAATGATAATCGAGGAGGCAGGGTGAGCAGGGCCAGCATCAAACGTGGTCAAAAAAATAAGGCAGACCCAAAAAGCAGGGCCGCGCCGCGCAAAAAACGTGTCAAAAAAATATCAAATTTTGACCGTTTCATTGCCAATATACCGATAAGCTCTCAACATCTTCGTAAAATAATTACCGCCGCGATTGTGGCGTTTATTTTGCTTGCCCTATTTTTATTTGGCCGTGCAATGGGTGTGCCGCAAATGATATTTGATCATTATGTCGACATGTCAAAACGCGCGGGTTTTGAAGTAAAAAGAGTGGAAGTTAATGGCATGAACCGTGTTGACCAAATTAGGGTCTATGATCTTGTCTTGGCAGAGGAAAACCGCGCCATGCCTTTGGTTGATGTGGAACGGATAAGGCGCGATTTATTGACCTATGGCTGGGTAAAGGAAGTGCGGGTGTCGCGCCGTTTGCCCGATTCATTGGTGGTTGACATTGTGGAACGTGAACCGGTGGCGCGGTGGAAAATAAATGGTGATATCGCCTTGGTCGACAGCGAAGGTGTTATCTTAAAAGATGTTGAAATTTCTGGCAATGATGCGCTGATTTTAATTTTGGGCAATGGCGCGAACCAACAGGTTGGGTCGTTAAATGCGCTGCTTGAAAAGGTAAGCTCGCTGCGTCCGGAAATTGTGGCGGCCAATTGGATTGGCAATAGGCGATGGGATATTGAATTTAAGACAGGTGAAGTTTTGGCCCTTCCAGAGGGCAAGGAACAGGCCGAAACAGCCTTTGTTAAATTTGCCCGTATGGACGGGGTAAATCGTTTATTGGGGCGCGGCACATTGCGGTTTGACATGCGCGATCCGGACCGGGCCTATTTTCGGGTAAAAACGGCCCAGGATAAAAATGAATCCGATGATAAAAAAACGGATGATAGTGATGATAATAGTGAAAAACCCGCTATGCCAGCAACCTCAGAGGAAGATGGAGTATGAGCGCGGAAAAAGTTGAAAAAATTATTGCAGCATTGGACATTGGCAGTTCCAAAATATGTTCAATGATTGCCGGTCGACGCGAAGATGGCAGCATTATCGTTCTGGGCACGGGGCTGCGCGAAAGTCGCGGTGTGACGCGCGGAAATATTGCCGATATTGAACAGGCCGAAGTGGTCATTCGCAACACGGTTGAGCAGGCAGAACGTATTGCAGCTATTAATATTGATGAAATCGCGGTCAGCATTACCGCTGGTGGGTTGGAATGTTCAATTGCATCGGTGGAGTTGGAGCTTGGCGGCAATCGTGTCGAGCAACATGATATAGATGATTTAATCGCGGCGGGGCGAGAGGGATTTGACACGGGCGGCAAGATGATATTGCATGCACAGGCAAGCAAATATCGCATTGATGGCGTGAAGGGGGTGCAATTGCCCCTTGGCCTGCATGCCGATATGATGGGCGTGGATGTGCACATGATTATGGCCGACCCATCGCCATATCGTAATATTGATAATGCGGTTCGTGCCGCGCATTTACAGCCAACTTTTATCGCTGCGTCCACTTTAATGGCGGGAATTTCCGTTTTGGGCGATGAAGAAAAGGAATTGGGCTGTATCTTAATCGATATGGGCGCGGAAATAACCAATATTTCGCTGTTCAAAAATTCAATGTTGACCGATTTGAAAAGCATTTCGGTGGGCGGCAATGATATTACCGATCATGTGGCGTCCAGTTTTGGGATAAGGCGCGGCCATGCAGAGCGGATTAAATGTTTTTACGGGTCGGCCCAGCAAAGCCCAAGGGATAATCAAGATATAATCGAATTGGATAAACAGGAAGGGACAAGCCATTCCAATGTGCAATCAATTACCCGGGCGCAATTAAATACCGCAATTTGTGAAAAATTGGACAATATTTCACGCGAAGTTGCCGCCACCATTCGAGATATGATGAAGGAGCATGGACAGGTAAAATTGGTTGTCGTGACAGGGGGCTGTGCCAATTTGACAGGATTGGCCGATTATTTTCAATCCTCTTTGGGCATAAATGTCCGTATTGGCAAACCAGAATATTTTAGCGGCCTGCCCGATGCGCATCATGGCCCAGCCTATGCCACCTTGGCCGGAATGGTGCAATTTGCCTTTTTGGATCAAAAGGATATGGGGATGATTGATTATGCCGAACAAACAGGCATGGGTTCGGCGCCAAAATCATTATTTCAAAAAATTATATCGGTGATTAAGGAAAATTATTGATAGAGTTTTTACTGCGTAAATATGTCATTTATGCTTTATAATCTGTAAAAATTGTCTATGGCATGTTTCTAGTATATTAAAAAATTATATTCATTTGGACGTGAGCATATTATTCTCATTTCATTTGGAAATTTATTAAGGTTAAAGGGGTAGTAAAGATGAGCATCAATATTGGACCACCAGCAGTTGATGAGCTTCGTCCAAAAATCGCCGTTATCGGCGTTGGCGGCGCAGGCGGCAATGCGATTGCAAATATGATTAACGCCAATGTAGAGGGCGTTGATTTCATGGTTGCCAATACCGATGCGCAGGCATTAAATTCCTCCCCTGCGGAACATCGCATCCAATTGGGGCCAGATATTACCCAAGGATTGGGTGCAGGTTCACGGCCAGAGGTTGGCCGTGCAGCCGCCGAGGAAACAATTGAGCAGGTTAAAAAAGCGATTGAGGGATCGCATATGTGCTTTATCGCCGCGGGCATGGGTGGCGGCACCGGTACAGGCGCGGCGCCTGTTATTGCGCAGGCGGCCCGCGAAATGAATATTTTGACGGTCGGCGTGGTAACCAAGCCATTTATGTTTGAAGGTTCGCGCCGGATGAAATCGGCCGATAGCGGTATTGAAGAATTGCAAAAGCATGTCGATACCTTAATCGTCATTCCAAATCAAAATCTGTTTTTAGTCGCCAATCCAAACACCACCTTTAAAGAGGCATTTCTGCTTGCTGATGAGGTTTTGCAACAGGGCGTACGCGGCATTACCGATTTGATGATAATGCCGGGCCTTATCAACCTAGACTTTGCCGATGTGCGTAGTGTGATGCACGAAATGGGCAAGGCGATGATGGGCACGGGTGAGGCAGAGGGCGATGGCCGCGCATTAGAAGCTGCGGAAAAAGCAATTGCCAACCCCTTGCTTGACGGCGTGTCGATGCAAGGTGCAAAGGGAGTTATTGTTTCCATAACCGGCGGTGAAGATATGCGCCTGATGGAGGTGGATGAGGCCGCAAACCATATTCGTGAATTGGTTGATCCTGATGCCAATATTATTTGGGGTTCGGCATTTAACAATGATTTGAATGGCAAAATCCGCGTGTCGGTTGTTGCCACAGGTATTGATGCGGATATGGGCGCAAATGCGGCCAGCCAGCGTCCCATGACATTTGCAAAGGCATCTGCGCCGGTAACGCCGCAGCCAAAGGCGTCATTTTCTTTCCAACAAGAAGAAACTGCCGCGCCAATTGCGCCAGAGGTTGATGCTGAAAAACCACAAGAAGCACCAATGGAATTAAGTGCGCCAATGTCTGAAGAACCTGTTAAAGAAGAAGTGATGACATTGTCTGATCCTTTTGAGGATAACAAGGCATCTTCTCACACTGCAGATCAACAATCGCATGATGATGGCGATATGTTAGAATTGGGCAGCGAAAATAGCGTTGCCGAAGAAATTGAGGAAGCGCCAAAACAACCCGAATCCCCCGCGCCGCGCATTGCAACGGGCGGCGGCACATTGTTTGAACGCATGTCAAATCTTTCCAAGGGGCTAGGTTCGTCACGCGATGATAATGATGATGGTGGCGATGGACCAAATATTCCCCGCTTTTTGAACAGACAGGGTAATTAACCTGGTCAAAATAATCATGATATAACGGATATGGCGGTCATAAATTGGCCGCCATATTTATTTTGGCGCCACTTAACTGGCTTTTGGCACATTTTGCCCGCGAAAATTATAACTTATCTTGGAATAAATATGATAGGCTATATTTAATATGGGATGATGTGGCCCAAATAGTCGCCGCATAATTTATTATCAGGATTAGGGTTTATATATGCGGGTTAAATTGCTGCTTTTATCATGTGCTTTGGTGGGGGCGTCCTATAGCCAAATGACGCCGGCCTTTGCCATGCAGGATCAGGTTAATGAGCTGCCCGGTTCGATTGAATTGCAAAATGCCATGCGCCGGATTGGGCGCGATGCGATGGATGCCGATGCGTTAATTGACGCGGGCAATGCGTCATTATTATTGGGCGATGTAGAGGCGGCAAGGTTGTTTTTCCTGCGCGCAGAGGCAGTGCAGCCCGCCAATGGCCGGATAAAGGCGGGATTGGGCACATCCTATATCCAAAATGAAGACCCTTTTACCGCGCTGAAATATTTTGATGATGCGGTGAAATTGGGCGTGACCGAACGGTCCATTGCCATGGAACGGGGCCTTGCATTTGATTTATTGGGTAATTTTGGACAGGCGCAGCGTGATTATCAACTTGCTGCAACGGCTGTGAATAGCGATAATTTGATTATCCGCCATGCCATATCGCTGGCGCTTTCAGGGCGTCAGGCCGATGCGTCGTCCATGTTAAACCCATTATTGGACCGCCAAGTGCCAGAGGCATGGCGCGCCCGTGCATTGATATTGGCCGCTGATGGCGATGAAAAAGAGGCGTTCAAAGTGGTGCAAGGTTTTATGCAGCCCGCCATTGCCGAGAGATTCAGGCCATATTTGAAAAGCATGGCGCGATTAACCCCCGCGCAAAAGGCAGCGGCAATGCATATGGGGCATTTTCCCGCTATTTCCATTGGGCGTGATAGTGACGCGGTTAAAATTGCCGCCAGCACACAGACGGTAAATAGTGGCCCCATTGGCGCGAATGGCAGTGGGGGCAGGTTGATTCCATCCGGCACGCCATTGGGTGAGAAGCCAGCGCAAAATGACACAAAAATCGCCGCCATAGATGACGATGCGGCAAATTCGCGATCATTAAGGCGCAAGCAAAACGCGCGTGATAGCGCACGTAATTATGTGCCAAAGCCGCCAAGGGAAAAGAAAAAAACTGAAACGCAAAAAATCGCCATTGCTCAATTACCAGAGCCAGCAAATGTGCGGCCCGCCATTAAAATTACACGGCAGGAAGATGCCGCAGGTAATGCCATGGTAAATGTTGCGACAATTGAAAAACAAACGCCCGCTGCAATTGCAAATACACCCGCCGCGCCATCCATTGCAGTATCTCCGGCAAATGAGGTGAAGCCGGCATTTTCAGCAGTAATAAAACAAAATAGTGATACACAAGGTACGGCGGAATTGCCCGCAATTTCTCCGCCAGTGCGTGTCTTGAATGAAGGCGCAGAAATTAAATCGGTGATTAAACCAGAAATAAAAGACCTGAATATAGCGCAGAAAATAGAAACGTCGAACCCCGCTTTACCCGCCGCCACCTTACCAGCCGCAACAGTAACCAGCGCTACTTTGCCCGCATCTTCAGTGCCAACATCTGACATGCCTGTTGCTGCGCCGCAAAATGCAAATAATGGTGAAAAGGAAATTGGCGGATTTGATTTGGGCGCGTTGGTTAATTCCATTGAAATTCCGGAAAGTGAAAAAAAATCGGCGGTTGTTGCGGTGAATTTGGCGACCATCACACCGGCCAAAGCTGCACCGCCAGAGCCGAAAAAGGTCGATGAAAAAAAGATTGAAAAGGAAAAGTCAAAGCCCGCAGAAAAGAAAAAACCTGTTCATCCTGCGCGGGCATGGGTGCAGGTGGCAACGGGCAGCGATGAAAAGGCATTGGGTTTTGATTTTCGCCGTTTGACCAAAAAATATGAAAAATTATTTAAAGGAAGAAGCGGCGCAGTTTCCGCATGGGGCAAAACCAATCGATTGGTGGTCGGGCCATTTGACAATGCTGCGGACGCCAAAAAATGGGATGCGGAATATCGCAAAGCCGGCGGCGACAGCTTTGTTTGGATGAGCGAAGACGGCGTCGTGGTTGACCCCATTAAATAATCGGTAAAAAAATTATGTCACAAATGAACAGGGCAGCCTATGCCAGCAATGCCGAATATAGCAAAGGGCGTTTGGTGCATGAGGGCGATGATAGAAATAGAGGGCCGCGAAATATTTTTCAGCGCGATCGAGACCGGATTATCCATTCGATAAGTTTTCGGCGGTTGGGCCATAAGACACAGGTTTTTGTCGCGCCGGGCGGCGATCATTATCGCGTTCGATTAACCCATAGTTTGGAAGTCGCGCAAATTGGCCGAACCATCGCGCGTATATTAGGCTTGGATGAAGATTTGACCGAGGCGCTATGTCTGGCGCATGATATTGGCCATCCCCCCTTTGGTCATGCGGGTGAAGATGCGCTGCAAAAATCAATGGAAAAATATGGCGGATTTGACCATAATGCGCAAACCATCCGAACATTGATGATATTGGACAGCCCCTATATTGAATGGCAGGGGCTAAATTTAAGTTGGGAATTATTGGAAGGGCTGACCAAGCATAATGGCCCAATAAAGCGGCCAAGCTGGGCATTGGAACAGGCCAATAAGAAATTTGATTTTCATTTGGACCAATGGCCATCATTGGAGGCGCAGGTAGCGGCCATTGCCGATGACATTGCCTATGATAATCATGATATTGACGATGGAATTCGTGCAGGTTTATTGGAAATAGAAGATTTGTTCGAATTGCCATTTGTGGAGGCAAGGTGGAATATATTGGCCGCAAAATATCCCCATGCGGCAAAGGATAAATTGATCGCAGAATTTATTCGTGAACAAATTGGTGCGATGGTTAATGATGTTATTTTGACGACAAGGCAAAATATTGAGAGATATAATATTTCATCATTGGATGATGTGCGGCAATGCGGCGTTCAAATTGTTACTTTCTCTCCTGAAATGAAGGAAAATGAACGCGCATTAAAGAAATTTATGTACCGGCGTTTATATCATCACCCGCAACAATTGGCGGCGGCGGAAAAAGCGGCGATTATTATTTCCAATATAATGGACAAATTATTGGCCAATCCCGCGCTATTACCCAATGATTGGTATGCCCGATTGCCTTCGCAATCACCAGATAGGCAGCGCCATATTGCCGATTTTTTGGCGGGAATGACAGATAGATATGCCCAAAAATATCATGAAAAAATCATGGCAATATGATATCGGCATTATGATGGAACAAAGACCAATTCTTATTTTCGGTGCAACTGGTTTGGTTGGGTCGGAATTGTTAAAAATATTGGATCAGGAAAATATGGGGTTAAGCACGGCCAGCATTGGCCGATCACGCGCCCACCCCCTAGCTGTGGGTATGATACATCATCAGGCAAGCCCGGAAAATTGGCCGCAATATATTATGAATAGCGGCGCAAAACAGCTTGTCTGTTGTCTTGGCACGACACGTAAAAAGGCGGGCAGTAATGAAGAATTTTTTAAAATAGACCATGATTTAATTTTGTCGGTCATTTCTGCGGCCAAGAATGCAGGGGTGGAGCATGTGATTTTAATATCATCGGCGCAGGCAAATGCAGAGGCGAAGAATTTTTATCTTCAAACAAAGGGCATGGTCGATAAAAAAATTAGGGCGATGAATTTTGCACGGTTGGATATTATCCGGCCCGGCCTGTTGCGCGGACGGCGGGAAAATGATTCGAGGCCGCTTGAGAAAATGGCGATGATGATATCGCCCCTTTTTGATATTTTATTACAGGGTAAATGGGCAAAATATCGTTCGGTAAGGGCGCAAGATGTCGCACGCGCGATGATGACATTGTTAATGGCAAAGGGCGGGGGCAGCCATGTGCACGAAAATGCGTCTATCATGGCGCTGTCGCAAAAATTAACGAAATAAAATTGTGGATATGTGAAAAGTCGCATTGACTCTTTTGGCACTCTGGGCCAATTCAAATATCAATTCTGATTATCGAAAGACAGTCGGCCATAAAGCGGGAGAGCGCGGTTTACGCCGCCGCCGAAGGAGCAACCACCCCGGAAACTCTCAGGCAACAGGGACCGCTTTAGGGAAAAACTCTGGAAAGAGTTAATGCATTTTGCATTAACCACCGAAGGGGTAAGCGGCGAATTTATCCGCCGTGAAAACTCTCAGGTCCCGTGACAGAGGGGGTGCGGCCATATCATGTTGATTTGGCTTAGGCACTTTTGGGATATGTCACATTTGGGGTTTGTCACGATGGATGAAAATACAGAAAATTTAGGTTTATTGCCGTTAAATAATTGGCATATTGCGCGCGGCGGCCGCATGGTCCCCTTTGCGGGATATTCCATGCCGGTGCAATATGAAGGCATTATGGCAGAGCATTTATGGGTGCGTGAAAATGCCGGATTATTTGATGTGTCTCATATGGGGCAATTGCAATTAAGCGGGCCAGATGTTGCCGCAAAGTTGGAGGCAATTTTGCCGGGCGATATTTCCGCGTTAAAGGCGGGAAAGATGCGTTATTCATTATTGCTAAATAATGATGGCGGCATATTGGATGATTTAATGGTCACCAACACCGGCCATAATCTTTATATGGTCGTCAATGGCGCGGTAAAACATGGTGATATTGCCTATCTTCGTAAAAAATTACCCGAAGATATAAAGATAAATCATATGACAGATGCAGCATTATTGGCATTACAAGGGCCAAAGGCTGCCGCCGCCATTGAAAAATTGGGGATAATGCCATTGCAGCCCGATTGGCCGCAGGTGACCGATTTATATTTTATGGATGCTGCGCCCTTTATGTGGAATGGGGTTGCGTTGGGGATTAGCCGTTCGGGATATACGGGCGAGGATGGGTTTGAAATCTCCATTCCGGCGGAACATGCGATGGAATTTGCGGATGCTTTATGCGCGTTAGACGAGGTGAAACCCATTGGTCTTGGTGCGCGTGATTCGCTGCGGCTGGAGGCGGGATTGCCGCTTTATGGGCATGATATGAACCCAGAAATTTTGCCAGTATCAGCGGACCTGTCCTTTGCCATTTCTAAAAAAAGGCGTGAAGAGGGCGGGTTTTCGGGCGCAGAAAAAATCCTGAACGAGTTAGAGAATGGGCCGGTAAAAAAACGCGTCGGATTGTCTATTGATGGCCGCCAACCCGTTCGGGAGGGCGCGGTTGTTGTCAATGGCAATGGTGCTATAATTGGCAATGTGACCAGTGGCGGTTTTTCTCCATCATTGGGACGGCCAATTGCCATGGCATATGTGCCGACCGAATTGGCCGTTGAAGGCCAGGAAATTATTTTGGAACAACGGGGCAAGAAAATCCCCGCCACCATTACAAAAATGCCATTTGTCCCCCAAAATTATCACCGTGCACCGCGCGGTGTCTCAAAATAAGTTAAGAGGAGTTTTTATGTCACGTTATTTTTCCGAAGATCATGAATGGATCCAAGTTTCCGGCACATCTGCAACCGTTGGTATTACCGATTATGCACAGGGGCAATTGGGCGATGTTGTTTATGTCGAAACACCAGAAGAAGGCAAAGCATTGACCAAGGGAGACGACGCTGCCGTGGTCGAATCAGTAAAGGCCGCATCGGATGTATATGCGCCCGTGGATGGCACGGTGACCGAAGGTAACGCCGCATTGGCGGATAATCCCGCATTGGTGAACAGCGACCCCGAAGGAGAGGGTTGGTTTTTCAAAATGGAATTAAGCGATGCCAGCCAATTGGAAACTATGATGGACGAAGCTGCTTATAAAGCATTTGTCGAGGGGCTGTAAGTAAAGAAATTTTGATAGATATTGCAAATAAATATCTGTTTTTATTAAGGGAATAATATGCGTTACCTGCCATTAAATCATGATGATCGCCGCGCGATGTTGAACGAAATCGGGGTCAATAGCATTGATGATTTGTTCATTGATGTACCAAAAGAGGCCCAGCTGAGCGGGGCAATTGAGGGGCTTAACGATCATATTAGTGAAATGGCGGTGGAGCGGCATTTTCACGGTCTTGCCAATAAAAATATGGTGGCGGGGCAGGGGCCTTTCTTCCTTGGCGCGGGGGCATATCGCCATCATGTGCCGGCATCGGTTGACCATATTATCCAACGCGGTGAATTTTTAACCGCCTATACACCCTATCAACCCGAAATTGCACAGGGCACTTTGCAAATGTTGTTTGAATTTCAAACACAGGTTGCACGCCTTTTCGGAACAGATGTCGCCAATGCTTCCATGTATGATGGTTCGACCGCCTGTTGGGAGGCGATTAGCATGGCAGGGCGCATAACAAAGCGCAAAAATGTTATTTTATCGGGGGGGCTGCACCCCCATTATGTTTCCGTGGCCTCTACAATGGCGCGTTTTACCAAAGATATTTTGGACATTGGCATGCCAGATGAAAATGGCGATGCGGATATGGCGCGTTTATTATCATCGGTGAATAAAGAAACCAGCGCGGTGGTGGTGCAATATCCCGATATTGTTGGCAATGTGCAGGATTTACGAGCGTTGAGCGCCAGCTGCGCGGAAAATGGCGCATTATTGATTGTTGTGGTGACCGAGCCTGTGGCGCTTGGCGCGGTGACATCGCCGGGTGAAATGGGCGCGGATATTGTGGTGGGTGAGGGGCAATCCATTGGGGTTGGCCTGCAATTTGGTGGGCCATATGTTGGCTTATTTGGTTGCAAATCAAAATATGTGCGGCAAATGCCGGGCCGTTTATGCGGCGAAACCGTGGATGCAGAGGGTAAGCGTGGATTTGTGTTAACGCTTTCCACGCGTGAACAACATATTCGCCGCGACAAGGCCACTTCCAATATCTGTACCAATAGCGGGCTGTGCGCCCTGGCGTTCAGCATCCATATGACATTATTGGGTGAAAAGGGCCTGCGCCATTTGGCGATGTTAAACCATCAAAAGGCGGTGTCATTGGCCGATAAATTACATGCTTTAGATGGTGTTGAAGTGCTTACAAAGCAATTTTTCAACGAATTTGCGGTTAAGTTAAACAAGCCATCACGCGCGGTTTTGCATGAATTGGCCGAGCAAGGAATATTGGGCGGTGTTTCAATGGAGCGGCTATATCCCGGTAAAGATGCGTTGGAAAATATCATGTTGGTTGCGGTAACCGAAACATCAACTGATGAGGATATGACGCGATTTGTTTCCGTTTTGAAGGAGTTAGTGGCATGAGCATGAATAATGTAGGCCGCCCGACCGCGCCAAACATAGGCACAAATGATACAGGCCCAATGACCAGCACAGGAAACCGTGCGTTAATGTTGGAAGAAGTCCTTATTTTTGAAAAGGGCGGTGTGGACCGCAGCGGTGTTGATTTAGAAAGCGTGCCGGAATTTACATCGCGCCTTGGCGGATTGGAACGTACAGAAGAAATTGGCCTTTTCGGCTTGTCGGAGGCGGAAACGGTGCGCCATTATACGCGCCTGTCGCGCCAAAATTACGGCATTGATTTGGGCTTTTTCCCCTTGGGCAGTTGCACCATGAAGCATAATCCGCGCTTAAATGAAAAAATGGCGCGTCTTCCTGGATTTGCCGATATCCATCCATTGCAGCCGCAATCAACGGTTCAGGGCGCGTTAGAACTTATCGATCAATTGGCCGGATGGCTGATGAAATTGACTAATATGCCCGCCGTGGCGATGAGCCCAAAGGCGGGTGCACATGGGGAGCTATGTGGTATTTTGGCGATACGCGCCGCATTGGAAGCACGCGGCGATGCGCGTGAAGTGGTTCTTGTCCCCGAAAGCGCGCATGGCACAAACCCCGCCACGGCCGCTTTTGCGGGGTATAAGGTGGAAAATATTCCTGCCAATGCGTCGGGCCGTGTGGATGTGGATGCGTTAAAGGCGCGGCTTGGCCCTGATGTTGCGGCGGTTATGATTACCAACCCCAATACTTGCGGTCTATTTGAACCTGATATGAAGGTGATTTCGGATGCGGTGCATACAGCAGGTGCATTTGTTTATTGCGATGGCGCAAATTTCAATGCAATTGTTGGCCGTGTTCGTCCAGGTGATTTGGGCGTGGATGCAATGCATATTAACCTGCATAAAACATTTTCTACCCCGCATGGCGGCGGCGGGCCGGGTTCAGGCCCTGTTGTGTTGTCGGCTGCTCTTGCGCCATTCGCGCCATTTCCAATGGTGCGCAAGGTTGGCGGTGAATATCATTTGGTTGAGGAAGAAAATGCCGATGCAGAAGCCGCCAATAGCTTTGGCCGGATGGTTGCCTTTCACGGGCAAATGGGCATGTTCACCCGCGCTTTATCCTATATTATGAGCCATGGCGCAGATGGCCTGCGCCAAGTGGCCGAGGATGCGGTGTTAAACGCAAATTATATATTAAGGTCAATGGAAGATGTGTTGGATGCGCCCTTTGCTGCATCTGGTCCATGCATGCATGAGGCAATTTTCAGCGATAAGGGATTTGCCGATGGGATGACCACTTTGGACGTGGCCAAGGGGCTGATTGACGAGGGATATCACCCCATGACCATGTATTTCCCCTTGGTTGTGCATGGCGCCATGTTGGTTGAACCCACCGAAACCGAAAGTAAGCGGGACATTGATCAATTTATTGCGGCATTTCGCTATGTGGTACAACGGGCAAAGGATGGTGATGCTTCATTATCAACCGCGCCGCATCATGCACCGCGCCGCCGTTTGGACGAAACCGCCGCCGCGCGTAACCCGCAATTGGTGTGGGCGAAAGAATAAACTTTCGCCGCATAGGTTTTTGGTTGAAAAATCAATTATCTGGGGTGATGTCGATTTTCTTAATTTCGGGGACAGGTGACCTTTGTGGTAATCTGGACCCCGTAACATAATCAACCATTTTTGCGGTATAGCTATAACGTTCGACCATATAAAAGCCCAAACCATCATTTGATTTTGCAGGGGCATAGGTGCGCGATTTTATGGATTTGAACACTGGCGTTGTCCAATTTGTCGCGCCGGAGGAACGCAATATTTCTGCATCTTCCACGCGTCCCTTATCATTAACCCAAAATCCAATATCGACCCATTTGTCCTCAAAATTATCGGTGGAAAGTTGGTTTAAAGTGTTGCCGCCTTCGCGCGATCTGGCGCGTTGAACCTCGCCAATTTCAATGGGATTGGCATATAATAAATATGGTTTTTCCAAACCGCCCATCGTCGATAGTTCGGATATTATCATATCTGTGCTGTCTTCTAAACCCAGCGCGCGGTCCATGCGCGCCTTTAATATTTTGGCTGCGATAGAGAAATTTTCCGCCCCTTTAATGGGCTTATCAATAAAATTCTCTATTTTTTCATTCGCTCTTTTAATATCAAATTCCAATTTCGTTTCTTGCGCGATTAAGGTGTAAAGCGACAGGGAACGTAATTTTGCCATGGCGGCAATATGCGGCACATTAAATAATAATGCCTTTTTTTCTATATCATCATATTTTTCAATTGCCTCTTTGGGATAGCCAAGGGCAAGGCGGCTGTCGGCCACTTCGATTTCAGCGGCCAATAATTTGGGATCGTTTTCGGCAAAATTATCCTTTAAAATATCGCGCATGTCCAGCACCGCCAATTTATAGCTGTCGGCTTCGCCCAAATGTTCGGCGACGCGGCTGCTGCCCCGCAATAGGTCGGAAACCTCAATTGGATATTGGTCTTTAAATTTTTTATTCCTGCTTAATGATTTTAAGATGGTGGTGCGAGCATCGCGATAATCACCCTCCACAAATTGATTTTCCGCATGTGCCAATGTCGCGGCAATATCTTCATCGGGTGGGCATTTACGCTTTAGGCAGGCTTTAAGATTATCCTCTGTATCCTTTAACGAACGGGCGGTTACGACAATTTGTTTATTACCCTCGCCATCGGCGGCCAAAGCAGGCGTGACGGCGATATTCGCCGTTATCAACGCCCCCATCGTTGCCGAGGTCATGGCAATGGCGATAAGGGAAATAGAACAAAAATTTGGAAGGGGACGCATAATTACTCCGATGTGACTTTAACATATATGTTTGGCGGTGCGTTGACATTTGTAAACTTTGGCTCGACAAATGACATATAGGTTTCGGCGAGAGAGGGTATGGGAGTATGATTAACTGTTTGGCATCGGCTGTAAATTATTGGGCGCAGCATCATTCGGATAATATGGCGTTAAAGGATGCATCGCATGAATATAGCTATGGCGAATTGGATGAATTAACCGATAAATGGGCACGCAACCTATTGGATATGGGGTTGGTAAATGGCGATCATATTTGCTGGCTTGGCAAAAATAGCGCACATTATTTTGCCATGTTGGTGGCCGCGACCAAGGCGGGGGTGGTCATGGCGCCCATTGGGTGGCGATTGGTGACGGGTGAAGTGCGATATGTTTTGGAGGATACAGGCGCGCGCATTTTATTTACCGATGAAGAATTTTTGCAGCTGTCCATAAAGGCAACCGAAAATCTGGAAAATGTGAAAATAATTGTCAATACTGCCCATCATGATGGGCATGAACATATTGGCCAATGGGGCGAAGGCGCATCCGATTTGTCGCCGATAAACCCCCATGATGCGGCATTGCAATTATATACATCTGGCACAACGGGCCAGCCCAAGGGCGCGGTCCTTTCCAACCATAATATGTTTTGCATGCGTGACCAATTGGATCCTATCGAACATTTATGGGCCAAAATGGCACCGCAGGATATGCAGCTTGCCATTATGCCGATTGCGCATATTGCCGGAACGGGCGTTATCGCCATGTCATTATATTGTGGGGCGCAAACATTGATTAAGGCGGAGTTTACACCGGATAATGTATTGGATGCGATAGAGGCAGGGGTGACGCATAATTTCCTTGTCCCCACCGCGATACAAATGGTGATTACGCATCCACGCGCCGTGACAGTAAATTGGTCAAAATTCAAATATTTATGGTATGGCGCAGCGCCCATGCCGGTGGATTTAATGCGCCATGCGTTAAGCGTGACCGGTGCGCAATTGGTCCAAGTATATGGGATGACCGAAACCACAGGTACATTTTGTTCGCTGCCGCCATCTGACCATGATGTCAATGGCAATGAACGGATGAAATCGGCGGGTAAGCCGATGCCGGGGGTTGAGGTGCGTATTGTCGATGAGGATAATCGGCCCTTACCCAATGGTGAAATTGGAGAAATTGTGGTGCGTGCGCCATTAAATATGAAGGGATATTGGCGTAATGACGCCAAAACCGCCGAAACAATTGATGCCGATGGGTGGTTGCATACGGGCGATGCGGGGTTAATGGATAAGGATGGATATGTTTTTATTAAGGACCGCGTGAAAGATATGATTATTTCGGGGGGTGAAAATGTCTATCCTGCCGAGGTGGAGAATATGTTATTCAGCCATCCCGATATATTTGAAGTGGCGGTTATCGGCATTCCCGATGAAAAATGGGGTGAGGCGGTAAAGGCCGTTATCGTGCCGCAAGCGGGAAAACAAGTCGATGCGGATGCCATTATTTTATGGGCAAAGGAAAAACTCGCGCCATATAAAGTGCCGAAATCAATTGATATTATTGCCGCCATGCCGCGCAATGCATCGGGAAAGATTTTGCGCCGTGAATTGCGCGCGCCATATTGGAATGTTTAAATAATATAATTATTTATCATTTAATATTAATAATATTTCTACGCTTAATTCTGGTCTGCAAATTAACAGGTCGGGGATAAAAACATTATCTTGATTATAGATAAGCGCGCTGCCATCAATGCGGGAGCAATGAAGCCCCGCCGCCGCCGCAATGGCAATGGGCGCGCAATTATCCCATTCATATTGGCCGCCCTCATGCACATAGCAATCGGCCATGCCCTGAACCACGGCCATTGCCTTTACCCCTGCTGATCCCATGGGGAGCATTTCAGCATTTAGGGCGGTTTGTAATTTATCCGCGCAGGGGACATTTCTTGTCCTGCTGACCGCCAATTTTACTGTTTTTGCATCAGTTGCCACTTGGCCGCGATATGGGTTGATCTGGCTATCAAATAATTGGTCACGCGCGGGCAGGGAGACTGCGCCAATATTTGGCTGATTATCAATGGATAGCGCAATATGCACTGCCCAATCGTCGCGCCCCTCACTATATTCTCTTGTGCCGTCCAACGGGTCAATAATCCAACATCGGCTGTGTCCTAGGCGCGATTTATCATCGCTGCTTTCTTCGGATAAAATGGCGTCTTGGGGGCGGTGTTGGTGCAAAATGGACAAAATCCAATCATTTGCCTGTTTATCACCGGCCTTTCCCAATATTTTGCCGCTTAATCCCGAATTTGCGGCAATGTCCAACAATATGCCCCCTGCGCCTTGGGCAAGGAATCTTGCAAGTTGCAAGTCGCTGCAATCCGCATTGATGGTCATTTTGGTCATTTCAATATTGTCTCAACAATCAAATTTGCGGCATCTTCGGAAGAAAGCTTGGCCGTGTCGATATATATTTCAGGATTTTCCGGCTTTTCATAGGGGCTATCTATACCGGTAAAGTTTTTAAGCTCCCCTGCGCGGGCCTTTTTATATAATCCTTTGACGTCACGCTGCTCGGCCACTTTAATTGAAGTGTCGATGAAAATTTCAATAAATTCACCCTCTGGCATCATTTTACGCGCCATTTCACGTTCTGCACGGAAAGGAGAAATAAAGGCGGTCAACACAATTAAACCCGCATCGGTCATTAACTTGCCAACCTCTGCAATTCGGCGGATATTTTCCACGCGGTCTTTGTCCGTAAAGCCCAAATCACGGTTTAACCCATGACGCACATTGTCCCCATCCAATAGGAAACTATGCTTGCCGCGATCATAAAGCTGTTTTTCGACCAAATTGGCGATGGTGGATTTGCCCGATCCAGACAGGCCCGTAAACCAAAGCAGGCGAGGGCGCTGTCCCTTTTGCTGGGCATGGGCGGCCTTATCAACATCAATATTTTGCCAATGGATATTTTGGCTGCGGCGTAGTGCAAAATTTATCGTGCCGGCGGCGACCGTGGCATTGGTTGCACGGTCAATTAAAATAAAGCCGCCCAAATCGCGATTATCAGCATAGCTTTCAAAACATATATCTCGATCGGTGGATAGGGTGCAAACCGCAATATCATTTAATGACATGTCCTTTGCGGCCAATTTACTGGCATTATTGATGTCATATTTATATTTTGGCGGTTGTAATGTGGCGGTGCAGCTTTGGCTGGCCAATTTCATTGCATAGGCACGGCCCGGCAGCATTGCGGTTTCATCCATCCAAAAAATGGTGGTTTCAAATTGGCTGGCCATTTGGGGCGGCGCATCGGCAATCGCGATAATATCACCGCGCGATGCATCAATCTCATCTTCTAGGGTAAGGGTAATGGATTGGCCCTTTGCCGCGCTTTGTAATTCGCCATCAAAGGTAATGATGGATTTGACCTTGCTGCGCTTTCCAGAGGCGACAATGCGTATCTCGCTACCCTTATGCACTGTGCCGCTGCTTATTTGCCCAGAAAAGCCTCTAAAATCCAAATTGGGACGATTAACCCATTGGACGGGCATTGTGAAATCATCTTCTTTGTTATTATCGGCATTATCGACATCTCCCGCTATGGGGCAATGTTCCAAATATGAAATCAGATTTGGTCCATCATACCATGGCATATTGGGTGATGGCGCAATAATATTATCACCTTTAAGTGCGGATAGGGGGATTGCATCAAAATTCTCAATCCCAATTTGGCCTGCATATGCACCAAATTCCGCGGCGATATTATCAAAAATTTCCTGCGAATAATCCATTAAATCAATTTTATTCACGGCAAGAAGGATATTTTTAATCCCCAATAAATGCGCTAGAAAACTGTGCCTACGGGTTTGGGGCAAAATGGATTTACGCGCATCAACCAACAAAATGGCAAGGTCCGCCGTCGATGCGCCGGTAACCATATTGCGCGTATATTGCTCATGCCCCGGGGTATCTGCGACAATGAATTTGCGTTTTTCGGTGGAAAAGAAACGATAGGCGACATCAATGGTAATGCCTTGTTCGCGTTCCGCCGCCAACCCGTCCACCAGCAGGGCAAAGTCTATATCGCCGCCCTGTGTGCCGACTTTTTTACTGTCGCTTTCCAAACTGGCCAATTGATCGTCAAAAATCATTTTGCAATCATATAGCATTCGGCCAATTAAGGTGGATTTTCCATCATCGACAGAGCCGCAAGTTATGAAGCGAAGCAATTGTTTTGATTGATGTAATTGTAAATATTGATCAATATCTTGGGCGATTAAATCATCGGGTTTGAACGAAGGATGCTGTGCCATATTAAAAATATCCTTCCTGTTTTTTTGCTTCCATTGATGCATTGCTTTGCGTGTCAATGGCACGGCCCTGACGCTCGCTACTGGTGGTAAGAAGCATTTCCTGAACCACCTCAGAAATTGTCGTGGCGCTGCTTTCCACCGCGCCAGTTAAGGGGTAACAGCCCAAGGTGCGAAAGCGGATGGAGCGCATTTTCGGGCTTTCATTTGGCAATAATGGAAAACGTTCATCATCGACCATCAATAATAATCCATCACGTTCAACCGTGGGGCGCGGTGCGGAGAGATATAAAGGCACAATGTCAATATTTTCGCGCATTATATATAACCAAATGTCCAATTCGGTCCAATTGGATAATGGGAAAATGCGGATGCTTTCTCCATCATTTTTACGCGCATTATATATATTCCATATTTCGGGGCGCTGTCTTTTGGGGTCCCATCTATGCTGCGCTGTGCGGAAAGAAAATACACGTTCCTTTGCACGGCTTTTTTCTTCATCGCGCCTTGCGCCCCCAAATGCTGCGTCAAATCCATATATGTCCAATGCCTGTTTCAACCCTTCGGTTTTCCACATGTCGGTATGCAGGCTGCCATGGTCAAATGGGTTGATATTTTGCGCCATTGCTTCGGGATTTTTATGCACAATCAATTGCATATTTGCTTTAACTGCGGCGCTTTCGCGCATTGCATACATGGCCTGAAATTTCCATGTTGTGTCCACATGTAATAAAGGAAATGGCGGCGGGGAGGGGTAAAAAGCCTTACGCGCCAAATGCAGCATGACCGCGCTATCCTTACCAATACTGTAAAGCATGACGGGATTTTTCGCCTCGGCCATTACTTCACGCATGATGAATATCGCCTCGGCTTCAAGGCGATCTAAATGGCTTAATTGCGGTGCATCTGCGCTTATTTCTTGATTTATCATGATGTTTGCAATTCACCCCAATAAGGTGAATATACAACATCGAATTACTTTAATAACATAAAATTATACTATTCAAGTAAGAAAATAATACAATATTATAATAACTTATTTGATGTTCTTATATGATTTATACCAATTGACGAAAGCTGGAATCCCTGCGTCCAATGATGTGGTGGGGGCATAGCCATGGTCTTTTTGGATGGCATCAATATCGGCATAGGTGGCGGGCACATCGCCTGCCTGCATCTCCATATAAATTTTTTCGGCTGTTTTGCCGCATGCCTGTTCAATGGTTTCGATTAGCGTGGAAAGCTGTTCGGGCTTATTATTGCCAATATTATATATTGCATGACATGCCTTGCTGCCGCCTGCTTTGATACTGCCATCATTTTTGGGCGGGTTGGCCGCCACTGCAATAATGCCGCTGACTATATCGTCAATATAGGTGAAATCGCGCATCATTTTACCATGATTGAAAATTTTAATGGGCCGGTCATTCATAATGGCATCGGTGAACAACCATACCGCCATTTCTGGACGCCCCCATGGGCCATAAACGGTAAAAAACCGCAGGCCGGTTAGGGCAATTCCATATAAATGGGCATAGGTTTCGCTCATCAACTCATCCGCCTTTTTGGTCGCGGCATATAATGAAATAGGGTGATCGACACGGTCATCAACGCTAAATGGTATTTTCTCATTCTCCCCATAAACTGAGGAAGATGAAGCATAGGCCATGGATGTCACCTTGCGGTGGCGGGCCAGTTCCAACATATTAAGGTGGCCGACAATATTGGATTCAATATATGCGTGCGGATTTTCAATCGAATAACGCACGCCGGGCTGCGCCCCCAAATGGATGATGGAGGTAAATTTGTGATTGTTTAACGCTGCATCCAATGCATGGCGATCGGCAAAATCCACTTTCAAAAATGTGAATTGTTCTCCAAATTTGGTAAGTTCATTCAATCTCGCCTGTTTTAATGCCGGATCATAATAATCATTGATGATATCAATTCCGATGACATTTTTGCCATCGTTTAAAAGCCGAAGGCATGTGTGAAAACCGATAAAACCAGCCGCGCCGGTGACAAGGATGCTCATAATATAATCCTTTTGTTCAAATTAAACACGGCCAATGGCAAAATATCGGAAACCTGCTTTTTCGGCTTCGTCCTTGCTGTAAATATTACGTAGGTCGATTAACGCATCACCCGACATTTCTTGTTTCACTCTGTCCAATTGCAGGGCGCGATACGCATCCCATTCGGTAATGATAACCACCGCTTCGGCGTCTTTAATCGCCAAATATGGGTCTTCGCACATTTGAATATCGGGCATGATATGTGACGCTTCCTCCATGCCTTCGGGATCATGGGCGCAAATGATGGCGCCGGCATCCTGTAATGTTTGGACAATGGTAATTGATGGCGCATCGCGCATATCATCTGTATTCGGCTTAAAGGTAAGGCCCAATATGCCAATTTTTTTGCCGCGAACATCGCCGTCCAATGCGGCAATAACCTTGCGGCCCATGGCACGTTTGCGCAGGTCATTTGCCTGAACCACGGCCTCTACAATGCGCACGGGGCTTTCATAATCCTGTGCTGTTTTTAATAATGCCAACGTGTCCTTTGGAAAACAGCTGCCGCCATAGCCAGGACCAGCATGCAAAAATTTTGGCCCAATTCGATTGTCCAGCCCAATGCCGCGCGATACATCCTGAACATTTGCGCCGACCTTTTCACATAAATCGGCCATTTCATTGATGAAGGTGATTTTGGTCGCCAAAAATGCATTGGCGGCATATTTTATCAATTCGGCGGATTTACGGCTGGTAAATAATATGGGCGATTCATTTAAAAATAAGGGGCGGTAAATGGCGTGCATCACCTTTTGCGCCCATTTTACCTCTGTTCCGATGACGATACGATCGGGGCGTTTGAAATCGCCAATTGCCGCGCCCTCGCGCAGAAATTCTGGATTAGAAACAACCGCAAATTTTGCATCGGGGCGTATGTCGCGGATGATTCTTTCCACCTCATCACCCGTGCCCACGGGAACGGTGGATTTGGTAACAATGACGGATTTGTCATCCATATATTCGCCAATTTCTTCGGCGACGGCATAAACAAAGCTTAAATCCGCATGGCCGTCTCCACGGCGTGATGGCGTGCCAACCGCAATGAATATGGCATCTGCTCCTTTAATGCCTTCTTTTAACGATGTGGAAAATTTCAACCGGTTTGCCTCCACATTTTTGCGCACCAATGTGGCAAGGCCGGGTTCAAATATCGGCATGATATTATCGTTCAGGCGTGCAATTTTGCTTTCATCCTTGTCAACGCAAACGACATCATGGCCAAAATCCGCGAAACATGCGCCGGAAACCAACCCAACATAGCCCGAACCGATCATTGCAATTTTCATTATTTATTCCATCTATTTATGCATTATTCATCGCAATATATATGCGATAATGGCTAATATTTATTTATGCTATATTATTCCGAAGCCTTGCGGGCAAGCTGTGCCTGACCTCTTGGCATAATTAAAATATGGCCGTTTGATTCAATGATGGTCAAATTTTCAATGCCAATAGCGGTAATGCTGCATTTATCGGCGTGGATAAGCACATTATGACTATCAATAAATTTATTTCCCGAAACTTGTTGCGGCCCAATAATAATATTTTTGTCATCATCGGGCGATGATATATCGGCAATGGCATCCCAATTGCCAATATCTGACCAACCCATTTGAACTGGAATAACACCAATATTATATGCCAATTCCATCACCGCATGATCAATGGAGATGGAAGGGCAATCGTGCATTGCCTGTAATTCAGGGGTGAAGCAGTTTTTATCGGCCGCCTTTGCCTGCCACGCAATGGAAATATAATGCGTTAATTCGGCTTGATATGATTGCAGGCATGCCAAAATATTTTTGGCTGTGAACATAAATATTCCCGCATTCCACAGATATTTTTGACTATCCACCATTTTTTGCGCGGTTTCCGCATCCGGTTTTTCGACAAATTGGTCAACATGATGCACTTGGCGAACATCATCCCTATTATCACCAATTTTTATATATCCATAACCGGTTTCTGGACGATCGGGTGTAATTCCAATGGTGATTAATGCTTTTTTTAGGCAAAGACCTGCGCTTAACCTTACTGCGTTTTGAAAGGCATTAACATCTTTAATGGCATGATCGCTGGGCATGACCAACATCACAATATTATCACCATATTTATCCTGTGCATATTGCGCGGCTAGGCCAATTGCAGGGGCGGTGTTTCGTGCAATGGGTTCGGCAATAATATCATATTCTTGTAAATTCATTGCGGCGCATTCACCGCGAATTAAATCAACATGCTGTACATTGCCAATAATTAAGGGTGCGGCGAAATTGCTTTCATTTCTGCATCTGTTTAATGTTTGTTGTAACAAACTATGTTCGCTGTCTAAACGATGAAATTGCTTTGGCTTATCTTGCGTGGAAAGCGGCCAAAGGCGGCTGCCCGAACCACCCGATAAAATAACGGGCAATATGGTTATATTTTCCAATAGGGGAGTGTTATTATCATTCATGTCATGCTGTTTATCATCAAGGACATAAAAAAAGGTTATCAAAAATAAATTTTACTATCAAATATGATAAATCATATATTTATGATAATATATACATTCAATATCAATAAGTTAATTTTTTTTTGTAAAAGTAACCGACACTTTACCTTTTGACTGTAAATCATGTTTAATCGTAATTTTATTCATGGTTAGGCATCAATTAAGTGCTGAGATTATTTAAACATTATATCCCTTATCCCGTCTTGTTCCTGGCGATAACGGATTTTGTATTATTATTGGCCGCAGCCGAGGTTGCGTGGATTATTCGCGCGCAACAAATTGGCATGACAGTTGATTTTATTGGCAATCGTATGGCGCCTTTATTTTCCTTTGCCTGTAGCGTCCAAATAGCCAGCATCGCAGTGGGTGTATATAGCACCGAATCGCTTCAATCATTGCGTTTTGCCATTGCGCGAATGTTGGTTGCTGTGTCGCTTGGTGTTATATTCATGGCGATTATGGCCTTTGCCATTCCCGGAATGACATTATGGCGGTCCAATTCCATTTATGCCATGGGGCTTGCCTTTGCCTTTGTTGCGGCCACACGTATATTATTGGGAGGGTTAATCGGCACAGAGGCGTTTAAGCGCCGTTTGATTATATTGGGCGCGGGCGCAAGGGCACAGCGGATAAAGGAGTTGGAAAGCCAGCCTGGATCGGGATTTGTCGTCGTGGGTTATATTGGCATGACCAATGGTGAAAAAGTTATTCCAGAGGCGATTGATCGCGGCGCAATTTATAATTTGGCCGATTATGTGGTGAAATTGGGCGCAAGTGAGGTTGTGCTTGCGCTTGAGGAACGGCGCAACGCCCTGCCTTTGGATGATTTGCTGCGCATTAAAACCACGGGCGTCCACGTAAATGATTTATCGACATTTTTGGAACGGGAAACCGGCCGAATTGATTTGGATAGCGTGAACCCAAGTTGGTTGATTTTTTCAGATGGATTTTCATCGGGTCGGCGCATTTCCACCATTGGAAAAAGATTATTTGATTTAATTGTCAGCATGTTAATTTTAATTTTAACCGGGCCGATTATCCTTTTATTTGCGATATTGGTTAAGTTGGAAAGCAAAGGTCCGGCATTTTATCGGCAAAATAGGGTGGGGTTATTTGGCCAAAATTATGACATCATCAAATTACGTTCGATGCGCGAGGATGCCGAACATGGCGGTAAAGCGATATGGGCGGCAAAGGATGACCCGCGTATTACACTGGTCGGGCGGTTTATTCGTAAAGTGCGAATTGATGAACTGCCCCAATGTTGGTCAGTGTTAAAAGGAGAGATGAGTTTTGTAGGGCCACGTCCAGAGCGCCCGGAATTTGTTTCTGATTTAGAAAAGAAAATTCCATTTTATGCCGAACGCCATATGGTAAAACCGGGCATAACTGGATGGGCACAGGTTAATTTTCCCTATGGTTCATCCATTGATGATGCGCGGCAAAAATTGGAATATGATCTTTATTATGCAAAAAATTATACCCCATTTTTGGATATAGTTATTTTGCTGCAAACTTTGCGCGTGGTCCTGTGGCCCGATGGGGCGCGGTAATATGTTAGAAATTTTGGCAAATCTTTCATTTTGGGGGCATTTAACCGCCGCCTTTGCTTATGTCATGATGGCGATATGGTTGCTGCATAAATATGGCAGCAGCAGCGCAAAGCAATTAATGATGATTATCGCCCTGTCGGTAACGGCAATTTGGGCATTTGCCACGACAGTTTCGGGTGTGAACACCATTTATGCGCAGGCAACGGAAACCGTGCGTAATTTGGCATGGTTCAGCTTTTTATTCTTTTTATTAAAAGGCGAAGATACCGAAGAACAACCCAGAACGGTGAATATATTATATGCCGTTGTTGCCGCCATTTTGATGATCCAATTGGGTGTGGATTTGGCGACCCATTTTATATTTAATGCGGGAAATAATGTCGCGGTTGCGATTTCTTCGCTTATTTTGCGGGTGTTATTTGCCATTGGGGCGTTGGTCGCGCTGCATAATATTTATACCATAACCGCGCCAATGGCCCGTTGGGGGATTAACCTGCCTTTGGCGGCGTTAACATCCATGTGGGCATTTGACCTTAATTTATATACAATTGCATATTTAACCCGCGAAATTCCAATTGAGCTTCAGGCGACACGCGGGATAATGATGGCGATAATCGCGCCGATTTTCATTATCGCATCACGCCGGAACAGCGCATGGAAATTTCGACTTTCGCGCAGTGTGGCCTTTCAATCGGTATCCCTCATCGCCATTGGTATATATTTATTATTAATGTTGTTTTTGGCGACATTATTGGAATTTTTCTTTGAAGATTATGCCGCATTGGCACAGATTACCTTGATTTTCGGTATGTCGGTTGGCGCTTTGCTTATCCTGCCATCGGGTAAGTTTCGTTCGTGGCTGCGCGTGTTCATTGCCAAACATTTTTTTCAGCATCGATATGATTATCGTTCCGAATGGATGCGTTTTGCCGATACTATTGGCTTTCCAGGGGAAGAAAATACGCCCTTTCATGAACGTATAGTCAAGGCAATGGCCGATATTATGGATTGCCCATCGGGTTTATTATTAACCCCGACAAATGATAAACAATTAAATTTACAAGCAAGATGGAATTGGCGCACCGCCGATGTTCCTGCAATTCCGGCAACAAAACATAGTGCGTCATATTTTGAAAATACAAAATATATCGTCAATTTGGATGATGCGCGCGCAGGAACGGATAATAAAATTGACCCGACCGCCATTCCCAATTGGTTATATGAACAGGAAAATGCGTGGTTAATGTTGCCATTGGTCCATTTTGGTAAATTAACTGGTCTTATCATTTTGGCAAAACCACGCATTATGCGCGGGCTGGATTGGGAGGATTTGGACATGATCCGCACGGTCAGCCGCCAATTGGCGAGTTATTTGGCCGAGGCCAGCAGCCAAAGGCAATTGATTGAAAGCCGGCAATTTACCGAATTTAACCGTCGATTTGCCTTTATCATGCATGATATAAAAAATCTGGTCAGTCAATTAAGCATATTGGCACGCAATGCCGAAAAACATGCCGATAAACCGGAATTTCGCGCCGATATGATTGATACATTAAAATCTTCAGTGGAGAAGATGAACGCATTATTAGCGCGGCTTTCATCACATAATAAGGCGGTGGTAAAGCCGCTTATTGCCATGGATATTGGCGAAATTGTTCTAAAATCGGTCCATTCCAAACGATTGCTGCACCCCATGATGGTAAATGTAAGCGAGGGATTATTCGCTATGATTGATGCAGAGCGTCTGGAAACGATTTTAAACCATTTATTGCAAAATGCCATTGAGGCAACCGATGATGGTTCACCTATTGATATCAATGCCAAAAAATTGGGTGAAAATATTGAAATAACGGTACAAGATAATGGTTCAGGGATGAGCGAACATTTTGTTGCAAATGATTTGTTCCGGCCATTTCATTCATCAAAAGCAGATGGATTTGGTATTGGTGCATATGAAGCATTGACGTTGACCAAATCATTGGGCGGCGAATTAAAAGTGATGAGCAAATTGGGCGAAGGCACAAAATTCATCATTTCCATCCCAATTGAAAATAATAAACAGGCAAAAACAGATAATGCAAAAACAGATTATATTGATGATGCCAACCATGAAGGATCAATTTAATGACCAGTGAAACCCGCAAATTATTGATTGTTGAGGATGATCCGGGCCTGCAAAAACAATTAAAATGGTCTTATGAGGATTTTGAGGTATTTTGCGCATCCAATCGTAAAGAGGCGCTTGATATTTTACGCAGCGAAGAACCCGATATTGTGACATTGGACCTTGGCCTGCCGCCTGATCCCGATGGTGTGACAGAGGGATTTGCGGCATTGGAGGAAATATTAAAATTAAAACCCGATACTAAAGTGATTGTGGCATCGGGCCATAGCTCCAACGAAGCGGCAATGTCAGCCATTTCCGCAGGTGCATGGGATTTTTACCAAAAACCGGTTGATATTGATGAGCTACATTTAATCGTCAATCGTGCCTTTCATGTGCGGTCTTTGGAAAAACGTAAGGAATTTTTGGAACAACAGGGCAATGGCAAGGATTTTGTCCTTGGCAATATTTTGACCGGCGCGCCGGAAATGATAAAAATCGCCAATACAATTGAACGTGTGGCCAACACATCGGTGTCGGTCATGCTATTGGGTGGCAGCGGCACGGGCAAGGAATTATTGGCGCGCGGCCTGCATAATATTAGCGATCGGCGTGATAAACCCTTTATTGCCATAAATTGCGGTGCGATTCCTGAAACCTTGTTGGAATCGGAGCTTTTCGGGCATGAAAAGGGTGCATTTACTGGCGCGGTAAAGACCGTTGTCGGCCGGATTGAAACCGCAAATGGCGGGACATTATTTTTGGACGAAGTTGGCGATATTCCCCTTGCGTTACAGGTGAAATTGCTGCGTTTCCTTCAAGAAAGAGTGATTGAACGAATTGGCGGGCGCAAAAGCATCCCCATTGATGTGCGGGTGGTTTGTGCAACGCATAGAAATTTGAATCAGATGATTGCTGCGCAAGAATTTCGGGATGATTTATATTTTCGTTTGGCCGAAATCACGGTTCAAATCCCGTCATTAAAGGATCGCACGGGCGATGCGGTTTTATTGGCAAAGCATTTTTTGAATAAATTTGCAGCCGAAATGAACCCCAGTGTGAAGGGTTTCCGGCCAGAGGCGTTAACCGTGATTGATCAATGGACATGGCCTGGCAATGTGAGGGAGCTTGAAAATAAAATAAAGCGCGCGGTAATTATGGCCGATGACCGTCTTATTTCATCTGATTTATTAGAGATTGATGAGGATGATGAGCAGGAATTCCTTAATTTAAAGGCCGCGAGGGAACAGGCCGACCGCAAGGCGATTTACCGCGCAATTTCCCGCACCGATGGTAATATCAGCAATGCTGCTAAATTATTGGGGATTAGCAGGCCGACCTTATATGATTTGTTAAAACAATATAATATTGAAACATGATTTTTACAAAAATAAGGTTTAACGCGATATATTATTAAGGTCTTCAATATTAAGGTTAAGCTGGTCCATTTTTCGGCATATTTTGGGCCAGATTTCCTGAATAAATTTTTCGCGCTCTGTCTGTTTTAATTTTTGGCGCGCGCCGGATGAAATTTTCAAACCGACCCCGCGTTGAACCGCCACCAAATTTGCGTCCTGAAAAAATTGATATGCCTTGGCCACGGTCAGTGGGTTTGCGCCCTGTTCCAACGCCATGGCGCGAACCGATGGTAAAAAATCACCCTCCACATATTTACCGTCAATAATCGCGTCGATAATATATTGGCGAAGATTAAGATAAAGGGGTTGTTTGCGGTTCATGCTGCCTTACTGCCATAATAAAATATTATAGGTCAAGCATACGCCATTTACGCAAATAATTTATATAAAGGGCGCGGGGATCATTCCGGCCAATAGGAAATTAAATCATCGACATCTGGCCGGGGCCTTTCCTGTAACTTTTCGCCAGGGCTGCCCAAAAAGAAAAATCCGGCAATGCGTTCTTCATCTTTGCAAAATGCCACACGCACCGCCTCATCATATGCGGCCCATCCGGTAATCCAACTGCCCACATATCCTCTTATATGCACCGCATGGAGCAGGTTCATGCCGACCGCGCCGGTGCTTAACATTTGTTCCCATGCCGGAATGCTGGCATGCGGTTTTAAACTATGCACCAATATCACCAAAGATGGGGCATGATCTGCCATGTTAATGGCGGCGGATATTTGGCCGTCCCGCGCATCGGGATTATTGGCAATAAAGGCATCGGATAAAATCTGCTTAAACCTATCGCGCCCATGTGATGGGACGATGATAAACCGCCAGGGTGATAATTTGCCATGATCGGGCGTGCGCATGGCAGCGGCGCACATTTCGCGCAGTTCATTATCATTTGGCGCAGGTTCAACCATTTCGCGCGGTCGCCCGGAACGGCGGGTGTCAAAATAGCCTTTTAATGAGTGCAGATTATTAAATTCCATAAAAATGGAGATAGCAACAACATATAATTTTTCCAGAGCAAATATATAAAATGGCCAAATGAGGGTATATGGCGGGCGAAGAAAATTTGCGATGTTGAAACAATCTTCTTCACAGACGTAATTTTTTTGCTAGGGTAGTGGGGTAAAAATAAGGTCAATTGGCCAAATAAATTTAAACAAATTGATGAGAGGGTGGGTTTTTATGGCGACATATGCTCAAGATGGCGATTCCGCAGGTACCTTTTTAGGTCATCCTAAGGGATTGTTTGTATTGTTTTTTGCAGAAATGTGGGAGCGTTTTTCCTATTATGGTATGCGTGCTTTGTTGATTTTTTATCTAACAAAACATTGGTTATTTTCGGACAGCGAAGCAGGCGTCATTTATGGTGCATATACTGCTTTGGTTTATATTACGCCCGTTTTGGGCGGATATTTGGCCGATAAATATTTGGGACAACGTAAGGCTGTTTTATATGGCGCGGTCCTTTTAACCTTTGGCCACTTCATCATGGGATTTGAAGGCGATGGCGGTCAAGATCCTACTTCGCTGAACATTTTCTGGTTGGCTCTTGCCTTTATCATTGTTGGTTCAGGTTTCTTAAAAGCGAATATTTCGGTAATCGTGGGCCAACTATACCCGCGCACCGACACGCGCCGTGATCCGGCCTATACCATTTTTTATATGGGAATAAATTTGGGCGCTTTTTTGGGCTCTTTATTATGCGGCTATATTGGTGAAACCTATGGCTGGTCATATGGATTTGGCCTTGCTGGATTTGGCATGCTGCTTGGTCTTTTGGTCTTTATTTGGGGCAAGCCATTATTGCTTGGCCGTGGTGAGCCTTCCGATCCTGCGAAATTATTATCTAAGGTTGCGGGAATTAAGCTTGAATGGCTTCTTTATGCTGTTGGCCTTGTTGGTGTTGGTCTTTGCTGGTGGATGGTCCAAAATCAGGCGGTTGTCGGCACATTATTGGGCGTTTTTGGCGCAATATTGGTGGCATATGTTTTGTTCATTGCGGTTGTCAAATTACCATCGGAGGATCGTGACCGTATCTTTGCGGCAATGTTCTTAATCTTTGTTTCCATTGTTTTTTGGGCATTATTTGAGCAAGCCGGTTCTTCATTGAACCTATTTACTGACCGTCATGTTGACCGTGCGGGTGTTCCTGCATCGGTATTCCAATCATTGAACGCAGCCTATATCTTCATGCTCGCGCCATTATTCGCAATGCTGTGGACCATGATGAGCAAAAGCGGCAAAGAGCCTTCTGCGCCATTTAAATTCGGGCTTGGTGTTATTCAGGTGGGCCTTGGTTTCTTGGTTCTTGTTTGGGGTGCAAATTCGGTTGGTGCGGATGCGGCTGTGCCGGTAATTTTCATCTTCTTGATTTACTTGCTGCATACAACCGGAGAGCTTTGCCTGTCTCCTGTGGGCTTATCGGCGATGAACCGTCTTGCCCCTGCGCATATGGCATCGTTAATCATGGGCACATGGTTTTTTGCCTCGGCAACGGGTAATTTTGCTGCTGGTTTAATTGCTGCCGCTGCGGGTGCAGAGGGATTAGAAGGCGAGGCTGCAGGTAAGGAAGTTGTCCTTGGCGTTTATTCAACCGTGGGTTGGTATGCGATTGGCATTGGTGTTGCCGTATTGGTCATTTCGCCGCTGATTAAAAAAATGATGCATCTGGACACGTTGAAAGATGATGGCGATGCCACAGCGGCTAAAGAAGCTCATTAAGAAATAAAAAATCGGGGCGGGAAGAAATTCCTGCCCCTTTTTTGTTAAAATTATAAAAATTAGAGGAAGCAGCAATGCACCATTTGAAAACCATATTGGCCGCCTCTGCGGCGCTGATGATCCTGTCACCCCAAGTGGCGGATGCTAAAAAATCTAAAAAGGATGAGGCAAAGGTTGAAAAAACAGCCGCGCCAGTCGCCTTTCCATCCACCTATCATGCCTATGCAGGGGTAAATACCGCCGTCAATAATGTGACAATTTTTGATGGTTTGGGCGGCAAAATTGAAAATGGTGTTATTTTATTTGCCGATGGCAAAATTGTTTCGGTTGGCGATTCCTCCACCAATATTCCTGATGGCTATCAAATTATTGACGGCAAAGGTAAATATATCACCCCCGGCATTATTGATGTGCACAGCCATTTGGGCGTATATCCATCCCCGGGGGTAGAGGCGCATAGCGATGGCAATGAGGCCACTTCGCCCACCACGCCAGAGGTATGGGCGGAACATAGTGTTTGGCCGCAGGATCCCGGATTTGGCCGTGCAATGGTGAATGGCGGCATTACCTCATTACAAATATTGCCTGGTTCGGCGAATTTAATGGGCGGCCGTTCGGTGACATTAAAAAATGTCTATTCCCGCACGGTTCAGGGGATGAAATTTCCTGATGCGCCCTATGGTTTTAAAATGGCGTGCGGTGAAAATCCCAAAAGAGTTTATGGTGGCCGCGGGCGTATGCCATCCACCCGCATGGGCAATTTTGCCGTAAACCGCCAAACATGGGTAAAGGCGGCTGAATATAAAAAGAAATTGGACAGCGGCAAAGAAGTAACCCGTGATTTGGGTATGGAAACATTGGCAGGCGTATTGTCGGGCGATATTTTGGTCCATAATCATTGCTACCGCGCCGATGAAATGGCGCTGGTCATGGATATGGCCAAGGAATTTGGATATAAAGTCACCGCATTTCACCATGCGATTGAAAGTTATAAAATCGCCGATAAATTGCGCGAAGAGGATGTTTGTTCGGCAATTTGGGCCGATTGGTGGGGTTTTAAGATTGAGGCATATGACGCCATTCCGGAAAATGCCGCAATTTTGGAAAATCAAAAAGCATGTGTGATAATCCATTCCGATGATGATAATCAAATCCAAAGGTTGAACCAAGAAGCTGCAAAGGCCGCCGCAGATGCCCGCCATATGGGTTTCGACATTAGCGATGGGACAGCCATTCGGTGGATTACATATAATGCGGCAAAGGCATTGGGGATTAATGACAAAACAGGTTCATTGGAAAATGGGAAAATGGCGGATATTGTTTTGTGGAATGGAAATCCCTTGTCCGTATATTCGCGTCCTGACCGTGTGTGGGTCGATGGTGCATTATTATATGATAGCAGCAATCCCAAAATGCGCCCCGTAAGCGATTTTGAGCTTGGCCAACCAGGTGAGGGAGACACGAAATGAAGAAATTTATCACATTAACAGCCGCCCTTTTGTCATTAAGCGCGACAAGTGCATTTGCACAAAGCTATGCCATTATTGGCGGCAAACTGATCACCGGAGATGGCAGTGCGCCAATTGAAAACGGAACTGTTGTTATTAAAGATGGCAAAGTGATCGCGGCGGGCAGCAATATTGCCATTCCCGCGGATGCCCAAAAAATTGATGCGACCAATAAATGGGTCACGCCAGGAATTTTTGCAGGGTTCAGCCGATTGGGCCTAACCGAAATTAGCGCGGTCAGCGGCACCAATGACGAAAATGCCAGCAAATCAAAATTTTCCGCAGCTTTGGATGTGTCCGACGCGATTAGCGCGGATCGTTCACCCTTTGGGGTCAACCGCGCATCGGGTGTTACGCGTGCGGCGGTTGCTCCATCGGTTGGCGGCAATATTTTTGCAGGGCAGGGCGCAATTGCCAATTTGGGCGAAGGGCAGGACCCAACATCGCATAAACGGGTTTTTCAATTTGTTGAAATGGGTGAACGTGCAGCATCCATTGCGGGGGGCAGCCGAACTGCCAGCAAAACATTATTCCGTTCCATGCTGCGTCAGGCGAGCGATTATGCCAATAATAGAGCAAATTTTGATGAAAGCCAATTGACCGTTGAGGATGCCAAGGCATTGTTAAAGGTGATAAGCGGAGAGACCATGTTATTGGCACATGTGGAAAGCGCCGCCGATATTAACCAGATGATTGATTTGAAAAAAGAATATCCGGCCATGAAATTGGTGATTGTGGGCGCAAGCGAGGGATGGCGCGTTGCCGACCGTTTGGCGCGTGAAAATGTGCCGGTTATTGCTTCTGCGTTAAATGACCTGCCGTCTAGTTTTGAGGTATTGGCCGCCACACAATCAAATGTAGGCCGCATGGAAAATGCCGGGGTAAAGGTGGCCATTGGCATGATTGATGACCGTGATGCCCATCAATTACGATATTCGGCGCAATATGCGGGCAATCTTGTCGCGCTTAATAAAGTGCCCGGTGCTACAGGGGTAAATTGGAATACTGCCTTTGCGCTGATTTCCTCTCGTCCCGCAGAAATTTTGGGACAGGGCGGCAAATTGGGCGTGTTAAAAAATGGCGCGGCGGCCGATGTGGTGATTTGGAATGGTGATCCGTTGGAACTTTCTACCAATGTGGAACAGCTTTTCATTGATGGTAAGAAACAATCATTGGAAAACCGCCAAAGCAAATTGCGCGATCGTTATGCAAATCCAGTCGAAGGAAATTTGCCCAAGGCATATGATAGATAATAAAGCCGATTTGGTAAAAATGAATAAGGCCCGCCAGTATAGCGGGCCTTTTTTCTGTGCATTATAAATTTTCTGCGCATCATAAATATAAAATCAATGATGTATAAATATTATATTATAATTGCCTATAACCGCACCATGCTCATGCCCAATTCGCCATAGCGGGGACCAGATGTTTGACCCGCAGGGGCGGCGGCGTCAATCGCGGCCAAATCTGCTTGGGATAATATAATATCGCTTGCCCCCATGCTGTCGCGCATGGTTAGCCTCCTTTTGCTGCCCGGAATGGGCACGATATTGTCACCTTGTGCCAATAACCATGCAAGGGATATTTGCGCCGGCGACGCGCCATGCGCGGCGGCAATGGCGGTTATCACATCAACAATTTTCATATTATTGGCAAAATTCTCTTTTGAAAAACGTGGATCATTTAACCGCCAATCATCGCGGTCCAGCTCATCATGTGATTTTACTTGGCCGGTCAAAAATCCACGGCCAAGCGGGGAATAGGGTACAAAACCAATGCCCAATTCTTTACATAATGGCAAAATATCCTGTTCAATATCGCGTTCCCAAATGGAATATTCACTTTGCAGTGCGGTTATCGGCGCGGTGGCGGCGGCGCGTTTTATGGTTTCGGGGCCTGCCTCTGACAATCCGATATGGCCGATTTTCCCCTCTTTAATCAGGTCAGCCAATGTGCCCACCACATCTTCAATCGGGGTCGATGGATCAACACGATGTTGATAATATAAATCAATATGGTCAACGCCCAAACGTTGAAGCGATCCTTCGATACTTTTGCGAATATGTGCCGGATTGCTGTTCGCACCAACGGGCTTGCCGCCTTGAATTTCAAAACCAAATTTGGTGGCAATGACCAGTTTGTCCCGCTTTCCCCTTATGGCCTCTCCCACCAATATTTCATTACTAAATGGTCCATAAACCTCTGCGGTGTCAAAAAATGTCACCCCCATGTCAATGGCTTCATCAATGGTTTTGGCCGCTTCATCTGGATCAGCGTCAAGCCCATAGACGATATTGCCGCCCTTGATCATGGGCATGCAACCAATGCCCAGCGCAGATGTTTTTAATCCATTACCCAGATTGCGATATTTCATGCCCTAAATCCTCTTCATAATTTGCGATTGTAGTGGTGACGGCCATATCCATTGTCACATTTCCTAATGTGCGCATAATGTCTGGAAATGTTTCAATTGCCAATAGGATGATGAGCGGTTCAACCGGCAAGCCCATGGCAATATTTATCGGCGCGATTGATGTAATGAAGCTGACTGAGCCGGGCAGGCTGACCGCGCCAAGGGTGGTGATGGCCGCCGCCGCCACACCAATGGCCAGTGCAGTAATGCTAAGCTCTATACCCATGAAATGCGCGACATATATGGCAACGGCAAGGTTCATGCACGGGCCTGTCGCGCGAAATAAGGCAACCGCCACAGGCAAGACAACATCCGCGCTGCGTTCGCCCACGCCCAATTTTTTCACCCCCTCCACCATGGCGGGCAGTGATGCAAGCGAGCTTTGCGTAGATAGCGCGACCGCCTGTGCAGGGATGGCGGCCTTGAAAAAAGTAACAGGGCCAATTTTTGCGCCAAATAATGCCACGAAAAAGGAAGCAATCCACACAATAAAGCCAACCGACACCAAGATTAAAACATAATGGGCCAATGCGCCAAATGCCGCCACGCCCGCCTTTGCCCCGACAACCATTGCCAATGCAAAAACGCCAATGGGCGCAATTAACAAAACCCAATTGATTAAAATTAACATGGCATTGGCCAAAGCATCAAAAAAACCGCGCATCACACCGCGCTGATCGGCGGGCAATTTGCTAATCGCAAAGGCAAAGGCAAGGGTAAAGATTATCAACGGTAAAATCGCATCTTGCGCCGCCGCCGAAACCGGATTTGTTGGGATGATAGCGCGCAGAAATTCGCTAAATGGTGGAATCTCACCTGCTGGGGCTGCGCTGCCCAATGCGGCTTTTAACGCATTCGCAGCATCGGTGGGCAGGGGGAAAAGTTCCAATAAAGCCGGGGTGACAATTGCGGCCATTATTGCCGACAACCATAATAATATCATCATCGTGCCAATGGCGCGCACCGTCATTCGCCCCGCACGGGCCATTTGCGCTGCCTTTAAAATGCCAACAATCAATAATCCGACAATTAACGGCACCACCGTCATGCGCAGTGCATTTAACCACATGCTGCCCACCACATCCGCGCCATTCATTAACGCAGGGGCGCCGTCTTCTATCACCGCACCCAACAAAATACCCAATGCCAGGGCGCCCAAAACCAAATATGCTCTTAGCATCGATAATCCTTAATTTATTACTGCGACGATTATTTTATCAAAGCAGATTGAAAGAGTAGAAATTTATTTACAGCCACGATACAGCACCGAAAAAATATGGCAAAACATTCTTGGCGTTATCTGGCACGATAGGCTATGGCATTTTAAGTAAATTTGATAATCAATGGGGATTTTATTTTGGTAAAGCGCAGATTTTTTGGAACTGATGGGATAAGAGGGCGGACAAATATGTCACCCATGACACCGGAAATCGCCATGCGCGTGGGGCAGGCCGCCGGGTCGCATTTCCTTCGCGGCAAACATAAACATCGTGTTGTCATTGGCAAAGATACCCGGCTTTCTGGTTATATGATGGAAAGCGCGATGGTTGCCGGATTTACCAGCGTGGGCATGGATGTGGTGCAATTTGGCCCAATACCAACCCCCGCAGTGGCTTTGTTGACCCGTTCAATGCGGGCCGATTTGGGGGTAATGATTTCGGCCAGCCATAATCCATATGAAGATAATGGTATCAAATTATTCGGGCCCGATGGCTTCAAATTATCCGACAAGGATGAATTGATGATTGAGGCATTGCTTGAAGAACCCGCTCAATTGGCGGTCAGCAGGGATATTGGTCGTGCGCGGCGGATTGAGGATGCACGCGGGCGATATATTCACGCGGTAAAGGCCAGCGTACCGGAAAATATCCGTTTCGATGGTTTGCACGTCGTGGTTGATTGCGCAAATGGCGCGGCCTATCAGGTGGCCCCTGCCGCGATTTGGGAGCTGGGCGCAAAGGTAACTGCAATTGGCGTGACGCCAAATGGGCGCAATATTAACGACCGTGTTGGTTCAACCCATGTCGAAACCATGTGTGAAACTGTGGTGGCGGCGGGCGCGGATATTGGCATTGCGCTTGACGGTGATGCTGACCGTTTAATCGTGTGCGATGAAAAGGGCCAAGTGGTCGATGGTGATCAGATTATGGCGTTAATGGCCATGCGATTGAAACGCGCCGAAAACTTAAAGGCCAATAAATTGGTGGCGACCATCATGTCCAATTTGGGTTTGGAGCGTTTTCTCGCCGATCATGATATTGGTTTATTGCGGGCGCAAGTTGGCGACCGATATGTGTTGGAGGAAATGCGCAAAATTGGCGCAAATCTGGGCGGGGAGCAATCCGGCCATATGATATTATTGGACCATGCCACCACCGGAGATGGCACGATTACTGCTCTACAAATTTTGGCGGGACTTGCCGAAAGCGAGCGTCCGGCAAGTGAATTGCTGCATATGTTTGAACCGGTGCCGCAATTGTTAAAAAATGTTAGATATAATAGCGGGCAGCCATTGGCAAATAAGGTGGTGCAAGCGGCGATTGCTGATGCAGAGGCCGAGCTTTCTGGCAAGGGTCGGTTGGTCATTCGTCCATCGGGGACCGAGCCGTTAATTCGCGTAATGGCCGAAGGAGACGACGCCGCGCAGGTTGAAACTATTGTTGATCAGCTTTGCGATATTATCAGAAATGAGGCTGGATAATGCTGGAGATGCGGCCCGATTGCGAAAAATGCGGGGGCGATTTACCCGCCGAGGGGGCGGGCGCATTTATATGTTCATTTGAATGCACATTTTGCGCCGATTGCGCGGATATATTGGACGAAACATGCCCAAATTGCGGCGGAGAATTGATGGACAGGCCGGCGCGTTCATTAAAGGCGCAGGAGAAATTTCCCGCCTCCACCGTGCGAAAGTTTAAGGGTTATTAAATCCATGAGCGCCCGTATTTTAAGCATTGCCGGTTCAGACAGCGGTGGCGGCGCGGGGATACAGGCGGATATAAAAAGCATCACCATGCTGGGTGGCCATGCCATGACCGCAATTACCGCGATTACCGCGCAAAATACTTGCGGGGTTGCCGCTGTTCATCCTATTCCTGTGGATATGGTGGCGGCGCAAATTGATGCAATTTTGGCCGATATTGGCGTGGATGCCATTAAAATTGGCATGTTGGGCAGCGCAGAAATTGCCAATATGTTGGCCGATAAATTGGCCGCAATAGATGTGCCGATTATTTTCGACCCCGTAATGATTGCGACCAGCGGGTCATTATTGGCAGATGAGGCAACAATCTCGGCCTTTCACCGGATGATGGATATCAGTCTTCTGGTAACGCCCAATTTGCCGGAACTGCACGCATTGGGCGGTATTGAAAATATTTTGCGGCATGATGCTTTTATCCTTGCCAAGGGGGGGCATGGCGAAGGCAAGCAGATAATTGACCAGCTATATAGGCCAAATGGCACGGTGGTTTCATGGCAAAATGAGCGCATATACGGCGATAATAATCATGGCACGGGATGCACATTGGCCAGTGCGATTGCATGTGGAATGGGCCAGGGATTGGACATAGAGACCGCGTGCGCGCGCGCCATATCCTTTGTTCGAATTGCCTATCATGATGCAATGACACATCCCGATATTGGCGCGGGGCATGGCCCATTGGGTCAGCAATTTGTCAGAAATGATGCGATTTTTATGGGTGCATCATTAAATCAATTGACGGTGAATGTGCGCGATTATGATGCCTCCGTCTTATTTTATAAGGGGCTGGGTTTAAGGCAAATTGTGGACAGCCCCTTTAATGGCTATGCCCGATTTGAAGCTGATAATGGCGTGACATTTTCAATTCATTGCGCAAATAATGGCGAAGAGGTGAGCGGCGCGGTTATTTATTTTGAACATTGCCAATTGGATGAATGGTGCGCAGCTTTACAAGGCGCAGGATATGTTTTTGACCAAATGCCGCGTGATGAAAAATGGGGATGGCGTGAGGCAAGGCTGTTCGACCCATCGGGCAATGCCATTTGTTTATATTATGCCGGTGAAAATAGGCGGCACCCCGCATGGCGCATTAAATAAATATCGGGGTATTATTTTGAAGAAGTTTGAGGATGCTTTGGCTAGCAATAGGCAGTTAATTTTTGGTGTTGATGAGGCAGGGCGAGGGCCGCTTGCCGGGCCAGTGGTGGCGGCGGCGGTATTTTTACGAGGTAGCGACATTGTCGGATTGGATGATAGTAAGAAATTATCCCCACATAGGCGCTCTATATTAGAGCAGCAGATAAAGGAGCAATGCGATTGGGCAGTGGGCATTGCCAGCCATGACGAGATTGATGAGATAAATATATTACAGGCCACCATGCTTGCCATGAAAAGGGCGGCAGATGCCTTAACCCAAAAAATTGATGCATTGCCCGATATGATATTGGTTGATGGAAACCGACTGCCGAAATGGCGCTATGGCGCACAGGCGATAATCGGAGGCGATTCGCTGCACCCCTGTATTTCGGCTGCATCCATTATTGCAAAGGAACATCGTGACCGTTTGATGATGGAGGCAGATGCGCAATATCCGCAATATGGATGGGCGACAAATAAAGGCTATGGCAGTAAAGCGCATTTGGAGGCGATTGCCCAATATGGTCCAAGCCCTTTTCATAGGATGAGCTTTGCCCCCATGCGCCAAATGACATTATTATAAATATCACTTAATTATAGATAACACTTATTATTAAATATCAGGCCGCCAATTTCGCGCTTCGTTGACGCTGTTTCATCATGACATGGCGTGATTTGATGCGGGTGGGCTGTGCCCGCATTTTTGGCAAATCATTCATTATATTTAAAGGCGCCTGATAATTGGTTCGATAAGGGCGGATGACAATGCGCGGTGCATGGTCGCGCATATCCTGTGCCGCATCCTGCATATCAATATGATCAGATATAATATCCAATATTTGCGGCATTGCGGATTTGATGCTGGCAAAAATGGCGAAAACAGCCATGGAAAATCCAAAAAAATAGGCAAAGGAAGAAATATATATCATATCAAAAACCCTATATAATCGTCGTTATTGCCCTTATGTTCATGTTTTGTTCTTTTGTCAATAATTATTTTTGAAGGTGATTTGAGAGATGGTTGAAGCGATAAATTACTATCTGCGGAAATATTGGGCTTGACCTTTTGTTCAACATGGTTTATCCGCGCTTCCATTCCACATAAGGGGCATCATACCGGTGCTTTTAATGTTTTTGCATTAAAAGTCACAGCTCCTTAGAGGTATAACCGGAAGGAGAACTATTATGGCGGCACCAGTCGTCACCATGCAGCAATTGCTAGAAGCCGGATCACATTTCGGCCACCAAACCCATCGTTGGAACCCACGTATGAAGCCATATATTTTTGGCGATCGTAATGGTGTTCATATTCTTGATTTGTCACAAACAGTGCCTTTATTTGCGCGTGCATTAAACTTTGTTGATGCAACAGTTTCGGCTGGCGGTAAAGTATTGTTCGTCGGTACAAAGCGTCAGGCCCAAGGCCCGATTGCTGATGCTGCTCGTGCCTCTGGACAGCATTTTGTCAACCATCGCTGGTTGGGCGGAATGTTGACCAATTGGGAAACAATTTCAAAGCGCGTTAAATTCCTTAAAACTCTTGAAGAGCAACTTTCAGGTGATACCTCTGGTTTTACCAAGAAAGAAGTTCTGAACATGACCCGTAACCGTGATAAGCTTGAGTTATCATTGGGCGGTATTCGTGAAATGAACGGCATTCCTGATGTGATGTTTGTTATCGACGCGAATAAGGAAGAGCTTGCCATTAAAGAAGCCAATGTTCTGGGTATTCCCGTCATTGCCATTCTTGATTCAAATGTTGATCCCTCTGGCATCGCATTTCCTGTTCCTGCAAATGATGACGCCGCGCGCGCTATTCGCCTTTATTGCGATGCGATTGCGACTGCAGCAACCAAGGGCGGCCAGCAGGCTGCTGTTGCATCAGGTGCGGATTTGGGCGCAATGGTTGAACCTCCTGTTGAGGCAGTTGTTACCGAGGCTGCGGCTGAAGGTGATAAAGCATAATATCAATTTGCCTATCGCCTTATGATAGATAGATTGATAATATAAAGGAATATTGGCCGGGCATATATGCTTGGCCATTTTCCAAATCTAAAACTAATTATTTTATAAAGGAATTTACCATGGCAATTACCGCTGCAGCCGTAAAGGAATTGCGCGAGCGCACAGGCGCTGGCATGATGGATTGCAAAAAAGTGCTTTCAGAAGCAAATGGCGACATTGATGCTGCTGTTGATATGTTGCGCGCCAAGGGATTGGCCGCTGCTGCGAAAAAATCAAGCCGCACCGCAGCCGAAGGTTTGGTTGGCGTTGTGACCAATGGCACAAGTGGCACCGCAATCGAAGTAAATAGTGAAACCGATTTTGTTGCGAAAAATGATCAGTTTCAAGATTTCGTGTCAAAGGTTAGCCAGGTTGCGCTTGACCTTGGTGCAAATGATATTGAAGCAGTTGCAGCGGCGGCATATCCTGGCGGCGAAACTGTTCAAGAAGTGTTGACCAATAATATTGCGACCATTGGTGAGAATCAAGCGCTTCGCCGTGTTAAAACATTGTCAGTATCAAATGGCCTTGTGCATTCATATGTGCATAATGCAGCTGCCCCGAATATGGGCGGCATTGGCGTGTTGGTTGCGCTTGAAAGTGATGCGGACGCATCTGTTCTTGAACCATTGGGTAAGCAATTGGCGATGCATATTGCTGCTGCATTCCCATTGGCGTTGAACGCAGATGGTCTTGACCAAGAAATGTTGGAGCGTGAGCGCGCCATCGCTCTTGAAAAAGCATCTGAATCTGGCAAGCCTGCGGAAATTGTTGAAAAAATGGTTGTTGGTGCAATGGATAAATTCGCCAAAGAAAACGCTCTATTGTCTCAACTTTTCGTGATGGACAATAAAACACCAATCGCCGAAGTTGTTGCAAAGGCTGCAAAGGAAGCTGGAAAGTCAATCACATTGACCGATTATGTCCGTTTCCAATTGGGCGAAGGCATTGAAAAAGAAGAAAGCGATTTCGCGGCGGAAGTAGCCGCAGCGGTTGGCGGATAATCTTTTTTTAAATTATAGGGTGCTTTTTTTCATCGCACCCCTTGGCGATATGGCGCACTGCTTATATAGCTGTGCGCCATATGCATATCAGCACCAATAAATTTTATCGAAAGAGTGGCGATTATTATGGGCAAAGACATGGAAAAAAAACAATATAAACGAATCTTGCTCAAATTATCGGGTGAGGCGTTAATGGGGGATACGCAATTTGGCATTGATCCCGATACCGTGGCCCGTATGGCAGGTGAGGTAAAAGCGGCCCAGGATACAGGCTTGCAAATCTGTCTTGTCATTGGTGGGGGCAATATTTTCCGCGGTATGGCAGGGGCAGCAAAGGGAATGGACCGTGCACAGGCCGATTATATGGGCATGTTGGCCACGGTTATGAACGCACTGGCCATGCAAAATGCTTTGGAACAATTGGGCGTTGCGACCCGTGTTCAATCCGCCATTCAAATGGATGCAGTGTGTGAGCCGGTTATTCGTCGCCGCGCGGAACGACATTTGGAAAAAGGGCGCGTGGTTATTTTTGCCGCCGGTGTGGGTGCGCCCTATTTCACCACGGACAGCGGTGCAGCCCTTCGTGCAGCGGAAATGCGCTGTGATGCCTTGTTTAAAGGAACAAGCGTTGATGGCGTTTATAATGCTGATCCAAAGCAGGACCCCAATGCCGTTCGTTATGACGAATTAAGTTTCAGCCGCGTCCTGACCGATAATTTAAAGGTTATGGATGCCAGCGCGGTCGCGCTTTGCCGTGACAATGATATACCGATCGTGGTATTCACGATAAGAGAGCAAGGCAATTTGGCAAAAATCTTACGTGGTGAGGGTGTTTCCACCACCGTTTGTAATCAAGCAGAATAAAGGGCAAAATATATGGCGCAATATGATAAATCAGACATTGATCGCAGAATGAATGGTGCGGTGGAATCGTTTAAAGGCGATTTGACCGGTCTTCGCACGGGGCGTGCCCATGTCGCATTATTGGATCCTGTGGTGGTAGAGGTATATGGTGCAAATATGCCATTAAATCAGGTAGCAACGGTTTCAGCGCCTGAGCCGCGATTATTATCTGTTCAGGTTTGGGATAAATCCAATTTGAACGCAGTTGAAAAGGCGATTCGTAACGCAGGTTTGGGGATTAACCCCATCACCGACGGGCAGTTAATTCGCCTACCGATTCCTGATTTGACGCAGGAACGCCGTAAAGAATTGGCCAAATTGGCTGGGCAATATTCTGAAAAGGCAAAAATCGCCATTCGCAATGTGCGCCGCGACGGCATGGACAATATTAAAAATGACGAAAATAAGAAGGTCATTGGCGAGGATGATGCAAAGCGGCTTGAAACCGAGGTGCAGAAAATGACCGATGATTATATTAAGTTGGTCGATGAAGCCGCCGAGGCAAAAGAAAAAGAAATTATGACGCAATAATAAATTGGCCAGCCATTTAATTTTCATTAAATGCTGGTGGAGGGGTAGTTTTTGGGTCAGTCTGAAAAAATAATGCCGCGTCATGTTGCCATCATCATGGATGGCAATGGGCGTTGGGCAAAAAAACGCATGATGCCGCGTGCCATGGGGCATAAGCGCGGGGTAGAGGCCGTGCGTGATATTGTACGCGCCGCTGGTGAATTGGGGTTGGAGGCGCTTAGTCTTTATGCATTTTCGTCGGAAAATTGGAAACGTCCGGCGGACGAAGTAAATGACTTAATGGGGCTTTTGCGCCATTTCATAAAATCCGATATTAATGAATTTGCCGCCAATGATGTGCGTTTGAAAATATTGGGTGATTATCACGCTTTGGCGCCGGATTTGGTTGCGTTAATTGATGATGCGTTGGACCGTACGGCGGGAAATAAACGCACGACATTGGCCGTTGCCTTAAATTATGGCGGGCAGGATGAAATTGTGCGCGCCGCGCAAAAGGCGGCGGCAAATGGTACGGTTGATATGGAAAATATTGCCGCAAATTTAGATAGCGCAGATATGCCGCCGCTTGATCTTTTAATCCGCACATCGGGTGAGCAACGATTAAGTAATTTTATGCTGTGGCAGGCGGCCTATGCCGAGCTATGGTTTACCGATATTTTATGGCCAGATTTTAATAAACAAGAATTGGTTCGCGCATTGGATGATTATGCGACGCGCGACCGCCGCTTTGGGGGGCGATAATGGCAGAGGGTAAAAATAACGATTTAAAGGTTCGGTCAATATCCGCTTTGTTCATGATGCTGATTGCGGGCGGTGCATTATATGCTGGCGGCTGGTTTTTTGGGTTCTTTATGGCAGCCGCTGGTATCGTTATTTTGAAAGAATGGATGGCTTTATCCAATAAAATTGCCACAACATTTTTGGGTAAGTTTATTTGGGCGATATGCGCAATAATATATATTGGACTGGCCGTTGCGGCGATTATCCTGTTTCGGGTAAAGGATGATGATTGGCAGGCGGTATTGGCGCTTATATCCGTGGTGATTGCCACCGATGTGGGGGCGTATTTTGCCGGACGCAGCATAGGCGGACCGAAATTAGCCCCGAAAATAAGCCCGAATAAAACATGGGCAGGGTTAATCGGGGGCATGAGCGCGGCGGGAATTATATGGGTAATTTTTGTCTCTTATGATTTTGCCCCTGCGGGCGGCGATTTTGGCATAGCGGTCATTTTCTTAACTGGCGCATTTATGGCCATTTTAGCACAAGGCGGCGATTTATTGGAAAGCTGGATGAAAAGACGTGCAGGGGTAAAGGATTCGGGCAATTTTATCCCCGGTCATGGCGGATTATTTGACCGCGCCGATGGCATGATCGCGTTATTTTTTGTCATTGGACTGACCCATATTATCATTTTACGCGACATGGTAATTGGATGAGTGCTTCGCGATCAATTTCTATATTTGGGGCAACAGGTTCGGTGGGCATGTCCACTTTGGATCTGGTCGGGGCAAATCGCGATCAATTTAAGGTCGTGGCCTTAACGGCCAATGGCAATGCCGAAGCGCTGGCTGCGCTGGCGATAAAATTTGAGGCCGAAATTGCCGTTGTCGCCGATGAGGCGGCGTATGAAAGTTTGAAATCCGCCTTATCCGGATCTGGTATAGAGGCCGCAGCAGGTGAGGGTGCATTGATTGACGCTGCGCGGCGCAATGCCGACATGACAATGGCCTCTATTGTTGGAACGGCGGGGTTAAAGCCGACTTTGGCTGCTATTGAACAGGGCAATTATGTTGCGCTGGCCAATAAGGAATCGTTGGTTTCTGCCGGTGCGTTAATGATGGCGGCGGTGCAAAAATCAGGCGCAACTTTGCTTCCAGTGGATAGCGAGCATAATGCCATATTCCAATGCCTTGCGGGCGGAAAAATTGACGAGGTGCGCAAAATTACGCTTACCGCATCGGGCGGGCCATTTCGAGAATTCACATTGGAAAAAATGCGCAATGTCACCCCGAAACAGGCGGTGGCGCACCCCAATTGGTCAATGGGCGCAAAGATTAGCGTGGACAGCGCAACGATGATGAATAAGGGGCTGGAATTTATTGAGGCGCATCATCTTTTTCCCGTGGGTTTGGATAAGCTGGATATTTTGGTGCACCCCCAATCGGTGATCCATAGCATGGTGGAATTTCATGATTGCTCCACCTTGGCGCAGCTAGGTGCGCCCGATATGCGTATTCCCATTGCCAGTGCATTGGCATGGCCCGCGCGTATGGCAACAAATTGCACGCCGTTGAACCTTGCCGAAATTGGCCAATTAACTTTTGAGCAGCCCGATGAAACCCGATTTCCCGCCATTGCCATTGCAAAATATGCTGCGCAAAAGGGTGGCGCAGCGGCAGCGGTGATGAATGCCGCCAATGAAATTGCCGTTGGCGCATTTTTAGAAGAAAAAATCGCATTTTTGGACATCATCAATATTGTGCGCGATGCCATGGACCAATATGGTGATGAAAAATTATCGCATCTGGACGATGTGTTCAGCATAGATGCAGAAGTCAGGCGTTATTGCCAAGATAATATTATAAAGGCCGCATAGAAATAATGATCGATTCTCCTAATATATTTGTGACCATATTGTCATTTTTAACAATGATTGGCATTTTGGTTATTATTCATGAATTGGGCCATTATTATGCGGGGCGTTTTTTTGGCGTAAAGGCAGAAAAATTTTCAATTGGCTTTGGTCCACAAATTTTTGGGCGCGTGGATAAACGCGGCACATTATGGCGCGTGGCGTTATTGCCACTGGGCGGATATGTGCAATTTGCAGGAGATGCAAATGCTGCCAGCCAAAATGACGATGCATGGAAAGAAATGCCCGAAGAGGAGCGTGCGCATAGTTTTCCTGCAAAGCCTCTATGGCAGCGGGCAATTATTGTTTTTGCAGGGCCGGCGACCAATTTTATCTTGGCGATTGCCATTATGGCGGGATTTTTCATGACCTATGGCCAGGTTGTCATGCCCGCCCGAATTGATCAGGTGCAGGCGCAAAGCCCGGCGGACAAAATGGGCATTAAAAAAGGCGATTTGGTGACCAGTTTCAACGGTGTTGAAATGGAAAATTTCCCCGAATTGGCCAGAGAGATTAGCATTTATGGCGGTCAAAATGTGGAAATAGATATTGTCCGCGATGGTCAAAAAATGACCTTAATGGGCCAAATTGGCCACACAATCATGACCGACAAATTTGGCAATGAACAAAAAATTGGCCAATTGGGTATTGGGGCATCGGGTGCAGAGATTCGGGAAGTTCCCATTTATGAAGCCCCGTGGTTGGCGGTAAAGGAAACCGGTGCGATTATTCGGTTAACGGTAACCGGCCTTGGTCAAATATTGTCGGGACAGCGTTCGGTTAAAGAATTGGGCGGGCCTGTAAAAATTGCGAAAATATCTGGCGAACAATTTACCTTGGGCCTTGCCGCCTTTATTTCTTTAATAGCGATGATCTCGATTAACTTAGGGTTCATCAACCTTTTGCCAATCCCTATGCTGGATGGTGGACATTTATTATTATATGGGATTGAAGCGGTGACAAGGAAGCCGCCCAATCCCGCGATACAAGAATGGGCATTTAGGGTTGGATTTATATTTTTAATCGGCTTTATGCTGGTGGTTACCTATAATGATATTTTATCATTGGTGTGATGAGGTTTTAGGCTGAATTATTATATTTCAGCTTTAGGAGGCTTGAACAAAAGGCGATAGTCGGGCAGGGGATATATATCCCATTTGCGCAATGGAAATTTCTTGGGGGCAAGGGATAAAAATAAAGTGATGAAACTGGAAAAGCGAAATATGCAAATTACAAAAAAGCCAGCATTTTTATGGGGTTCAACCATATTGACCCCGATTGGCATGTCATTATCCATCGCGCTTGCACAGCCAGTTATGGCGCAGCAAGCACCCGCTGCTCCAGCATCTGCCACAGATTCGCAGCAAATAAGGTCGATTGTCGTTGTCGGATCGCAGCGTTTAGAGGGCGATACTGTTCGCAGCTATATCCAATTACGCGAAGGTCAAAATTGGTCACAAGTCGCCGCTGACCAAGCGATTAAAGATTTATTTGCAACCGAATTATTCGCCGATGTTTCAATCCAAAATAATGCTGGCGCTGTTGTTATTGAGGTGAAAGAAAATCCCGTGGTTAACCGGATTATCTTAGAAGGCAATAAACGCGTCAAAAATGATAAAATTCAACCTGAAATTCGCCTTGCCCCGCGGCAAATTTTCTCGCGCAGCAAGGTGCGCGCCGATGTTGCACGTATAATCGAGCTATATAAACGTCAGGGGCGTTTCGCCGCCAATGTAGAACCAAAATTGGTGCAATTGGACCAGAACCGTGTTGATGTTGTTTTTGAGATTGAGGAAGGCCCAAAATCAAAAGTTCGTCAAATTAACATTATTGGCAATGAAAAATTCTCCGACGGTGAACTTCGTGGTCAAATGTTGACCAAACAGGCACGTTGGACCAAGCTTTTATCCTCTGGTACCAGCTATGATCCCGATCGTTTGGCATTTGACCAACAAAAATTGCGTCAATTTTATTTGACCGAGGGTTATGTTGATTTTCGTGTTGTGTCGGCGGTTACCGAATTAACCCCCGATAAAAAAGATTTCATTATCACCTATGTTGTTGAAGAGGGTGATAAATATAAATTTGGCGATGTAACGGTTGAAAGCCAAATTCGTGATTTTAAATCAGAGGCGCTTTCGGCAAATCTGCCGATGAAAAAGGGTGAATGGTATAATGCCCAAGAGGTTGAGGATACAGTTGAATCATTAAGTGAAAGCGCCGGTTTGTTTGGCTATGCCTTTGCTGATGTGCGCCCGCAATTTGACCGCAATAAAGATGATTTGGTCATGAATGTGACCTTTACCCTTGCCGAAACGCCGCGCGTTTATGTGGAGCGGATTGACATTAATGGTAATACCCAAACCAAAGATAAAGTGCTTCGCCGCGAATTTCGTTTGAACGAAGGCGATGCGTTTAACAGTTTCTTGGTCAAAAGATCGGCCGATCGTATTAAATCGCTTGGTTATTTTCAGGAAGATTTTGAGGTAGAGCAAGTGGACGGCAGCGCGCCAGATCGTATTGTTCTGGTCGCCAATGTGGAGGAAAAGCCCACAGGTGAGCTTTCGCTTTCTGCGGGTTTCTCTAGCCTTGAAAGCTTTATTTTCCAAGGTTCAATTCGTCAAAAGAATTTCCGTGGCATGGGGCAGGAATTGGGGCTGAGCATGTCTTATTCCAGCCTTTCAAAATCCGCACAACTTTCCTTTACTGAGCCATCATTATTTGACCGTTCAATTGCGGTTAGCGGGTCAATTTTCCGTCAGGATTATGATAATGGATATGGCACCAGCAGCAATACAACATATAGCCAGACGACAACGGGCCTTTCCATATCGGCAGGCACGCCGATTAATGAATTTTTATTATTTCAGGCGCGTTATTCATTAAGCTATGATGAGGTTTCCTTATCGGACATCTTCTTTTATGATCCTGATGGCACAGGGCCATTGCCATCGGAATGCGACACTTATCAAGTAGGTCGTTTTTTATGTGAAGCGGTGGGTAAGCGCACAACATCGCTTTTGGGTTATACATTCCTATATGACACGCGCGACAGCCGTCTGCGCCCGACAAGGGGATATAGCCTTAGCCTGAGCCAAGATTTTGCCGGGCTGGGCGGTAGTGTTAAATATGTTAAAACACGTTTTAATGCCGATAAATATTGGCGTTTAACCAAAAGCGGCTTTATCTTTTCATTAAAGGGTGAGGGCGGATATATTCATCCATTGGAAAATCGCGGAACCGATGCAAATGGCATTGATGATGTGCGATTGACCGACCGTTTTTATTTGGGCGAGCCGCAAATTCGCGGATTTGATATTCGCGGCGTTGGGCCGCGTGTTATTCGTTATATTGATGTTGACATGACCGATCCATCAAGCCCAGTGGTTAACCGTGAATTGGGTCGTAACAGTATCAATTTTGATGATGCAATTGGCGGACGTGCATATTATCTTGGCCGTGCGGAGCTTGAAATTCCATTGGGTACAGGTGCAAGTGAGCTTGGCCTTCGTCCATCCTTATTCATGGATATTGGTTCGGTCTTTAATATCAGAAAACCAATTTTGACCACTCTTTCTGACTTTTTGGATAGCAGTGACGGCAATTATAAATCGCTATGCCAATCATCCACAGGTACAACATTTGCAACGCGCGTCACGCCAACCGATGGCAGCGCGGCAACAGGGGCATTTAATATTTGTGCCAGCGACGCACGGGTCATTACCCCTCGTGAGGAAGTATTTTTTGGTGATAGCATTTCACCAAGATTATCGGTTGGTTTTGGTGTGAACTGGAACTCTCCATTTGGTCCATTCCGAATTGATATCGCACATGCTCTTTTGAAAAAAGAGGGCGACGATACCAAATTATTCTCATTCAATGTAGGAACACAATTCTAATGATTAAATCTATGAAAAATATTTTAATGGCTGCAACTGCCTCGGCATTATTTATCGCTCCTGCGGCACAGGCACAGGTTGCTGGTATCGCGACTGCCGATGTCACAACCTCTATTGTAAAGGCAAAGGGTTTTGGGGCTGCATATGAACAGGTTCAAAATACTTTCAGCGCGAATAGCGGATTGATACAGGGCAAGTTAAAAGAAATTAACGACATAAATGCCCAGCTTGATACCGATGGCAATAAAGAGCTAACCCAGGCTGAACTTGATGCAGCGATTAAGGCTAAAAACCCGCTTTTGACGCAATTACAACAAAAAGAAGATGAAATAAATCAATTGGAAGCACCTGCAATTCGTGCGCGTGTTTATATAATTGAGCAATATTTGCAGCAATATGCCGCCGCACAGCAAAGCGTGGTGACAGCGAAAAAAATCAATTTTATTTTGGCGCCCGATGCATTTTTATGGGCACCTGAAGCAATTGATATTTCGCCCGCAATTACGGCGGAATTGGATAAATTGGTGCCAACAGCATCAATTACACCGCCCGCAGAATGGCAGCCTTCGCGTCAGGGATATGGCATTTATGAACAAATTCAACAATTATTGACCAATGTTGCGCGTCAACGCGCCGCACAGGCCGCTGCACAACAAAATGCGCCAGCTGCCAATGCTGCGCAACCTGAATCACGCTAAGGTCAATTGGGGGCAATATGACCAAAGTCGAGGGATATGATGTCCGCAAGGTGATGGCGGTGCTTCCGCACCGTTATCCCATGTTGTTAGTTGACCGTGTTGAAGAACTGGTCATGAATGAGCGGATTGTCGCGGTAAAGGCTGTGACCATGAATGAAGGGTTTTTTCAAGGGCATTTCCCTGGACGCCCCATCATGCCAGGGGTTATGATTGTTGAGGCTTTGGCACAGGCGGCTGGCGTGTTGGCGATGGAAAGCCTTGGTCTTGCCGGATCGGGTAAGCTGGTTTATTTCATGTCAATTGACAATGCCAAATTCCGTGCGCCCGTTGAACCGGGTTGTTTACTGCATTTAAATGTCGAATTTACCAAACAGAGCAAACGTGCCTGCCGATTTGCGGGTAAGGCAATGTTGGGTGATATTGTGGCCGCAGAGGCGGAATTTATGGCAATGATTGCAGATCCCCCGCAATAAGGTTTTCATTGTCCCGAAAGAGGGGGCGGGTTATTTTATCCGCCTTTATTAAAACTATTGGTTGCAAATGTTAAGAAGCCCCGTTATTGGCGTTGCTTCTGTCCATTTGGGCCGTTCTAATGGCTGGTCGGAAACCAGTCAAAATATGGAGCAAGATTGATGAAAAAAGATATTCATCCCGATTATCACATGATTAAAGTACAAATGACCGATGGTTCGCAATTTGAAACGCGTTCCACATGGGGCAAGGAAGGCGACGTCCTGAAATTGGATATTGACCCTTCTTCTCACCCTGCATGGAATGGTGGCAACCAACGTATGTTGGATGCAGGCGGTCAGGTTGCACGCTTTAACAAGCGTTTTGGCGGTCTTTCACTTAAAAAATAATGGAATTATGGCTGTTTTAATCCAGCCGTAAATCGGGAAGTAATTCCCGCCATTTTGAAAGTTTTAACCGGTGGAGGCGACGCGCTTCCTCCGGTTCTTTCATTTGGAAAATAATATTATTTCCCGGCGCACAGCCACCAATTAAATGCCGATCCGCCGCGATAATTTGGGCAATGCGCGGATATCCGCCGCTTGTTTGGCCATCAACCCCCAAAATATAGGGCTGTCCATTTGGCGGGCATTGAATGGTGCCGTTGAAAACCGCGCTGCTATCCATATGATGATGCGGAATTTTTAACGCATTTTTGCCGTTTAATGACAATCCCATTCGGTCTCCACGATTGCTAATCTGCCATTTTTGCGTTGTGAATAGCGCCTTTTGTCCTTCATCTAATAAATGCCATTCTGGCCCGGCAATAAAACGGATAATCTTATCTGTCAAAATTGGCTGGCGATATTCAATCGGGATATGGCATATATTATCTCCAATAATTTGCGGGTGATTGGCATGTAAAATATGCCCTCCAAAAATAGGGATCAAGGCCGAACCACCAATTTTGGAAGGAAGATAGGTTGAATTACCTTGCATCCATTTTTCCCCGACAAATCCGCCCGATATGGCAAGATAGCAGCTGCGTCCTATATTATTGGGCATGATGAATATGTCGCCGCCGCATGGTACATATAGGGTGGAATAATGGTCCGCAATTACGCCATTTATCGTCACATAATCAATTGAACCTGCAACCGCAATTTTCACATCACCCATGGCGGTTAAGCGAAGCGGCGACCAGCCTGTTTCAAGGGCAAGGGCGCTGCTTTCATTTCCTACCAAATAATTGGCCAATGCCATCATAATCGGCTCTGCAGGACCGCATAGGGGCATGCCAAAGGCGCGATTCGCGCGATAGGGAATTCCCTGTAAGGTCGAGCCAATGCCCGGATTTATAATTTTTAACGCGGCTATCATGTTGCAATTTCCACGGACGAAAAAATAATCTCATCCCCCAATTTTAATAAAAAGGGCGATTGGCCATTTTCCGCTATATCTAAATGCACTAATGATTGACTTATCCGGCCAATAATGGGCCAGCCGCCCGGGCCGTCATTTGCATAAATACAGGCGCGATTTCCCAAAAAACCAATACTTCCAGCCGGTACATGTTGCCGGGGATTATCCAAACGCGTCATGGGGCGTTGAAATAAATCATTAGAATTTTGTAAATATGCAAAGCCGGGTTGAAAGCCCATCATCACCACGTCAAATATGCTTGTTTGGATATGGGATATAAAATCATCTTTGCTCATATCGTAAAATTGGCTGGCCATTAAAATGTCGGGCGCATCCGCAGCAGTAAAATTTGCAGTTAATATATGCTGTTTTTCATCTGTTTGCACTTTATCATGTGGCGGGGAAAGGCATTGGGTAATTTGCGCCATAATCTTTGCCTCATCATATAATAATGGGTCATAGCTTATGGCGATATCAGACCATCCGGCAATAATATCGGCAAAAAAATCGCTGCGCAGACGGCTTGCGGTTTGTGATGCGCTTAATCCTTCATATGGCGCGATAAGGATATAATCTTCGCCGCTATATATGATGTTAATTTGGTTCATATCGGTTGGATGGAAATGCCATTTTCTTGCAAAATTTGATAAATTGCCTGTGCGCTTTTCAATGCGTCATTGCTATCTGAATGAAGGCAAAGGCTTTGTGCGTTTATGGTTAAATCGGCGCCATTTTTATCCAATATTGGTCTGCCAAGCGCCATATTTAGCGCCTGTATAGATTGTTCGGGGACATCATGCAAAATGGCATCGGGCTCGCTACGCTGGACCAAACTTTTATCCTGATTATATCGCCGATCGGCAAAGGCTTCATCAATATATTTAAGGCCATATTGGGCCGCAATACCGCGGCATTGCGATCCGGCGAGCCCATAATAATTTATATTGGGAAAAATTTCGGCCACAGCTGCGCAAATAATATGCGAAATTTCCGCATTTCTTGCCGCGATATTATATAATGCCCCATGGGGTTTTACATGGCGCACCACGATATTTTGGGCGTGGGCAATATCAGCAAAAATTTCCAGTTGAGATATAATGGCCGATGATAATTGATCCGATGTCATTATCATTTCTTTACGGCCAAAATTTTGCGTATCGGGAAAGGAGGGATGCGCGCCAATGGCAACGCCGCGCTTTGCCGCCTCCTTCATCATATATGCCATGCTAAATTCATCGCCCGCATGCCCGCCACATGCAATATTTACGCTGCTGACCACATCCATAATTTTAATGTCGCGCGCCTGTGATTCGGCGGCGCTGTCTTCGCCAAGGTCGCAATTAAGGTCAATGTTCGCCATTGCTCAACTTAATCCAAGAATATGAGTCAATGATTCGGCGCCCAATAATGATTTTGCGCCCAAAAAGGTGCAAAAAATCAAGATAACCCATCCTGAAATAATTTTTATCTTACCCGGCCTATGCGCCGCCAATGCAGAGCTTGATGTTATCAATATCATTAAGAAAAGTGCGACAATTGGCAGTAAAAGCCCATTTGCAAATTGTGCAATGGTAATAATTTCAACCGGTTTAATTCCCAAGGAGGCCAGGGCGGTGCCAATGGCCGCCACCAAAATGGCGGTGGATTTGAACAATATTTGTTCATAATTTTTGCCCTGTGCGCCGGTGATTTCGCAGGCAATATATGCTGTGGCCATTGGCGCAGTTATGGCGGAGGTTAAACCGGCGGCAAATAAACCCGCGCCCAATGCATATTGCGCGACATCACCAAATAAGGGACGCATTTGCCCCGCCATGTCGGCGGCGCTTTGAATTTCAATATTATTACCAAAAAATGCTGCGGCGGCAGTGGCAATAATCGCCATGGAAACCAGCCCGCCCAGTGAAATGGAAACAGCATTTTCGACATTCGCCTCGGTCAGTTTATCCGCGCTTTTCCAATGTTTTTTGGATAAAGCCGCGTGCAAAAATAAATTATATGGCACTATTGTGGTGCCAACCAATGCAATTGCGGTGAATAGATTTTCATCAGAAAGATTGGGGATAAAACCGCCCATCATTAACGCAAAATTCGGTTTTACGATGATTAAACTGATTAAAAAAGAAATGCTCATCACCACCACAATGGCGATTAAAATTTTCTCCAACCATTTTTGCGCCCCAAAAAATACCATTAAAATAACGAATCCTCCGACCAATAAGGGGAGTAACGAAGGCGTAATTTGTGGGTTGATGGCGTTAATTCCCATCATCACCCCCGCAATATTGCCCGATTCATAGGCACTATTGCCTACAAATAATGCTGTAATAAGGATGATAGAGAATAATATTTTCGTTAATTTATTGGGCAGGGCGTCCAAAATCGCCTCTCCCAATCCCTTTTGCAGGATGATGGCAACATGGCTGGCCAAATTTTGCAAAATTATGGTGGCAAAAGTGGCAAATAACATGACCCACAATAGTGAATAGCCAAATTTTACGCCGCTTAACGTGCATATTGTGACCGTTCCTGGTCCAATAAATGCCGCAGAAACCAACATGGCAGGGCCAGGCCGATATTGTAATAATGCTTTTCCAATTCCCATAATTTTAATTTTTAGCATGGCTTTTTTGTTTGGCTAGCAAAAATAGTCACTCTTTTTTTTGTGCATTATGCTTGACCAAATATATATAGTAGGATTAAGGAGCGGCCTCACCCAATTGATGTTTTGTTAATTGGTTATGTGGCGATCGTAGCTCAGTTGGTTAGAGCGCCGGTTTGTGGTACCGGAGGTCGGGGGTTCGAGACCCCTCGGTCGCCCCATTTTTTCTCTCCCCTAAATGTTATTTTATAAATTGCATTACGGGGGATGACAAAAGACATTTATAATATTATTACATCATATAATTATTAAATTACGCCAATATCATGTCGATATATGATAATCTATGACGGATATATTATCGTCATAAATGGCTGAATGTTGAAAAGTGGATATAATATGACCTCTATTTGGGAATTGCCTGATTTTGACGCGCATGAAGCGGTTCATGTTGTTGAGGATTATAAAAGCGGACTGCGAAGCGTGATCGCCGTTCACTCCACAAATTTAGGACCCGCAGCAGGCGGTACCCGATTTTGGCATTATGCACAGCCGCAAATGGCGATTACCGACGCGCTGCGTTTGTCACGCGGAATGAGTTATAAAAATGCAATGGCCGGATTGCCCCTTGGCGGTGGTAAAGCGGTGATATTGGCCGATGCAAAACGCACAAAAACCCCCGAAATGCTGGCGGCATTTGGACGCGCGATTAACCAATATAATGAACAATATGTCACTGCCGAAGATGTTGGCATGTCCGATATGGATATGGTGGAAATTTCAAAACAAACCAAATATGTTGCCGGCCTGCCGGTTAGCGACCCAAATCTGGCTGGTGGCGACCCAGGGCCCTATACCGCCTATGGCGTATATTTGGGCATAAAGGCAGCGGCAAAGCATAAATTGGGCGTTGATGATATGCGCGGCGTTCGTGTGGCGATACAGGGCGTGGGCAGTGTTGGCGGGGGGGTCGCCAAATTATTGGCCAAGGATGGCGCAATATTGATTTTGGCGGATTTATTTGCGGATAAAGCCGCAAAATTGGCCGAGGAAATTGACGCGGCGCATGTCGATCTGGACAATATCATGACCAGCGAATGTGATATTTTCAGCCCCAATGCATTGGGCGCGGTTTTAAACCAACAAAGCATTGCTGCGTTAAAATGCCAAATTGTTGCCGGCGGCGCGAATAATCAATTTGCCACCGCGCGCGATTCGCAAATATTGTTTGAACGCGGCATTTTATATGCACCGGATTATGTCATAAATGCGGGCGGCATTATAAATGTTGGGTTGGAATATTTGGGTAATGCAACGGTGGATGATGTGAATGAGCGGATTAAAATCATTCCACAGCGGTTAAGCGATATTTGGAAACAAAGCGAAGAAACCAATATTGCATCGTCAAAAATTGCCGATCAAATGGCGCAAAAATTAATTGGCCGATAAAATTTGCCATATTAAGCGGCTTTTTCGTCAATTATTGTTGGTGAATATGGCTCATGGATGCTAAACGCTCTTCGAGTCTATACCATGCATAAATACGCTAATCCTGCCCAATTTCTTAAAATTGCAAAACCAGCCACTTTTTGGCTGTTTTGGCCGGGTATGATTTTGACTCTCGCTTCTTGTTTATGGGGCGTGACGATGGTTCCTGAAGAACGGTTAATGGGCAAAATGGTGTCTATTATCTTTGTTCATGTGCCGTCTGCATGGCTTTCTATGGCGGGTTGGACCAGTATTGCGATTGCCAGCATCGTTCAATTGGTCTGGCGACATCCCTTGGCCGGAATATCGGCGCGCGCCATTGCCGTGCCAGGCGCGGTTTTTGCGGCAATTTGTCTTGTTACTGGATCGATTTGGGGACGGCCCGCATGGGGCGCATGGTGGGTATGGGATGGCCGCTTAACATCCATGTTGGTGTTATTTTTAATCTATATCGCCTATATTTCATTGGTCAGCAGCAGCAGTAATAAGGGCGAAACAAGCCGCTTTGCCGCGATTTTCGGCATATTTGGCGCGGTAAATATTCCCATTATCAACCGTTCGGTTATCTGGTGGGAAAGCCAGCATCAAAAACCCAGCATCACTTTGGGCGGCTCGTCAATTGATGCGGCCTATCTTTACCCGCTTTATGGCGCGATATTGGGCTTTTCGTTAATTTTTGGCGCGGTTGTGTTGATGCGAATGCGCAGCATTTTGGCCCAAATAAAGGTTGAAAACCGTATGCGCCGCAGGGCAGAGGGATAGGTTATGAACCATATGCCATATATAATTGCCGCCTTTGCCGTCACTTTTGCCGGCATTTTCCTGCTATCATGGGATAGTTATGTCAAAATGAAACGCGCGGAAAAAAGCAGCGATGATTTAAGAAAAGATAGTTGAAATGGTGAAGGGACATCAAAATAATATCTCCAAAAAGATGGGGCAAGGCGTAAAGGCAAAGCATCAACGCTTAATTTTAATATTATTCGCCCTGTTAATGTTAATTGGGGCGGCATTATTGGCGGCCAATGCCCTGCGCGATCAGGCGGCATATTTTTACACGCCCACCACGCTAAATTCCTCAAAAATAGAAGAGGGCAAGGCGGTGCGATTGGGCGGCATGGTAAAGCATGGATCAATAGAAAAATCCCCCGATGGCACGTCGGTTCAATTTACTGTTCAGGATAAAAATTCCCAAATTTTGGTAAATTATAGCGGGATTTTGCCAGATTTATTTGTCGAAGGTTCGGGTGTGGTGGCCGAGGGACGGTTAAATGCACAGGGGCAATTTGTCGCGGACAGCTTGCTTGCCCGGCATGATGAAAATTATGTGCCAAGGGAGCTGGGCGATATGGACCAATATCAGGCAGAACATAGCAAAGACAGCGTCGTCGAATGATTGCAGAATTGGGCCATAGTGCGCTTTGGGTCGCGGCCATGCTTGCCTTATTACAGGCAATTTCGGCAAGTTTTACCATTTTTGGGCGTCAGGAATTGGCCTATATTATCCGGCCTGCCGCCATTGCACAGGCTGCATTGGTAATGGCCGCTTTTGGTGCGTTAATTTATTTATTCGTGATAACCGATTTATCGTTATTATTGGTGGCCAGTAACAGCCATATCGACAAACCCATGATTTTTAAAATCGCCGGCAGCTGGGGCAATCATGAAGGTTCGATGCTATTATGGGTGATGATTTTAACATTGTCGGGCGCGGCCATTGCTATTTTTGAACGGCGGATAAACCGCGCAACATTAAATGCGACATTGGCGGTGCAGGCCTTTATCGCGCTTGGTTTTTTTCTATTTTTAATTTCGGTGTCAAATCCGTTTGAACGGCTATATCCCGCTGCACAGGTTGGTGCGGGGTTAAACCCTTTGTTACAGGATTTGGGTTTGGCGTTCCACCCACCCACATTATATATCGGCTATGTCGGCCTGTCAGTCGCATTTTCATTGGCATTAGGCGCAATGTTGACCGGCCAAGTTGGTCCAGCCTTTGCCCGCGCAATGCGGCCATGGGTGCTTTTATCATGGATATTCTTGACCATTGGCATCGTCGCAGGCAGCTATTGGGCATATTATGAACTTGGCTGGGGTGGCTGGTGGTTTTGGGATCCGGTTGAAAATGCGTCCTTAATGCCTTGGTTGGCAGCAACGGCGCTGCTCCATTCGGTCAGTGTGCTTGCTGCGCGCGATGCGCTGCGTGCGTGGACGATTATGTTGGCGCTTTTATGCTTTGCCATGTCCATGCTGGGTACATTTTTGGTGCGATCGGGCATATTGACCAGCGTGCATAGCTTTGCCGTTGACCCCGAAAGAGGCAGTTTCATCTTGGGGTTATTATTATTTTATGTTGGTGGTGCATTTGCGATTTTTGCCATAAAAATTGGCACGGTAAGACAGGGTAAATTATTCCATTTTATAAGCCGCGAGGGCGCATTGGTGCTGAACAATATGTTATTAACCGTTATTTTGGCGGTTATTTTTGTCGGCACTTTGTTCCCATTAGCGGTGGAGGCGATAAGCCCCGATAAAATTTCCGTTGGCCCGCCCTATTTTAACCAAACCACCATTCCCATCACTCTTGGCATGTTTTTATTATTATTGGTTGGGCCATTACTTCGTTGGCGCAAGGATGAGGCACAAAATATGGGCTGGCGGGCTTTATTACCGATTATATTATTCGGTCTGCTTGCCATAATCATCTATCTATTGTCGCCTCAGGCTGGGATTTTCCCTATATTGGGTGCGGCCATTGCAATTGCGCTGGCCATTGGTTCATTCATGCCATTATATGGGCGCAATTTACGCCGCACTCCATTGCCCATTTACGCTATGGTCATTGCCCATTTTGGCGTTGCAGTGTCGGTTGGCGGCATGGCGGCGGAATCAGGGTGGAGCAAGGAACAGCTTGTCATTTTAAACGAGGGCAAAGAGACAAATTTCGCCGGATGGCAGGTTAAATTACAAGAAATACGCCCCGTTGTCGGCGAAAATTGGGTTGCGCAACAGGCAAATATCATGGCCAGCCGCAATGGTGATAAATTTGAAATGACACCGCAAAAACGTTTCTTTTTTAATCCGGAGCAACAAACGACGGAAGCGGGATTATTGATGCGGCCAGATGGGCAATTATATATTTCTCTGGGACAAAATGAGGGGAAAAATTGGCAGGTTCGCCTTTGGTGGAAACCATTGGTATGGATGATATGGCTTGGCGGGTTGATAATCGCATTTGGCGGAATATTGGCGCTAATCTCTCGATCCGCGATATTATTATATATAAAAAAATGGCGGCAAGGGCGGAAAAATAAAAACCCCTATGGCGGGAATATATCATGATTAAAAAAATTATCTTTTGGGTTCCTTTAATCATCATCGCCTTTATTGGCGGGTTATTCGCCTATCAATTATATCAAGGTGAGGATGATGGTTTTGTTGAATCGGCAATGGTGGGGCAGCCTTTGCCGCAATTTTCATTGCCAGCCGCGCAGACAGAAATGCCAGGCTTAAAATCATCTGATTTTGGCGGGGGGAAGGTCCGCATGCTGAATTTCTTTGCCAGCTGGTGCGGTCCATGCGCCGCCGAAGCACCCATGTTGGAGGCGTTGAAAAAGCAAGGATTTGAAATAAATGGCGTTGCCTTAAACGATAAACCGGCGGATTTATCGGCATTTTTGGCGCAATATGGCAATCCCTATACGCGCATTGGGGCGGATAATGATTTTGCATTTCAATTGAAAATGGGGTCTTCAGGCGTTCCTGAAACCTTTATTATCGATGGTGAGGGGAATATTATCCACCAGCATCTTGGCGATGTGCGGGCCGATGATATTCCAAAATTGGTCAAAATAATGCAGGATGCGGAACGGGCGCAGAAAATGGGCGGCCAATAATGATGATGTTTCGCGCAATATTATTGGGTTTTTCATTATCCCTTCTTGCGCCATTGCCCCTGTTCGCGCAGGCCGAATTGCCGTTGAATGAAAAACCACTTGCCGATCCAAAATTGGAGGCAAAGGCAATGGAGGTAATGCACCAATTGCGATGCATCCAATGTCAGGGGCAGTCGGTGTCAGACAGCGATGCACCAATTGCCGGGGCCATGCGGGCCGAGGTTCGATCCCAAATCGCGCAGGGTAAATCAAAACAGGAAATTAACGATTGGATGATTGGCCGCTATGGCCGTTATGTCACCTTTACCCCCCCGTCAAAGGGGGTAGGGATGTTCATTTGGATTTTGCCAATTTTATTATTGTTGGGCGGTTTTTTCTTAACGCAAAGATTATTTATTAAGGATGAGGCATAATGATCTGGATTTTCATCCTTATTATCATGGCGATTTTATTGCTGTCCTTTCGTTATTTGGGAAAAATTGCATGGTCGCGCATGGCGCCATTGGCAATGTTTATGTGTCTTGGCCTTGCGGGATATAGCGTTTCAGGCAATAGCAATATGCCATCTTCGGCGGCGCAAAAAATTGGCGATGATGGCAAGACCGCTGCATTATTGATTGAAATGCGCGCCAAAATGGATCGTAAATTCGCTGTGTCGAAACAATATTTAATCATATCGGACAGCCTGGCGCGGGGCGGTGATTATCATCTGGCGGCAGCATATATACAGGGCGGCATTAAAAAATACCCAAATCAACCCGATTTATGGTCGGCTCTTGGTCTGCAAATCATGTTGGCAAGTGGTGGGCGCATGTCTGCCCCCGCGCAGGATGCTTTTGATAGAGCAGAGCAATTATGGCCGCAATCGCCCAGCCCCCAATATTTTATGGGATTGGCCGCTTTAATGGATGGTAAACCCGAAGAAACAATGAAATTCTGGGGTAAGGCATTGAAAAATGGTCCGAAAAATAGTGATTGGTATCAACCTTTATTTCTGCAATATGGTGCAATTCAGCAAATGACGACTCAGCCAAGGTAAATCGTCAATAAGCAGTTGATTATTTAGTGAAATATAAAAATGAAACTTAAGACTGCATAAAATGCACAGGGTAAAATTTATATGACGAGCGCTCAAAACACAGCCTTAGTTGAAGGAAATGGTGAAAATACTCACCATGGCGGCCATAAAAAGGCCAGCCTAGGCGCGATGGCGGTTGGCGCGATTGGCGTTGTTTTTGGTGATATCGGGACCAGCCCAATTTATGCGCTGCGCGAAACATTTGCCGGGCATCATCCATTGGATTTGGATGTAGAGCATATTTACGGCGTGATTAGTTTAATGTTCTGGTCCATGATTTTGGTGGTGACGGTCAAATATGTCGCCATTGTTATGCGCGCGGATAATAAGGGGGAGGGCGGATCGCTTGCGCTGCTTGCTCTAATCAGCAAAAATGCTGGCAAGAAAAGCTGGACTGCGGGTATAGTTTTATTAGGTATATTTGCCACCGCCCTTTTTTATGGTGATAGCATGATAACGCCTGCTGTGTCGGTGTTAAGCGCGGTTGAGGGTGTGGGCGTGTATAGCCCGGCACTTTCCAATTTAATTTTGCCGTTGGCCATTGGTATTTTGATATTTTTATTTGCAATACAACGTGCAGGAACATCAAAAGTGGCCGCATTTTTTGGGCCAATTATGTTATTATATTTTGGAACCATTGCGGTTTTGGGAATTATTTCCATCGCCGCGACACCGTCAATTTTATATGCTTTAATGCCGCATCATGCGATAAATTTCTTCATTATTGATGGATATAAGGCGTTTTTGGCGCTTGGCACCGTGGTCTTGGCGGTTACTGGGGCGGAGGCATTATATGCCGATATGGGTCATTTTGGCCGCAAACCCATTGGCGTAAGCTGGCTGGTATTTGTTTTGCCTGCATTGATATTAAACTATATGGGACAGGGTGCATTGTTAATTCGTGATGGCGCACCTGCGTTGGAAAGCCCATTTTACTTACTGGCGCCCGAATGGTTTCAATTACCCCTAATCATCATTGCGACAATGGCCGCGATTATCGCTTCTCAAGCGGTGATTACCGGCGCATTTTCGGTAACACAGCAGGCCATTCAACTTGGCTTTATCCCCCGTTTGCAAATTGAACATACTAGCGCAAGCCAGGCGGGGCAAATTTACATTCCAACCATCAATTGGTTTTTGATGACGATGGTGATTATTTTGGTTCTAACCTTCCAAAGCTCATCAAATTTGACCGCAGCATATGGCATTGCTGTAACTGGCGCGATGTTGATTGATAGCTGTTTATTGGCGGTGCTGTTGACCCAGCTTTGGAAATGGAAACTTTATTATTCCATCCCCTTATTAGCGATATTCTTCATTGTCGATATTGCCTATTTCGGCGCAAATTTGACCAAAGTGCCTGATGGCGGTTGGTTCCCATTGTTAATTGGCGCAATTATTGCGGTATTATTGACCACTTGGGCGCGTGGGCGGATGATTTTACGCAACCGAATGGCGGATGAATCAATGCCTTTGGATATATTCATCCAATCTGCCAGATCCAGTGCGCAGCGCGCTCCGGGCACGGCAATATTTATGGCAAGTTCTCCCGATGGTGTGCCATCGGCCCTATTGCACAATATTAAACATAATAAGGTGCTGCATGAACGGGTGGTTATATTGACGGTGCAAATTTTGGATATTCCCCATGTTCGGCCAAAGGAAAGAGCGCTGGTTACCGATTTGGGAGATGGGTTTTTCCGTATTGTCCTGCGTTATGGATTTATGCAGGAGAGTAACGTGCCGCTTGCGTTGAAGAATATCAATATTTGCGGCGGCAAATTTGATATGATGAAGACCAGCTTTTTCCTATCACGGCAAACATTGCGCACCACGAAAAAGGGCGGCATGGCACAATGGCGCAAACCATTATTTTCATGGATGTTGCGAAATGCAGCCAATGCGATGGATTTTTTCAAATTGCCTACCAACCGCGTGGTGGAGCTTGGCAGCCAGGTTGAAATTTAGATTATAATAATAAATATATTCCACAAAAATTATATGTGTATTTATGATTTTAATTTTTAATGGGATGATGTTTTCGCCTATATTATGGGGCATATTGGAAATTAAATAATATAATTTGCACTATGCTGGTATAAAAATGTTAAAATAATGCTGGACGATAATAGCAAATATCAGCATAGAGAATATTATGACAAAGAAGACGCTTTTATCATTATGCCTGCGACTAACCCGCCCTTAGGCGAAAGGTTAGCTATTTTCATGACCAGCTATCGCCTAGGGGTTTTATAAAAAAGGTCATAACGCTTTTTTACAATATACAAATTTGATAGGCATTTTCATGATTACCGATCCTTCACAAAAATATCGTCCATTTCCTAAAATTAATTTGCCAGACCGCCAATGGCCCGACCGCTTGATAGAAAAAGCACCGCGTTGGCTATCCACCGATTTGCGCGATGGTAATCAGGCATTGATTGACCCTATGAATAGCGAGAAGAAGGCGCGTTTCTTTGATTTGCTGGTGAAAATTGGTGTCAAAGAGATTGAGGTTGGTTTTCCATCTGCCAGCCTGACCGATTTTGATTATGTGCGGTCATTGGTTGATCAAAAAAAGGTCCCGGACGATGTTATTATTCAAGGGTTAACCCAATCACGCCGTGATTTGATTGAGCGCACTTTTGAAAGCATGGCCGGCGCGAAAAGGGCAATTGTGCATTTATATAATGCCGTATCACCGGCATGGCGCGACATTGTGTTTAAATTGGATAAGCCAGGGGTGATTGGCATTGCACAGCAAGGCGCTGAGATTTTAAAGGAACAGGCGGCCAAATATCCCGAAACCGATTGGCATTTTGAATATTCGCCCGAAACATTTTCTACCGCCGAATTGGATTTCAGTTTGGAAGTATGTGAAGCGGTGATGGAAATATTACAGCCCACAACCGAAAAACCGCTTATCCTAAACCTTCCCGCCACGGTGGAGGCATCGACCCCCAATATTTATGCTGACCAAATTGAATGGATGTGCCGCAATATTTCTGCGCGGGAAAAGGTTATTATCTCGCTGCACCCCCATAATGACAGGGGCAGCGGCATTGCGGCGGCGGAACTTGGCCTGATGGCGGGGGCGGACCGGATAGAGGGTTGTTTATTTGGCAATGGCGAACGCACGGGCAATGTTGATTTGGTGACATTGGCGCTTAATTTATATACGCAGGGCGTGCACCCAAATTTGGATTTTTCCAATATTGATGAAGTGATTGAAACGGTGACTTATTGTAATGATTTGCCTGTTCATCCGCGCCATCCATATGCGGGTGATTTGGTGTTCACCGCATTTTCCGGTAGCCATCAAGACGCGATTAAAAAGGGTTTTGAGGCACAGGAAAAACGCAATGATAATTTGTGGCAAGTGCCATATTTGCCCATTGATCCGGCGGACCTTGGCCGTGATTATGAAGCGGTCATTCGCGTTAATTCACAAAGCGGCAAGGGCGGTGTCGCATGGGTCCTTGAAAAAGATTATGGATATAAATTACCCAAAAAAATGCAGGCTAATTTCTCCAAAACGGTCCAGATTTTGTCCGATGAAACGGGCAGGGAGTTAAGCTCTCAAGATATATGGGAGGCGTTTCAGTCTCGCTATCACCTTATCCCCGATGATGATGTGCGTTTTGAGTTGGTGGATTTTAATGAAAGCCTTAATCCACAACAAAGGACGGAGCGATTTTTTGTTGGTATGGTCCGCATTGATGGTGAAGAACAATCAATAAGCGGGCGGGGCAATGGTTTAATTTCTTCTTTGGCCAACGCATTGGAACAAAGCGTGGGCGGCGTGATTGATATAATCGATTATAGCGAACATGCCATTGGCCATGGCACGGATGCGCGGGCTGCGGCCTATGTTGAATGCCGTGTTGGCAATGGTCCTATCCTTTTTGGAGTGGGCAATAGCCGCGATGTGGCGACCGCTTCCGTAAGGGCAATTTTAAGCGCGATGAATAATATATGATTGGGCATTTGACATAGGGCATAAAGCCGCATTACATGGATTTAATCAAGGAATTAAACCGGAGAATATTTGATGTCATTGCCACCATTATTTGATAATTTGCGTTTGCCCGTAATTGGGTCGCCTTTGTTCATTATTTCAGGACCAGAATTGGTAATCGCCCAATGTAAGGCAGGAATTATTGGTGCATTTCCGGCATTAAATGCCCGGCCACAGGCACAGCTTGACGAATGGCTGCACCAAATTACCGAGGAATTGGCCGCACATAATCGTGATAATCCGGACAATCCGGCAGCGCCATTTGCGGTAAATCAAATTGTGCATAAAACCAATAACCGCCTTCAGGAAGATTTGGCGACCTGTGCCAAATGGAAAGTGCCCATTACCATTACGTCATTGGGCGCGATTAAAGAAGTGAATGACGCGGTTCATAGCTGGGGCGGTATTGCCTTGCATGATGTGATTAACGATCGTTTTTCACATAAGGCGATTGAGAAAGGCGCAGATGGCCTTATCCCTGTGGCGGCGGGCGCGGGCGGCCATGCCGGCGTTACATCTCCCTTTGCCTTGGTTCAGGAGATTCGCGAATGGTTTGATGGTCCAGTTGCGCTGTCCGGTTCAATTGGCACGGGCGCGTCCATTTTGGGTGCACAGGCAATGGGCGCAGACCTTGCCTATATGGGCAGTGTCTTTATTTCCACTGATGAAGCACGTGCGGTTGAGGAATATAAACAATCCATTGTTGATTGTTCGGCCGATGACATTGTTTATTCCAACCTGTTTACTGGTATTCATGGCAATTATTTGCGTCCTTCAATTGAAAATGCGGGCATGGACCCCAATAATTTGCCCGAAAGCGACCCCAGCGCGATGAATTTCGGCTCTGGCGGGAATAGCGATGCCAAGGCATGGAAGGACATCTGGGGCAGCGGGCAGGGTATTGGCGCGGTTAAATCCCGCGGTCCAGTGGCCGAAATGGTGGCCCGCCTTGCCAAAGAATATGCCGAGGCCAAAAACCGTCTCGATGGTATTTATCGCGGATAAGATAAAAATTAAATATATAATACAGCAATATAGGTAAGAAATACTAAATATATTTTTTAATAAGTAACCTTTGAAGGGCTTTGCCTGAATTACATTGCATGCTGGGTGACATTGCGTTCCCCCTACACCTGTTACCAACAGGGCGATGTTATCCGGCAAGCTTTTCAAAGGATTTTTTATGTTTAAGAAACAATTTTCATTATTATTGGCGGCAGTGGCTGTATCTGCATCGCCCATAGCATTTTTAACCCATGCAGAGGCCAAGCCCGTTTATGTCGGCGTTGAAGGCGAAAATATCGGCGTTGGCGGATATGATGTGGTTAGTTATTTCATGGGCGATGGCGTTCCGGTAAAGGGCAATGCGACCATCATGGTAAAGCATGAAGGCGTCGCCTATCATTTTTCCAGCCAGAAAAATGCCGATGCCTTTTCCGCCGACCCCGCGCAATTTCTGCCGCAATATGGCGGCCATTGCGCATGGGCAATGGCCCGTGGTTCAATCGCACCCGGTGATCCGACCGTATATAAAATTGTCGACGGCAAATTATATTTAAATTTCAATAAGCAAGTTCAAAATATGTGGCTGAAGGATATTTCCGGCTTCATTGAAAAAGCAAATGCTGAATGGAAAGAAATTCCAGATGATGCCGCTTTCGGCGCATAAGGGAAAGTTTTGCCCAATTTCGGGCGGGAAGTAAGAAGGAGTAAATATATGTCAAATGCAATGAAATTAGCAAAATTATTATCAATTACCGGTGGTTTGGCCATGGCCAGTATTGGCGGCGTTGCTGGCGCAACCGCGCCATGTGGGCCGAGCCGTTCATCTTCATATTGTTCGGCGCGTCCATGTGCCCCCAAAAAGGCAAAAAAAGTTAAAAAGGCCAAAATGGCAAAAAAGCATAAATGCGCGGCCAATCCCTGCGCGGCTAATCCCTGTGCAGCCAACCCATGCGCGGCTAATCCCTGTGCAGCAAATCCATGCGCTGCGAAATGCAGCCCACGCGCATAAGCAATTGGAACATCAAATTGCCTCCCTCCCCAAAATGGGGGGAGGTAATAATGGCGGGATTAAGAATATGATGGAGCAGCAAAAGGCAGCAGAATTTTTGATGGATAGCAGCGTTGCCATGCATGAAAGTGCTATGCCATTGATGCACCGAATCGTGCCGGACGATGTTTTAATTTGGAATCATTATCCCGAAATTGATGTGGTCAATGGCGTCGCCGGCAGCCGGTTTTTCTATCATTGCCATCCACCAGAAGACAGAGATGGCGAGGAGCATGGTCATTTCCATTTCTTCATTGATAAAAAATCAATGGATAGTGATTTTAACCCCTTGATCGCTGCACCTGAAATAACGGGAAAGCGCGCCGAAGTGGTGCATATTGCTGCTTTATCAATGGATTATAATGGACTTCCCATAAAATGGTTCACCACGAATAGATGGGTGACAGATGAAAGCCTCTATCCCGCAGAAAATATTATCTCAAAAATGGCATTATTTGACCTGCGCGGTTTAAATGGTGATCCTTTGGTGAACATCTGGCTGACCGCCATGTTACGGCTTTCACAAAATATCATCGCCAATTTATTGCGTGAACGTGATGAAATTTTGATGCAAAAAGACCCTAGCGGAGAGGATAGAAATGTTGAAATCCTATCCCACGCCAGGGTCGATTTATCGTCTTTATTGGACGGGTAGGGGATTAGTTACGTTCTTTATCCACCAATTTATTTGCGCCAATCCATGGCATCATGGCACGCAATTTTGCGCCGGTTTCCTCAATTGGGTGCGCGGCGGCGGCTTTACGTGATGCCTTTAATTCTGGTTGTCCAGCACGGTTGTCCAGCACAAAATCCTTCACAAAACGGCCCGATTGAATATCGGCAAGAACACGTTTCATTTCCGCCTTTGTTTCTTCGGTAATGATGCGCGGTCCGGTTTTAATATCGCCATATTCTGCGGTATTTGAAATTGAATAACGCATATTTGCAATGCCGCCTTCATATAGCAAATCGACGATCAATTTTGTTTCGTGCAGACATTCAAAATATGCCATTTCCGGTGCATATCCGGCCTCAGTCAATGTTTCAAAGCCAGCTTGAATCAAATGGGTAATGCCGCCGCATAATACCGCTTGTTCACCAAATAAATCGGTTTCGCATTCTTCACGGAAATTTGTTTCAATAATGCCGCTACGGCCACCACCAACGGCAGAGGCATAGGAAAGCGCAAGGGATTTGGCATAGCCATTGCCTTGTTCGCCGTCTTTTTCCTGCGCCACCGCGACAAGGCATGGAACGCCGCCGCCGCGTTGATATTCGCTGCGTACGGTGTGGCCAGGGCCTTTTGGTGCAATCATAATGACGTCAAGGTCAGGGCGCGGCTCAATTAAACCAAAATGCACGTTCAAACCATGTGCAAAGGCCAATGCGGCGCCTTCTTTCATATTTGCATGATAATCGGCGGCATAAATTGCGGCCTGATGTTCATCCGGGGCAAGTATCATGACAAGGTCGGCCCATTTGGCCGCATCGGCATTTGACATGACTTTAAAGCCTGCGCCCTCTGCCTTTTTCGCGGTGGCTGAGCCTTCGCGCAGGGCGATGGCAATGTCTTTTACGCCGCTGTCACGCAAATTTTGCGCATGGGCATGGCCTTGGCTGCCATAACCAACAATGGCAACTTTCTTTTCAGTGATGAGGCCTAAATCGCAATCGGCGTCATAAAATACTTTCATGATATTTCCTTTTATTTAAGTAGTTTATTTTATATATTTAATATTCAGTTTCAAAATTACTATTCATATCTTCCAATTGTTCAACCCGTGAGGATACAATGTTTAATATGCAGGATGGGCCAATGATGCTGCGGTGCATAGAGCCAAATTCACTGCCCCAATAAAGACCGCATGCCTCTTGCTTAAATGATATCCACAGGCGTTGTTCCTTCAACAAATCTTTGCCCGCTTCGCTTTCTTTGCCGCCGACATTTTGCATCAAATTTTTATAAACAATGTTTAACCTGTCATCGGCGCGTTTAATTGCCGCGCCATAGCATTGGCTATAATCGGCGCTGGTTTCACGCGATGTCTCAATGCAATGCGCCAAAATGGGGTCATTTTTGCCGATAATCTCTTGGTCAGAATGACTGACATCAGCAGAGGCAAAAAGCGCAAATGCTAAAAATAGGGGAGAAATGGCCATTAACTTGCTTCCTTGCCGCGCATTAATCCCGCAACGCCGGTTCGCGCCACCTCTACCAATCCAACTTCACGCATCATGGCGATAAAACTGTCTATTTTATCGGGCGCACCGGTCAACTCAAAAATAAAGCTGCTGGTGGTCGCATCAATAACGCGGGCGCGGTACACATCGGCAAGGCGCAAAGCCTCAATTCGATTGTCACCCTTTCCTGAAACCTTTACCAGCGCAAGTTCCCGCTCCACATGTGGGCCGGCCTCCGATAAATCGGTTACTTTATGCACGGGGACAAGCCGCTCACATTGCGCAATAATTTGGTCAATTACATTGGGCGGACCATTGGTGACAATTGTAATACGGCTGGTCGCGTGATCTTCGCTGATATCTGCGACGGTTAAGCTGTCAATATTATATCCGCGTGCGGTAAACATGCCCGCAATACGCGCCAATGTTCCTGCTTCATTATCCACGACCAGGGTCAGGACGTGGCGCTGTGCATCATATTGTTGAATATGCATTATTTTAATCTTTCTTAAACCAGCGCTTTTGCTTCATCGTCCATTGTGCCGGACACGGTGTCATTCATCAAAATCATTTCGGTGTGTGCCGCGCCCGATGGTATCATGGGGAAACAATTGGCGTCTTTTACCACGCGGCAATCAAACATGACCGGACCGTCATAGGCGACCATTTCGGCAATGGCATCGTCCAATTTTGCGGGATCGTCACATCTTATACCCTTCCACCCATATGCCTCTGCCAATGCGACAAAGTCAGGCAGGCTGTCGGAATAGCTATTTGAATAGCGGCTTTCATAGGTTAATTGCTGCCATTGGCGGACCATGCCCATCCATTCATTGTTGAGAATGAATATTTTAATCGGCAGACGATATTGGCTGGCCGTGCCCATTTCTTGAATATTCATTTGGATGCTGGCTTCTCCCGCAATGTCGATGACCAATGCATCGGGATGGGCAACCTGTGCACCAATGGCCGCGGGCATACCATATCCCATTGTGCCAAGCCCGCCACTGGTGAGCCATTGATTGGGGTCATCAAAATGGAAATATTGCGCCGCCCACATTTGGTGCTGTCCCACTTCGGTGGTGATAATGGGTTTATGCTTTTTCGTGCCCTCATATAATCGCTCAATGGCATATTGCGGCATGATGGCTGTGTCATTTTTCGGATAATTCAGGCTTTTCACAGCGCGCCATCCCTTAATCCGGGCTTGCCATTCGGTTAAATCTTGCGGCTTAATCTTGCGTGATTTCCATATATCGCACATTTGCTTTAACGCCGTGCCGACATCGGCCACTATTCCATGTTCAACATGGATGGTTTTGTTGATGGAGCTGCGGTCAATGTCAATATGCACTTTAATGCTATTGGGTGAAAATGCGTCCAAGCGGCCCGTTATCCGGTCGTCAAATCGCGCCCCAAAGCAGAACATGACATCGCATTGGTTCATCGCCAAATTGGCTTCATATGTGCCATGCATGCCCAACATGCCAAGCCAATTGGGGTCGCTTGCCGGAAATGCACCAAGCCCCATTAGGGTGGATGTTACAGGTGCGCCAGAAAGTGCGGCC